>NZ_JABXKQ010000131.1 GCF_017114945.1 Nostoc sp. JL34
ATTGCTATATCAGGCAAGTCCTATTGTCAATAGGCTTTGAGACGCGCTAACCCTGCCAGTATGGGCAAGTTCTGAGGCAAGTTTTTCAGCTGGCTCGGTATCAATTTGTCGATAGCTTATAAAAACGTTAGCCATAACATAATAAGTTAATATTTAATTTATACTTCCTATTTATACTTCCTTTTAAAGATACTTGGTTAATTTAAAAACTTAAAAACTCATATCTAGTCAAATAAATAAAATGTTAAAATTTATTATTAAGCCTTTACTTTCACCTCAACCTTGACGGAAGGCAATTTGGTAAGTAGCTAATTTGAATTACAAAATATCTGATTGTACCCCAATTATCTTACAAGTGCGATCACATCATATGCCAAGCAAGCACACCTCTAATTCGCCAAGTGCGATCGATTTTGCTATCCACAAAAAAATGAGGGAACTCGCAATATTCTAATCGGATACAAAGTAGATTTAGTTAAAGTACAACGTGCCAAAGAACTTCGCCAGCAGATGACATAGAGGACTGCGTTTGTTGCGAATTAAAAATGAAGAAGTGAGATACGAACTTGATTAAAGTTTTAATGCGTATTTCCACAGCTTGTTCTCAATAAATATAACCCCCAACCCTCTTTCTTACAAGAATGGGGCTGGGAGTTAGGTGTGTATTCAACTCAACAGAGAAGCGCTATACCAATTCTCTATAATCTCGCAGTCGTTTGTAGCAAGCTTTCGCCACGTTGATAAATTTCGCGTGCGTAATCAGTCCAAGCGCCTTGTCCCCAATAACGAAAACAACTAGTTTGCAGCAAAAGGTTATGTAGGAGAAGGTTACGGTATTGAGATTGTCTAGTAATAGGTTCTGCTGAGTCAGTTTGCAGTAATGGATCAATCTTTTGATGAAATAAACTGCTTAATTTATACATGGGAGACAACACATTTTCATATCCTTTTACCCAACTGATATGATTTGTCCACGAGGCTCCATCCATGTGAAAATTAGAGTTTATTTGCTTTAATTCTTGAATGGCATTCTCTACAGCTTCCGGTTGACTATTATCTGGTGAAACTCGCTCCCAAATCTGATGTTGTCCTACTGGTTGGCAAGTTGGATAATCTTCAGGTTTACATCCTGCTGCTTCTATTAATTCTAAATATTCTGTACCACATATCCCGACTACACCTGATTTTCCTCCGCCGTTATTTACCATATCCCACCAAGCTTGTTTAAAAGCGCTAGGAAATTCATTCATCATCACGCCACCATTTTCACCATCTCCAATTTGGCTAACTATCGGTGGTACAAACACACTACCTATTTGTTGTTTCGATAAGGTTTTAGCTTCATAATAAGGCTGCATTTGTGCGACTAATTTAGTATCCGAACCTTGGGTTTTAATTAAGGCTGTGATGCTAATTGTTTCACCTTGAGAATTACGGGCAATCAGACGATGTGGTAAATGTTTGTGAGTGAGAGATTGACCACTAATTGTTTCTACAGAATGTTCTTGAACAAGTAGCCAGCGATATCCACATTCTTTCAGCGCTTTCACAAATTCAAATAGAGCATCAGGGTGATTTGGTAGATGCATTTCTGGGGGCGAAAATCCTTTAACTCGCGCTAGTGCTTCCCAGCCAAAAATTGCCGCAAAGTGATGTTGCCATGCGATGATCTGCAATTTAATATCTGCTATGGGTGTGGAAGGAATCACTGCATGACTCCACATTGTACCCAACCACTCTACATAAGGTTGATAGGTTGGATCGCAAGTGATGCGTTTAAGATTATCAAGAACATCACCGCGTCCCATTTGCCTGAGTCCCCACAGAAGATTACCAGAGTAATCCAACATCACACGCGGATTGCAACCTTGATTTACAAGTTCGGGGATCAAGTCTCCCATGCGGCTGTAACAATGGGCAAAAGGATCTGCATTGTGGTTATCCCCTTCGTTGGGATGCTCAAACATATATTGCAGATTGCTGATGAGTGTACCACCATGTCCAGCGGGTATAGTTGGCTGGTGCATGTGTAAGGCGATCGCAAATACAGCATTTACGTCTTCTAAGCGGATATTCGTAGTTGGTAAAAATACTGGTTGTTCCTGGTTAACTACAGAGAGAATCTCTGTTTCCCAACCAGAAATATTCGGTAAGCCATCAATGATTTCGGGCAAAGGAGTCAGGGTTGTGGGGAAGGATAGCATTTCTAGTTGCTCCGAAATAAGTTGTATTTATAAAATTTGCACGAGTATCTAATAGCACCTGACTCAGTACAGATCCAATAAATATCCTGAGCCATAACATTTTTAATTTGGTGATTTTCAGTAACTGCGAACTCAGGCAAGTCTAGTAATCATCGGTGCAGTCTACCCAGATATTCGCATCTTTGTGTTCTATTTATTGATAAAGTTTGTTTACCGTCTGCTAATACGCCAGATTTTAGTCAGAAATCTATGATCGGCAGGGATCAGCCTTTTTGGTAAAATATAGTTAGTCCATACAGATTGCCGATATCTGGAATTAGAAGCTGATTGAGTTGGGTTGTGTAAGGATTGCTGATTGCAGTTAATCTAGTTAATTTGGTCGGGTACTGCTGTTTTTAGCCTAAAGGTAAAAGCAATTGACCCCAGAACAGAAAGCGCGATCGCCCCTAAAAATTTAGGACTCATGTTCTTGACAAGAACAAATCACCGAAACGATGGATTCTCGTTAAAAAACTCAGTTTCGGGATCAGCGTTTTCAGTTTTTCAGCAGGCTGTTGTTTTGTTGGCGCTGGCGGAGTCGCTATTCGTAAAATTAGCTCTAGCAACCAAGGAGCAAGGCGTTGACACAACACGGCTAAATGACTTTGCCATCCGACTAGAATTTCTGGTGAATCATTTTGCATTCCGGTGACGAGTGCTTTAGCCACTTGCTGAGGAGTCATGGGGATCACCCAGCGAAATAATTTTAAGTCGCGCACCATGTCTGTATCTGTGAGGGAAGGCAGTAATGCAATCACTCGAATATTGTGTTCAGCTAGTTCCCGCCGCAAGGCTTGGGTAAATCCGATGATGGCAAACTTGGTAGCTGAGTAAGTCGCCATCGTCGGTGCAGCGACTTTCCCCATCAGGCTTGATACATTGACAATTGTCCCTTGTCTTTGGCTAGCCATGCGTCGAGCGATCAGACTAGTGAGGTTGTACATCCCTAACAAGTTCACAGAGAGTTCTTCTTGAACTTGGGGCATTTTAGATTGCAAAAACGAACTTTGGTAGGCGACTCCTGCACAATTAACCAGCAGGTGAATCTGTCCGAAATTGCGCCACAGTTGGGCTACAGCGATATTTATTTCAATTGTCTGTGTCAAATCTAATGCCACGATCGCAGTTTCTGTGCCCATCGCCTCGATTTCGTTAGCTACCTCGACTAACTTTTGGCGATCGCGTGCTACTAATATCAGCCGCTTGATGCCTTGTTGCGCTAGTTCGAGAGCGATCGCTCGTCCAATCCCACGAGAAGCCCCTGTAATTAAGGCAACTTTACCTTGAATCTCCATTGATTTTATCCTCCAAAATTTAAGTCTTACCAAACTCTTCGTTATTGCCGATAAACTCAAATCTTGAGCTACTCGCTTGTCGGCACAAGGTAAGACAAATAATTAATCGCAATTGAAATCAAACTGAAACTAAGTCTTTAGCAACGAGATATTTCTTGGTTAATCTGCAATCACTCATAATTGTCTATACGAGGCAGAAATTTCTCATTTTTAACCTGTCAAACCCTAACACACTTGGCTGAATGGGTATAGCTCATAGATTTTATTTCTCCTAGATCCGAGCGTTCATCAGCATCGTTGTCATACACACGTTAGCAATTAAATCAAGGGATTGCAATATTCTTTAATAAGGATTTCTTAATACCTCTTAACGACAAGCATATATATAGAAAAGATTTTATTAAATAAGTTTTTATGAATACCTGAGTACAAATATCTGAATTTCCTGACAAACAACCTCTATTTTGGGAAATTGCTATATCTGATTCATAGTTTAGAAACAAAAAAGACATCTAGCGTTTTGGCTTATGGGTACAATACTTAGGTATTTCAGCTAGCTTGCAGACTTGCGGCAGTATATTTACTGATTTACTTGAAATCAAAAACTTTAATTTCTATTTTTTAAAAAAATAGAAGAGATCCCCAAACCCTCTTAAAAAGGGAGAGATATTAAAAGCCGTTTTTTTAAGGGAATTAGGGGGATCAGGTTTCAGGTTTTCAGTTATTATTCTTAATGCAAATTACAACAGCATATCTATCTGCTAAAACTTTAGGATAAATGGTAAATCGTTTGGGTTTAGCTTTGAGTTTATCAAAGAAATGCTTGAGACTTGCCCGGTGTAAATAAGTTGACGATAAAAATTTAATCTATAGTAATTCTAAATCATTCGTCAAAAGTTAGATCCCCGACTTCTTTGAGAAGTCGGGGATCTGGACACCGAGAATTTTCACAACTCATTTAGGATTGCTATATATGAATAAATAGAAATTTAAGTGTAGGGAAAGCTCCGCAACGCACTGTCCCTACATTTACATTTCTTAAGAGAGCTTAAAATCTTAGCACCAACTGACTTATACAATAACCCCGACTTCTCTAAGAAGTCGGGGTCTAAAGCTTTCAATCTTCACAAATCAAATAAGATTGCTCTTATTAGCAAAGTGCAGGTGTGTGTTGAAAACTACTATAACTAAGGTCGGGTAGGGGTAGGTTGAAGATTTGATGGTTTGACTGACTGAGGAATCGAGCCATTCCAGATTTTATTGAATTGATCTACCGATAACGATTGTAAAAGACTGAGATTCAGAGGCTCTTTACTGATGAATGTGGCGTAGGAAGGCTGTAAATAGGAGCGGTATTCAGGGCGATTAAGGAGATGGGTTTCCAAAAAAGCTACACTCAAGGCGTTGAGATAGGAATAAACAGCAGCACGATCGGGGCCCAGCAAGGCAGGTGGCACAGGTAATACATCGTTTTGAGAAGTAGGTTCAGCGATCGCTGAAAAGTGGGTAGCGTTTTCGATTAAAGCGAGGTACTTATTGGAGTCAGAAAGCCAGGTAAAGGGGCGAATTTGCTCAGATACGGGTGGGGCGAAAATATCTTGACTACCTGCTACCAGCATGACAGGAATTTTAATTTGACTGACTCCGCCTTCACCCAAAATTGAGCTATCAATGGGATTAATCGCAATAATCGCCTTGATGCGATCGTCTTTGAATTCGTAATTCTTTGGGGGTAAGTCAGTTGCTTGACACTGCAAAAAAAGTGACAAATTAAAGGATGAATTATTGGGATTACAGTCTTGACGCAGTTGCTCAAAGTTAATCTTTGCTCCTGCTAGAGTCAAAACAGTATAACCACCAAAGGACTGACCGATCGCCCCAACTTGCTGAAAATTGAGTTTTCCCTGGAGGGTGGGATCAGATTTTTCTAGACGCTGGAGTTCATTGAGTAGATACTTAATATCTAAAGGTCGGTTGATAAATTCTGCTGCATCTGGCGGCCCTGCCAAACCCGCAAAATATTGCTGAAAGCGTTGAGCATTACTACCAGGGTGTTCCAGTACAGCAACAGCAAAACCATAGGATGCTAGATGTTCAGCCAGATAGACAAAGGTAGAGCGGTCTGAGGCGATGCCATGAGAAATTACAATCAGGGGAAAGGGAGGGGACAGAGAATTCTGAGTTGTGAGTTGTGAGTTTTGAGTTGTAGGTAAATAGACATCCACAGGTAGACGGCGATCGCGAGAAATGTCATTTAACTCGAAGGTTTTTTTCTGCCAGGTGAATTTTCCTGGCGATCGCAAATCTTGCTGTTGGGAGAAATCAACGGTTGAAGTGGCTGCTTGAGCGATCGCTTCTTTTTGAAGAGAGGCAAAAACTTCATCCTTTTTTTTGATCAATTGCGACAAGTCATCGACTATCCTTAACCCCTCTGTGAAATTCACCCGTATAGTATTGCTAGGAAATTTCCGCAGCAAATTCACAACCGTTAAACCCTGTTGATCGGCAGCAGCCAAAATCAAAGAGGCACGTATGGCATAGAAGCCATTCTTTCGAGACTCAGTGAGAAGTAATTTTCCCAATTGTTGCACCAGCTGCTCACCTATAGGTGAGTAGGTAACTTGAGATAATAATGTAGGAGTGACATTAAACCTTTTCTGGAGTAGATCCCGCAGTTGAGCGAGTTGTTCAGGGGTAGCACGACTAGCATAAAATGAAAAATCTTGATCGATTTTGCCTTCTTTCGCAAAAGTTTCCAGCGAGTCCACAGATAAGGAAAATTCGCCGAAGGGAGGATAATAAAAGCTAATGCGCTCGGCTCCCAATCCGGGAGTAGCGGTCAAAAAGGTAGATAGCAAACCTAAACCCAGATATCTCAAAAATTTTTTCATTAGAAAAACCCACTGTCTAACCGTGCCCAAAGAAGTTTGAGCAGGGAGGAAAGCGGGGCGGGATCTATAACCGCTTTCCTATTTAATTGGTTTAGATATATCAAACAAGCTACAAGCACAAGAAAGCAAGTACTTACATCCATAGTTTCGCATATACGCAATAGTCAGCACTGAATTAAATTTCGAGCTGTGCAATCCCTACTTATTGTCCTCAATAATCAAAATACATAGGTAGCAAATTTTTCAGCCAAACAGCAACAGTAGGGCGATAATATATATAGAGATCAAAATGTTTTATATGTCCTTTGCCTCCTGCGCCTGTTGTGTTGTCGTCCTCAACCAACAACAAGAGCAAAATATCTCCCAAAAAAACCAGTGCCAGGATGTGCCAGTTAACCACAGCAAGAGCACGGTTAAAAGTTGCACTGTTGTTGAAAATGGTCGGGTTGTCGTTAAACCGTTACAACCACCACTCAATCAGACTTCCGAGTAAACTTCAGGTATTTCAACTCCTTTAACTAATTTGCCGACGTAAGTCTAAAATGCATCATTGCTCCAGCCCATACTATACCTTCAGGTCAGTGTGGGTAGTTTACTCTAAAGGTAAAACATCGTGGAAGCGGTTGTAATCAATGTAACGATGTCCATCCGGTGTGTGGTGAAAGATATCGACAAATTGATTGTTCCACAAAATCTCATTAGCACTATAGCTATGACGGGCATGAACAACCTGGGCAACCGTTTCATCAATGCCACTCAAAGAGACAATCACCATAGTATTTGTCTGAATTAACGATTCTGGGGTCATCCCATATAGAGGACTAAACTCATCAATGACATGCATCACTGACCAGCTTAATGTGAAGCTAGGTGTTTGGTTCCTCAGTAGTTTGAGATCGTAGAACCGACGCATGAACTGTCCTTCTAGGGTTACTTCATCGCGCATCAAGTAGACTCGCATCTGCGCCTCCAAAATCATATTGCGACGCTGATTAGCGCTGCGAAATATGAGAGTCGGCATTGCCTCATGAGATGTAATTACTGCTACACGACTAAAGAGTACACGGGCTGTGGGTCGGGAGAATCGAGCAAAGGCTAGTCCCGTCATCACAGCAATTCCCACCAAACCGATCATTGCTTCAATGGTGACAATAATGTTGGCGTAAGTTGTTTTAGGATACATTGCCCCATAGCCGATAGATGCTAGGGTTTGGACGCTAAAGAAGAAGACATCTAAAAAAGAGCCAGGTCGGGCGTTGGCAATACAATCTCCTCCTATCAAGTAAGCTAGGGCAAATAGAGCATTAATAGTTACATAAAAAGTACAAATCAAGATCAGAAAACCAGTCCAGGGAATCGTTAGCAGTAAATGGTAGGGATCGCGCCAGTAGGAATGCCATACACCCATACCCATAATCTCAAATTTTCCATCTCGAACTTGAATCTGAATCGGTGGGATCAGATGCTGTCGTTTCTTCCGTGAAAGTCTCTTCAGTCGAAATCTCATTGCAAGTAGCCAAAAGAACGGCAACTGCTTAGTATTGTAAATTAAGTTGCTTTAGAGACATTCACTCTAGACAATTAGGCAGTGGGGAACAAGAATTTAAACTTTCTTTTCTTAAATCAGCAAAAAAATAGGGTGAGCAATGCCCACCCTACTAATTTATCTGCTAGAAACTTATTTTTTTGGCTTTAGTGATTCACCTTTAGAACAGCGGTCAAACCACTCCTGGTATTTTTTCTGGTGTGACTCATCTTCAACAGCAATGCTCACTCGCACCTGCTTACATCCGTGATTTTGCTCTAGTGCGATCGCATTCAGCAATAAACTAGCAATTTTAGGCGAGCTAAATTCACCGCTTACCGTTAAACCGCCGTCAAAACGTGTAAATTCAAGTTTTTCTACTTCGGTCAAGTCAATGCCAGCAATTTCCTCTTGTCCTAAATCAATTTCTGCGAGTTGTTTGTGTTCTGGACTAATTTGTTCCACAATCAGTTTTTCACGCCGGACAGGAACTTGTACCATCCGGGTTTCGATTACTTTGCGAACAATCACCTCACCAACTTTACGCTTACTGGTTTCAACAACTAGTCGTTCTTGTAGTAGACGAATAATCTGTTCTTCGGTAGCCTGTTCTAAATTTACTGGCTCAACTGAGCTATTTGTAGTTTGATGATTTACTAGTTGCTTAGTTGAGTTTTCTGATAGTGTGGGTTCGCCTGGTGTTTCTGTTTCTAAATATTCAGGCATATACTCTATTTCTGATTTGTTTAAGTCTATGAAAACAGATTTAGTCGGCTTGTCGATTTTTTTTATTCTTTGGCTCTGTAACTGAAATAAAGAAGGATGTTTATCGGCTAATAGCTGACCATATTCTCCAGCTTCTTGATTCGGCTGATTAGATATAACTAAGTTTAGCCGACGATTAGCATCCACAATTAAATCATGAACTACTCCTACTAGCTTACCTTGCTTATCGAACACAGTAAAATTGTTCACCTTACTTCTTAAATCTGCCAGTGAGGTGCTAGTGCGAGAGTTTCCGTTTGCCTGTCCAATCTTTCTTGCCATCAGTTGGCTATTCATATGCAAAATTTATGAACTGCTTTCTACTTAGCTAGATTAAATGTATTAATTATCTAGATACCATTTAGAAAAATGTTTGCGACAGATGCATTTATCCAACCCATCTCAGAAGCAATATTCGCGATTCAAAATCTTAACTGGTATCAGCTATTGCAAGCACAGGTAAAGCTAATTCAACAGCCTCACCTGCACTGTGTCGAATTAATTATTAGTCATTAGTTATCAGCTAATGACTATATTTAGTTAGCGTTCTTCAATTGGAAGATTACCAGAATTCACATCTAACTCTTCACGACGCACGGTTTCTTGAGTTTCAACTGTCTCTTGATCTACCACTTTTCTAACTCTGACTTCTTCACGCAAAAATGCTTCTTTGCGAACATCAGGAGTTTCTTCATGGATTTCTATGCGAGCAACTTCACCTTCACGGAAGTCTGCTTCACGCCCGGAAGCGGCAGTACCCGCATCTGCTGGAGTTACCCGTTCAATCACAACTCGCTCTCTTTCAATCGGGACTGCAACCCGTGCAGTATCAGTCTCAACATGCTTGCCAATCGTTACTTCTCCGGTTTTTTGGCGGCGTTTACTGGCAATCAGCCGTTCTTCATACAATCTCAGAGTTTGATGATCTTGCTCATTTAACCCGTATAAAGAAGGTTCACGTTCGTAAGTGTAGTTATCACGGGCGTAAGCGGGCGTTGTACCCAATGGTGCTGGTGCTAAAGGGTCTAGTGCTGCTGAAGCATCTAATGGCGCTGAAGCTTCTATAGGAGGGGTGTAGTTTGTGGGTTGGCGATATACACCACGCACCCGTTCTTCATAGTCATAATCAAGGGTTTGACGTTCATCGAACTCAGGTAAATCTTCTGCTTGCTCTCTAGTCAAGCCAACTGTGTAGACGCGATCAACGTTATAGTCGATACGGGCCCGACCAAGTGGTAGCAATACTTTCTTACCAAAAATCCAGAATCCTAAATCAACGACTAGATAGCGAAAATGACCTTCATCATCAACTAAAACATCGCTGACAGTGCCAATTTTTTCATCAGTGCCTTGTGCATAAACTCCAAGCCCTTTAATATCGTGACCTTCAAATGTATCGCGGTAATTAGGCTCAAAATCTTCTAATTTGTAAAGAACCATTATATTTAACCTCAAAAAATTTTTCTTCATTTCCTAATAACTAAACTAGACATTTATTTATTTGTGTACCTCCTTCTACCGAATGAATTATTTCCAGAGTTCAACAATCCAAAGTTATAGATATTTTTTATTTAGGGCAGATAAAACAAAATAGCTGAATTAGAGACGCGAAACTGGGGGCATCTCACTTTCTATTGTAAAAATATGTTTACCCTTGGTGCATGAAATTTGCCGAATATATTAAAATACTCATTGAAAAATATCACATCTCTACATGATTGAGCAAGATGTAAATTCATTTAAGCTTGAGATTCCCGACTTATTAAACAAGTTGGGAATATTGTTATTGAATAAAAAAATACAGGCAGAGATAAAAATTAACTTTGCCTGTCTGATTATTTCAGATAAATCTACCAAACAAAATTATTAACCAGCTAATTAGATAGTTTCATGTGTAGTGATATCATTTGCTTGCACATGTAAATTACCCGCAGTATCAACATCTAACTCTTCGCGACGAATGGTGTCTTGTGCTTCCACAATGTCCCGTTCTACTACTTTCTTGACCCGGACTTCTTCACGCACAAAGGCTTCTTTATATATCTCAGGCGTTTCTTCGTACACTTCTATGCGGGCTACTTCCCCTTCTTGAAACTTCAGTTCATTGGGATCTACAACTTTTCCTGCTTCTGTTGGCACAACTCGCTCAATCAGAACTCGTTCTTTTTGAATAGGGATTGTAACGTGCGCTATTTCTGTTTCAATGTGCTTACCAAGCGTTACTTCTCCGGTTTTGACGCGATGTTTGTTGGCGATCAATCGTTCTTCATAGAGTTTAAAAGTTTGATGAGATTGCTCATTCAAACCGTATAAATCTGGATCTTTCTGGTAATTGTATGTGTCGCGATCATAAGTCACACCGCTGGTTGAAGAACGAAATACACTACGGACATTTTCTTCGTAATCATTATCAATGAGCGCATCTTCTTTGTGATCGGGTAAATTTTCTACTTGCTGTCTGCTTAATCCATCAACATAAACGCGTCTTTCTGGATAATTGATCCGGGAAAGACCAATCGGCAGTAATATTTTCTTGCTAACAAAATCTAAGCTTGTATCAATAATTAAATACCGGAAACGACCATCGTCATCAACTAAAACATCAGCCACTGAACCAATCCTTTCTCCTCCCTCAGTATAAACATCCAGCGCTTTAATGTCGTCTCCGCCAAAAGTATCTTGATAGTTTTGGTCAAAATGTTCAAGTTTGTGAAGAGGCATACGCTGTTACCAAGTTGTTTATAAGGTTTATTTAACAGTGTAAAAAATATTGTGCTAAATCTCCTCCTGCTAGCGACTGAGTTCAGTTGAAAGATTTTATGATTTATAATTCATACTTGATGAGAAAAGACTCCAGTTGAACCTATTGATAATCAATAGAAATATAACTAAAGTTATAAAAATCAGATATTATACTGGTATAAAATATTTTTTAACCTAGGTCGAGCAAGCGATCGCATAATTAAGTAAATTTCTCACCCATACAGTTGACAAAATCCCTCAGAGATCGAATAGAACAGCGCTGCTTTAAAAAGCAGTTGAGCGATCTCCTCTGCGTAAGTCCTAATTAAGAGCCAATACTGAAACAATGGGAGTAGACACTACAGCACTATACAGATTATGAGTGAACTTCCAAATAGTCTTGAAGATGCGATCGCCCAATCTCGTGTAGCCGTTCAAGCTGCCCTTGCAGATGGCTGTACTCGCTTACAAGTTGAGTTCCTGTTCCCAGAACTGAAGTTTATGCCGGTAGCGGAACAATTTCTGCCGGCGTTTACAGAATATGATTCCCGTTTGAAGATTTTCTTTGCTGACGCTGGTGCTGCGGCCCTAGCCCGCCGCGATTGGGCTGATGCACCATTTCAAATTTTGGATATTGGTACGGGTAGGGCTGCATCCTTGCAAACAAAAATTCAGCCAGAAGATGAAATTTTCTTATTCATTGCCCCCACTGCCGTAGAAGTACCGCAGTTGGAAAAGTTGTGTGAAGTAATAGGCGATCGCCCTTTAGTTTTGTTAAATCCACGCTTAGAAGATTCTGGAACTGTAGGCATTGGTTATACAGCTAGAAAAATCCGCGATCGTTTCATCAGTACCATTGAATCCGCCTATTATCTCCGCCCTGTAGACGATCAAAGTGCCTTATGTCGCTGCTACCCAGGACAGTGGGAAGTTTGGCTGGAAACCGGAGGCGAATATCAAAGAATTGCCGAATTACCCACAAAACCATCGGGTGATGAGTTGGATCTCATCCTGATGAAAGGACAACCGCAAACAACAACAGACGCTGCACCTGCGAGAAAGCCGAGCGTGTTTAAGAGTTTGCAACGGTTCTTAAAGGCATTGAGTAGTTAGGAGAAAGCAGGGGTAGCAGGAGGAAACTTTCTCGTCTGCTGCCTCATTTTGAGTTTTTTCTACAGAAATTTAATGCTAAAAACCCTGTATATTGTGCGACATTGCCAAGCAGTTGGACAAGAACCTAATGCGCCTCTTACATCAGAGGGTCATCTTCAAGCGATCGCTCTGACTGATTTATTATTTGATTTTGGGATCGAGCGGGTTATTTCTAGTCCATTTATTAGAGCATATCAATCAATCGCTCCCCTCGCTAAACGTCTGGGTCTTTCAATCGAGATTGATAACCGACTTACTGAGCGCGTTTTGTGTGCAACACCGCTTGCTAATTGGCGTGAGCGATTGGCTGAATCATTTACCAATCTCGATTTATATCTAGATGGTGGTGAGTCAAGTCGTGATGCTATGGCGCGTGGAATCGCTGTAATTGATGAAGTATTGCAGCAAGAAGTAAGTAAAGTTGCGATCGTCACGCATGGCAATTTAATGGCGTTGATCCTGAAGCATTTTGATGACCGCATTGGTTATGCTGAATGGGAAAAATTGAGTAATCCAGATGTGTACTGCGTACAGTTTCTCAACGCTAAAACACACGTGGAACGAATGATCTGCGCTTAGTATACATACTGTCATTTTCAGTCTTGATTTCTCTTTAACTCATAGCATAGTCTGTATACTGCCGGATGTAGGGTGGCTGAAATCCAACTACAATATCGTTTTTTGGTACTCCCATCGCCGTAAGTTGCTCACCTACATCCTCTTCTGTACCATTCCACTGAATCCAAATTTTACCGTTTTTGATATCAAAATGCATCACAGGGCCGAAAACCCTACGTCTATTTTGCCAACCAATATATATCAGTTGGTAATGATCTTGTTCTCCGTCAAAAATTGTTTGAGCTTCAATTTCATTATTAGAGGAGGCGCGTTGAGCATATTCTGTAAGTAATTGACGAATACACTTTCGATATTTATCTAAATCTGCCATCGGCTAATTTCCTCCGTTTCCACATCATAAACTATTAGATTGATTTGACTACGCTGGATAATAGTTTTAATAAATGGTTTATTTAAAAAATCGTTATAAGTGTTTAAGGGCACTGCTAAATACAAAACTCGCTCAGAATCTATCTCTTAAGAAAGCATATCGATAATTAATAAACTGTCCCACCGCGGTATGAAATTCAGAAATAGTTGAAGTACCGAGGAAACTTTTAACTTCAACCGCTATTATTTGTCCCTCTCTTTCTGCGGCAATAATTCTCTCTGCTCCCAAGTCATATCATGTTCGGGTAAAGACTTATCATTTAGACCGCAGGGGTGCAGGGGGCAGGGGGCAGGGAGAAAGAGGTTTTCCTGACTTTTGCACGGATGCGGTAATCATAAGTAATTAACCGGACTTGATATCAATATACATATCGGTAATATTTTCTATGCGAATTAGCAAGGGATCATGAGTAATTCGCCACCCCTCCTTTTGTAATGCCGATTTCACAACATTGTGAAATTTATCTCTAGCTGACATAAACTATTTTCTCAGCCTGTATGAGCATTCTAAATATATTTTGCCAAAGTGGTGATGGAAACAGAGAAGGGAGAGGGAGATACAATTTAAAAATTATTCCCCCACTTCCTACTCCCTTTTTAATTCCCTTGCAACGGCGCATTCAAGACTTTCTCGATGCGATCGCGCGTTTCTAGTAAGTGCGCTTTGGTGTATTCATCATCTGAATTAACTCCCTTCAGTTTCTCATCCAGTTGTTTGAGTTTATACCAAGCGAGAGTTCGAGCATCTTCTGGAACATATTCTTTTCGCAATACCATACCAGTTAAAATGTCCAGATATTGCCGCTGCAAGCCTCGCCGCAAACTGGTAATCTTCATTAGTTTACCTTTTGGTTTGATAACTTCCGTCCAAATACCTGACTGCAAAGTGTCAAATAATTCTGGTAGAGTCAGTGCTTTTCCTTCAGGAGTTTTGAGTTCAATATCCTTGAGACGAGAGAGGCGATCGCCTGAGAGTAAATCCCGCAACACAGAACCCTGCATGAGTAGTACCAAGTCATGAATGGGAAAATCCAAACGGCCAACTTGCGGAGAACTACCCCAATGTCGCCAACGGGAAGGTGCTAATTTATTCAGTAGTTCTGGGGAAAAACTGAGGGCATCTTCTGCAAATACATATTTTTGTAGCGTTTCTAAAGCTTGGCGTTGTTCTTCAACTGGTACTGGTTCAAATGGTAAACGGTGTTGGCGGACTCCAGAGCCTTTCTCGGCAGGTAGTTCGCTGGGGTGAATGCGATAGAAAGATTGTCCCCCAATATATTTTGTGGTGTAATATATTTGCTGGAAATAGTTACCCAATACTGTACTAAAGCGTTCGCTCACATCGCTGTAACTATCGCCAGCCATTGGGTAACGCTTATCGAGACGTTCCCACATCACCCGCGAATTATTCAACTGCCACTGAGAATAAAGCAGCACATTACCGCTATTATCCCAAGCATCAGCCGTTGGGTCAAGGTCATATACATCTTCATCTGTAGAATAACTCAACTCTGGCTTGTAGGATTGTGCAGCAATTTCCTCCAAAATTGGCTTTTCCGCTAGAGGAGTTGATGTCTGAATTGTTGTGTAGCCATACTTAATCGCCCATTCATCATAAGGCCCCACCATACTAGGAAAATAATCTCCCTGTTTTGTCCCTTGAGGAGCAATATTTGGAGGAATATAGTCCATTACGGAAGCTGTCAGACCTTTAGTTTTGGTAATTTCCGTATTATTCATTTCCTCTGGTGATAGCAGAGTACTACCACGGAAATTATGACGTAAACCAAGAGTATGTCCAACTTCGTGAGCGATGATTAAACGTAAATATTGATTGATATATGCTTTCACCTGATCTGGAGTGGCTATAGTATCTGGCAGCAGTGACATCGCCAAGGAACCAAAGGCAAACTGGTTAGCGGCTTCCATCCCGTAGCATAAATCGTACTCACCTGCCATTTTCGATAAACGACTCAATAACCCCTGTTGCCCTTGCGTCTTCTGGGGCACACCATTATTTTTCGCATCTAAACCATTGGCGCAAAGAAGACGATTTTGCATCAAAGCTGATAAAGTGGTGCGATTTTCTGTTTGGCTGGGTTGAACGATTTTGCGATACTCATTCTTGAGTGCCCGCACAAAGCTAGCATCTACGAGAATGTCTGCATCTAAAATTTCTCCTGTCAATGGATTAACACGGGATGGCCCCATTGCAAAATAACCATCTACTGTGTTAATCCAGCGAATCGTATTGTAACGAATATCTGCTGGGTCCCATGTGGCGTCATCTGGCATTTGGCGGACTTCAATTGCATCCTTGAATCCAGCTTTGAGAAAGGCTTTGTTCCACATGAGAACGCCTTCTTTCATGGCATCGCGATACTCTAAGGGTACAGCGTTATCAATCCAGAAGACAATCGGTTTTTTGGGACGAGAAATAACTGCTTTCGGGTCTTCTTTTTCTAAATGCCAGCGATTTATGTAGCGGACAAAAGAATCGCCGCGATCGTCGTCTTTGGATAAATCTTGGTAGGCAGTGATGAAATAGCCGATGCGATCGTCAGCAAGGCGCGGTCGATAATCTTGGTCGGGTAGTTGGGAGAGACTATAGTGGACGCGCAGGGTAAAACCACGGTTATCAGCTAGCGATGCAAAACTTGCCAATTCACTATCGCGGTCAACGCTACCAGAGTAATTCAAAACTGACTCGACTTCTAAGTTTTGGGGAAAGGCTTTAGCAGTACCAAAATAAGATTGGTCAGTGGTTGCGGGGACTCCTAAACTTGCAGATAATCCCGCCAAGTCTGTGAGTAACAAATCGCCCAAATCGATGAGAAGAGTTTTGCGTTGTGGATGAATGCTTTTAATGGAAATGGTGTAAAGAACAGAGTCACTAAAAGACCGGGCTAGCGATCGCACTTGAGGATCTCCCTCACGAGTGCGAAAATTCACATTGCGGATCACAAAATGTAGTTTATCATCCACCCGTTGGAAATAAAACAAAAAATCTTGCAGAGGCATACCGCTGTAAATACCCCGTTCGCCAATGCCCGATTCCAGGGTTGCCGTAGCTAAGTAATTTTTATTAAGTTGCTCTGGCTTAATTTCTAGATAAATTTTATTCTTTTCTTTATTACGATAAAGGGTGAATAATCCCCCTGAGTTTTGGGTGTCTTTGATTACTTCGTTAAATGGTTCTAAATCTTCCTTTGCTGGTTTAGCACTAGGATTAGGCTTTGCATTCGGTTTTTCTGAGGGTTTTGCAACTTGCAAAAATGGTTGCTGTTCTACTTTTTTAAGGTCTTTTACTACCCAAATAAATGGTTGAGGCTGTACGTATTTATTTTGATTAACTACCCAAACTTGCCCTGACGGGAGCCTCTGTTTATGGGTAATATTAATATTCTTTGGCGATAAGGCTGAGATTTGGGTTGAAGAAGTTTCTGCCTTGAACTGACTATTGGATTGCTCTCCACTGCTAGCTGTAACTACGCCTTCTACAACCCGATGGTTGGCTGATAACTCTGTATCAACTCTGTTAACAGAGGGTGACTTGGCGTTAGCTGTTGCTATTCCTAAAAACAAACTATGTAACAAAATCATATAAAAGGTTAATCTGTTCATCGCATTCATTCCCCGATAACTATTCAGTAGTTAATTTTTAACTTTTGCCAAGCTATACAGCCTGCCTTCTGGCGATTCTCTTAGCTGCTTTATATTAAGCAGCAAACTTTTGCTCGTGCCAATTTGAGATTTTGGATTTTTGATTAAAAAAGTTTTTTTGGTAGATGCCCCAATGGCATTTGATACCAGTCCGCTCAAGTCAGGAGACCCGCCCACGCGGCTGGCTCCTTTATGCCGAGAAACCTTTCCATCGCAGTGCCTTCCCCTTGTGGGTGAAACAAATCCAAGCATCCGCTCGTAACGCTCGATAGAGTTCGCGCAGCATCTCGTAGAGAAGCGTTAGCGACTGTGCGTAGCGTCTGACTCAATATCGTCAATCTAAAATCACTGAGCCAAGTACCTTGTGGTTAGGGTCAATCTAAAATTGTTTGACTTCAATTTTAGTTACCATTTTTCAGGTTTGTTACGTTGTTTTAGTGTAGGATTTTTCCTAATAATTGTGTCTTTCACAAACAGTAAGCATTATTTTTACATCAGACTAGTAAATTTATTGGTAAAAAAGTACAACAAATTAGTCAAAACATGGAAATTACTTGATTTTTGAAAGAATTTTTCACCTAACACTTTATTTACATCACCAGAAGAGGCTTAAGGCTACTAGAGGTTAATTAAAAGCCGTCCTCCAGCAAAGCCGTGGCAAATGCACAAGAAGTAGCCCGCACTTCTTTAAGAGACGCTACGCATAGCTTGCTTCCCCGGAAGGGTACGACAAAGCTCAGTGACCAGCGTAGATATCACCAACTCATGATTTTTTTATATAGTATTTATTTATACTATTTATTTTTGGCAATGAACAGAAAACTAGCATAGAAAAATTTTTAATTTAGGATTATCAAAAACAGTAATTTAAATGTAACAACGGACACAAAAATGTCAACATATTTATCTCAAGTCTGGCAGCTGCTGAGAAATTATGTGAGGGGTACAAGGTTGGAAGAGATGCCAAAGACCACATCGCCAGAAACCGAAGCAGTTTTACCTCTAGGAAAAAGTATTAAAGAACTAGATAAAAGCGTTGAATTTGCTCAAGATAATTTGCAGGAATATTTATACTCTCCAAGGCTACAAAAGAGCTTAGAAAAATGGACAATACCAAAGAGCAGTTTGACTTTTAAGATAGACGATCAGACATCGGGCACTTTACCTTCTGGGTTATCCTTTAGAGTGTGCGATCGCCAGATGCATGAAGAAATTTATGATTTACTGGGCAATGGGGCGCTGAAACCAGAAATAGTCAACCAAGTAATGGAATTGGTTGTGACTAGTCAAAAAATTCGCCTAGAATTGCTTTTCTGGCGGCTAGAAGATTTTTATTATCGCTGGTGTCAGGGAGAATTTATCGATGGAACACCAGATGATAACCTGCCTCAGAAAACAAGGTTAAAGCTAGCGGCACAAAATATTGCGATCGGGTTGAGACAGGTAGACATATATACAGGGCTGAACGTCCTGATTTTACTATTAGAGTTACACCGCTACGCCCAAGAGCGAGATGAACTCAAACAAAAAATCACCTTCTATCCATCTGCCCAACCAGATACAGACAATTTTTTCACATCCCAACTGCTGCGGATTATCAACTATAGTGATGCCCTGGAAATTGGCAATTTTAGCAGTATAGTTGGGCAATTCCTCAAAGGCGGCAACTTTCGGAGTGCTTACCTCGGCGATGCCAACCTTACCGGGGCAGACTTTAGCGGTGCTGATCTGGGCCAAGCTTATCTCGGCGATGCCAACTTAACTGGCGTAAACTTCAGTGGTGCCAACCTTAGCGGTGCCAACCTTGGCGATGCCAACCTCAGCGGTGCTAACCTCAGCGGTGCTAACCTCAGCGGTGCCGACCTCGGTAGCACCAACCTCAGCGGTGCTAACCTTAGCTGTGCCAACCTTAGTCGCGCCGACCTGAACCGCGCCGACCTCAGCAGTACTAACCTCAGCCGCGCCGACCTGAATCGCGCCGACCTGAATCGCGCCGACCTCAGCAGCACCAACCTTAGCCATGCTGACCTCAGCAACGCCATTCTTTTCGGTGCGAATCTAAGTGAAGCCAACCTCAGTAGTGTCAGCCTCAGTCATGCCGACCTTTGCCGCGCTGACCTCAGCGGTGCTGACTTGAGTCATGCCATTCTCAATGGTACTAACCTTAGTGACACAATTCTTTTCAGTACCAATCTAAGTGATGCCATCCTCGTCGCCGCAGACCTCAGCTACGCCAAACTTAACGGTGCCAAACTCAACAATGCCAGACTTAACGGTGCAATGTTTTTAGGTGCTGACCTCAGTGGTGTAGACCTGAGTCGGGTGATTCTCAACGAAGCCGACCTCAGTGGCGTGATTCTCAACGACGCCGACCTTAGTGGTGCTGACCTCACCGACGCTATCCTCTTCGGCACAGACCTCAGCTATGCCAACCTTAACAGTGCTAACCTCAGTGGCAGTAACCTCAGTGGTGCTATCCTTAATGGTGCGGATCTCAGCCATAGCAACCTCACTTACGCCATTCTCGGTGGTGCAGACCTCAGCGACGCCAATCTCCAAGAAATGAACTGGGGTAAAAAGCAGCAGTGGGAAGATGTGCGGGGATTAGAGACAGCAGTTAATGTACCAGAGGCGTTGAAAGAAGAACTGGGGTTGAAGTGAGATGACGGGAAAGGGAAAAGTCAAGTTCTCAACAGCATCGTTCGAGTTCCGAACTCGAACGATGCATATCTCAGCTTGAATGATGAATTTAAAACCAGCAAAGTCTAATTATTAGGATAATGCGATCGCCTTTTCTTTTCCTCCATTGCCCTCTGCGCCTCGGCGGTTTGTCATTCTTCCTACACTCATCAACCCCAGCAAAAGCCTTAATTGAAAAAGCTAAAGAAAAACTGGGTAATGAAGCGCTACAAGACATCTTTAGCTGAGCAATCAATGTGCCAAAAGCCTTACAGCAATTTTCAGGTAAATAGACCACAGTGGTTGAACCAACCGAGGGCATCATCTTCGGTAATGTAATTGACAGCTTGAGCCATTACTTGGTCGAGTGATTCCAGTGTGCGTGCTTCACAGGAACGGAGAAATTGCTTCAGTTTCGACCAACATAATTCTATAGGAGATAAATCTGGAGAGTAGGGGGGCAAAAACTTTACTTTTGCACCGACGGACTCAATTGCAACCCTTACACGTTCGGCATGATGAACTTTCAGGTTATCCATGACTACAATAGCCCCTTTCCACAACTGAGGTGCTAAGACTTGAGTGACATAAGTGAGAAATGCTTGACATTTTTATACTTCCTGACACAGTCATTGCTGCAACTAGTCCATCAAGGTTTAAAGCACCTACTAAAGAAACTTTTCCACCCTTACTTCCAGGAATACTACCAACTGCTCTTTCACCATCTACCGCTCTAGCGAACAACCGTGTCATTGATAAATGTAATCCCGCTTCATCGATAAATACAAGGTTTCGGACATCAATTTTATCTAAACTTCGTCGATAATCATGCCTTAGCTCTTGCACTCGTGGGCTATCTTGCTCACTAGCATAAAGACTTTTTTTTTACACGTAAGCCTAATTTTTCTACAGCACGATGCATTGTCGTGATACTTACGCTAGTCCCTGTGCGTTCTGCATAGCGATCGCATAATTCTCTTAGCAACAAATCATTCTTACCTTCCACCAAAGACTTGATCATGCTGAGATGTTCATCCTGAATTATCGGTTTTTGATACCCCCCGCGTTGTTTTGCTTCAATTTGTCCACTTTTACGATAATGACGTACCACGTTGCGTACAAATGACAAGCTGACCTTAAACCTTTGAGCCAGTTGGCGTTGCGAACCTTCCTTCTCTAACCAAGCGGCAATCACACGACCACGCAAATCTTTGGAGTAAGATACTGGCATTGAATTTGACAATCACTATCTATTTAGCTTACCGTTTTTTGTGGTTCAATTACCTGAAAATTGCTGTAAAACAACAGTTGGGGTTGAGTTAAGAAGAGACGGGAGCAAAGGAGTAGGGGAGAATAATTTAGGGATTTCCAACAAATAAATTATCCAATCTTGTAGGGTGGGCATCTTGCCATTAGTGTCAAGTTAAGCTCAAACTTCCTATGTCAATAAGTATTTATGCTTAACAATTTGGTTTGAAAGGGACAAAAAACGAACTTTTTCAGGGACTATTAATGCTTTGTTTATTAGCATCACTCCCAGCTTGCGTATAAAAGTCAGAAAAAAGTTCACCTTTATACTTCGTTCCTAACAAAACCTATCGTTGACAAATGGGTTTTAACCTTAAGTTGACACTAATGGCGAGACGCCCACCCCACAAGAAATTAGAGCTAAAAGCCTTAAAATTGGTAGGTTTGAACACCAACTTTCGAGTTCCAATCTCAAAAGATGGGGATCTCAGCTTGAGTAATTACCAATACTATCTCAAAGCCAGTTCTGAGTATGCTAACTCTAAATCAGAGGGCGATCGCCCGCTTGCTAGAGTGTGAGTAGTTCACGTAAAATATAGTGCCATTGTTGCGGCAGTTCTCATGACCTCATCTGCGTCGTTTGACACATTAGAGTCTTTACAGGCGGATATCGCTGAATTGATCGCTCGTTTACCGACATTAAAAAATCGGCAATTTATTCAGCAAGCACTTGCTACTATTGTTCGTCTAGCTGATACCGAAATTGAGCGTCTCGATTGGAAAATATTGTCGGCTGCTTTAGCAGATATGGAGCGCGGTTTCCAGCTTTTTTATGATTACCGGCATGTTCGCAAAGTCACCATCTTCGGTTCTGCTCGTCTAGCACCAGATACACCAGAGTACCAAATGGCCCTTGAGTTTGCTCGCACTGTTTCTCAATTAGGATTTATGGTGATGACCGGCGGTGGCGGTGGGATCATGCAGGCGGGTCATGAAGGTGCTGGGCGAGAAAATTCTTTTGGATTAAACATTCAGTTACCCTTTGAACAGGAAGCAAACCCCTTTATAGAGGGCGATCCCAAGCTAATTCACTTCAAATATTTCTTTACCCGCAAGCTGTTTCTCCTTAAAGAAAGTGATGCAATAGCATTGTTTCCGGGAGGTTTTGGCACTCAAGATGAAGCTTTTGAATGCATGACATTAAGCCAGACTGGTAAATTTGGCCCAGTACCTCTAATTTTAATCGATCGCCCTGGTGGTGATTACTGGCGGTCTTGGAGCGAATACATTGATAAGCAACTAGTGCAAAATGGTCTTGTCAGTCCTGAAGACCCCAGCCTTTACACGGTGACAGATAATCTGGATGTGGCAAGCGATGCTATCACCCGTTTTTACCAGGTTTATCACTCCTGTCGATATGTAAGCGATAAGTTAGTTATCCGCCTGAAGACAGATATCTCAGATGCTCTTGTAGAGCAACTCAATGCTGATTTTAGCGACATTATTATTCAAGGAAGGATTGAAAAAAGTCAGGCATTACCTCAAGAAGCACAAGATGAAACTGTTGGATTACCCCGCCTCATTTTGTACTTCAATCAACGCGACTTGGGGCGCTTGTATCAGATGATTGCCACAATTAATCAGATAGGTACTCCTTCACCAGAGGATGCAGCGCATCCAGAAAGAAAGTAGGTATTAAGAAAGGCAAGGGGGAGAATTTTGAATCACTCTCCCTTTCCTGGCTTCAAGGTTATAGTATGGCGTCACCATAGCGCAGCGTTAGCGAGTCAGACGCTCCTGCGTGGCTAACGAATGTCACAGCCAGTTGTAGATCGCCCGTTCCTGAATTAGGCTAATGGCTTAATATCTCCACATATCAAAAAGTCTACTGTATAAGTATTTTCGTCACAAATCTCATGAGGCTATCTTTAATGAGCAATGGGCATTTTGGCATTGTCAAAGGAGCCATAAAAACAATATTATTCACCCTACTTACAGATGAGAAAAACACCAGTTATTATGACTCAATACTGATTATCCTAAAAAAGCTTGTATATTAGCACAGTAAACAACGGATCAGATCCTAACAGAGGAATAAAAAATGCTGGAATTATTGGGTTCAGGTTTGGTGTCGCTTTGGCTGGAAATGGCCGGGGTACAAATCAAGCCTCTAGATGCCCTAGATGCACTAACTTGGCAAAGTAGCCCTGGCTTGGTTCTTGCCCCTGATCCAAATCCAGCTGGGGCGACTACGGTGCAGGAATATCTGAAAAAGCTCATAACATCAAAAGTGGTGGCGCAAAATCTGGCTGAAAGTCAGGGAATTTGGATGCAGTCAGGGCCGATGCTAATGGCAAATCACCAAGGTACGACACCTTTGCCAGCTGCCTCTTTAACCAAAATTGCCACTTCACTAGTTGCTTTAAAAACTTGGGGGCCAGATTACCAATTTGATACTTTGGTGAGTGTTACTGGGCCTGTGGTAAATGGAGTTGTACAGGGTGATTTGGTCATTGCTGGCCGTGGCGATCCTTTGTTTGTTTGGGAAGAAGCGATCGCTCTTGGTAATACTCTCAATAAAATGGGCATCAAGCAGGTAAAGGGAAATTTGATCGTTACTGGCAGTTTTGCCATGAATTTCCAACGTCAGCCGATGCTAGCGGGTCTCATGCTCAAGCAAACACTAAATCGTGCGACTTGGGGACGCCCCGCTATTTACACACACTCAATCATGCCTAAGGGAACACCCAAACCTCAAGTTGTAATTGCGGGGGCGGTGAAAGTTGAGGCGCAACCCAACCCTCAACAAACTTTGTTACTGCGTCATCGCTCATTACCCTTGAAGCAACTGCTCAAGGAAATGAATGTTTACAGTAACAATGATATGGCAGAGATGCTGGCAGACTCAGTTGGAGGAGCAACTGTAGTCCAATCAACTGCTGCTAGCCTTGCTAGA
The DNA here is from genome assembly GCF_017114945.1 of Nostoc sp. JL34. Lineage (GTDB taxonomy): Bacteria > Cyanobacteriota > Cyanobacteriia > Cyanobacteriales > Nostocaceae > Nostoc. The sequence goes on from NZ_JABXKQ010000131.1 coordinate 24,168, forward strand.
GTTCCACAAGTAGAAATTCAGTTAATCAATGGTTCTGGACTGGGCCCCGAAAATCGCATTTCCCCTAGGGCTGTTTGTGCCATGTTTATGGCTATTCAAGCGGAGGCATCTGCCCATCAACTGAATCTAGCTGACTTGTTCCCCATGTCTGGATTCGATCACCGGGGGACACTACACACTAGACATATTCCCCTAGCGACTGTGATCAAAACTGGTACTCTCCGGGATGTGAGCGCTTTGGCGGGAGTGATGCCCACACGCGATCGCGGTTTGGTTTGGTTTGCTATTATCAACCGGGGGACAAATGTCTGGGGTTTGCGGACTGGACAAGACCAACTCTTGCAAAGTGTTGTCAAACAATTACAACTACCTCCCACCGTTCCTGTTGCCCTGACTCCCCACTCAGTCATCAACTCTTTACCCCAACTAGGCGCAGCTAATCGGAATGAAATTTTATACAAAAGTTAGTTTATCCATAGTCCACGACGGTTAGAACAGACAGTGGGCTAGTCTTGTTAGCAATCCAAAAGTTTTATGGATGGGTAAAAACCGAACTTGTAAAGGGTAAATGTCCATAATAGCTTTTGGGTTAAATTTTCCATTAAGTTGATTACAGGTAGTTCGCAAAATGCCCTAACCCCAGTAGTGGAAAGAGCAGGCGAAACCTGAAGTAAAAATAACTGTAAATAGATTTGTCACGACTAAGCAACAATTAAGCTGATAAATTAGGTTGTGATTATGCAATTTCCCAAATTATCTCGGTCTCTACGTCAACTTAGTACTCATGTTTTAGCGATCGCACTTGGAGCCATGCTAACAGTTAGCACATTGCAGGTGTTACCTTCCCAAGCCGAACCAGCCCCCACAATAACTACTGGGGGTACTTCAGAACTAATTGCCCAACGGCAATCACCAGCTAGTGCTGCGATCGGTAGCACTAGCTTTGTCACAGCAGCAGTGAATCGTGTTGGTTCAGCAGTTGTCAGAATTGATACTGAGCGAACAATTGCTCGTCGGGCTGATCCCTTTTTAGAAGATCCCTTTTTCCGTCGGTTTTTTGGTGAGGGTTTCTCTCAACAGATGCCTTCTGAACAGTTACGTGGTTTAGGCTCAGGTTTTATTATTGACAAAAGCGGGTTAGTTTTGACTAATGCTCATGTGGTTGATAAGGCTGATAAAGTAACAGTCCGACTCAAAGATGGCCGCACCTTTGAAGGGAAAGTTCAGGGTATTGATGAAGTCACAGATTTGGCAGTAGTCAAGATTAACGCTGGTAACGATTTACCAGTCGCGCCTTTGGGTTCTTCCACCAATGTCCAAGTAGGAGACTGGGCGATCGCAGTTGGTAATCCTTTGGGATTTGATAATACCGTTACCTTGGGAATTGTCAGTACCCTCAAACGTTCTAGCGCCCAAGTCGGTATTAGTGACAAACGCTTGGACTTCATTCAAACAGACGCCGCCATTAACCCTGGGAACTCTGGCGGGCCACTATTAAATGGCCAAGGTGAAGTAATTGGCATTAACACAGCTATTCGCCCTGATGCGATGGGTATTGGGTTTGCGATTCCTATTGATAAAGCCAAAGCGATCGCCGCACAACTCCAACGTGATGGTAAAGTTGCTCACCCCTATTTAGGTGTGCAAATGCTAACTTTGACACCCGATCTTGCCAAGCAAAATAACACCGATCCCAACTCTCCGATTCAGATACCAGAAATTAATGGGGTTTTTGTCATGCGAGTTGTCCCCAATTCTCCAGCGGCATCTGCGGGTATCCGGCGTGGGGATGTAATTCTGCAAGTTGATGGTAAAGCAATTACCAGTGCTGAACAATTACAGAATGTTGTGGAAGACAGTCGCCTTGGTCAAGTATTACAGGTGAAAGTGCAACGAGGTAATCAGACACAGCAGCTTTCAATCCGCACCGCTGAGTTACAAAATGCTTCGTAGGGGCAATAGCCAATTTTAATTTTGTGGAATAGTTAAAAGGGCGGTTAGAAACCGCCTCTACACAAACAAAACCCACGGAGGTGGGTTTCAAACTCTTAATTTTTTCTTAGTCCGCGGAGGCGGACAATGCCAGTGTAGCCGCGAATTCCATTCGCTTAAAGCTGGGGTAAATTTACACTTTGCCAATAAGAGTCTTAAATTACTTACCAACAGCTAATACTAAACCTTCATGGGCTAGTATGGCTTGAGAAAAAGCAGATTTAATATCGACTTGAACTTGGTCAAGAAAATCATCATGGTCATCTGGGTGATGATGAGAAATAGCTAGCCGATGGACGCCAGCACTCAGAGCCGCATTCACCGCAGCTTGCCAGAGTAAATCAGCAGAGTCATGATTGTGAGATGTCGGCGGAGTGTAAGTGGCATTGGCAATCAGCAAGTCAACGCCTTTAATGAACTCTAAAATCCGCTCTCGCTCCACTTGATCTTCATTCTGCTGCAAATCCGTGACGTAGGCAACACTATACTCTTGCCAAGTGACACGGTAGCCAATTGACCGCTGAGTTTGATTAATTAATGCAGTTGTAATAGTGACATCATCTAATTTCAGATCACTGTCTGGAGTTAGATTGTAAAACTGCAATTCCGACTGCATTACCTGTAAAGGGTAAGGAAAGTGTGGTTGGAGCATCTGATCGTACAGACATTGTTTGATTGAGGCTCCATTTGAGGCAGCTGTGCCGTAAATATGGAAACAATTTTCCCCAATAAATGCGGGAGCAAAAAAGGGGAACCCTTGAATTCGGTTTGATTGACAGTTGGTAAAAAATAAATGGGCTTCTAATGGCTGTTGTAGTTCTTGCCAAGTTTTACCCAGTATGCGTAAGCCAGTACCGCCATCAAAAATCAAGCGTTTCCCAGCTACCTGCATTTCTAGACAAGCGGTATTACCACCATAACGATTAGTATTGCTACTTGGAGTGGGAATCAAACCTCTTACACCCCAGAATTGCACGAGAAATTCACCTGCTGGACTACTTGGCATGGTAGCGGACTTTTCAGGTATGTAGCTTTGGGAACCCGACAACTCAAAATTTGACATTTTTCTTGAAATTAGACCTTACTGAGCAGGTCATCGTAGCGCCGCACTTCCAACAGCCTATTTTTTTCGTCCACAATGACTACCGTAGGAGAGTAACTTTTTAACTCTTCTGGAGTGAACTGCCCGTAAGTCATTATAATCAAGCGATCGCCAATAATGCCTAGACGTGCCGCACCTCCATTTAGCTCAATGATTCCTGAATGGGCTGGAGCGGGGATCGCATAAGTAATAAAACGCTGACCGTTGGCACTATTAACTACTTGCACCTGTTCATAAGGTAAGATACCAGCTTTTTCCAAAAGGATTTCATCAATGCTGATACTACCTACGTAGTTGATATTCGCCCCTGTGAGGGTGCAGTTATGAATCTTTGCCAAAAGGAGAGTACGCTGCATTCTGGTTTGGGGTTGGTGGCAGATTTTAAAATCCGTAACAAGCGAAAGTTATCAAAGTGAGGAGTTAGGAATAAAAATTCATAACTCTTAACTCCTAACTCCTAACTCCTCTATTATCCTCTATAAGCTTTGACGGATTTTTCTACTAAAGCTGCAACCTTGTCTACATCTTGCCAACCAAGAATTTCAGTTACCTTTTTTTCCAAATTTTTATAACTACGGAAAAATTCGGCAATTTCATCTAAGCGGTGTGGCGCTAAGTCATTCAGGGATTTTACCTGAGTGTAGCGCGGATCTTTGTCAGGAACACAAAGGATTTTTTCATCGCGATCGCCACCGTCAATCATCTCCAAGAAGCCAATCGGCCGCGCAGCAATAACGCAGCCAGGAAAGGTCGGCTCGTCAATTATGACCATACCATCTAGGGGATCGCCATCATCAGCCAAAGTATTGGGTACAAAGCCGTAGTCGTATGGATATTGTACCGAGGAATAAAGTACTCGGTCTAGAGCAAAAGCTTCTAGTTCCTTGTCGTATTCGTATTTATTTTTACTTCCGCCAGCAATTTCAATCAGAACGTTGATTAGACCCGGTTTCGGTTGGGCAGGAATACGGGATAAGTCCACAAAAAACTCCTCTGATAACAGTGAATCATGGGGGCACTCTAGTCAGCTTCGCTCCCCGTGTAGAATTTTAGGGCAATATGGATCTCTTCCCAAGGATTTGTTCTACGGTATTGGAGATTGGGCACAAGAGGCAGGAGTTCTTTAATTTTGAATTTTGAATTGATTTCTCCCTCGTCTCCCCAGTTCCCTTAAATTAGCCAAAAAATGGAAAAAGCGTTGTGAAGTTTGTTCGCAACGCTTTTTCCAAGAAGGTATTATGGATATCCTCCACCCTTAATTGCTGTTGGAGGAATTTTTGCCCCAACTCTGTTAATCCAACTGAAATCTAGAGTCACACAATCCAGATTCAGCTTATATTGGATGAACTACATCCAATATTTACAAAGATTGTCTTAAAATCAGTGTTCTGCTTTCTTGTAGGTCTTACCGTGGGGAAATACCACTGGAAAGCTTTATCAATCTTGATTTCCTTGGAGGTTTTGGATCAGGGGTTGCTGGTTATTTTGAACATTAGTTGAAGAATAGTGGGCGATGACAAATACGGGTAGGGTAAGAGTCAACAGAGCGATCGCAGTTCCCACAATGTCTGCCAAACGTTGGGAATATGTATCGGTAGAATTGGCAGACTGGCTATTTGAATTCATACAAAATTGAAGTTCTTCGTAACACTGTGTAGGTCTACTCTCTGAGTGAGAGTCTTGATGCTATTTTAGCTATTTTTAAACTGTAAAATGTGTATCATTCTACAAGCTAAACCAGTTTTACAACTGTCATAATAGCGTTTCTATACATGGAATTCTTAATACCAAGTTACAAGTCAACAAATCATGTTTTATTTTGTGATTAATATTTTCAGATGTTTCCCTGTATGCTGTAACAGTTTGCATACGTAAAGCCAACTTTAACAGCATCATAAACAACATTTTTTCGTTGCTTAAAGATTAATTAGCAAAATCTATTTGTCCGATACTTCATGATTATAACATCCTGCAACGCCTTTGATAAGGTCATTTTACTGGAATTACTAATTTGTGATACAGAATACAAAACAGCAATTGCACTGATAGATATTCAGTATTTTCGATTGTTTAGACGGTAGTTCTACACAAAAATATTTGACACCAGAGAAGAAATGGGTCGGAATGATTTTTGTAACCAATCATAACTACCGAATAAATACAGATACATTAACTGTGTTATCCAGTATGGATTCAGTGAATACCACTAAACAAATATTTACTAATTTAAATTTTTAAATTTATTTAAGATCACAGCAATTTTGTCAATCTATATATAGATAGAGGAAAAAATATTTTAGAAGGTGACGTAGAGGTGTGGTGCGTTATCGCCAGATTTTGCTCATACTCATATCTGAACAAAATATCCAATCCCAATTTCTAGATCCTAAATCCGTATAACTTTTTTGGATAAATCAAAATCTAAAACGAGAACCTGTATAACAAATTAATCAGCTAAAAAAACCGCCACTAACTATGATAGGGCGGTCTGGTTAAGCAATCGGAGGGTAATTACAGATTACTCTCTTAATAAATGAAATTGTTGTAACGAAGTTTGCACTAAGAGCATCTCAATGAGTGTAAAAATACCCCTAGCCCTAGCGAATGGAATTCGTGGCTATACAGACAAAACCCACCTCCGTGGGTTTAAAATTCCTTGAGTTTGCGTAGGCGGACTTCTCTGTGAGACGCTACGCGTAGCTTGCTTCTCCGTTTGCGTAGCGTCCCATAGGGAAGGAGTACGTTTGTGTAACCGCGATTTTTAATCGCCAGGTATATTTGCTAAATTGGGGATTTGGGGATAAGAGGTAATGGGGATTGGAGATGGATTATTGTCCCCTTGTCTTTGTCATCTCCCCCACTCCCTACTCCCTTACATAAACACTCATTGGTTCCTTGATAAATCGGGTGTAAAGATGCTTAAACGTAGATTTAATTACGCGGGGCATACCAAAATCGATGGGCATCAAATTATCTGGTAGTCGCCAATCTTCTATTTTTAATAAGTCAGGATTTAAATGCGGAAACTCTATGGCAGCAAGTTCTGGACAAACTCCTAGCCTTTGGGAAGCTGAAACTGTGGGCACTTGTTCAGGAGGAACATTGAGAATTTCTATCATTGCCCGATCTAAGGCAAATATATCTGATGCGGCTGCTAAAATGCCTAGTTGGCGGGGTTCACCGTTACTAGGGCCATTACCTTCATGACCAATGATGCCATCTAATATGGTTAAGTTAGGGTTAATTGCTCTAGCAGTTTCTACTAACATTTCACCAAATCTATTCGCGTCTTTTCCCGCTTCCATGTGCCACCAAGCTTTCATTTTGCCAGGGACGCAACCAAATAAGTTTTTTACGCCCAGCGTTAATGTCAACTGGGCATGAGATTTCACTTTCGGTAGGTTAATCACTACGTCTGCTTCCATTGCTTCTCTAGACAGCCGCAGATGGTTAAAATTGTCGCTAACGGTTTGGTAACGCTGACCGTGAAAATCGATGATGGGAAGATTGAGTTCTTCTAGAATAGGCAGATAGCCATTTGCTATTGCTACGCCCTTGGCACTACCAAAAGCAGGACTATCGCCCAAAAATGGCTTACCGCCAACCTGAATTACCATTTGGGCAACTTCATAAACTAGTTCGGCACGGGTGATACATTCTTTACCAGGACGCGATCCTGTAAGTAGATTTGGTTTGAGTAAAACGCGATCGCCTTTTTTTACAAACGCTGCCATTCCTCCAAAAGGTTCCAGCAGCGTGACTAAGGATTCTCGTAAAGCCTCTCGTTCGTAAGATGTAGCCCGAATGAGACTAACAGATGGTTTTTGAGTTTGCATGGTATGGGGATTGGGGATTGGGGACTGGGGATTGGGGACTGGGGATTGGGGTGACGCGGTGAGTAATTTCCTCGTGTCTCCGTGTCCTCTTTCCCATTCCCAATGCCCCATAACGTATTATTCTGTTTTAAGCGGTAAGATACCACTCATTTGTTCTAGATTTAAGACTGTGGCTAAGTCTGTTTCACTCATCAACCCGCGTTCTAAAACAATTTGCCGCAGGGATTTACCAGTTTCTAAAGATTCTTTGGCGACAGCTGCGGCATTTAAATAACCGATGTGGGTATTTAGTGCGGTTACTAAAGCTAAACTGCCTTCGGCATAAGCTAAACAACGTTCTTTATTAGCTGTAATTCCCTCAATGCAGCGTTCGGTAAGTGCGGCGATGGTATTACCGAGAATTTCGATACTGTGAATTAGGTTATAAGCAATCAACGGCATCATCACATTTAATTCTAATTGTCCGGCTTGTGCAGCTAAAGCGATCGCACTGTCGTAACCCATCACCTGAAAACACACCATTGATGTCATCTCTGCCATGACTGGGTTATATTTCCCTGGCATAATCGAGGAACCGGGTTGCACTGGAGGGAGTTGAATTTCTTTCAAGCCTGTTTTTGGCCCCGAATCCATCAACCGTAAATCATGAGATATTTTGACTAGATCCTGGGCTAAGTTGCGTAAAGCACCGGAAACATTTACAAATGGTGCCATACTCTGCATAGCTGCCATGAGATGCGGTGCAGGTTCTAAAGGAGTTTCAATCAATTCTGAAAGAACTTCTACCACACGGGCGCGATATAGAGGATGAGTATTTAACCCTGTTCCGGCTGCACTACCTCCCAAACCCAGCACCATCAAATCTCCAGAGGCGGTGTAAATCCGGTTTTGGTGTTCTGTAAGAATTTGCGCCCAAGCCCGAAAATTTTCACCCAAACGCACGGGTACTGCGTCTTGTAAGTGGGTTCTGCCAGATTTGACAATATCTTGAAATTCTACAGCTTTGTTTTCTAAAGATGCGATCGCACCATCTAAAGCTGGGTGTAATGTCTTAGATAATGCCAATAATCCACCAATGCGAATTGCAGTCGGAATCACATCATTGGTAGACTGCCCATAATTAACGTGGTCATTGGGACTAACACGTTTGTAATTGCCCTTTTCTTCACCAAGTATTTCTAAGGCGCGATTTGCCAAAACTTCGTTGATATTCATGTGGTGGGATGTTCCAGCACCCGCCTGATAAACATCCACAACAAATTGATCGCGGAACTTCCCAGCTAAGATTTCATCAGTTGCTTGCACAATCGCCTGACTAATATCTTGGGGAATGCAATTTAGTTCTCCATTGACAATTGCTGTAGCTTTTTTAATGATTAATCCAGCATCTACGTAAGTAGCTAGAGGCTTTATGCCGCTAATAGGGAAGTTTTCAATCGCTCGTAGCGTTTGAATGCCGTAATAAACGCTACTAGCAATTTGGCGATCGCCCATCGAATCGCGTTCGATGCGGAATTGGGAGTCTGTGTGTTCAGTCATAGTATTGTTTTAAGAGAGCTTCAGAAAACAGATTTTCCCACGCAGGCACACTCAGATACACTAATCTGCATATATTTTGCATATTTGCTTGGCTGTTTGTTGCTTTTACACTAGTTAATTTTTAATTTTCAATGACCCTACCCAACTGGATTACCTTCTCTCGCCTTCTGGGTGTACCATTTCTGCTTTATGGCTTGTACAATCCTACAGTACAAGCTAGGTGGATATGTTTGGCAATTTTTATCGTTGCGGCGTTAACTGATTGGTTAGACGGTTATTTAGCGCGGAAACTCAACCAAGTTAGTGAGTTGGGTAAGTTTCTTGACCCCTTAGTGGATAAATTTCTAGTACTTGCGCCGTTGCTGGTTTTTATTGAACTAGGAAAAGTGCCAGCTTGGGGAGTGTTTTTGATTTTAGCGCGGGAATTAGCGATCGCTGGTTGGCGGGTAAATCAAACGACAATTACCGGGGCGAACATTTGGGGTAAACTCAAAACTGTTAGTCAAATAGTTGCGATCGCACTTCTGATTGCACCACTACCTGAAGTATGGCAAAGTCCCTCTCTGATTGCCTTTTGGGTTTCTGTCGCCTTGACTTTAATCTCTGGGGGTATTTATCTTTTGCCGCAAAAAGCTAGCACTAATGAAACGACAATATAGTATTGTAATTCAGTGGTCTGATGAAGATAAAAAGTACGTTGTCAGCCTACCTGAGTTTGGCCCCTATGCACACTCATGGAAATACCTACGCAGATGCTCTCAAGAATGGTGAGGAAGTGCTGGAACTTTTGATTGAAGATTACCAAGCACAAGGAAAACCACTGCCAAAGCCTTTGACTACAAACATTTCCTTTCAGTTTATCCAATCCTTACCCTAATTATTAGCACTCTGTTGCCTTGACGTTAATATCTGGAGTAATTTACCTTATACCACAAATTCCAACTAGGGAAAATATACCTTTAAGTACAAAGTTAAACTAAAAAAGCTCCACTGGACTGATGTTTTTTTATTTGGAAGTCTCTTTCAACTCGGAAGTTGAGCCTCTGAACTCGGAAGTTGCACCTTTGAACTCGGAAGTTGCGCCTTTGAACCCGGAAGTTGCACTTTTGAACCCGGAACTTCAAGATCAAAAGTTCAAAACTCGGAATTTTTAGAATTCACAAACAAATAAATAGTTGAGTTGAACAAATATGAGAGGCAATTTAGCGCCTCACCTTGACACTGATACTACTTTATTTATCAAAATCATAGCTAAGTAATCCAGTAACATCAGTTTTGAGAGCAAATAAATCACCTGAGTAGAAACTTTTTCCTATCTCCGCTTGGCTGAGTCCAACTGAAGCAGTGGTAATGTAGAGTGTTTGCAAATCTTCGCCGCCAAAAGTGCAACTGGTTGGTAATTGCACAGGTAAATTGATCCGCAATATCTCTTCACCCTTGGGATTGAAACGAATCACACACCATCCATCCCACATAGCTGACCAAATATTTCCTTGACTATCTATCGTCAACCCATCTGGGTAGAAAGATTCATGAGTTAAATCAACAAAAATCCGGCGATTAGTAATGTTACCTGTTACTGAATCAAAATCGTAAGCATATATCTTTTTGTGAGGAGAATCACTCAAGTAAAATGTTTTTTGATCGGGACTCCACCCCAGACCATTAGAGATAGTCAAACCCGTTTCAATGATATGTAATGAACCGTCATGATCGTAGCGATAAAGGCTAGCCTGGGGTTTTTCTAAAGAACACATTGAGCCGATCCAAAAACGTCCTTGAGAGTCACATTTGCCATCATTCAGACGGTTATCTGATAGATTTCCTTCAATTTCCAAAATAGGAGTAACTTCACCTGTCTGGGTGTGGAGAAATGCCAAGTGATGACGCAGTGCCATAATTAATCTATCTTTACCTGCTGTTGCGATCGCACCTACGACATCTCCCACATTAAAAAACAAGTCTTTCCCCGTAGCAGGATTGAACTGATGTACCCGATGGTTGTAAATATCGATCCAGTACAGTAGGTTTTGGGTAGAATCCCAGATGGGGCCTTCACCCAAGCGGGCACGGGACTCTAGTACATTGTGGAGTGGATATTGCAAAACCTGGCTCATTTTATCAACCAACAATAGTATTTACAGAAACTAGTTTCAGTAGCCTTCAGGCAATTCTAAAAAACGTTTGCCTGACTAATAAAGAAAATTTTCATTCCTGTTTCAGTAAAGACTAAAAACGCAATTTATCGCGTCTTTCTCAGGTAGAAGAAAATATTTTTGATTTTGACTCAATTTTTACTGCGATCCGTTAACTTAAAATTAGTCGGTCAAGATTCCCGTTATGTACCAAACAGACCCGCCTCTCTCTCCCAAAGAAGTCCTACCAACCATGTACGATCTTCCCAGTGAATACCCGGAGGACTCTGGTTTGCCTGACGAATTTCACCTTTTTCAGCCCCAACTTCTGCGCGAAACCTTCTGTCCACCTAACTATCCAGCAGAGGAAGTATTTGTTGCCAGTGACTTAAACCTTTACTATGACCTGCGGCATACACTATGGTACAAACGCCCAGACTGGTTTGCTGCTGTGGGAGTTTCGCGTCTCTACGAACAGCAAAACTTGCGTCTGAGTTATGTTATCTGGCAAGAAGGGGTCGCTCCTTTTGTAGTGGTAGAATTGCTTTCTCCTGGCACTGAAAAAGAAGACTTAGGACAAACTCTGCGGGAAATTAACCAACCACCGACCAAATGGGAAGTTTATGAGCGGATTTTGCGAGTTCCTTACTACATTGTTTTTGACCGCTACAGTGACAAACTCCAAGTATTCCAATTAGTTGCAGATAGTTACAGCGAATTGGACTTGAGTACTCCACGGGTGTGGATGCCGGGTTTGGAACTGGGCTTAGGACTTTGGCAAGGTTCTTACCAACAAATTGAGAGATTGTGGCTACGTTGGTATGATGCATTCGGGAATTGGCTTCCCACGCCGCTAGAACGAGAAAGTCAACGTGCTAACAGATTAGCAGCACAACTGCGAGAGTTAGGCGTTAACCCTGATGAGTTATGAAAATGCGATCACATCAGTCAACTTAAGCGAAACGGGCAGTTAGAAACCTCGCTAGACAAACAAAACCCACCTCCGTGGGTTTCAAACCCTTAATTTGACCTTAGTCCGCGGAGGCGGACAATGCCAGTGTAGCCGCGAATTCTATTCGCCTTGGCTACTGCTCACAACGCTTGTAAAATCTCCTCATCTACAGAGAAATCAACATCAGCTTTATCTTTTGCATTAGCCAAATAGTCATTTTCTAGAGAGTCTTGTAAACCAGAAATCAAATCATATTCAGGATGCCAGTTTAATTCTGTTTGCGCTTTATTCACCGAAGCAAAGAAATGCTGCACCCGCATCGGAAATGCTTTGCGCTTGCCGAAATCAAACTTTTTCGGGTCGTAGTGGACAATTTTGACAGCATCGGGTGATTTGCCAGCCGCTACAGCGCTAGCACGGGCTAAACCATCAAAAGTGACAAAGCGATCGCCTGAGATATTATAAATCTGTCCTATGGCTTGTTTATTCCCCAAAACCTCAGTCATTGCTTGTGCCAAGTCCTTTACATGACCTAGCTGCGTGATATGCAAGCCATTTCCAGGGATAGGAATGGGGCGATCGCGCACAATTCTGTCAAAAAACCAGCCTTCCAACTCATTATAATTACGAGGCCCGTAGATATAAGTAGGACGAATAGAAGTAAAGGGTAATCCCAATTGAGTCAGATAAGCTTCTGTTTCATGTTTACCCTTATGGCGACTTTTGGGATCTACAGCATCGCCTTCTATGTGTGGTAATTGATCGGATTTGAGATAAACCCCCGCAGAACTCATATACACAAAATGTTGTACTCGGTCTTGAAAAATTTCTGCTAGTGGTTGAGTATCAGTAAGTTCGCGCCCGTTATTGTCAAAAATGACATCAAAGTTTTCTTGTGATAACTTTGCCTTTAATTGAGTAGCATCTGTGCGATCGCCTATAATTTGTCCTACTCCCTCTAAAGAAGGTGCTGGCCGATTCCCACGATTGAACAGCACTACCTCGTGTCCTTTTTTCACTAGTAGTTGAGTCAAATAGACACCAATGAACCGAGTACCACCCATAATCAGAATTCGCATAAATTCACCCTTTCTATATCAGTTGTCGTCAAAAGATTGGGGAGTAGGGAGACAAGGAGAATAACCCATGCCCAATGCCCAATGCCCAATCCCCAATGCCCATTCCCCAATCTGAGATTATCAGGTTGCAGCATCCATCTGGAACCTCTCAGGGAAAGATTCCGTCTTATGTGCTAATCTGGGGCGCTTCCCATTAATTAATCACAAAGGGAAACTTTTCAGTTAACGTCATCAAGTTGGCCTTTGTATTTTCCATTTATTCAAGTTAGCTGTGCCCTTGAAATATGCTCTGGTTCATGAGTGGCTGACACCCAAAGCCACCGGTGGTTCAGAACTCGTTGTACGAGAAATTTTGAATCACATTGATGCTGATTTGTATGCTCTGATAGATTTTGAATCTAGCAATCCTGAAAGTTATTTATATAAACGTCAGATTGGCAAGACGTTTCTTCAGGACTTTCCCTATGCCCGCAACGGTGTACAAAAATACTTGCCTTTGTGGCCTTTGGCAATTGAACAACTTGATTTACGGCATTATGACGTAATTCTGTCTTCATCCCATGCTGTTGCCAAAGGAATCCTTACCACTCCAGAACAGATGCATATTTGCTACTGTCACAGCCCTATGCGGTATGCCTGGGACTTGACTTTTGATTATCTCCGCCACAGCAAACTGGGTAGTGGTTTTCCCGGGTGGATGACGCGATATTTATTACATCGCTTGCGTCAGTGGGATGTATTGAGTGCCAATCGCGTTGATTACTTCATTGCCAACTCGCAGCATACAGCTCGGCGGATTTGGCGTTGCTATCGGCGAGAAGCAACAGTCATTTACCCACCAGTGAATATTGCGGAATTTCCGTTTCTATCTGAGAAAGAGGACTTTTACCTGACAGTTTCCCGGTTAGTGAGTTACAAGCAAATATCGTTGATTGTCAAGGCTTTTAATCAACTAAAACGACCATTAGTAGTCATTGGTACAGGAGATGAAATGAACAAGATTCGCGAGATGGCCAACTCAAATATCCAAATACTCGGTTGGCAACCCGATAATGTGGTAAAAAAATATATGTCTAGGGCTAAAGCGTTTGTGTATGCAGCTTGTGAAGATTTTGGGATTGCCCTAGTGGAAGCACAGGCTTGCGGCACACCAGTAATTGCCTACGGTGCAGGGGGTGCTTTAGAAACAGTGCGAGATATCCGCTCTGATGCGGATACAGGGACAGGTATATTTTTCAAGACGCAAACAGAGGCGGCTTTGGTGGAGGCAGTAGAAAAGTTTGAAATGTATGAGGGTTCGTTCAATTCCGAGTATATGCGATCGCACGCCGCGCAGTTTTCACCGCAAATCTTTGCAGATCGTTATCTAGATTTTGTAAACAAGTGCAACGAAAAAAGACCGTTTTTGCAATGATGGTCTTGGTTAACGTCTTATTTTTTTAGGCTTTTGGCAATTTCCCCCCAGAAGAACCTCATTTTGGCTTTAATATTGGGACTATGTGTGGTGTGGATTATTAAGGAGTATGATGACTGCCCAGAGCTCACTCCTCTCCGGCAAGCGAGGCGTACGGCAAGACACTAGAGCGTCTACGCGTACTTTCTTAAAACGCGGTCAAAAAACAAAGACGCCAAAAGTTAAGCCCAAAGGTTTATCTTTTCAGGGTTTAAACGGAGAGTTTGCCAAACGACTGTTCGATATAGTGTTTTCGCTGTCGGTATTAATTTTGTTCTTCCCCGTCTACTTAATTTTGACCTTGCTGATTGCCTTTAGCTCAGAAGGCCCAATTTTTTATGTCCAGGAACGGGTAGGGAAAAATTACAAAGCGTTTAATTGTATTAAATTCCGAACAATGGTAAGCAATGCGGACGAAATCCTCATGCAAATGATGGAAACATCGCCCGAGTTGCGACAAGAATTTGAGAGCAGTTTTAAGCTAAAACAAGACCCCCGAATTACCAAAATTGGTCGATTTTTGCGAATTACTAGCTTAGACGAATTTCCCCAGTTCTGGAACGTTTTAAAAGGGGATATGAGTGTAGTCGGCCCTCGACCTTTGGTAGCAGAAGAACTGCCAAAATACGGTTGTCACATTGATGAGATTTTAACAATCCGTCCAGGAATTACTGGTTTGTGGCAGGTGTCTGGGCGTAATGACATTCCCTACCCTCGGCGAGTCCAAATAGACCTGCATTATGTCAAATTTAGGAATTTCTGGCTTGATTTATGGATCATCTTGAAAACTGTTGATGTGGTCATTTTGCCCAAAAATAACGGGGCATACTGAGTAACTACTTAGGGTGGATTCTGTGGGGCAATTAATGCCCCTAAGTATTAATTCTTCCCCTCAGACTAAACGATTGCTCATTTTTCTTTCTATAATTTGTGCCTTTCTACTTAACTCAGACTTCTCTGAGGTATGTGTTTGTGGTTATTTTTACGTTGATTCGGATTTTTGCCATAAGTCTAATTTAAAATATTTATTTTATTAAGTCTTCACAAAACCAGAAATATATGAAGTTTTGACAAAAAAATAACAGCTATAAAAATAATCTTGATCTATCTGGTAAAAGAAAAAATATACATGATTAAACGATCTTGATCTATCTAAGGTTGGGCTTACGTGTTAAATTACTTTTTATTAAGTATATTTATTTACGGAAAAAGTCTTCTAAAGACAAGAACTCGTAGGTTTCCCATTAGGCAATTTAGCAATTAGCTGCTAGGTTGTATCAGATTGACTGTAACTTTTTAATCTAAAGACAATAAGGAATAACTGAGCATGACGCAACAGAAGCGAGCGTTGATTACTGGTATTACTGGACAAGATGGTTCATATCTAAGTGAGTTTTTGTTGGAACAAGGTTATGAGGTTCACGGCATCATTCGTCGGACTTCTACCTTTAACACAGACCGCATCGATCACATTTACGAAGACCCCCACAAAGATGGAGTGCGGTTGTTTCTTCACTACGGCGACTTGACGGATGGTACAACGTTGCGGCGCATTTTAGAAGATGTCAAGCCAGTAGAGATTTACAACCTCGGCGCTCAATCTCATGTCAGAGTCAGCTTTGATTCACCAGAATACACGGTAGATGCTGTAGGAATGGGAACGTTGCGTCTGTTAGAAGCAATTCGAGACTACCAACATCGGACTGGTATTCAGGTACGATTTTACCAGGCGGGTTCTTCAGAAATGTATGGTTTAGTACAAGCAATACCTCAAACTGAGACAACACCCTTTTATCCCCGCAGCCCCTATGCGTGTGCGAAAGTTTACGCCCACTGGCAAACTGTAAATTATCGTGAGTCTTATGATTTGTTTGCTTGTAACGGCATACTTTTTAACCACGAGTCACCAAGGCGGGGTGAAACCTTTGTAACCCGCAAAATTACTAGAGCAGTGGCTGGTATTGTTGCTGGTAAGCAGAAAAAAATTTATATGGGTAATCTAGACGCCAAGCGAGATTGGGGCTATGCGAAGGATTACGTTAAAGCAATGTGGTTGATGTTGCAGAAAGACCAGCCAGACGATTACGTAATTTCTACTGGTGAAACCCACTCGGTACGCGAGTTTTTGGAACTGGCATTTAGTTATGTGAATCTCAATTGGCAAGATTATGTAGAATTTGATGAGCGTTACCTCCGTCCATCTGAAGTAGAGTTATTGATTGGCGATTCTACCAAAGCACGGCAGAATTTGGGCTGGACACCATCAGTAACCTTTGAAGAACTAGTTTCCCTAATGGTAGAAGCAGACTTACAAGCATTGGGACACACTTCACCCAATGGAAATGGTTCACAATTTCCAGCTGATATTGCGACTATTCGTCAACAACTGGGCGCTTTGCACTTCTGATTTACACCACAGAGGATAAAAATATGACTGCCTTAGAACTAAAAAATAAACGTATTCTCGTCACTGGTGGGTCGGGGTTTCTAGGTCGTCAGGTGATAGATCAACTATGTAAAGCAGGGGCTGATCGTGAGAAGATTACAATACCGCGATCGCACGATTCTGATTTGCGTGTTTGGGAAAATAGCCAACGTGCAGTTGACCAGCAAGACATAATTATTCACCTAGCAGCTCATGTCGGTGGCATCGGTCTAAACCGGGAAAAACCCGCAGAGTTGTTCTACGATAACTTGATCATGGGAACCCAGCTAATTCACGCTGCCTATCAAGCTGGAGTAGAAAAATTCGTATGTGTTGGTACTATCTGCGCTTATCCTAAATTTACTCCAGTACCATTCAAAGAAGATGATCTTTGGAATGGCTACCCAGAGGAAACCAACGCTCCCTACGGAATTGCTAAAAAAGCACTTTTAGTCCAATTACAATCTTACCGCCAGCAGTACGGCTTTAATGGTATTTACTTACTACCAGTGAATTTATATGGCCCAGAAGATAACTTTGACACAGGAAGTTCCCACGTCATTCCAGCATTAGTTCGCAAAGTTCACGAAGCCCAAATCAAAGCAGAAAAGCAACTTCCCGTTTGGGGTGATGGCAGTCCCACCCGTGAGTTTCTGTATTCAGAAGATGCAGCGCGGGGGATTGTTATGGGGACTCAATTCTATAACGAATCGGAACCAGTTAACTTGGGAACAGGTTATGAAATCTCCATCCTTGATTTGGTAACTCTAATTAGCGAATTGATGGAGTTTAAGGGTGAAATTGTGTGGCAAACTGACAAGCCTAATGGTCAACCCCGCCGCTGTTTAGATACTGAACGGGCCAAACAAGCCTTTAATTTCACGGCTCAGGTGAGCTTTGAAGAAGGGCTAAGGAATACCATTGAGTGGTATCGTCAACACGCTGCATAACGATGTACTGGTGAATGTAGGGTGGTATAAGCTGGGTGATGCCCAGCTTATTTGTTTGACGATATAAATTTTTATGGACAAAGTTAATCATCAACTAAATAAAGCAGATCTGCGCCGCACTCTACTGAAAACACGTCAATCAATGTCCGTTGGAGAATGGAGAGAAAAAAGCGATCGCTTATGCTCTCATTTACAAAACTCTACTTTGTTTACCCAAGCAAAAACAATACTCGCTTATTTCAGCTTTCGCCAAGAACCTGACCTTAGTCCCCTATTTGCCAACACCAAATCCCGTTGGGGATTTCCTCGTTGCATTGATAAATCCTTATGTTGGCATATTTGGACACCTAACGATTCTGTCCAAAGTGGCGCTTATGGCATAACTGAACCCCACCCCGACGCCCCCCTATTAGATGTTGCCGAAGTAGATTTGATTCTCGTCCCCAGTGTAGCTTGCGACTATCAAGGATATCGTTTGGGTTATGGCGGTGGATATTACGATCGCTTGCTCAGTTTACCGCAGTGGCAAACAAAGGCAACCATCGGAATCGTCTTTGATTTTGCCTATTTGTCCCAAATACTGATTGAACCTTGGGATAAACCACTACAAGCTATTTGTACGGAAACCGGATTGACTCATAAAGGTTCCAGGATTCAGGATAATGAGGACACATTATCAAATGTTTTATGACTAATCCAACGTCATCTACCACTGAGCAAGAAGCAATAATCGACGAGATTATCGCAAGTAGTCTCCAAGCTCAACAAAAAACAGGCCCAGACCTCCGCCAAATTCATAGTAAAAGTCATGGACTCCTTTGGGGAGAGTTCATTATTGAACCCAATCTTCCTGAAGACCTGAGAGTAGGTTTGTTCAAAACGCCCCAAACCTATCCTGCATGGATTCGTTTTTCTAGTGGTGGTTCGCCTGAAAAACGTGGTAAATTCCACTCCGATAGCCAGCCTGATGTTCGTGGTATCGCCATCAAGGTAATGAATGTGGAAGGGCAGAAAGTGCTGGATGATGAAGAAAAAACTCAAGATTTTATACTCAACAATTATCCTACTTTTTTGGCCAAAGACGTTCGTGATTACGCTGATCTTTCCAAAGCAGGTAGTGGACAACTCAGCCCAGAACGGCTGGAAGAACTTGGTTACGCATTTGCTATCTTGCAAAAAATTGGCAGCCAAAAGGTAGGAAATCCGCTTTTGATTCAATATTGGAGCATGGCTCCGTTTAAATTTGGTAGTCGTATTGTCAAATTATCTGTCAAATCTCAACAGCCTGAACAACCACCAGAAACACTTCCAGAATCAGAAAATTACCTTCGAGAAACGCTGGTAAAATATTTGACTGAAGAAGGTCGAGAAGCGTCTTTTGACTTTTTAATTCAGTTTTATGTAGATGATGACAAAACACCTATTGAAGACCACGTTAAGGAATGGCAAGAAGCAGATTCACCGTTTATTAAAGTTGCGACTGTCCACATTCCCAGCCAGAAATTTGACTTTGAAGAACGCAAACGTTTAGATGAGGGTATATTATTTTCCCCTTGGCATACACTGCTAGACCATGAGCCTGTTGGAAGTGTAAATCTCTCTCGTAAGAGGCTTTACAGCGAACTTGCAAAGTATCGACGAGAACAAATTTCCCAACGTTCGCGGGAACCACAACCTTATGTAGCGGTTGAAGATTAACTACTATGAATTTGCTTAAAACTGCAAGAAGAACCGTTGAAAGTTGTGCAGACAGAAGCTGACTTTATACTAATTGTATGGGATTAGTAAAAATTGAAATACCAAGATTCCCGACTTTTTAAATAAGCCAGGAATCTTGTTTTTAAGGAATGATTTTAACGTGAGTTCGACAAGTCTTATTTGACCTTTCCTCCAGCCCCTCTCCGACGCCCAGAGGGGAGCAAAAAGCTTAATTTTTCGTTTCTCCTCCCTTTCCGTTTCGGAGAGGTTCATCGAACTCACGTGATTTTAAGACTGCTATAGATGGTTTTTATAAGTATACTGGCTTCAGAATATGATAAATATTTAATTTGTGTAACATAATTCCTTTTCTGAATTGGGGATAAACTATGAATAAAGATAATGAACTAACTGAAAAGTTGAATAAAATGTTGACTGAATCTGCTGACAAAGAATCTGTTATTAAGTTTTTAAGATTGACTAATTATTCAAAAGCCGAATCAATTGGGATTTTAAAAAATGCTTTGGGTATTTGTCTTCTTGAAGCACAAGATATCATTCACAATAGTCAAATATGGAGTGATGTAAAAGAACGTGATGCAAAAATAAACAACGAGTTCTGTGATTTTCTGGAAGAATTAGGTAGTTCAGAAAGTGAAGAGACTGAATTATATTGAGATGTGAATAAATTCAATAACAGAATTAAGTTAATTGTTTTAAACAGATTTTTGATGATAGGTTAGGATAAAGTTAATAAAATTCTCAAGTAAAGCTATGTCTGACTCAATTCAGTATGTCCCGCTGCTGAAATTTTAACAGTTAAGACTTTTTAATTTGAGCAGATCATTATTTAATTTTCAAAAAAGATAATTTCCTATATTAATAAAATGCTGAACTGGAAAAAATCACGATCGCAGATTCTAATGTATGCACTGTTGGGAGCGATCGCACTGTTGATGCTCTTTCCTTTACTATGGCTAATTAGTACAGCCTTAAAATCACCAACGGAAAATATTTTTCAGTCGCCGCCACAATTGCTACCCAGTCAACCGACACTAAATAACTTCTCTAGTGTGTGGAACTCTTTACCTTTTGGACAATACCTATACAACAGTACCTTGGTATCAGTACTGACTGTGGGCTTAAATCTACTGTTTTGCGCCTTGGCTGCCTATCCATTGGCCAGATTGTCATTTGTGGGTCGAGACTGGATTTTTGTAGCGATCGTCTCTACGATTATGATTCCCTTCCAAATCGTGATGATTCCCCTCTATATTTTGACAGTCCAGATGGGTTTGAGAAATACTTATTTAGGGATTATTTTTCCGAGTTTAGCTTCTGCCTTTGGTATTTTTCTGTTGCGTCAAGCTTTCATGAGTGTCCCCAAAGAAATAGAAGAAGCCGCCCGGATGGATGGCAGTTCAGAGTTAGGTTTGTGGTGGCATATTATGTTACCAGCAGTTCGCCCTGCACTGGTAACTTTAGCGATTTTCGTATTTATTGGTGCTTGGAGTGACTTTTTGTGGCCTTTAATTGTCATCCAAGACGAAAATTTATACACTCTTCCTTTAGGAGTCGCAAAGCTAGCAGGGACATTTTCTCTTGACTGGCGGTTGGTAGCTGCTGGCTCAGTGATTGCGATCGCCCCAGTATTATTACTATTTCTGTTTTTACAACGTTATATTGTACCCACAGAAACAGGTAGCGGCGTCAAGGGTTGAAGGAGGCAGGGGAGCAGGGGAGACAGGGGGGGCAGGGGAGCAGGGGAGCGGGGGAGCAGAGGAGAAGTTGTAGTAAGTTTTTCCCCTCTGCTCCTCTGCTCCTCTGCTCCTCTGCCCCTCTGCCCCCATACCCAATGCCCCATTCCCAAATTCAATAAGCACCAGTCTTTTTAAATACTACCCAAATAGTTTTAATAATCAGACTCAGGTCATAAGTTACAGACCACTTGTGTTGATAATCTATATCCATTTTGACAATGGTTTCAAAATCTGTGACACTGGAGCGCCCATTAGCCTGCCATTCTCCGGTAATGCCTGGTTTGACTCGCAATCTATCCCAGTGGTGTAGATCGTAATTATTGACTTCATCAAGAGTAGGTGGACGAGTACCAACTAAACTCATGTCCCCTAACAAAACATTCCAAAATTGAGGGAATTCATCCAAGCTAGTACGCCGCAAAAATTTACCTACAGGAGTAATGCGAGGATCGTCAACAGATTTAAAGATGTGACCTTTGGCTTGATTCTCAACCAAATGCTTGAATTTATCGGCATCGACGATCATGGAACGGAATTTCCAGATGCGGAAAGTCTTTCCGTTCAAACCACAGCGAATTTGGGAATAAAATATTGGACTTGGCTCATGAATAAAGGTAGCAATTGCTACAGGAATTGCTACCATAAATGTAATAATCAGCCCTACAATGGCTCCAACAATGTCAATTAATCGTTTTCTCACGCTCAAAGTTGACGGGTGTGAAGGCTGTTGCAAACAATTAACTGAATAAAGATAAAGATTATTCACAAGGGCTAACTTATTTTATAACAGGAATTTTTACATCAGTAGTGTAGACGACATAAATATGATTTTTAAGCGATTTTTACTGCTGTTGTCATACCACTGAGTGTTAATATACACAGAACTTAATCAATATAAAAAGCAAAAACCCAAAATTTACAGAATCTTTCAATTAAAGTGATCGATTGTAAATCTACAGTATTTTCCCCATCCCATAAAAAAGATCCTACTACGGTACACATCCAAAAAGTTACTTTCCTGGAGTACCCAGTAGTACTTTGCAAAATTCTAAATGCTTATAAGGTAAGCATTTAGAATTTTGAGTAGGATCACTATTTCTAGCCTGATGTACTAGTCTCAATGATGAACTTCAAAGGCAAAATTCACCGTATATGGTTCCTCCAGTGATTGCTGATTACTAGCCTTGATCGCATCTAAATAGCGACGCAAAGACAACAGTTGTTGGGAATTGGGACGATAGGTGAGACTCCCTTGTTTTTCAAAAAGTGGTGCTGTGGCGATCGCCTGATACTCAGGATTTTCTTGTGAACTCTGGGTAAGCCACGTTGATTCTGTAACTGAAGGTATCAAACCCGAAGGTAGTTCACCTTCTAAAAAAGCTAGCAGCCGTTGCTGACAAGTCCGAGTATTGATTCCACGACCCTCAAATAACTGGATAACTTCACCAAAAGATAAGGGTCGGTCTGGTAGCAGCCGCAGCAATTCTGTAAATAGGAAATAATCAGTGTACTGTTGCCTGGGTATATCTAAAATCTGGGGATGTAGAGGCAGCATCGCCAAACCATAAGCAACCCGACTGCAATTAGGAGCGCCGTTTTCGCCGAGATATAAATCTTGAATAATCTTAGCGCTGGGAAGTTTTTGCCGTAACCAGCGGTTCACCGTCCCGATACAAGCCACCCCACCAGTCAGGATAGCTTGATTAATTGCTTCTGTAGGGATGCCACGAGCTACCAATAACTTGTTGAGTTCTCGGTTGAGGCGGCGAACAAAGGGGATAAATACCTGACTTTCTAAGTCTCGTCGCTGCAAAATCCACTGTTGATCGGCTAATTCCAAAGTAAAAGAGTCTTGGTGTTGCAAAATCAGCTTTAGGGCTAATGCTGCATCTAATACCGCCTGTCCCAGTAGAGAACTTTCTAGACGCTGCTGGAGGCGAATCCGAGTGGAGATATCAGGTTCTCCGACTCTGGGTAGTTCTAATTCTTCTAACCCTAAACTGTGCCAACGCATTTGGTCTAAACCGGGAATTGAGGGTTGCCATTGCCAAGGATTACTCGTGGTAGTTTTGCTATCGCTTGGTGTTTCTGGACGTGATTGCCGAGATTTAGGTGGCAATAGCAACTGGCAGATAATATCTTGTTCAATTCCCTTGCCAGCATAAGCAAAACTGTGCAGCATGAAATCATTGTATGTCAATTGCTGCAAGGTTTCTGGTAGATTTACTAGCAACATTTCTGTGGCAGTTGTCCCAATGTTAATCACAAGGGTGTTGCCAACAATGGGATGTTCGCTCGTTTTTGCTGGATGAGAACCTTGAGCATCGCTTAATTTTACCTGCTCACCATTAGCAGCATCGAGTTCTGGGAGTAGACTAGCGATCGCTTCTTCGACAAAAAAGACTTGCTGCGGATGTTGGATGAGTTTGCTAGTGAGTAAAGCTTCCCGCACATTAAAGCGGTATTGTTCCGACCAGCTAGATGGACAGGTGCAAATGACACCAGCAATATTATTAATGATTTTGGGAAAATTTTGTTCGCTGATTCCAACAGCGGCAGCCATTAAATTAGGGGTGGTACTTGTTTTTTCGGATTTGAGGGTTAATAGTAACTTAGAGAGCGATCGCACAACCCAAATCAAAGGCCCTGCCGAAAATTCATTTAATTGCAAAACAGGTTCCCATTTCTGTCGTTCACTCTTGTAGGGAATGGCTACTTGTAGATAAGGCTTCAACTGCGCCGAGTAGAGATTATTTGTCGTCGAATCTGCTATTGATCTCGGTGTTGCAGGAGTAGTGGCCGAGCGATCGGGCACTTTATCTTGGGCAACAGCCGCAGGTGTTGTCTGCTCGTGTGTCTCTATACTTTCGTTTTCACCTTGGGGTACAGAAGCTGTAGGCAGATAAACCTCTGTTGGTAAACGAAATGATTGCTGGAAGGAAGTTGTTCCCGGTGGATTTTCTGCTGACCAGTAGATAGGATGTACAACAAAAGTCGAGCGATTTAATAATGCAGCAGAAATTCCTGTTGTACCTAAATCAATTCCTAAATACCAGACTGATTCTAGAACATTAGGCGAAACTTCTGGATTATTTATGGAGTTGGAAATTGATGGTAAAGAATTTTCTTGAACAGGAGTTGTGACTTCCTTTTTTTTTTCAGTTTCTACCAGAGTAACTGCCAAACTGGAAAAAGCCGCAGTTGAAGTATTCTCTACTATTTGGAGATTTTCAGAGGAAGTTGTGGGGATTGTATCTTGAGTATTAGCAATTGTTTCCGAGAAAAGATCCAAGTTGGTAACTGGCTGCGACTCAGAATTTAGCTGCCGATCAAAATTAGCCAAATCCCGATCTAATTGCTGCAACTGTTCTTCATCTAGGGAAATATCAGGTACGCCTGGAGCCTGGTTTGACTCAATAGAAAGCAAGTTTTCTTGTGGCGAAGCAGCAATGTAGTTATCTGAAGCCGGTTCTGGCTGCTCATCGCTAATTAATACTTCCGATATGGCGACACCTTCTGTGCCAGACGCTACGCGAACGGTAGGCTTTGCCAACGCAATTTCTGCTACTTGTGGAGTAACTGGTGCTGTAGTTGTGGCATTATCCACAGAGGATGATACTTCCAGCAGTTGCTGCTCACTACCTATATCAGGCAATAGGTCAGTTGCTGTATTTGTGGCATTATTATCCACAGAGGATGATACTTCCAGCAGTTGCTGCTTACTACCTGTATCAGGCAATAGGTCAGTTAGGGTATTAATTGTATCAACACTAGCTGGCTGAGTGTCGACTTGTATCGGGAAAGTGTCTTTTTGTGGGGTAGAAAAGCTAAGAGGTGAGTTTAGGTCAGTCTCCTCTTCAAAAAATAGTTCTTCCTGTGGCTCTGATGAATCAGTGGTTTCGACTAAAGTCTCTTGGGTTGAAAGACCCGTATCTGGTGTCACAACCGCAGAATCCACGGTTGGGGTGACAGGTGGGGTCTGGGCGATGTTCAACGGTGATGAGGAGGCTGTGGAAGCAGATAAGTCATTTGTGGCAACATCGAGGTTTTGATTATTAAGATTACCAGCACCAAACAAACTGGCGTAAAGTTGGTCTACTTCGTCACCAATTAACGCAGAAATATCTTCCGGTAATTCGGTCGGGGTTTCAGAAGATTCAGACGAGTCTAAACCAAGCTGTAACAGTGCCGCATCTAGATCCTCTGTGAGAGTAGTCTCCTGTGGCTCAGAATTAATAGTGAGTGGAGATGAAGTTTCTGGCTCTATAAGCTCCAAAGGTTGGGGTGCAACTTCAGCAGCAATCTCGGCTGGGACAGCCAATGGTAGTGTCTCAGATTCTCCTCCCAGGAAAGATGGCTGGGAACTAGGGGATTCTTGCTGCAAATGCTGGGTCAAATTATTAAGAAAGCTGGTCATCAGCTGTTCACCTTGCATCCCCTTGCTATGCATTCTTGCCAGTGCTTGAGATAGGGATTCGTAATAGGTATTAATGTTGCGCTGTAGTGCCTCAAAGACTACATTTACCGTCCCATCTAGTGATAAGAGGCGTTGATCCAACTCCCTGGCCAGCTGGGTTAACCGCTCCACACTGTCTGGTGATTCTAAAAAAGGTTGAGTTGCAAAGGTTGCATGATTAGTTGCTCCTGAAGAACTGACAGAATTTTCCCCCGTCTGTCCTACCAGTGGCGTTAAAGTTGGCACAAGACGACTCATGAGTACCTGTAAAAATTCGGTAATCATTTGCTCCTGGTTTGTCAACTGCTGCGCTAAGGAGTAGTTTTGCAAACGCTTTTGTTCTAGCTGCCGAATTTCCTGGATGAGGGTGGCTCGCTCTTGCAAGAGCAATTCTAATTCCGATCGCAATGGCTGAATCAATCTCGAAAATTCATTTTTTAATTGTCCCGCGCCAACATTACTCTGTTCCTGACTAGGTTCGAGTTGCGGTAGGGGATACTGATTATGATCGCGAACAATAAATTTTGTTAACAAAGGCGATTGCGGTTCTTCAGAAGACTGATTTGAGATGCCGCTCTCTAATACTTCTTGTTCTTGTAACCTCACCAAGAAGTCGCGAATTCGTTCTAAAACTTCTTTAGGCTCTTGCGCCTGACCAGACAGAAATCTAGATAAGCGCTTGCCACCACTGGCAAGCAAGTTGTCAATGTCTGCGATCAGCTTTTGAATTTCATCTGCACTGGAAGTCACTTTCATCACCTTACGTAGAAAATTATGTCAACTAATGTGACAATTACTTTACAATCACCGCACCCCTATGGGGATCTTGCTACGCGCAGCGTCGACCATAGGAGAAGTTTTGAGTGGCAAAAGCCGCTGCTGGGACTTGTGACTGTCATTATGTTATGGATTACTGGGAGTAGTGGCAATCTTCAGTCAGCATTTGTATGAGAAGCTTAGTTTTGCAGGTCATTGGTTGCCTATTTTTGAAAATCGCTAAAATACCTGAGCAATAATTTACTCCCTTTAGTATCATTGATGTTGTTTGCCTATATTCTTAACTTATCAAGTTTGCAGTGCAGCTAGCCCCTAAGCAATACAACCGCAGGCTATAAACTACTTTTTGCAAAACTTTTACCCCGTTTAAACTTATAGGTAAAGATTATTTAGAAAAACGTTCTTGTCGCTTTCTTGTGTAGCATAGTTTAGTTTTCTCTTGGAAAGGGAGCTGTGCGATGATAGCTTAGGCTAAAAATGGCGCTCTTGTTTGTTGTATGTACATAGCAGCTTGAATAAAGATGTCGTAATGGAAGACCGATATAGCTTGCAAGCACAGGCTAATCCCTGGATGATCACCTCGGCTCCCTTTTTTCAAGGGTTGCCAGAAACTGCTGTGGAATCAGCTCTAATCCATCTTGTCACCCGCACTCACCCAGCCAATCAGGTAATTCTGCTAGAAAATGACTGGGGCGGTTCGGTGTATTTTATTATGGACGGATGGGTAAAAATTCGCACCTACAATCTGGAAGGAAAAGAGGTAACGCTGAATATTCTTGGCAAAGGGGAATTGTTTGGCGAAATGGCGGCGCTAGATGAAGTACCTCGATCCACAGATGTGATTACCTTAGCCCCAACGGTAATTGGCAGTATGCCTGCTCAGGATTTTGTCAAGTTACTTCAGATAGAACCCTTGGCGGGAGTTCGATTGGCGCAACTAATGGCACGACGTTTGCGGCAAGTAAATCGCCGATTGCGGCTGCGGGAATCTGATAGCCAGTCACGGGTGGCAGATACGTTGTTATTTTTGGCAGAAGGACAGGGAAAAAAAGGACAAACAGGAACTGAAATCCCCAATTTACCTCATCGGGAATTGAGTAGTTTGAGTGGACTGGCGCGGGAAACGGTGACACGAGTATTGACAAGGCTAGAAAAAAAAGGCTTGATTAAACGGGATCAAGACACTATTTGTATTCCTGATTTGTCAGCCTTGGAAAGAATGATCGTTTAACAGGTCGCGCCCATTCTTCCTCAACTTCTCTACGAGACGCTACGCAAACAGCTAAGAAAAGTTGGCGAAGAATGGACGCTCCGGGACTGGGTACTGGGTATTGGGTACTGGGGAAGAAATTCTTTTAAAATTTGCTTGGGGTATGAATCCCCATTCACATCTTCCCAATCCCTAGTACAATCAGTCCCCAATCCCCAATTCCCAGTTTAAGAACTTGTCAGAATATGAGTATTTTAGATTCTCTGCCAGATCAGCCGGAGGAAGATCCATCCCCTGAATCTCCAACTCCTCAGAATCATTGGTTAGACAAAGAACAGCAGTTAATGCCTCCTCAACTCAAGGCTGATGCACCCTTAAGGATGGTGGAAACGGCATTTTTAGCCAGTACCGCTAGCTTAATTTGGTTTATTAATTTCTACTTCCCCTTGGGCCCAGTTTTGCGGATATTTTTTCCGGTGCCGATCGCTCTAGTTTATCTGCGTTGGGGCAAACGTGCGGCATGGATGGCAGCACTCACCTCTGGGTTACTGCTGACGGTACTGATGGGGCCAGCCCGCAGTTTACTGTTTGTCATGCCCTATGGGTTCATGGGCGTGCTTTTGGGGGCGACGTGGTATCGTCGGCGTGTTCCCTGGATTGTTTCTATCACTTTGGGTACGCTGTTGGGTACTTTGGGAGTCTTTTTTCGGCTGTGGTTGCTGTCTGTTTTGTCAGGTGAAGATTTGTGGATTTATGTAATTACCCAGGTGACTGAGTTCATTGAGTGGGTATTTTTGAAGCTAAGTTTGTTAGCGAGTCCCAGCGTATTTTTGATTCAAGTAGGAGCGATCGCTCTAATTGTACTCAACAACTTTATCTACCTTTTTGTGGTACACCTGGCAGCATGGTTACTTTTTGACCGCCTGGGCAACCCCATTCCCCGGCCACCACACTGGGTGCAAGTCCTCATGGATTATGACGGATAGTCATTAGTCATTAGTTTTTGGTTAAATGATGAGTCCTAACTAATCAGCAATGCCCCATGCCCAATTCCCAATGCCCAATTCCCAAATTCGTATTTATACCCAAAAAGAACAGGGTGAAGAATGGCTACGACGGTATCGTGGTTATCTACCCGTATTTGCTTGTGTTTTAGGATTTACTGAAACTGGTTTAATTCCAGGAATTTCAGCAGCTGGTCGGACTCCAGAGGATCGGAAATATACCGCTTGTGCCGATGCCGAGTTTTTGTATTACGGCCCAGAACATAAAGCCCAATATCCCCTACCACCATTAGCGGCTGGGGCTTCACCTGTGCTGATTTCTCGCGCTATTTTTGAGTCACTAAAGATACCAGTTCATTTATTTAATGCTGGTTTACCCCAGTCTCCTGCTGTGCCAGTAATTGATTTGGGTGGTGCTTCTGCTAAGTGTTTAAGTGCAGGTGCTGCTATGGAAATCACAATAGTACACCACTTATTTAAACAAGGGCTACTTTGGGGAGAACGCCTTGCCGCCAGTATCCAACAGGGGTATCTGATTGTTGGTGAGTGCGTCGTCGGCGGCACTACAACTGCCCTGGCAATCTTAACTGGTTTAGGTATAGAAGCTACTGGAAAAGTTAACAGTAGCCACCCTATTTGTAACCACACGCAAAAGTGGGCACTAGTGCAAGCTGGACTAGAGAAGATAAACCTCCAATCTCAAAGCCAAAATTCTATAGATCCTCTACAACTCGTCGCTGCCGTGGGCGATCCTATGCAAGTAGTGGTAGCTGGAATGGCGATCGCAGCTAGTCGTAGTTGTGGTGTAATGCTTGCTGGAGGGACGCAAATGCTGGCGGTTTATGCGCTCATCCGTGCGATCGTTCAAGCTTACGCCTTATCATGGCAACCAGAAGCAGTAGTTGTAGGCACAACCCGCTGGGTGGCAGAAGACCCTACTGGTGCTACAGTTGACTTAGCCCTCAACTTAGGAAAAAGCAGCTTAACTCAGAGTGCAGGAATCCCTCCCCTATTAGCAACTCATCTGAGCTTTGCTGATTCTCGTTATCCCCAACTGAGAGCTTATGAGCAGGGCTTTGTCAAAGAAGGTATGGGTGCTGGAGCAGCTTGCATAGCCGCCCATCTTAGCCAAGATTGGCAGCAACACGAACTTTTGGCAGCCATTGAAGCCCAACTTGAACGGCTAAGTACTGCCTTGAACTAAAGATTAAAGTCTGTCTCTCTCCCTGGTTTTACTATGTAGTAAAACCAGGGAGAGGTCTTTTCTGTGTATCTGTGCGTAAGAGCGTCTTTCTAGCAATTTCAGTAGACCAAAAAGTTTTGCGTTAGCGTTCGCGAAGCGTCTCGTAAAGAAGGTATCGCTCTATGATGAATAGCTGTGCCAACCCTTTAAAAAAAGTTCGACTACCTATGGCTTGTCATCAACCAATTTGATCATAAGATGCTAAAAACACTAATGATAAAAACGCAGATTAATAAGAAAATCTTGGTTTTTGAACTATACAATACCCTAATGACACCAGTGTTAGGGTTGGTTTTTTTGTTTTATCGTGAGGTGTATACTAAAAACCTATAGGTAGATATATCACACTATTACGTAAATATATGTAATAGTGTGTTTAACTTTTTTATCAATTTGATTGATGGCTGGATTAATTGCTTATATCTAAGTATATGTCCATAAACCCATCACTCGACATTGAACTTAAAGGCTTGTCTTACCTACCTCGAATCCATTTTTTTAGTTCGTTGAACTTCAGGTTAAATTTAATGAATTCTCTCTCTAAGTAATTGTTCTTCTAAAGCAGCAATGCGATTGTAGGCTGCTGTTAATTGCGCTGTCAGTCGTTGTATTTGAATTTCTGGTGTTATGTTATCTCCACCTTGACGATGCATGTCTAGATAAATGCCATCTATCAATACATCCTTGTGTTCCATTTCTGGATTTAAACTTATACGTCCTTTGAACTGGTAGCCCCCAGTCGCGCCATTTTCCTGATAATTATTCTTTGCTTGTGTATTCGCTAAAGAACACTCTGAGAAAGCTTGAGTAACTTTACCATCAAGCTGCTCAATTACTTGGCACAGGGAATCCAGCTTTTGGCTTAAAGTCAGGATCTGCTGCTGTAATAGCTCCATTTAATACCTTTATCCAAATATTTTCTTTATGTTATTCAATTTACTCCCAATCTTAACGATACTTATGGATTATTTAAGTATTGATAATTTTTGCTGGAAATGTGACATTTAAATTATTACTTCTAAATAAAAGTAAAATCTTACCATAAGTACCTATAAGGAAATTTATGCAGAAAAATTAATCTTTAGGTAGTGATTTGCCTAAAAACTGGCTAATCAGACTGAAATATTCCAAATTATCGGTATTGTCAAGAAAAAATATTGCTAATTTTCCAACTCCACTTTTTCAGCTAGTCAGCCTCTGGTGAATCTCTGCTTAATATTAGGTATAATCAAAAATCTCAAATCCAAAATCAATGGATCGACGGTCTTTTTTGCTAGGTACAAGCACACTGGCACTTTCGCAACTGCTTTTTGGCTGTGGTGGAAACAACCAGACGCAACTAAAAGTACAGCTATTAAAAGGTTCTATACCTGGTCAGGTGGTGAATCAGTTCCACAAAGGTTTGCAGGAAGAGGTGCAGTTAAAGTTTGCTCCAGTTGAGCAAATACAGGATTTATTTCAGCAATTACAAAGTTGGCAGCAGAAACCGAAAGCCACCGATGAGCAGGGATGGAGTCGCTTTATACCCTTTAGGCAAGGTCAAAAAGCAGCTGAGGCAGACCTAGTGACATTGGGAGATTACTGGCTAAAAGCAGCTATTGAACAGAAATTGATTCAACCACTCCAAGAAGTACAGGGAAACCAATTAAAGCAATGGTCTGCTTTAGATGAAAGGTGGAAGAAATTAGTAACCCGCAACGATGAAGGTAACTTGGATACTCAAGGGAAGGTGTGGGGTGCGCCTTACCGCTGGGGTAGCACAGTGATTGTTTATAACCGCGACAAGTTGCAAAAATTGGGATGGACACCCAAAGATTGGAGTGATTTGTGGCGAGATGGAATGAAGGAGCGCATTTCCCTACTCAATCAACCACGAGAAGTTATTGGTTTGGTCTTAAAGAAGCTCGGAAAATCTTACAATACAGAGAATCTTGACCAAGTACCAGATTTGGAAAAGGAATTACAGACATTAAATCAACAGGTGAAGTTTTACAGTTCCAATCACTACTTGGAACCTTTAATTATGGAAGACACTTGGCTCGCGGTTGGTTGGTCAAGCGATGTACTACCAGTTCTGGGACGTTATCCGCAACTTGACGCAGTTATCCCCCAGTCAGGAACAGCAATCTGGGCGGACTTATGGGTACGTCCCGCAGGAATTAATAAGGGTACTTTATCAGATCAATGGATTAATTTTTGTTGGCAAGCAAGTACAGCTAAACAAATTTCGGTACTGACCAAAAGTAATTCGCCAATTTCTACAAATATTGCCGCTTCCGATATCCAAGAACCATTATGGAGCATATTACAGAGCGATCGCAGCGTTTTCGATAAAAGTGAATTTTTACTTCCCTTATCCCCATCAGCAATAAAACAATACGAGTCTTTATTCGCCAAAATCAAGGTTTAATTGGAAATTGGGGATTGGGTATTGGGCATTGACAAAGAGGCCGAGGGAAAATTCTTCTCCCTTGCTCCCCGCTCTCTTGCTTCTTCCCCATTCCCCAATGCTCATTCACGGGTATTAACTTCTACAGAACAGGAAAGTCAACGGGCTGAACAAGAAAGACAAAGGGCTACACGGTTGATTGCACAATTGCGTAGACGCATTCGCGTAGCGTCTCGTAGAAAAGCGGCTTGTCGTTAAACATCGCTAGGCGTTAAACCCGATGTAAATTAGCTTTTTACCTACCTCATAACCCTGCAAACCACTCATAGCCCTGATCCTCCCAATAGCCTTTAATAGGCAACAAATTGCTGACGAATGTAATTTGAGTTACCCACTTGCTTTGCTTATAGCCCAGTTTAATTGGGGATGCTAGGCGCATAGGCGCACCATTATCAACTGATAAGGGTTGTCCATTTTTTTGATAAGCCATGAGAGTTTGGGGATGTACAGCAGAGGCAATATCCCAGCTTTCATAGTAGCCATCAGCAGATTTGAAGTAGACATAGCGGACGTTTGACTTCGGCTGTACCAGTGCTACTAAATCTCGCAATCGTACACCTCCCCATTGAATGATCGCAGCCCAGCCTTCAACACAGACATGGCGAATTACCATTGAAGTCAAGGGAAGTTTTTGAATATCTGCCATACTCAATTGCATCGCGTTACTAACCTCACCATCAATCGTCAGGCGAAACTGCGCTGGATCAATTTGCGGGGTGAAGTCAAAGGTATTAACCAGCAATTTATCTGCTTCTATGGCACTGACAGGAAATTCAGGTACAGGTTTCTGAGTTAGCAAGAGTGCTTCAAGACTTTGGTTTAGTGGCTCAGATATTTGCTGCACATTATCTGAGAACAAATTTGTCCCACAGCCACCTAAAAGAAAGCCTACCCCTGAAAGTCCAGATAGTTGCAGTAACCGACGACGGGATAGGGTATGTTTGGGAAGAATCAAACTCATAGAACCTCTACAGGAACATAGACTTAATTAGACGGATGCTTCCTACCTTCAGTGCAAGTAAGGAATGAGCAATTGTAAACAGTATGACTGTGGGGACAGTGATAAAGTGAACAGTGCGTAGAGTCTGCCAACTACCAAATAGCCCGGAAAGCCAATGCAGTTGGGCAGGTTTGTACATCGCCAAACCACTCAAGATTGCCAGCAGCAGCACTGGAATGATAGCAGTATAAACTAGCCGATGCCATGCGTAGTTCTTGCGCTTTGGGTTCTGGCTGATTTGCAATGCTTTTAAGTCACCACTATCGGCAAAGCGACGTTGCCAGCGACGAGTGACTAAAATATAAAGTCCATACCAAAGTAAGTTCAGCGAAAACAGCCACATAGCAGCAAAATGCCAGTGTCTACCACCCCCTAACCAACCTCCTAGCAACAGAAGATCGGGAAAATGCCAACCGCCACGCCCTCCAAATACCGGATTGGCATTATAGATTTGCAGCCCGCTAGCGATCATCAAGATGAGACTGATGATATTAATCCAGTGAAAGGTTTTTGATAGGAAAGTCTGACTTGGTGTTGAGCGGATTTTGCGTTTAGATGAGGTCATACCAATTTTGGATTTTGGATTTGAGATTTTTAGATTGTTCCCAGTTAGACTTTCGGATTGGGTCTTCTAATCCAAAATCTAAAATTGGCATGTCTTATAGAGATTGAGTAGGAAAGAACGGAGCCAGCCAAAGTTGTATTTGGACATCCCAACCCAGAAGAATAGCAATTGCCGTAGCCACGATCGCTACGCCACCAATCCGTTGCAAAGCCGCACTATGGGAGCGAATATTGAGAATTCTTTGGCTGAGAACTCGTCCACCGTAGGCGATCGCCAAAAGAGGCAAACCTGTTCCGATTCCATAAGCAACCAGTAGCCAAAATGCACCTGTGACTTGATGATTAACTGCTGCTAGTACTAAAATTCCCCCCAAAACCGGCCCAGCACAGGGAGTCCACAAAAGCCCCAACTGAGTGCCTAGCCAAAACTCTCCCATGAGTCCGATTCGTGGAGTTTTTTTAGCCCACTTACCAACTGGAATATAACTAAATATTCGGTAACTCCAGGTGGGGAAAATAGCGAGTAATCCCAAAAATAAAAGGAGTGCGATCGCTCCATTGCGTAATAAATTAAGCAAGCCTGTAAACCAGCTTGTTGTTATCCCTAGTAAACTACCTGCTAGTGCAAAACCAGTGATTAATCCCCCTAACAGTGCTACTGGCCCATAAGTATGGGATTGGAGCGATCGCCCCAATAGCACAGGCAAAATCGGTAAAACACAGGGTGAAAGCACATTCAGAACTCCCCCCAGTAACGCCAGACTGATTGATAGAGTAGAAGTCGTCATAATTCCTTCTACCCCAATAGCTGGCGGATAGTTTGCTCTATTTTTTCGTATGCCCCTTCACCAACATGGTCATATTGCAACAAGCCTTGACGGTCAGCCAAAAACATGTGGGGCCAATACTGATTTTCGTAAGCGTTCCAAGTTTTATATTCGTTATCAACTGGAACCGGATAAGTAATTTGGTGTTGTCGTAACGCCTTTTTTATATTGTTCGTATCTCGCTCAAAAGCAAACTCTGGTGTGTGGATACCAATTACCTTGAGTCCTTGCGACTCATACTGCCGATGCCATCTTGTGATGTAGGGTAGTGTACGCTGGCAGTTAATACAAGCAAAAGTCCAAAACTGTATTAGAACAACACTGCCTTTGAGGTCAGCTATTGACAAAGGTGTAGAATTAAGCCACTGACTTATCCCCTGAAACTCTGGCAAACTCTTGGCTGCGGGAGGTTTCACTGCAATAGTTTCCGAGTCTTGCGTATTGTTCCGATTTGCAGGAGATATAGAAGGGGCATTCACTTTTCTGAAGTTGGAAAATGTTGTAGCTGCACCAATTCCAACAACCCCTAACCCAAGATAAAAAAGTAACTGACGTCGGCGAAGCAGGTTGTGATTCATCAGAATTTTTCCTGTTGAGATCAAAGCACCAAAGTATAGGGATTGGAATCAGGATTTTCCTGGTTTACCAGTCCCTAGTACCCAGTACAAGAAAAGTGAGATGCAAAGCTGTGGCTAGGGCTTGGTGGAAGCAGGCGATTCTTTCATCGCGTCACCCGCTTTATCTTTACCCATCGCATCTTTGCCCATTACATCGCCGACTTTATCTTTACCCATCGCATCTTTGCCCATTGCACCACCGGCTTTATCTTTGCCCATCGCATCTTTGCCCATTGCATCGCCGGCTTTATCTTTACCCATCGCATCTTTGCCCATTGCATCGCCACCTTTGTCTTTACTCATTGCAGGAGAGGCTTCAGGAGCAATTTGATTGTTGCTTGCAGGACTGCTAGAGCAAGCAGTGAGACTGGTAGTTAAAATCAGACCAGCAATTAAAGAAAGTGTTTTCCAGTTCATAGTCTTCTTTCGTCCTTTGGATAGTTCTTTTTGTATTGATCGATCAGATGAAACTAAGCTACAAGCAAGATTCATCAAGGCTATTGGGGTAAAGAAGACGCCTTTTTGTAGAGGACTCCATCAGACTCTTGCTACTGCGTAGCTTGCCACCGTAGGCATCGCATCTACGTTGCAATCAAATAACGCCTTCGGTTTTAACACAACTTGGAATAATAGTAGTAAAAGCGATCGCAACTCTTGTTAACCATGACTTTTGATACTAAAGTCTACGTGTGGCGGAAGTCAAAGCATTTATCAGCAAAAGCTTTGGGAACATTCAGCAAGACCAACAAGGTGATAGACAGCAATCTTAAGTTGTAAGTACTCCACGAACCAAGGTAAAACTTATGAGTAGAGGGCTAGTTTCATTTATTACTTCTGATGTTTGAGTTATCCCGAACATCCAAAGTATCTCTGTTAGGACTGAAGCCTATCTGAAACGAAGCCATGATTTTCATAAATTTATCCCTTGAGAAAATTTAGTTAATTCTCAGCATTTTCTCAGGTATTCATGGTAGCTCAAAGCAACAGCCTCATTTAAGTACTCTCTCAGCTAAACCTCATTCTGAAGTGAATGAACGCAATTTAGCATAATGAGCAATATCTTTATTGCACTGATGTTATTGTAACTAGACCCAAAAGACCGCATCGCCTAATCCATAGAGTTTCAGAAGAAACAATATCTCTGGTTGGCTATCTTGTAGAACATCTAATGCAATCATCCAAAAGCAACTGGCGTTCACTCAGGGGACGTTTCACAATTAACCCTCTATTCTTCCCACCACCAATCTGAGTACAGATTTGGTGGTGGGAGGAATGGAGATTTGAGATGAATAACCTTTGCGCTTTAATACTTCTGGAACAAAGCGACTTTTAAATAACTGCTGGGAATATTTATGCAAATCTGATTATCACATCAGCACTAACTAGCGAGTAGGGTGGGAATAATGCCATAGGTGTCAAGTTAAGCTCAAACTTCCTATGTCAATAAGCATTTATGCTTAACAATTTGGTTTGAAAGGGACAAAAAACGAACTTTTTCAGGGACTATTAATGCTTTGTTTATTAGCATCACTCCCAGCTTGCGTATAAAAGTCAGAAAAAAGTTCACCTTTATACTTCGTTCCTAACAAAACCTATCGTTGACAAATGGGTTTTAACCTTAAGTTGACACTAATGGAATAATGCCCACCCTCACACTCTAACTTGCTACTGCCTCAGCAGGGGCTGCCTCAACAGCAGTTATGGGTAAATAAACACTAACTTTTTTACGGGTTTTGCCCTTTCTCTCAAACATTACAACACCGTCAATTAAGGCAAACAAAGTGTCATCGCTACCAATACCGACGTTGTTACCAGGGTGGAATTTGGTACCGCGTTGACGGACGAGAATATTTCCTGCACGTACAACTTGACCGCCATAACGCTTGACACCCAGACGTTGGGCATTAGAATCACGACCGTTGCGTGTACTACCTGTTCCTTTCTTATGAGCCATGATTTCCTCTTGTGTATCTACTTCTTTTATTATTCAGCAGCGGTTTCAACTTCTTCGGCAGCAGTGTCATCTACAACGGGGGTTTCCTTCTCCGCTTCTCCTTGGGCAGCAAACACTGCACCGTTAAGAGTGATGGAGTCAATCATAAGTCTGGTAATTTCCTGACGATGCCCCCGCTTTTTGCGGGTTTTCTTTTTCGGCTTCATTTTGTATACCAGAACTTTACGACCTCGGAAATGCCGCATTACAGTCCCTTCTACAGTCGCACCTGTCACTAGTGGTTGTCCAATAGTGACTTCGCCATCATGCTGCACGAGTAATACGGCATCTATTGTAACTTTTTCATCTGGTTCGGTCGTAAGCAGTTCAATGTCGTAAAACCGCCCTGGCTCTACTCGTATTTGTTTGCCGCCAGTTTCAATAATTGCGTAGGTCATGAAATTGTCCTTGAGGTTGCCGTACAGGTAGCTGGTTTTTATCTCTTGTAGAGATGCTTTTGCCAGCCTTTGTAAAATGTCTACCTGATCCGAGCAGGAATTAGACTGACAATCTAACATACTATTTTATTAACAGTTGTCAAGTCAAGCTCTAACAGGATTTTTGGGTTTGGCATTGCTGTCTGGTCAGCCTAAAAATGAAAAATCAGCTAATTACTCTGTCTGTTTGCTCATTTTCTCATTTTCTAAGAGTGGGGAGGAATTAGCCAACGGTCGTCATGGGCGTAGGCGTAGCCCACCCGCACTAATGTAAATTGCATTTACAATAAGTCAAAACAAATACTTTTTAGATAAAAATTGCTACTATCTTAGGGCTGAATCTATCAAAACTTAACATTAGTTAGTATTAGTTGAAAAGTTATATTTTTTCTCAAAATCAACAAATTTTTCTTATTTGTTTTAAGATGAAATATAAGGTGTCTTATCTAGAAATTCTTTACAAAAGTTAGTGAATCCTCAAGAGTTAAACTATCACATTCAAACCTGATATTTCAAACAGGAGATTGATTGTCATGACACAGCAAAATGCTGCCCGACTTTTTCAAGCTATAAAACAAGATCAAGCGTTACAGGAAAGACTCAAAGCAACAGCTGATCCAGAAGCCTTCATCAAAATTGCTCAAGAGCGTGGCTATGATTTCACTGCCAGAGAACTAGACAGTGAGATCAGCAAATTATCTGAAGAAGATTTAGCCGCCATTCTCAATCCAGGATGGGGGACTAGACGCCACATTTATCCTAGATAATTCCTGTTTTAGGAAACCGAAAGTATCGGAACAACTGAATTGACAAGTTTTGCTCCTCAAGGGGATAGCCTTGCATCATCTCCTTTAGGGGCATTCTTATTAAACGCAAGGTTCAGACCCCGACTTTTCAAAGAAGTCGGGAATTTTGTTGTTAACGAATGATTAAGTACGGCTATTCTGTACTCATCTTTGTGTTGTGGCAGGATCTATGCAATAACTGAAGAGAGTTAAAAATCTCTCCATCTCGCCACTTGTTGAACTCATGAGTTAGTATGACTATATTTTAATCATCAGGTGAGATGAAAAGAATAGAAGTTGAGCAAAGAACTATTTTAATTGGTTTGGCAGGTAGCCACGGCTATGGTTTAAATCGTCCTGATTCAGACTTTGATTATCGAGGAGTCTTTATCGCACCCAAAAGGTACTACTTGGGATTTGATTGCATAGAACAAAAAGATACTGGTTGGGATGAACCAGGAATATTTCCATTCGTGGATGGCAACAAAGACACGGTTATATATGAATTAAGAAAAATCCTCCAGTTATTAGCTGGCGCCAACCCCAATGTTTTAGAATTACTCTGGTTAAATAAATATCCTTTTTTAAGCCCAGAAGGACAGCATTTAATCGACCATAAACAATTATTTTTGAGCAAGAAGGTAAAACATACTTATACTGGTTATGCCTTTGCCCAAATCAAAAAGATGGAAACTCATCGGAAGTGGTTGTTAAAGCCACCGCAAAAAAAACCGATACCATCTGACTTCGCCATAGAAGACGAAGCACCTCTGGGCAAAGATGAGCTAAATGCTTTTCTGGAGTATCTTTATAACTTAATCAGAGGACGGATTGAGTTTTTGGAAGAAGCAGAACAATTATATCAATTGCTAACAGCAGATATTGATTTTAAAGGAGTTTTAAAACAATATACTTTCCCCGATGAAACTTTGGAATATACTCAAAAGTTAACTAATAGCCGTAAAGATTTTATCCGTCTGCTTCAGAAAAGTCAAAGCTATCAAATAGCTTTAAGAGAATGGAAGGCTTACTTATCTTGGCAGGAGAATAGAAATCCTGCTAGAGCAGAAATGGAAAGAAAGTCGGGTTTTGACCTCAAACATGGAATGCACTGCATTAGACTGTTACGCAGTGGAGTAGAAATATTGCGGCGAGGTGAAGTGATTGTAGATAGGAGAATAGCTGGTGACGTTGAGGATTTAAAAGCTATTTTAAAGGGTGATTATTCTTATGAGCAGGTGATGAAAATGGCAGAAGATTTGGTCACCGAAATGGATATTGTTTGCGAACAATCTGCCCTACCTCATAAACCTGATTTAGAGCAAGTTAATGAGTTGTGTATGGAATTGGTGGAAATGCAAGGATGGAGTCATTAGTCATTAGTCATTAGTCATTGGCTGTGAACAAATGACAAATAACAAATGACTAACTAGAGAGTGTACATTAAGTCAGCAAAGCCATAGAGGCTGATGATGAGTAATAGAGATGCTGTTAGTTGGGTAATTCGCGTCTGGGGTGAGGGGGCGATCGCTTCCCGCACTAAGATGGAAATAGATGCCCCAACTACTAAGCTCAAGCCTAAGATTAAATAGGGTCTGTCGGGTAAAATACTGGCTATTGCCAGCATTGCGATCGCTAATAAGAGCATCAATAATTCTACAAACCTGGGCGGGTTGTATTGGCTAGATAGAACAAAGCTGTTGAACCAAAAAGACCAAAATCTCATATTTAGTGCTGAGTGCTGAGTTAGGAGTTAGGAGTTAGGAGTTATATATAGTCATTGCTGAGTGAGGAATGAAACAAAATTGTGAGATATGAAGCAGCTTTCCATTTAAAACTCTTAACTGTTAATTCTTCACCGGAGGCGGAGCGTTTCCGGCTCCGCTCCTAACTTTTAACCTCTAGCCCCTAACTTTTGACCTGTGCCGTTCTTTTGTGCAGTATCACTTTCTGGTAGTTCAACGCCAAAGATGCGGCTAAAAACTTTGGCGACTTTATAGCCAGAATCAATTGATTCTAAGGGGTCTTTCCGCAGTCTGTGACGCAAGCATAGCGTAATTACACGATGGATATCATCAACTGTAACTTCAGTGCGTCCTTCATAAGCTGTTAAGGCTTTGGCAGCACGGTTACTAACAATGTCACCCCGCAAACCATCAACATCCAGTTCTGAACAGACTTCAGAAATTTTTACCCTTAGATCGTAGTCAAGTTTCACCTCTGGCAAAAGCTGTTGAGCATTGACAATTTGCTGTTGTAATGCTTCTTGCTGGGGTTTATAATTTTCCAGAAATACGGGAGGGTTTTGGTCAAAATCCGCTCGTTGTTCTACGATTTGCACCCGTAAGGCTGGCTCTTTGACTGTGTGAATTTCTGCGTGCATCCCAAAGCGATCAAGTAATTGGGGGCGTAGTTCACCTTCTTCGGGGTTTCCAGAACCCACAAGCACGAAACGCGCTGGATGACGGATAGAAATACCTTCCCGTTCTACAGTGTTCCATCCACTGGCAGCGGAATCGAGTAACACGTCTACAAGGTGGTCATCTAGTAAGTTGACTTCATCCACATAGAGAATGCCTCGGTTAGCCTTTGCCAGCAGTCCCGGTTCAAAAGCTTTGACACCTTCAGATAAAGCTTTCTCAATGTCGATTGTGCCACAAACTCGGTCTTCTGTAGCTCCTAGCGGCAGGTCTACCATTTGAACTTTTTTGTGAGCTACGGGAATTTCCGCGCCTTGTTCTAACAGTTGGCGGACTTCATCGCTCATCAAGTCGGGGTCGCTAGGATCGCTACTGAAGGGGTCATTAGCAACCACAGAAATTTCTGGCAGTAGATCCGCCAGCGCCCGGATAGTTGTGGATTTCCCGGTGCCGCGATCGCCCATGATCATTACACCACCAATTTTGGGGTCAATCACGTTCAATAGCAACGCCAGTTTCATTTCTTCCTGGCCCACAATTGCCGTAAAAGGAAATACTACGCGACGCGCACTGGCCGTGGATTGAGCAGTTGGACTCACTAAATTACCTTAACAATATTTTTCTTATTACAGTTATTTATTGTGACACAGGTAGGGCGTGGGGGAATGTGAAGATCGGGAGCAGAGGAGGCAGGGGAGCAGGGGAGCGGGGGAGAAGTTGTAGTAAGTTTTTCCCCTCTGCTCCTCTGCCCCTCTGCTCCTCTGCCCCTCTGCTCCTCTGCCCCCCTGCCTCTTTTAAATGCCCCATTCCCCATACCAATATCTATTGGGCACAAATGCTTATTAGCTGCGTCAACTATCTTAATTTGTCTGCTTTAGTTTTTCTGGTGCAAAAGTTCCATAAGCAGGGAACGAACAACTACCAACTAATCAATCTGTGGTAAGCATAAATACTTGTAAACTAGATGGTTAGTAGATTCAATTATAAAAACGAGCAATGGCGTGTGTGGGTAGCGAATGCATCATTCAAATCTATGAAATCATCTTTTATTGTTCAAAGTTGGCGGCGACCGCTCAAGTGTCTTTTTCCCCTTCTCATTTTAATATCCTTTGTTACGGTGTTACTGGTAGATAGTTTTACCCCTGCGATCATCGAAGGTATGCGCTTCAGTGCGATCGCACAGATACCCCGTCAGGAAATTCGCGGGGTTTGGATGACCACTAATGATTTTGACACCCTCAAGAGTCGAGACAAAGTGCAGGATGCAGTGAGTCAACTGCGACGGATGAACTTCAACACAATCTATCCTGTGGTGTGGAATTCTGGCTATGTGATGTATCCCAGTGCCTTAGCACAACGTGCAGGGATTCAACCTTTTGTCTACAAAGGTTCAGATGGACATGATATTCTGGCAGACCTCATCACTCAAGCTCATCGCAAAGGATTGCTGGTAATTCCCTGGTTTGAGTTTGGTTTCATGGCTCCCCCAACCTCAGAACTGGCACTGAATTACCCGGATTGGTTCACACAAAAGCGGGATGGTAGCCAAACTTCAAACAGTGCGGCTGGTGAGGTGATGTGGCTCAATCCGTTCCATCCACAAGTGCAACAATTCATCACCAATCTTGTGCTAGAAACTGTTACCCAATATGATGCCGATGGCATTCAGTTTGACGATCACATGAGTTTGCCCCACGAGTTTGGCTACGATCAATATACAGTTGCCTTGTACACCCAAGAAACCAAAAATGCTCCCCCAAATAATCCCCAAGATGCAGCATGGGTAAAGTGGCGGGCAGATAAAATTACGGCTTTCATGGTACAACTTAACCAAGCGGTAAAGCAGAGAAAACCCCAGGCGATTTTCTCCGTTGCTCCTAACTACTATGATTTTGCTTACAAGTTTCACCTGCAAGATTGGCTGACTTGGATGCGGCAAAATATTGTCGACGAGTTAATTGTGCAAATTTATCGTCCGGATCTGAAAAGTTTTGTGGCAAATATTTCCCGCCCAGAAATTCAAGAAGCGCAACAAATAATTCCAACTGGAGTTGGCATTATGACAGGGTTACGAAATAACCCAGTTCCCATGCAGCAAATTAAGTCTCAGGTGCGGGCTGTCCAAGAACGCGGTTTAGGCGTCACCTTCTTTTATTATGAAAGTCTTTGGAACGATGCTCTAGAATCT
Source organism: Nostoc sp. JL34 (assembly GCF_017114945.1). Taxonomy (GTDB): domain Bacteria; phylum Cyanobacteriota; class Cyanobacteriia; order Cyanobacteriales; family Nostocaceae; genus Nostoc. The sequence goes on from NZ_JABXKQ010000131.1 coordinate 67,059, forward strand.
TTACAAGAGAGACAAGCTGGATTTGAAACTCTCTTTCCATCTCCCGCACTCCGCGCCAGAGTTGAATAATTTTTCTGTTTAAGATGATGTTAATAAGTTCGTAGTAAGGACTTCAGTCCTTATTTTTTTAGCACTAAAGTCCTTACTACAAACTCTTCATTACTAGCTTGATATAACTTTCTACTTCCCACTCCCTACTCCTAACTCAGCATGACAATCTTCTACCGAATTGCGTTGTCTCATGGCATTAACTAAAGCCTCGTAGCTAGACCAATTTTCTTGCAGTAGAGTTTTTGCCTGGAGGGCATGAAACCGCAATTTCTGCTGATAAACTGATTCAGAAAAGCCTAAAATTGTCAAGACTCCTATCAGCTTGCTTTTATCATCAGCTCCACCCTCAGCATTATTAAAAACCAGCGTTTCAGCAGCAATACCCGCCATCCAAACAGTGCAGTAGCGGTCTAGCATTTGGGCGCTGATTTTACCTACTTGTAGTTGAGATGCTAATTCACCATCATCAAAGCTAACGCCGCCTTGCCCAGGTTGCCCCTGTTTCCAGGCTTCCCAAGCGCTGAGTGTGTAGCCAGTAACGGGAATACCCATCAGGTAAGCAACTAAGAAATGTCCTGCTTCATGGTGGATGATGCGATCGCGGTGTTCTTTTGAAAAACCAGCAATCCAATCCAAAAAGATAGTACCACCCTTGCCTTGCAGGCTGAAACTATCTAATGTCGCGATGCCTAAGATGGTGAAGGTAGCAAGTGCTGGTACTGCCGGTGATAAGTTTAAGAATGGTCCTAGCAATACCGATAGGGTCATGAGAAATATAGATATTGCAACTAAATTTAGGCTAGTTTGGCTCATTGAGAGTTTTCTGAGTGCAGCTTAATCTTTCTTTATTATGAGGCAATGTCTATGACAAACTGATACCTGCGATCACAGCACTTGTTAAAAGTCATCAAGTTTGACGCACGCAAACTAATAGAAAAACTCACGCGCTCACAGCGGGATTGTATTATTAGGGATCTAAACAGATTGTTTGTCTGTTTCTAACCTAGTTCCAAACTTGTCACAGCAAAGATGCGATCAAGAGGTAAACTAGGAATTTCTTTAGTGTACATCCGAGCCGTTTGAAAGACTGGCTGGAATTGGTAACGTTGAACTAGGTTAATCGCTTGTACATTTGCATCCGGCACATCAAAAAACACTGGAGCATGAGGATTTTCTGCAAGCAAGGCTTGAAATAATGCTTCAGCAATCTGTTCATCATTAGCAAACAGTGGCCCAATCCGAAAACCTGTATGGGCAGGCCGGATAACTCCGTAACCAACAAGATATCCATTTTTGAGAAATCCGAAAGCAGTACTTTCTGGCTGTTCAATCCAATGTTGCAGAAACACTGGACGCTTAGAAGGAAAAAGTTGGCAATCGTAAGCCACCAACTCTTCAAAATGCACTGTTTTCAGGTCGATGATACCAGCAGGTATAGCACCGCCACTCACCCCTTGATAACGAATATGGTTATAAGCGATTTGGAAACCAGACTTTTTGTAGTTATCTTGTTGAGCCACTACACCATCTAAGCCGATGTTACGGTCAGCACCTAGATAGTCCATTGCTGTCTTCCAAATTTTTATACCCAATCCCTGCCCACGAAACTGGGGTTTCACAATGTAAAAACCTAGAAAGCCGAAGTGTTGATTGTAAGCGACAGCAGAAATGCACCCCACCGGCTCACCATTCAACTCACCCAATAAAAAACCGTTCTTGTCAGTTTGATAAAAAGATTCAGCATCATACCTTCCTGGATTCCAACCTTCGCTTGCTGCCCAAGTAATCGCCAAATCAATTTCCGACCTGTTCATTGCACGGACGATGAAGTTGTCAGGGATCATAATATGTTTTTACTGTCAGGCTGTTAACTATTTAACTTCGCTTTCGCAAACCCAGCGATAACTCTTAATATTTTTATACTGATCTGTTGTAAAATTACATTCCTTTGGAGATAAAATCACTCGAATACTACTGTTCTATTTCCATATACTAATACACGATTTTGCAAGTGCGATCGCACCGCTCTTGCTAATACAACTCTCTCCAAATCTTTGCCTTTTCTCACCAAATCATCAACTTCATCACGGTGGGTAACTCGCACCACATCTTGTTCAATAATTGGGCCTGCATCTAAATCAGCAGTGGCATAATGAGCAGTTGCACCAATAATTTTTACACCCCGTTCAAAAGCTCGGTGATAAGGGTTTGCTCCGATAAAAGCGGGTAAAAAGGAGTGATGTATATTAATAATTTGTGGAAATTGACTAATAAAATCTGCACTAACAATCTGCATATATTTGGCTAATACAACTAAATCTATTTTGTACTGACGGAGTAATTCTAGTTGTTGGGCTTCTTGTTCTGATTTATTATCTTTATTTATGTGAATGTGCTTAAATTCAATATTAAATTGTTCTGCCACTACCTTTAAATTAGAATGGTTACTAATAATTAAAGGAATTTCAGCAATAAATTCTTTAGCGCGTTGTCGCCAAATTAAATCAAATAGACAATGGTCTTGCCGACTTACCCAAATAGCAATGCGTGGTACTGTATCAGAAAAACGTATTTCCCACTTAGCCCTTAAAGGTTGTGCGAACACTCCGTGATGCTTCGCAAACGCATTAAATGCAGGGGCAATAAATTCTCGCGGCAAATTGAACCCATCTAACTGCCATTCAATGCGCGTGAGGAATAATCCAGCAGCAAAATCTGTATGCTGATCTGCATGGATAATATTACCACCATTAGAATAGATGAAATTGGCAAATTTCGCCACCAATCCCCGTTGATCGGGGCAGGAAATTAGCAATGTTGCTGTCGGATTTGTCATAGTAATAGCGCCAGATTTTGAATTATAATTATTTGCTGTTTGTCGGACTCGGTTTAGGAATAATGAGCGGAGGAAGTTTCTGACTATTATCTACAGGTTGTTTCCACTCTGATAATTCCCGATTGACGGCATTTGCAAAATCTGTAGATACCAACAGGACATTTATATTTTCATTGGGTTTTGTTGCCGAGTCAGTTAAAGCATACAAGAAACTACCGTTAAAGTTAGATTTACCTAAAATCAACTGATGGTTTTGTCGGTTTTTCAGGGTGATATTGATAGTTACTTGGGGTTGATCTAAGGCAAATTCTGTAAGGTCTTTTGCTGGAGTTGATAAGGTGCGTTCGCTATTACCTTTAACCAATAAATCCATTAAATAAGAAACAATAGCATCATTTGCTGGCTCTGATATTGGAGATTTGATTAACCACTTGGGGTTACTAGATTCACGGTTACGTTCTAGATTCAAGGTGAGTTTTTTTGTCTTGACTGTTAAAGACTGTACATCATCTTCTCTAAAAGAGAAAATTTGTTGCTTTTGTTCCTTATTTTCTTCTCGCACAGTTGCACCCTGGATTTCAGAGAAGTAAACAAAACCACCTAAACCCAGGGCTAGCAGTATTAAAATTAAAGTCGTTCGCGGCAATTTCATTTTTTAATTATTGGGCATTGGGCATTGGGCATTGAGAATTACTAAAGCAAAAAAATTGTAGGTTGGGTGGAGGCTTTGCGTAACCCAACATCCTGATACCCAACATCCTGATATATGTTGGGTTGCGCTCCGCTCCACCCAACCTACGTCTACGTCTTAGGTGTAGTACAGCTTTGACCTCTCTCCTAAAAGGAGAGAGGCTTTGAATCTTACTCCCCAACGCTAGAAGGGAAGGGGCTGGGGGTTAGGTCTGTATTCCATGCAATTGGGAACCACTATAACTCCAAACTCCTAACGTACAGACGCGATTAATCGCGTCTCTCCAAACTCCTAACTCACTTCTTACCGTCGTTTCCACCAGATAATAACTGCCGCCGCGAACCCAATTAAAGGTAAAACTAACAAAGACGACAATATTAAAAGATTCGCTTGGGTGGTTGTCAGAGTTATCCGGCGATTTTTCGCTTCTTTGGGGCGAATGGAAAGGGGTTGTTGATCCTGTTGACTTAGCCAAGTAACTGAATTGAGAAATACATCTCCATTTAGTTGCTGTTGAAACAAGCCATCGGTGGCGAAGCTAGAATTTCCGAAAACTACTAACCGGGATTCGGTGGCTGTTTGAGATGGGGGAGATGAGGGAGTGGGGGAAGTTTTGCTTTGGGTGGTTGGTGATGGTAAAACTTGCGGAGTCTTGGGAGAGGGTGAAGGAGTAGGGCTAGTTTTGCTTTGGGTGCTTGGTGATGGTAGCGGTGAAGCTTGGGGAGTGGAAGTAGATTTAGCTACTTGTTTTCTGGTTAAAGCAACACCCAAGGTTAGAGGTCCTTTGAGGTCTTTGCCTTCATTAAACTCCAATTTTTCGCTTTGGAGGTCGCTTTCTCCCCAACTGTTAGGATAGGGTTTAGTTCGCAGTAATGGAGTAGCTTCGATACCAGGTACAGAGGTAATTTCCAGTGGTCGGGCTATTGGATAAAAAGAATTACCGTTACCGAAATCTTTGGTAATCGGATGTTGACCGTATTCTGTGACTACAGGGGCAGCAGGGCCAAGTCCCACTACGCTTTCCCCAGAAATATCTACTGCTAAACGATTATCCAGACGAACACCCCACTCTTGTAGCAAGCTGTCAAGTTTGGGGTCGGTATTGGGATCAATCATCAGCAGTAAGTTACCGCCGCGATTTAGATACTCTTGTAAGGCTTTAACTTCACCTTCAAACAATTCTCGTTTGGGGCCGGCTAATATTACAACAGCAGCATCTTGAGGAACTTTGGAAGTTTCTGCTAAATTAAGCGGTGCTGTTGTAAAATTTTTGTCGCCTAATCCTTGAACTGCTTGTGATATTGCACCTTTACCAGCCGAAAGTTGACGTTCGCCATGACCTTGCAGTAAGTAAAGTTTGGCTATTGTGGAATTTGTTAGTTGTTGCAGGCGACTAGTTAATCTGACTTCCGATAAGCGCTGATTTTCATTTACTGTCTGTACTAATTGCCGTTTATCCCCAGATTCTAAATAAACTTCCCCGTAATCTTTAACGCCAAACTTTTCTGCAAGTCCTGGTCTTGCTTGGGGGTCGATGTATTCATATTTAAATTTTGAGCTTTGTCGCTGATAATTTTCTAGCAGTTCTCGGTCTTGGGGATTCTGGTTAATATCAAACACCCACACTTTAACTGGCTGCGGTAAGACACTCACTAATTGCCGTGACTGGGGCGCAAGGGTAAACAATTGAGTTTCTGTTAAGTCTGCCCGCAGGTGGTAGCGAGTGCCTAAAAAGTTAATCAATCCCAAAATTGCTAATACTGCTAGAGTCGCTACTAGGGCATTAGTCCCAGCTTGGGTAGAACGACGTTTCCACCAGTTAGTTTCGTAACTTTGCCATATTATCCCCAATCCACTGATGACAATTCCCGTAATTATAAATACTAATGGGATTAGTCCCCACTGTTCAGAGACTAACCCAACTGTTAAGCCCACAGTAATTAGGAACGGGCCTAACCAAAATAGATATTTCCACAGTTTCTTTTTTGCAACTATTTTCATATAATTTGTCATTTGTCATTTGTCATTTGTCATCTGTCCTTGGTCATCTGGTACATTGCCAATTGAGTTTAGGTAGGAGTTTAATTTGGGTGCTAGTTCGTTGATGATTATTTTGATTGCATTTATCTGTTCGGTAGTTAGAGGATGTTTTAAAAGTGGTTGGCTGTATCTTTGCACTTATTGATCCCCCCTAACCCCCCTTTTTAAGGGGGGAACCGGAATCAAACGTCCATATACTTTTACTTGTCACTAATTTTTGACAAATGACCAATGACAAATGATCAATGACATATAACTACTGCCTTTGAAAGCGCAGTGCATCAATTGATTGAGCGGTGAGAAAGATGCCCAAAAAAATGTAACTGGCAAATAAAATTAAGGTGCTGCTATCGAAAATTCCTTGGATTAAGGTGTTGTAATGTTTCAGCAATGACAGATAACCTAAGGCTTCGCCGACGGGGCCAGGAATAATTTTGCCGATTAAATCAATCAATAACAATAATAAGATTACTGCAAAGGTGAGAACGGCAGAGAGAATTGTGCTGTCTGTTAATGAGGAAATAAACATTCCTATAGATAAAATTGCTGCTGCTAGCAAGATTAATCCAAAATGACCCAGCAAGGGAATTGAGCGTGCCATTGGGGGATTTGAGCCGCTAATTGCGATCGCTTCCAACACTAGCATGGGTACAATCATTGTGATAAAAAATGTTAGCACCCCTAATAACTTACCTACAGCTACCGCCCAATTGGTAATTGGTGACGTGGCTAACAGTTCTAAGGTGCCCCGCTTCCGTTCTTCGGCATAGAGTCCCATTGAAAGTATTGGCAGGATA
>NZ_JABXKQ010000064.1 GCF_017114945.1 Nostoc sp. JL34
TTCTGCCACTATTCAATAGTTCATGTGTTCTAGCAAAGTTGACATGCTCCCCTAAACAATTGATGATATTTCCGTAATCAACCTTCCCCAATGTTTCAAAAGCAGTGTTTTCGTGGTTAGTTACCTTTTTTAACACGCTTTGTTGAATTTCGCAGGACACTTCCTTTAAACGGTTGCCTCTATCGGCAAGTCTCCAAAAGTTCACATCCGTCATTTCAAGCACTTCGAGGATATAACTAACTTGGGCATTGCTGCAAGTCATCAGCAACTCACACTAACTTCTATTTACAGAGGTTCCATCTGTAGTATTGACTTTTTATAACTAATATCAATTCAGTGTCCGAGATTTTGTATGGATTACCAATCTTCCAAGTCAGAGATATTGTTGAATTATCATTTTTGGGAATTTGCACCAAAATGATACAGAATAGATGTTATTTTTGCTGAGATTCGACTGGTGATTTTTTGAAAAATCAAAAATTAATAAATAATTTAGAAAGTGCCTACCCTATAACAATAGTGTTATTGAGATTGGGGGGCACTGCAAAGGATGAAAAACTTTTAAATAATCCTATGCCTCAGCATTAATAGCACTCAACTGCATAGGCCCCAAATATTTGGTTAAATAAGGCGAAAAAACTTCATAAATTAATGTCAATGGTTGTCCATGATGCCAAAACAAGTAGTGGCGACCCCAAAAAGGCCCAGTTACACCAAAACCTGACTCTAGTGCCGATGAGTCACCATAGTAAATCCCTCGCACATCCCGATACAACTCTGTGCGAAGACGAGCTAAACTCGCCCAAATTGGTAATGAACGGTTTTGCAAATACTCATCTACATGACTGGCTTCCCACCACGAAGTAGCATAGGCTAATCGCTGACCAGAAGCAGTCCGCAGCCACACTTGTCGCCGTAGCCGTGGTTCAGGAACAGCTTGAATTAACTCAGGAGCACTATCCAAGTCGATGCCAATCAATGACATATCAATAACATCTACTTCTACAGGCTCACCTGTGAGCAATTCTAAGTGACGTGTTGGGGAGCCATCACCCAAGAGCATTAGCTGCCAAGCCGGTGCTAGTTGAGTATGAGGTAAACTTTGTTGAATTATTTCCTCTCCTCCTTGCCAAATCGGAGTGAGGCGATGCCAAGCTGGTGGCAGTGTTAGGTTGTTTGTCGGCGTAAAAGTAATAGTCAATGCTTTTTACAAAACTTCACCTATCTCTATAAAAGCATAAAAAACTAGTACTTTGGCAAGGCAACTTTGTCTAGTATGTAGTTAGCACTTCAGTGTTTCAAACAAGGACTAAAGTCCTCACTACAAACTTAATATTTAAGGGTCAATAGTCTAAGGTTTTTTGACCCGTGACTATTGACCCTATGCTTAAACAAGCAAAAATGCGGATGGCGAGACTCGAACTCGCAAGGCAAAGCCACACGCACCTCAAGCGTGCGCGTATACCAATTCCGCCACATCCGCATGGTTTGTCTAAACATAGACTATAGCATAAGAAAATAATTATAGTAAGGTGATATCTAAATTCAGTTGCTCAAAAATATAAATTTTCTCAAGGCGGTATCAGACTGACAGAAATTTAGCAGATGTACAAGTGATATTGAAAAGGTTAGAGCTACTGTGTTCGGCGGGATGCGATGGCCTATCTGCCTGCTGTAGGCGATGTCTACAACGGGCTACACCTACGCAAAAGCCCAACTTGCTAGGCTAGCCAAGACTTACAGCAGCAATGTTGTTAGTGTAGTAAGACCCGTAGAGGCAGCAAGCCTGCAATATGCAATGTTTGCTTAGAATCAGGGTGGCGAATCTCCTGTGATAATTTGAAAGGATGCAGAAGCGTTGTTTCAAGTTGGATCAGAGAAAATGTCAATCTACTGGTAATGATATCGAAACTAAAAAATGAAGTTTGACAAAATATTAATTGCCAATCGGGGAGAAATCGCCCTTCGCATTCTCCGCGCCTGTGAAGAAATGGGAATTGCCACAGTTGCGGTTCACTCCACCGTTGACCGTAATGCTCTCCATGTTCAACTTGCTGATGAAGCGGTTTGCATTGGCGAACCTGCTAGCAGTAAAAGTTATTTGAATATTCCCAATATTATTGCTGCTGCACTGACGCGCAATGCTACTGCCATTCATCCAGGCTATGGTTTTTTGGCAGAAAATGCCCGGTTTGCAGAAATCTGTGCCGACCATCATATTGCTTTTATTGGCCCAACTCCAGAAGCTATAAAGCTCATGGGGGATAAAGCCACTGCCAAAGAAACCATGCAAAAAGCTGGAGTCCCGACAGTACCAGGTAGTGAGGGGTTGGTAGAATCCGAGCAAGAAGGATTAGAATTTGCCAAAGATATCGGCTATCCAGTAATGATCAAAGCCACAGCGGGTGGCGGTGGCCGGGGTATGCGCCTAGTGCGTTCTGAAGACGAATTTGTTAAACTTTTTCTCGCAGCTCAAGGCGAAGCAGGAGCAGCTTTTGGAAATTCTGGCGTTTACATAGAAAAATTTATTGAACGTCCCCGCCACATCGAATTTCAAATTTTGGCGGATAACTACGGTAATGTTATCCACTTGGGTGAACGCGATTGCTCTATTCAACGCCGGAATCAAAAGCTGTTAGAAGAAGCTCCTAGTCCGGCTCTCGATCAAGACCTGCGTGAGAAAATGGGACATGCTGCTGTCAAAGCTGCCCAATTTATTAATTACAGTGGGGCGGGCACTATCGAGTTTCTCTTAGATAGATCCGGTAAATTCTACTTTATGGAAATGAACACCCGGATTCAAGTAGAACATCCTGTAACAGAGATGATTACTGGGATAGACTTGGTTGCTGAACAAATCCGCATTGCCCAAGGAGAAAGACTCAAGCTTACGCAAGAGCAAGTAGTATTACGAGGTCATTCGATTGAATGCCGGATCAACGCCGAAGATCCAGATCATGACTTTCGCCCTTCTCCCGGACGGATTAGCGGCTATCTTCCCCCTGGAGGCCCTGGTGTTCGGATTGATTCCCACGTTTACACAGATTACCAAATCCCGCCCTACTACGATTCCTTGATTGGCAAGTTAATTGTTTGGGCACCAGACCGACCCACTGCTATTAACCGGATGAAACGCGCACTGCGGGAATGTGCCATTACGGGACTACCTACTACCATTGGATTTCATCAAAAAATTATGGAAACTCCACAGTTTTTGCAGGGTAATGTCTATACAAATTTTGTGCAGGAAATGAACGGATAGGGGACTGGGGACTGGGGACTTGGGACTAGGGAAATGAGGAAGTTGTAGTGTAATCTATGCCCAATGCCCAATGCCCCATCCCTAATTCACACGATATAGCATAGTCAGCAATCCTTGCTGACCTAGCAGGATTTCTCGCAACAGGCTGAAGATGCCAACCCAAATAATAGGTGTAATGTCTACCCCGCCTATAGGTTGTACCAGTTTTCGCAACGGGATTAAAAATGGTTCAGTGGGCCAGGCTATTAAATTAAAGGGCAAACGATTCAGATCCACTTGCGGATACCAAGTGAGAATGATGCGAAATATAAATAAGAATGTCATCAGCCCTAACACAGGGCCAAGAATCCAAGCAGTCAGGTTAACACCAGTCATTGGTTTAAGCTACTATCTATCTGTAAAGAAAGAAAAAAGCTAGGCAACGGCAAGCCACGCTTTGCGTAGGCGTAGCCCGTCGTAGACATCGCTAAAAAATTTGAAGCTTTGTAAAGCACTCTCATCATCATTTTAACCAAATGCTGTCACTTCCTTCTGAAATACAAAAGTAAACATACTCACGCGGTTAACTCAATCACTTGTGAGAATGTTTGCTAAGTTTGGCAGTTCACGCCCAGAGGCTTCTCAAGAAAGTAATACACTATTAAAATTAGGATGAAGTGTGTAAAAAAAGGTTGAGAAGTATGACGCCTTCTTTAGCAAATTTTCTTTGGAGTTTGGCTTGGGGTGCTGCAATTGTGGTAATACCCGTTACTGTTGGTCTAGTTTTCATTAGCCAAAAAGATAAAATTCAGCGTTCATAATGCTTATGAGAGTTAATTCAACTCTCATAATCGATTGTCTGTCAGCTATCGACTTAATTGCACTAAAAGCAGCAGTTTCTGCGGGTGATGGCAGTTGTAGATGATAGACATAGGTGTTTTTACTTTTCGGTGAATAGCTTCAGAGCTTCTTTGCCAGAGGCTTTGAAGCTTCAATATATTGTCTCTAATTAGAGTAGTGATTTTAATTGTGACTCGCTAACATAGATTTGATATTGGGAAAACAGCAATGATAAATTTTGGGCTGAACTCAGCCAGTTTTCTGGCTCAGGTAAATTTTGGAGCAAACTCAGCCAGTATTCTAGGAATTTTCCTGGCTGTGGCTGGGGCAGCACTGTATTTTCTCCGCACTGTGCGTCCAGAATTGTCACGGGATCAAGATATCTTTTTTGCCGCAGTCGGCTTGCTTTGCGGCTTCATTCTCGTCTTTCAAGGATGGCGGCTAGACCCGATTCTCCAATTTGGTCAATTGCTTTTAGTCGGTACAACTGTGTTTTTTGCAGTTGAAAGTATTCGTCTGCGGAGTATAGCTACTCAGCAAGCAAAGCGCAACACTCCTATTGTGGACGAAGACCGACCCGTTAGCGATCGCTATTCGTACAACGATCGCAGAAAGTATCAAGCTGAGATGGAGGCAGACTTAGATCCATTGCCTTATGAAGACGAGGAAGAACGCCCTGTGCGTGCCCGAATTCGCGGTAGCAGGGATGAGATTTCAACTCGTGATGACTACTACCAGGAGCAACCCCCCCGTCGTACAGAACGCCGTAACGGCAGCAGTAGTGAAAGACAGGCTCCAGCGGATAGAACACGGCGGCGTACTTCTGGGCGTCCTGTGAATCGCCCTTCTGAAAGCTCTGAAGAAGAAAATTGGGGTTCTTCATCTAGGCAAGTTGATGATTGGGAAACTTCGGGTGGGGAAGTCAGAAAACCTTCTCGCCGCACTAATAACGGGCCCCAGCGTCCCGAAAGTCGTGAAGATGATGTTGCTCCGAGACAAAGAAGGCGTCGTCCGACTACTGACTTAACTCCTCGAAGACCGCGCGAAGATGATGATGCGATCCCAACTGATTATGTGCCATACAACCCGATTGAAAAGCCAAATGAGGGGCCAGATAATTCGACCGATTTTGATGACGATATTTAAAACAGTTGGCGTGGAAGCAGGTTTAGAGGCGACGGAAAACAATTGAGGTGGAAAAATTTACGCCTACATTTTGGCTCCAAAGACCAATTCATTGGAGCCTAGTTTTTGGTTTAACAAGTTTGCTTGTATCTTGTGGTTCTAACGATATTCCCATAGGGCCTACTTCTCTCAACAGTCGCTACACCGAGGAGCAACCTGCTTTGAGCGGAAATGGGCGATTTTTAGCGTTTGTATCTAATCGGAATGGTAATCAGCAGCTACTAGTGTACGATTTGGAGAGGCAACTGTTTATTAGCACACCGGGGATAAATCGACAAGAGACAATTGCTGAAAGTCCTAGTTTGAGCTACACCGGGCGTTATATTTCTTATCTTACTAGTGACCAAGGTAGACCAGTGGTGGCGCTTTACGATCGCGCTACGCAACAATCGCAAATCGTCACACCAATTTATCGCGGCTGGGTCAGAAAACCAAATATTAGCCCAGATGGACGTTATGTTGTCTTTGAAACCGCCACTCGTGGTCAGTGGGATATTGAAGTCCTAGACCGGGGGCCAAATATTGAGTTAGATATTCCCAATGGTGCAACTGTAGGTTCACCCCCGTAGGAGTTAGCAGTTAGGGTCATTCAATTTTGGATTTTGGATTGAAGGAAAAATCTAAAATCTAAAATTGGCGTAGTTAGTAGTTGTGAGACTATTGACTAATGATTAATGACTAAGTTATATGAAACGTGTCTTTTTTATACCTGTATTTTTCTGTTTAAGTTTATTGACTGGGTGTTTTGGCTACCCTCGCCTTTTGAGTTATCCCTTTGATCCGGGGGGTCGGAGTCTCAATAGTTTAGCGTCAGAATTAAACCCCCAAATTTCTGGGAGATACATTGTTTTTATTACTGACCGACGCGGTAGCCAAGATGTTTATATGTTTGATACGGTAACTCGTGATTTGGTTGATTTGCCAGGTTTAAACTCCTTTGATGCGATCGCAAATCATCCTAGTGTTTCACAAGATGGTCGTTATGTTGTGTTTGCGGCTAGTCGTCAGGGGCGATCGGCTATTTTTCTCTACGATCGAGAAACACGCCAATCACGGAATTTAACTAATAACCTGCAAGCAGAAGTCCGCAACCCTACAATTAGCGCTGATGGTAGTAGGATTGCTTTTGAGTCCAGTAACAATGGGCAGTGGGATGTTTTAGTATATGACCGTTATGGACAGCCGTTGAATATACCTCAAGAACCGCGTTGAAGAATGGGGAATGGGGAATGGGAAAGAATTCTTTTAATCCCCATACCTACCTAACACCTCATAACCTAATACCCAATCCCTAATCCCTAGTCCCCAGTCCCTCTTGTTGTTGCACAGATTCAATGAGCGATCGCACTTGTTCTGTACCCTCAGAAGCTTCAAATGATAGGGGAAACTTACCCCGAAGGATCATCCGCAAACCGAGAGGTGCAAGACTGAGTAATCCTTTTAAATCCCGAAAATAGTTACCGACAACTTGTAAACCAAATTGACGTTCATCAATCCAACCACCTTCTTTAACTAAATCTACCAATACTTTCCGGTGACGAATGGAGCGACTATCGCTGGCTTGTTTTTGGGTGAGAATTTCTTGTTTAACTTTGGTGATTTGTTCTAATGGTGCAACTTCCATTGGACAAACTGAATCGCAGTACAAACAACGGGTGCAACCCCATACGCCTTTAGTACCTTCGTTGTAACTTTCTAAACGATTTTCGGTATCGCTATCGCGGGAGTCTGCTACCATGCGGTAAGCTTTGGCCAGGGCATGGGGGCCAACAAAGTCTGGATTAACTTCACGAGCGTTGCATTCAGAGTAACAAGCACCGCACATAATACAGTTACCAGTTTGATCGAGGCGTGATCGCTCTTGTGGTGTTTGCAAAAACTCTCTTTCTGGTACTTGTCGTGCCGCCGTACTCACATAAGGAGCAACTGCCTCTAGATTATTCCAGAAACTACTCATATCTACAACCAAATCTTTAATCACGGGCATATTGCCGAGAGGGGCGATCGTGATTTCGCCAATGGCATTTACTTTACTTTCTGATGATGGTATTTGTTGTAATCTGGCAAGTTCACTGCCAACATTTTCCTTACAAGCTAAAGCCGAACGCCCATTAATTCGTATTGCACAGCTACCACAAATGGTATTGCGGCAATTTTTGCGAAATGCTAAAGTTCCATCTTGCTCCCACTTAATATGATTGAGGCAATCCAAGATTGTATTACCTGGTTCTGCCTCTACAAGGTAGCTTTGCACAACAGGGGAGGAATTTTGTTGCTGTCGAATGACCTTAAAAATAACTTTCATTACCACTAACCAAAATTTTAAAATTGCTTCACCAGCCTCAAAAATCATCAGTCAAGGTAGGTAGTTGCCAAAAGTGAGCTATAACTCTTTTTGCCCTTAATTCAAACCCTGGTGTTAATAGGCTGACGATTAAAGAGTGACTGATTCTAGTTTAAGGATAACCATTAAAATTTTAGTTATATCAGTGCTGTAGACAAGATTTGTGTCAAATTCTGAGATAAAACGCCAAAAATGTAATTGCAGCTTTCCATTGAATTTACCTGTTTGGGAATGTAAAGGAAAGAGGATTTGCGGGTAGAGCGACTTAGGTTCATCTTTGAACTAGCAATCATATCCAAATTAAATCCATATCAGGTTAGCAACACGTCTTGATGTCAACTTGAGTCCAGCAGTCCTGGTTAGAAAATTCTGGCTTCGCTAACGCTTGACGCAATTTTTTGATTATATAGAAGTGTAAAAGCCCATGTTTAACATATAGTAGTGGCAATCAAGCGCTAGACATATGTTAAGAGATTTATTCTTCCCATAGACAGACGTGCAGAATCCTCTAACCGCTTTTGACCTTAGGATAATAATCCAAGGAAAAATCCTCACCACTTTCAAAGAAAAGTTAGAGCATCGGGAAACCCGGACGTACCAGACTTTTAGCTTTTTTGCTGACTCTCAATCAAGAAAATCTTGAATTGAACTCATAGGTCAAAACTGCTCGTCTCAATTACATAAATTTTTATAAAAGCCAGATGGCAATACTCACGCTTGCAATAAAGGGTTAAGAAAATCGTCACTGCTTTTTTCTTCTTTAAGTCCAGGAATTTAAATAAAAATTTACCAGCAACTTTAATTCAAAATTAAACAACTATTTTGCTATTATTAGTCCATGCTAGTATTTAATATAAAATTACGAAGTGACAAAACCAGAATTAATAGCCGTATCAGCGCGGCTACTACTGCTTTGTTAATTCGTAATGTAGAGACAAGAAAATTCGCGTCTCTACTGGCAGGACAAAAGGGCTTATGCCCGTAGGACTCTATTGAAATACTATGCTGTCCAAAGCTTGAGAGGACGAGTAGAGAAAACTCTACTTGCTCATTGGCAAGAAAGACAAGCACTGAAAGTGAAAAACCTGCAATTTCTTAGGTCTACGACTTATTTGCAGTAGAACCTACCCAATTTGTAAAGGTGGCTGAAAGTTACACCGCTACAGTAGCGCCAAAGGAGAAAATAGTTTTCTTTCTGATGGCGAATAATGGTTAAAAGTGCCGTAACATCACCAAAATAAATGTCTGTGGCAACTATGGCCTCTAGTTGGTTGTGGACAACCATAATAGAAGTGCTTTTGGCTCCTATCGGCAGGAATTCACCCGTTACACTAGGGTCTTAAGTAGCTCTATGCAAATGCTAAAAAGTCAAATGCTGGCATAAGACTACATCGTTTATCAGTTTGGAGAGAGTAAGGAAAATTTGAGCATAATGACTGAAACTGCAACCGCGCCATTAACCGGAAAAACACTACTTGCTAAAGTAAAAGAACTTTCCACCTTACCACGCCGAGAAAGAGCTAAACAGTGCGGCTATTACACTGTTACTAAGAATAACCAGGTTCGTGTCAATCTCACCGATTTTTATGACGCTTTGCTCTCTGCTAGAGGAATTCCTCTAAGTCCAGAAGCACCTAAAGATGGTCGTGGTCGTGAACCGACATATCGGGTTAGTGTCCATCAAAATGGTCAGATTGTGATTGGTGCTACATATACCAAAGCAATGGGTTTAAAGCCTGGAGATGAGTTTGAAATTAGACTGGGATACAAACATATTCACTTAATTCAACTTGGTGAAACTGATAAAAAACTGACCTCACAAGATATAGACTCTGACGAATCAGACGAAGATTTAGAAGACGAAGAGTAAATTTGCTGATGGTAGGGATAAGTTTCAGGTGATGATAACTTCTCCTTATCCGAATAGCAAACTGGTAGCTCTGTTGAGAAAATTTTGTCCCAGGTAAAAAATACGATTAGACCCCTTGCAGAAGTCACCAAGTTTAGTAGAGTCTTGATTAATCAACAAGAAATCTATAATGCAAGGAGTCTATCGTGTTTTTTTGTTTATTTTGATAACTTTCTTTGAGCCTTCGGTCAACGCCTTGCTGACATTTATGGAAAATGCACCAGCACTAGTTATAGTGATGGAATTTTTTATTTGCTGGATAGTTTGCTGGTTACCAGTAGCAGCAGTATCAGCAATATTGCTTAATTGGCAACCTCCTAAACCTTTGCAGCCAGAGCAAAAGATGCCGTTATTGGTGTCACTTTATCTATTAGCTCCTCTGACTCTTTGGGGAGTAATTTGGCTGACTAATAAATCCTTTTCAGATTACGGTTTTGTTAGCAATCTTTCAAGTTTTACTTCTTTAGCAATAGGTTTCGGTTTGGGAGTGGTGAGCCTAGCTATTGTATTTAGTGGGCAATTATGGTTAGGTTGGTGTTCTGTTGAAAAGACGAATTTCAAGTTACTACTACCCATCTTGCTACCGATTTTCTTGATAGCGTTGTTAGTCGGTGGGATAGAAGAGTTAGTTTTTCGCGGTTTCCTGTTCACTGAATTAGCGCAGGATTACCCAATTTGGGTAGCAGCAGTAATTTCTAGCTTGGTTTTTGCCTTGCTACACCTGGTTTGGGAGCAACGTGAAACTGCACCCCAACTCCCTGGATTGTGGCTGATGGGAATGGTGCTGGTATTGGCACGTTTTGCCGATCATGGTAACTTGGGTTTAGCTTGGGGATTGCACGCAGGATGGGTATGGGCGATCGCTACCATAGATACAGCAGAACTAATTACTTACACAGGTAAAGTCTCTGACTGGTTCACAGGTAAGAATAAAAAACCCCTAGCCGGCTTGGCGGGAATTATTTGTGTACTGGGAACTGGAGTAATTATCTGGTTCTTCTCTAAGTATTTTAATTTTCCATAGAAAATTTACGTTAACTACCCAGATCCCCGACTTCTCAAAGAAGTCGGGGATATAAATCCACCTTTAGTACTAAAAACTACTCATTCCTTCTAATTCTGTCAATTTCTCGTTGTAATTCTTCAATTTGACGGCGCAAACTTTCTGTTTGATTTTCGGAAGATTCTGCTGAAACATTTACCGATCCGGAAGCAGGCGATCGCTGATAATTTCCTCGGCGAATTTGCTGGTATTCTTCGGATACTGCCCACGCCCGTAAGTAATGTAAGCGTTCAACAGGAAAAGGATGGCTCAACATACTACCTTGAGCGCCATTGTAGATCAAGAATTTATATATCTGATTCAGTCCATCTTCATCAAGTGCCTGATAATTTTCTGACTGCTTGATAAACTCTTGTAAACTACACTCATTGGCATATTTGTTACTACCGCCAGAAAGTTTCATCATCGTTGACATCACGGGATTCAAGTCATCCATCACTAGTAGTGCGGCGCGATCTGAAGATAACTCGGCTTTACGCCGCCACTCAAAAAAGGCGTAAATCAAGCCTTGTGTTACAAGATTACCGATGCCGAAGGTCAATTCTCCCAAGGCAGAAGCAGCACTCATCGCCCACATCGCCATTTGAATTAAAATAGTATGACCACATTTAATATGCCCCAGTTCATGGGCTAGCACTACCCGAATCTCGGCTTCGTCTAGTAAGTCTAGTATCCCTGTATTTATGACTATGTAAGGATTCTCTTGCCCCAGCGCATAGCTATTTGCTTGGGGATTTTGCGAGACAAACAGTGTAGGTTCTGGGTAAATGTCCAAATCTCGGAGGCATTCCCGAAACATCTGGTAAATAGTGGAATATTGACGCGGCCCGACTTGGATGGTGTTACCCATTAGATAGACTAATTGAGGGCGTTCGTAGATAAATTCCACAAATTTACGAGCGATTAAATCAAATCCCGGTAAATTTCGTAAAGCTTGCTCGGCTTGGCGATCTAGTGGATGCCTGAAGGCTTCGCTGGAAATTCCTGTGTAAGTTGGCATAATTCAGGGTGTTAGATCAGTGAACAATTATCAGTTAACAGTTATCAGTCAACAGTCTAGTAACTGGTAACTGTTAACTGATAACTGAATAATAGAAATGGGGCTTTGTTAGTAAAAGTCACTTTGTATGGAATTAAAAGCGTGTGATTGAGGCAGAAGTTCATTTGTCACTACATAACTTTTTGCGATCGCAAGCGGGGTTCCCTTCCTGGCCCCATCATTTGACGATGGCACGGTTGGTAGCACGCGCCTTGCGCCTGGGACGTAGCGCCCTAATTCAAGTAGGGGCAGTTTGTGGCTATCAAGGGCGGTATCGTACTAGTTTCGTAGCATCAGCCCTGATGTGGCATGGCCCTGTAATTATTGTTGCTCAAGAAGCGGTGCAGCAACTTCTGCTGCGAGTGGAAATTCCCCGGCTACAGCACTGGCTAGCAGCCAATAAATCGATTAGAACAGGTGACGCTTGGCCTGATGCTGAGTTCCAAGGGCTACTGTTGATCTCCCCAGAAGCTTGGTTAACAGGGCAATTGGCTGGTGGCGATCGCTTTCCCCAAGGCATTCCCACAATTATTGATGGGGTAGATGATCTCGAAGATTGGGTTCGTGACCAACTTACCCAAGATATTCAACCCCATGATTGGGATCAACTCATGCTGGCTTGCCCAAACCAAGCTGAGGCAATTCGCGAAGCACGGATACAACTGACACACGAACTTTTCCAGCATCCTGCTAATCCCTATGAGTGTTATCTAATTTCCCAGCCAGAAATAGAAATTTTGAGTCGCCTGTATTTGGCTTTAGATCGAGCAAACCTCCCAGATAAGTGGAAAAATTTCTGGCAAAAATTCCAACCCCTTGATGAAAATCTTTCCCCCCCTGTTTCCCCTCCTCTCTTCTGGGCGACTATTGCCCATAGACAAGGTTTATTTTCTTTGCACTACGCCCCAATGGAATTAGGGGAAATACTCTCGCCTATTTGGCAGCGACAGCCAGTAGTTTTAATTGGCAGCGCTATAGAACCGGAAACTGAGGCCCCTCTTTTCCGACAGCGCCTTGGTTTGGACGATTTAACTTGCCTGAAGTTCTCTTCGGAGAGTCAAGCAGAAGCAATTCAACTGTATGTACCCTATAAGTTGCCTCTACCCAACACGCCAGAATTTCAAGCGGCATTTATTCATAAAGTCCGCACACTGGTTTGTCTAAGTGCGACAGCACCAGGATTAACGGTTGTCTTGGTGGGGGATGTGCCACTCAAGGCTCAAGTTGCGACAATTCTGGCTTCAGAGTTTGGTTCGCGGGTGCAAGTAGAAAAAACTTGTTTGGATGAAAATGGTATTTTAATTAGCGGTTGGGAATTTTGGCGAGAACATCAACGAGTCTTGCCAGCACCCCATCTGTTAATCATTGCTACTTTGCCACTACCGTCTTTGGAAAACCCCCTGGTAGCTGGTAGGGTAGCTCTTTATAAGCGATCGCATCAAGATTGGTTTCGTTTATATTTGTTGCCAGCTGCTTTAAATGAATTACAAAGGGCGATCGCTCCAGTTCGAGAAAGTCAAGGGATCGTAGCTTTACTTGATAGTCGTGTTGTTAACCGCAGCTACGGCGCTCAAATTCTCGCAGCTTTAAGTCCTCTGGCACGCATTAACTATCTCGATCCCAGCCTGTTTTCCAATACCGATGAGGAAAATTCTGCTTAAAATTCAGTCACCAGTGCCCCATCCCCAATTTAAATTTTGTCAACCAAAGCGCGATCGTCTAAAAGCAAGCACTATTATCAGCTTATAGAAGGTGATGCGATTCATCGCCTCTCTGTAGCCATGATTCCTGGAAAGATAAATTTAGAACCTAAGTAAAATTTGAGTTGCTGATTATGGGTGAAGCAAAGCGTCGTAAAAACATACTAGGGGAAACATATAGTCAAGAGACTCGCATCTTGTCTTGGGTTCCCATCACAAAAACTCAAGCCGAACTATTTGTCAGTTGGACTACTCGTGGTGCCTGGATAGGCATTGGTCTTATGGTTATAGGATGGGCAACGATCCGTTTTATTGGCCCAGCTTTTGGTTGGTGGCAAGTAGTTTCCTAATACTCTCACCCCTTGAAGGGGTGGGATTCTTAACTCATTGGGAGTGCAACCGCTTTCCCTTTGGTAATGTCATAGAGTTTTAAATAATGCATATAGCTTGCTTCCCCGTAGAGTTAGGGGTGCGCCGACTCGCTAACGTCATTCGTAGTTAAATTAGTTGGGGTTTAAATCTCTAACTTTCTTCTAGACCACCAAGAAAGACAATTACGCGCAAGTGTTTCGCCAATAATTACGAATTACGAATTAGTTAACCGAGTGATTAATAAAAAATAATTACTCATTTTAAATAAATAATCGAAATATATTATATATGCATTGAGTTTGGCAAAACCAAACTACGATAAAACTCTTTCCAAATTACCGTGCTTTGGTTTGTACAACTTTTGGAGGATAATCCCAAGATAGCTGAAAATACTGCCTAAATGGCAACATTCATCTCCTGAGTTTAGGTATTGTCAGTGTTGAGTTGCCCCATTGTGGAGTCTACATTCCCACTTTTCTACTAATTATGTAAAGTTTGTATAAAGGATTACAGATAACCCGCCTTTAGTACTGAATCTAAAATTTGCACTGTCATTTGCTCAACTTTATATACAGGAAGAACGAATTTGGTATACCTAATCATTTGTCTATACCAAAATCTACGTTATAAAGAGAACAGATCAAATATCTAAGCAAGAGATACTATAACGGTGCAAAACTACGCTATAGCCTCTAATGAAAGGGATATTGGCTGCACGTAGTCAATAAAAACGAAATATGTAGCTTTTCGGTAGTTGACTAGTGCTAGATTTAAGTTACTCTTAAGGCGGATCGCTTCCTGTAAGAATCTACCCTGACAGAAGTGTATAAAGATATAGTTAAATTTAGCAATTCTGTCCGAGATTTTGGATTTCCAAACTGAATAGTTTGATACGGCGCTCAAAACCCCGATACACTACCCTAAACAAGGTAGTCAATTAACGACTCAATATCATTTGTCTGGTAATTGTAATGAATAGTTTACAATACCAGTGGATGAGAAAATCTAAAGAAAATATAAAAGAGACTCAAACGACTGTGGTGTCTGGAGGACAAAAGTGTTTCTGAGACTAGCACATCAACATAGACAATTCGTTCAAGACTTGGTAATGAACCTACAAGCCTTGGCGGTTGTACTAGAGCGGCGCGGATATCCTGCGTCCTGTTACACGTGTGGCGACCAAATGAATAGTGCATCATTTATGGTTAGCTTGGGTGATAACCATCTGATTCGATTTTTAGTGTCTGATTACGGGATTACTTGGACGGAAATGCGGGATGACCGCGAATTAATGAAACTAGAAGGTGCGGAGGCAATTAGTCAGCTAGACGAATTGGCTAATCTTGTCAAGCAATCTATGCAAACTGATACAGGCTCTAAAACTCTTGCCAAGAAGTATTAAGGTTCCAAAGGTCGATGGCAAATTAGAAATTGATTATCGGTAGCTGGTAATCGGTAATAGTCGCTTAATTAGCGATCGCTCTTACCTATTCTCCATTACCATTAAGTGATTGGCTCGTCGCTAGCCCATCGCATATTTTTTTGTACCTGCCAAAACCTCACGAGCCGGATTTATTAAGCCTTTCGCTGGAAGGTGTTAAAACACACAAAATTCAGAAATTGGGTAGTTGAGCGCTCCTCTTTTTCCAAAATCTCATGAAAACGCGATAACTTCTCTACGAGACGCTGCGCGTAGCTTGCTTTACTGTAGGGGTACGTTAAGCTCCGCTAATGCAGTTTTCGTTAATTATGTCTAAAATTTTTGCAGATGCGATCGCCATGACCTGATTTTCCAATTGAGACATCAGTCACAAGCTTGCAAAAGTCATCTCGTAACAGAGGATCAACACTTAAAGTCCATTGCCAATCAAAATAAAGGGCGCCCAATAGTATGGATGACTAAAGTCACTAACTGCGGTCACGGGTGCATTGTGACTTATTTTCTTCCAATCTCCAGTAATTAATGAGACTTGAGCTTGTCGTAAAGCTTCAGTTTTAGTCAACTTATCAGTAGAGAGAATAGCATAAAAAGCACTCATGAGTGCTTGTGTACCGCCATCGTCTACAGACCACAAAGAGGCGATCGCGGCTCTAGCGCCGGTTTGTTGCATCTGATAGCCAAAGCCCAAAATTTCCTCACCGTTACCTAACTTGCCTCCCAAGCCGGTTTCACAGGCGCTCAACACTACCAAATCGACATTAGGGAGTGACCAAGTGGCGACATTTCTAAAATTGACGCGATCGCCATTCCCGAATAAAATAAACGAATCTTCTGGTTTACCAACCATAAAGGCTGCATGAGTCGCTAAATGGACAATTGTATAGTCATCCATTTGGGGTACAGCGACTTTAGGTGTAAAGGCATCGTCTAAAAGCTTCGTAGTTTCAGGAACCGCAGCTGCTAGACTTTCTACCTCCCGCGTTGCAAAGGGTAAGCCAGCAAAAGCAACCTGTCGATTCCCAACTTTGATTTGATAATTACCTTTAGTAAAAGCACCCGCTAAAACCCGCAAAGTAGATTGTTTTGGGGTGTTTAAGTTAGTCAGACTAGCAGATGTAATGTGATTCACGCTGAAGCGCTGCACTAGCCATTGTTTGCCATCATATAAAGCAGTTAAAGGAATGTAGCGTAACTGGTCATCTGGAGCGTAAATCAGAGTTTGTGTACCTGATAACTTCAGGTCTTTCTCTATCGGTTTAATTAGCCAGTCATATAATTGGCGTGCAGGTGCTTTGATATTTCGACTGGGATTGATTAAAGCTTGGCGGAAAGCATCAATTGTTTGATAGAGGTTTTCGCGCTTTACAGCAACGGTGCGATGAATTGGTGGAGATTCAGGAGTTACCAACACCAATTCCAAACTATCTTTTAAAATCAATGGGTAGAGTAATGCCGATTTTTGAGGTAATCGCGCCAAATTATCTCGAAGTTCGTTGAGACTCTCCAAATCCAAATTTTGCCGCCTAGCTGTACGGCTAATTTGCTCTACCTGTGCTTTCACTGACGGACTATTAATAAATTCGTTAAATTCATCCAGGAGTTGCTGTTGATCTAAGACTAATTGCTCGATGCGTTGTTTTTGTTCGAGCGATCGCTCTTTGGGGGAAATTTTCCGTAGTGTTGTTAATTCTTTACCCAACACAACAGCATTATCCACACTTTGATCCAACTTTTGTTTTATTGGTTTTTCTGTTGCCGCTATATTAATACCTTTGACAGTACGTTGATTACCTGGCACAGTTTGGAGATATTCCTCTAGTTCTTCAACTTTGAGTAAATCCATTGTCCTTTGCGCTTCAGCAACACGTTCCTGTTTCAGCAATTGTTCACCCAAAATACGATATGTCTGGCTAACAGTTATGCTGTAAGCATTTGGTTGCGGCGCACTAAGTGCTGATGGATTCAAGCGAGCTTTCTCACGATTAATCAAGCAATGCTTGTAGAAAAAAATTGCTAACTCTGGTTTGTTTTGGATATCGAATAAGTAACCTATGTTACTGTAGGTTTTGCCAAGTCGAACTAGATCCCCAAGTTCTTTGTTAATTAATAGGGCTTGCTGATAAGATTGAAGTGCTTCAGGATACTTCTTTTGACTTTGGTAGATTCTGCCGATGTTGTTAAATGTTACTGCTTCCCAAGAGCGCTCTCCAAGTTCTCTGCTGATGGCTAATGCTTTCTGTAATCTCTGCAACGCTTCTGTCAATTGACCTTGCCGAGATTCTTTGTTAGCTTCTTCGTTGAGGATTTCAATTTCTGAGAACTGATTATTCTTGGGTAAGGCTTGAGCTTTTTCTCCAGAATCGTACCTCAACCTTGTATTTGTGTTTACCTGATTATTGTCTGGGTGTGCCATCCCAAAACCTAGTAAACTAAGTAAAGTCAAAGTAACAACACTAACATACCGGAGATGAGGCTGCATAACAAAACACTCCCTATACTCGGAAGTGTAAATATTAAATCAAGAAGTTAGGCAACGCAATTAATTTTTATGCTGTTGAATAATTTGAAAAGTTTATAAATACTGAGAAAATTGAAAATGTCAGAAGAAAAACCCAGCCAACCAAAACTACCACCAACCAGCGCTCTTGACAATCCATCCAGTCACGAGTTTGGGAATTGGTTTGAATATCCTGTCAGAGTGCAACCCCACCACACTGACTATGCCGGTCTTGTCTGGCACGGTTCCTATATAGCTTGGATGGAAGAAGCGCGGATTGAATGCTTGCGATCTATAGGGATTGAATTTGCTGATTTAGTCGCGATAGGCTGCGATTTACCAGTTGTAGAACTGTCAGTGCGCTATCACCGTTCAATTCAATTGGGTATGCCAGTGCTGGTAAAAACGCGCATGGCTGAGGTGACTGGTGTGCGAATCAATTGGGATTACGCCATTGTCTCAACTGATGGACAACAATTATACGTCACTGCCAAGGTGACATTAGTGGCTTTAGATCGCGAAAGAGGCAAGATTATGCGTCAGTTGCCGCCGAGTTTTAAGGATGCCTTAGCCAAGATTTCAGCATTAAATAACAATTAACCAAAAAATGAATTCTAAATTCTGCATTCATAATTCATTTTTTACTTGCTGATTTGGATCTGCGACAGATTTTGAGCAAACTGCGTTACGTAATGCCAAATATCTTGTGGGGTAATGCCAAAGCTAATATTTAATAAAATAAGGATTGCCGCAAGAGTTAATGCAGTACTCACGGTTGCTTTTAACAACTTCCACAATATTATGAAGACTATCCAAGCTACAATCAACGTAACAATCATATATTAATTCCTTAATAATTGCCCTTGTCTGAGAGTGGGTTGATTCAAAAAGGGTAAGCTTTTATTTTGGTAATAATCACTGGTATAAAAGATGCTAAATCCAGGTTTTAATATTTACTAAAATGGGACTTTTTGTGATAATTAGCCTGGAGATATTTTACCTAAAAACGAGATAATTATTTATGTGATATGCTGGTTTTCTTTGCAAAGTTTTTGTAAAGCTTTTTATTTTTTTGTAGATAAATTATAGATATACATAGAACTGACGACTGATCCGGAAGCCAAAAGTTATCTTCAATAAAGTTTCATTTGTTAACTTTTTTGTAGTTCTGCGAGTAGATATTTGCCATCAAGTGAAATGATTTCCATATTAATTAGATTAGAGCCTGGGGAGGGGACTAGGCATCAATTTTTAATCCCCAATCCCATCTAAACGGAAGGTTTTTATCGCAGAGAAATTATCCGCGAGTGAGTTTCTAACTTTTCAGTCGCTGTTAAAACTTCTTGTCTTGCCCATTTATCTGCTGCCAAAATGTCATCTAAAGAGGGATTTGCCCGGTTATCATTTTGATGGCGATCGCACACCGATTCGATACACCGGGGAATATCTAAAAACCGAATTTTTTCATCTAAAAATAAAGCTACAGCTTGCTCATTTGCGGCATTTAACACCGCTGGCATCGAACCACCAGCTTTACCCACAGCATAAGCCAACTGCATACAAGGATACTTCTGGTGATCTGGTTCCCGGAAGGTTAAATTTCCAGCTTTGACTAAATCTAGTCGTTCCCAGTTGGTGTAGATGCGATCGGGCCAAGATAGGGCATACAGCAAGGGTAAGCGCATATCTGGCCAACCGAGTTGAGCTAAAACTGAAGTATCTTGCAGTTCAATCAGCGAGTGAATAATGCTCTGGGGATGAATGACAATTTCGATATCGTCATAATCCAACCCAAACAGGAAGTGAGCCTCAATTACTTCCAGTCCTTTATTCATCAAAGTAGCAGAGTCTACTGTGATTTTCCGTCCCATCGACCAATTAGGATGCTTCAAGGCATCAGCAACAGTTACATCTGCTAACTTTTCTACATCCCAGTCCCGGAAAGCTCCACCAGATGCAGTCAGCAAAATTTTCCGTAAGCCATCTTTGGGCACACCTTGGAGACATTGAAAGATTGCAGAATGTTCAGAATCGGCTGGGAGTAATTTTACACCGTGTTTTTCAACTAGGGGTAGAACCACAGGGGCCCCAGCAATCAGGGTTTCTTTGTTGGCTAATGCAATATCTTTACCAGCTTCAATAGCTGCGATCGTGGGTAGCAAACCAGCACAACCAACAATACCAGTAACAACGGTTTGGGCATCGCCGTAACGGGCGACTTCTATCACTCCGGCGTCACCTGCCAGTAGAATCGGTTGGGGATCGAGGTCAATGATTGCTTCTTTGAGCGCTGGTAATTTCTCTTCTGAGCAAATTGCTGCTATTTCCGGCCGAAACTGCCGAATTTGAGCAGCCAACATTTCAACATTGCTCCCAGCTGCCAATCCCACAATCCGAAATTGATCTGGGTACTGAGTAACAATATCTAAAGTCTGAGTCCCAATAGAACCAGTAGAACCAACGAGAGTAATCGCTTTCACAATTGCTTAAGGATTTACAGACAACTCTCACTATAAATTGCTTGGGACTCTTTAATCACAGCAATCGCTATAATCGATACACTGATGCAAAGAAGCAAGGACGCAAAGAAATTTCCCCATATCCACGTCCCTGCACCAGCCTCAATCTGTTAATTTCAACTCGATAGACTATTAGCGATAAGTAGGTAGACATAATTAAATTTAAGATAAAACTTTTGTTCGTAGTGAGCGATAAATTTGCTCTATGTAAGATTCTCAAGGACTAAAGTCGCTTACTACTAGCTTTAATTTAATCAAGCCGTTCTACTTAAAATTACTAAAGTTGCTCATTTTTCATATATAGCAATTCTCATTTGAATCAGGTACAGGGGTAGGGCGCACACCTAGTTCTGCGCTCCTGCGTGGTTAATTTTTTCTTTCTGTACCTTTCTCCCTGCGGTAACTGCTGTAACTAGACAAAAATTGCATTTATAAATACTATATTTTAAAAGATAAATTCCGAGAAAATTGGCAAAAGTAACCAAATAGGAAATAATTTCAATTAATTGCTAATTTATCCAGTTTGTTAATTATGTTGGTGGAGGATTTAATATGCAAAATATTACTCATAAATTGCTGGGTTACAGCCATAGGTAAAAGAATGCAGAAAGGAGTTTGTTGAAGCACTCAACCCTATGGTCAAAGTTCAGATAGTTATAAAAAAAGTTTTATGGAAAAATGATTTCCTGTTTCCAGCAGCAATATGGTTTGCCAGCCGAATATTTATCTGGACAGCTATGTTGCTGGTTGCGCCAAAGCTACCGTTTCCAACAGAGGAATTTTTGCCTCGTTTTGGCTGGGGGGTTTTTGATGCCTGGGATAGTATCCATTATCGAGCGATCGCAACTTCAGGCTATGAATTTGTGAATGACGGCAAACAACATAATCTGGCCTTCTTTCCCCTGTTTCCCTTAAGCATCTGGGTTTTGATGAAGTTGGGCCTACCGTTTGAATTAGCAGGCACGTTAGTCAACAACTTGGCATTTTTTGCAGCGCTTTACTGTTTGTACTTTTGGGTTAGAGATCATTATGCCATTAATGCAGCGCAGTGGGTGACTGCTGTGGTTTCTTTGTATCCATCGTCCATGTTTACAGGGGTGATTTACACAGAAGGGCTATATTTGTTTTTGAGTACAGCAGCTTTGCGGGCGTTTGATCAAAAGCAGTATGGCTGGACAGCCCTTTGGGGCGCGATGGCGACAGCAACGCGTCCTACAGGTATGGCACTAATTCCAGCATTTGCGATCGCAGCGTGGAAAGAACGCCGACCACCCATTGCCTATATAGCTGGTTTGACTACCACTATTGGCATACTTCTATTCAGTTTGTATTGTGCGATTTATTTTGGTGACCCTTTAGCTTTTATCGAAGCACAGCGGGGATGGCGACCAACTCTAGGGTTTGATTGGCAGGGTTGGTTAAATATGATCATGCAAATTGCAGTTGGGAGAAAAAATTGGCAATATGGTTGGGTTCAAAACTCCTCTGGTGGGATTCAAGACCCCTGGTATCTCCTGTTGTTTGGCGTGATTGTTGCCAGTGGCTATCTTTTATGGCGTTTCCGTCAACGTTTTAGTTCTATAAGATTATTTTATGGCTTTTATGGTTTAGTCTTATTTTTGTTGATTCTAGCAAGCGAACAGTGGATCAATAACTTGCTTAACTTGTTCATGGTTTTAGGTGGTGGCTATGTGTTGTGGCGTTTACACACGCAACTGACCCCAGTTACAGTTATTTATGGCTTTTGTGGTATTGGTTTGCTGCTAGCATCTGGAGGCACTATCTCCTTAAGCCGTCTTGCCTACGGTATTGTGCCTTTGAACATAGCAATTGGTGTGCTGCTATCTCACAATCCTCGCCAAGGATATTTAATATTGGGCGCTTTTGTGACACTACTAGCCAAAATAGCTGTAGGATTTGCCCAAGAGCACTGGGTTGGTTAGAAGGTTTGATCCATATATTTGTATTTGGTTCTTTCTT
Organism: Nostoc sp. JL34; assembly: GCF_017114945.1. Taxonomy (GTDB): domain Bacteria; phylum Cyanobacteriota; class Cyanobacteriia; order Cyanobacteriales; family Nostocaceae; genus Nostoc. The sequence goes on from NZ_JABXKQ010000064.1 coordinate 22,131, forward strand.
GGTAAGAAGTTGAATTTAAATTTCCTAATGAATCTATCCAATCAAACGAAGATAGCTCTTGCTTCATTATTTGTAGGTGTCGGTGCCATATCTTTTGGCTCTATTTTCGTAAGATTGAGCGAAACTGAACTCAGTCCCAATGCCACTGTATTTAATCGCCTTTGGCTTGGTAGTGTGATCTTCTTGCTCTGGAATGGATACAAGGCGATTCGTCAGCGACTTTCCTTAGACAAACCTGTAGAACAGCAGCCCTACATCAGTCACGATCTGTGGCTATTGCTTGGTGCAGGGATGTTTTGGGCTGCTACTTTAGTCTTCTTGGCTTGGTCGCTGACTCAAACTAGCGTTGCGATCTCTAGTGTCTTACATAATCTCGCCCCCATATTTACTAGTTTAGGGGTGTGGCTGTTATTTCGTAAGGGTTTTGAGAAGCAATTCCTGATTGGGATGGTCATCGCCCTTGGCGGAGCGATCGCTATTGAATTTGAGGAGTTGCAAATCGCTACAGACGAAGTTCAAGGAGGATTTGCTGCGATCGTTTCGGCGATTTTTTTGAGTGCATATCTGCTGATCGTAGAAAAATTACGAACCAAATTTTCTCCAGCCACAATCCAGTTGTTGATTTGTGCGATCGCATCTCTAATCATCTTCCCCATACTTTTGTTCACTCAAGATCAGCTTTTCCCTTCTACAGTCAGTGGATGGCTTTGGGTAATTTCCCTAGCCCTGATCTGTCAAGTTTTAGGTCATGGGCTTTTGACCTATAGCCTTGCCAGGTTTTCCTCTGTGGTTGTCTCCTTGGTGCATTTGTTAGAGCCAGTATTTAGCGGCATTTTTGCTCTTGTAATATTTTCGGAAAAATTAACTTTCTCAAATTGGGTAGGTTTCGCTGTAGTTTTAATCGGTTTATACTTAGCCGTATCTAGCCAAGCTGCTATTAATTACCCGTTCCAGGAATCAATCAAAAGTATAGTTAACACTTTCGTTAAAAGTATGACGAGCAAACTGTCATTACTAAAGCAACAATTCTCCGAAACACCAGCTTTGTTGGGAACGGCCTCATTATTCTTTGCCCTAATTCCCATATCTTTAGCACCATCTCTGACCAAATTGTGTCAACAAGAAATTGGTGCAAATGCTGTAGTATTTCATCGTAGTTGGATTGCAACAGTTGTCTTTGGGCTATGGAATGGACTTGAGGCTTTCCGCTACCAACAGTCCGTTGAAGGAGGCAAGAGACAGGAGGCAGATAGCGCAGCGTTAGCGAGTCCGCAAGTGTCAGACAGTATTACTCCTGCCTTGCTTGATAACCAATCTATAGAACAGAAGCCTTTTACAAGTCAAGAAGTGTGGCTATTGTTGGCAATGGGAACCTCTGCTGGAACCTACCTTCTATTGTGGGCTTGGTCGCTGAGTCAAACTAGTGTTGCCAATGTGGCTTTACTGTCTAATTTGAACTCCTTATTTGTTGCTTTGGCTGGATATCTGTTATTCGGTCGGCGTTTCAATAACAGATTTGTTATCGGTTTAGTCATAGCCTTAGGGGGAGCGATCGCCTTTGAACTCAATAAGGTACAATTTGCCACTGATCAAATATTGGGTGATGCATTGGCATTGCTAACTGCGGTTTTCATGGCTACGTGTATGCTGTTGATAGAACGACTCCGAACCCGATTTAGCACCGCAACTATCATGCTGTGGCGCTGTGGAGTCACAACAATGCTTCTACTACCCGTGCTCCCATTCCTCGAAGATAGACTATTTCCCTATTCCTGGGCAGGTTGGTTTTTCATCATTTTCCAAGCTCTCTTTTGCCAAGTGTTGGGTCAAGGACTTTTGGCTTATAGCCTCAGCAGAATCTCTTCAGGCATCGTCGCCGTCACGCTTCTCCTAGAACCAGTCCTAGCCTCCATTTTTGCTTGGTTCATTTTTTCAGAACAAGTAGGTTTGTTTGACTGGGCAACCTTTGCCGTAGTTTTAGCGGGTATCTATCTAGCCCAATCTAGTCAATCCACTGTTCAAATAACGAACGAAGGATCGTAGACCGTTTTTGAATTGGGGGCTGGGGATTGGGGATTGGAACCCCAACCAAATCTTACTGATTATTTTCTTCTATTCGTTGGTATCATTAATTTTTGGTAATCAGTGTAAATCCGTTAGCCGCTCCAAGAATTTTACTATCAGTTAAATTTATTTGCTGTAAAGCCGCATTGTCTAACAGCAAATAAGAGTTATTAGATAACATTTGTTGTAAAAGTGGCACAGTTGCAGCAGTTACTTTGCAATCGCTGTAAAAATCTAAACTCGGACGCCCATAAGCGAAAGAAGTATAAATTTGTGTTCCTGGTGAAACATTTGCCCGAATCAAGTCAGCTACTGGTTTAACTGGAAAAGCTTCATTTAACTCCCAAATCCAAGATTGCGAACTCATCAACAGGGTTAAAACTAAATACATCCCTGTAAATAACACTGGAATAAAGTTGCGATCGCGTTGTTTAATTAGCCATGCCGCAATCCCCATACTTATTGCCAAAACAATGCTCATGACGATTAAAATAGGCTCTTTATTTGCAAAAATAAAGTAAGCACAACCTCCTAAACCAGCAATAGCAATAATAGCCAGAAATATTGTCCAACTTCGCACCCTAAAATGACGGTATTGCCAAATTTCGCTAAGTTTAGCACCAATTGTCAAAGCTAAAAATGGATATACAGGCATAACATACCACGGGAGCTTAGTTCTCATTAAAGAGATACTTACTAAGTAAACAATTGTACCAATAATAATTAGGCGACCCCAGGTAGTATGACGTTTTTTCCAAGCTAGATAAAAACCTTCAGGTAAAAATAATAGCCAAGGAAAACTATACTTAATTAACTCAATTAAATAGTACCAAGGAGGGCCACTATGACCTTCAAGAGATTGTGTAAGGCGATCAAAACTTTGTGCTTGAAAATTCACTTGGAAGAAATTTTCGCCATAATGTTGCCATTGAGCCGCAAACCAAGCGGTCGCTGGTGCATTTCCTAAAAATATTCCCACTAATAAATAGGGGCTTGTTAACAAAGCAAACTGCCGATCTGCAATCAGGAATAAACAAGCGATCGCTCCTAGCAGCAAAACTATCATCCCTTTAGTTAGAGTGATTAACCCTAGACAAAATCCTACACCTAGAGCATAGCGACGATTCTGACGTGCTTTTAGCAAACAAAACAACAACAGCAAAAAAAAAGTAATAGTTGTACCATCTAGCATTGCTAGCCGTCCGTGACGCAGCACAGGTAACATCGTCAGGTAAACTAAAGCGGCAAATAGAGCTGGTAAACTTTGGTTAAAAAGCAAACATCCCACCAAGTAAAGCAAAGGCACTCCCAAGGCAGTTAACACTGCACCCGGTAGACGTGTTGTCCACTCATTCACGCCTCCAATGGAGTAAGTCCAAGCAATTAGCAAGTGCATCAGGGGTGGCTTATTATAATAAGGTTCACCTCCCAAGGTGGGGTAAAGCCAACGCATTGAACCAAGTGGGGCACGCCAAATTTCACGTGCAACCTGTGCCACAGTACCTTCATCCCAATCTCGTAAAGGGGAGTTTCCCAAAAATATCAGCCAGAGAACTAGAGATATTACCAGTAGACTAAATAGCCATTCTTTTTGTCGGAATAGACGCATATCTAAAATTTAGATTCAAGAATCTCAATGTCTTTAGACTTGAGAGTGTCAAATTCCTAACTTTTCCTCCGCCAAGCTGGTTTCACCACCTGACGACAACGGGCAATTACCAAAGAATTATCAGGCACATCTTCTGTGACTGTAGAACCAGCTGCTACATAGACATCATCACCCAAGGTGAGTGGAGCCACTAAAACGCTATTGGCACCAGTTTTTGTCCGATCGCCTATTTTAGTAGGATGTTTCTGCACGCCGTCATAATTGGCAGTAATTGTACCACCACCAATATTCACCTGATTACCGACAACGCTATCACCTAGATACGACAAATGTGCAGCATTCGTGCGATCGCCTAATTGAGTATTTTTCAATTCCACAAAATTCCCCACACGGCAACCAACACCCACCTCTACCTGACCGCGCAAATGAGCATATGGGCCAATTCGACTTCCTGCTTTTATAGTGCTATTTATTACTACTGAATACTGAACTGTGACATTTTCAGCTAATTGACTATTTTCAATTAAACTCCCCGGCCCAATGTGACTTCCTGTTTGAATCACCGTATTTCCTCGCAGGTGCGTTTGGGGTTCAATAATTACATCCGGCTGTAATTCTACTGTTTCATCAATAGTGATGCTTGTGGGGTCGATGAGGGTGACACCGGCTAGCATCCATTTTTCCTTGACTCGTTTTTGCAAAATTTCAGATGCTGTTGCTAGTTGCAGGCGATCGTTGATGCCGAGAATTTCTTGGTAATCTTCTACATCCACTGCCATCACTTGTCCGACTTGAGTCACGGCATCAGTGAGATAGTATTCTTTTTGGGCATTGTTTGCCTGTAGGTGGGGCAGCACCTTTGCCAAATCTGGCCAGCGGAAGCAGTAAACTCCAGCATTAATCCGCTGATTTTGTTTTTGGGCAGCAGTACAATCCTTATGTTCGACCATTTGCTGCACAATATTTTCATCGTTACAAAAAACGCGCCCGTAGCCCGTGGGGTCGGGTAGGTGCGAGGTAAGAATGGTGGCAGCGTTTTGATTTCGGGCGTGAGTTTGTAACATCTGCTTAAGGGTTTCGCTGCGGATCAACGGTAAATCGCCGTTAAGTATCAACAAATCCCCAGTGTAATCTTCCAAGTGGGGAAGTAATTGCTGGATGGCATGACCTGTACCCAATTGCACAGTCTGTTCGACAAACTCCAAATTGGGAATTGAATGCATGGCGGCTTGCACTTCCTCGGACTGATATCCCACAATCACGATTCGCCGTGAGGGCGAAAGTGGTTCTACACTTTCGAGAACTCTCTCCACTAGCGATCGCCCACCCAAAGAATGTAAAACCTTGGGTAAGCGTGATTTCATCCGTGTGCCGCGTCCCGCCGCTAGAATTGCTACAACTACCATAATTAGCTATCAGCTATCAGTAAAATTATGATTAATGCTGTTGGTACTTTAAAATGTAGGCTCAAATCATACCAGCTAATCATAGAAGACTGAAATATACAATGAGTCAGGAGAACTACTTTCTTAAAAAGCCGAGGTTATAATCCCAATTCGCGCTGATTACAGCAGCTAAAAATTATTATCCCCTACCCTCTGACTACTCTTTTTCCTGACAGGAGCAAATAAACTCTGCAAACTGCTGCATTAGTTTGGGATTACGCCAACCAGAATCAGTTTCTTGTTGCATCACTGAAAGTGCTTCTGCTGAAGGAAAAGCTCTTTTGTAGGGTCGTTCGCTAGTTAGGGCATCGTAAATATCAATTAACTGAAATACTTGCGCCAGGTAGGGAATCTCATCCCCCTTGAGTCTATCAGGGTAGCCTGAGCCATCCCAGCGTTCGTGGTGATGACGAATAATGGGAATTACACCCCGCATACTGCGTAGTGGCTGGCAGATTTTTTCTCCAATCAAAACGTGCTGCTGCATGATCTGCCAATCTTCGGGAGTGAGTTGGCCTTTTTTCAGTAGCACTGCATCGGGAATACCGACCTTACCAATATCGTGCAGATAACCACCCCACCTCAAATCTCGAATTTGGTAGCGTGAGAGGTTGAGATATTCACCAAAAAATTGTCCCAGTTTTACCAGGCGTTCACAATGGTTACCCGTATTGGGATCGCGACTTTCAATGGACATGGCAATGGAAAATAGTACTTGTTCGGCATGGTCTAAATCTTCGTTCAGACGCTTCTGCCGCACCAAGGACTTTACACGCGCCGCTAATTCCACACGATCGAAGGGTTTAGTGAGAAAATCATCTGCCCCAACTTCAATTCCCCGAATGCGCGATCGCCTGTCATTTAAGGCCGTAATAAATATCACTGGGATTAGCCTAGTCTGCTCATCCTGTTTGAGCAATTGGCACACTTCAAATCCATCCATTCCTGGCATCATCACATCCAGCAAAATCAAGTCTGGTTGTTTATGAGTGACCAATCCTACAACAATAGAACCACTGTCCGCCTCAATCACTTCGTATCCTTCCATCCCCAAGAGGGCAACGGCAGTCATGCGACTGGCGGCATGATCGTCAACTACTAAAACCTTCGGCGGATCTAAATCAAACCCATTCACTTTAGAACCTTTGGCTTGTAGTGTTCTAGAGACCAATGAATCATTACTACAATTAACATCAGCTTTTATCCAAGAAGATACTTCTTGGCTATCTTCAAGCATAAGCTTTTCTTGAGATAAGCCTAGAGAATAACCCTCCGCATTTTGCGATCCTACGGCGTGATTTGAACCGATACTCTTCACTGTGCTAATGGGGTTTGACCCACTAACAATTTTTTCTGTAAAGTCGGTATGGTTGGATTTCCATTGAATCACAAAGGCACTCCAAGTTTTTGCACAAGTTAACAGTGTCAGATTTCAACAATAAATTTAATGAGACTGTATCTGAGCCTGAGTTTCCATAGGGATTATGCATGATATCAAGCTGCCTATCTAAGTTTTTCGCAGCATATATTTTATTATTCTGTTACGAACAAGGTGTATCTGATTGTCACATTTTTTGCTTCTAATTCCAGTATGATGAATCGGCACAAATGTTAAATCAGGTTTTTTACGGAGATTTTTTAACCTAGCGGCGTCATAAAGCGTTATAATTGCTTGCCTTGTTCGAGATATCGGGTTTGGAATTTCAAATTTTTATGGTAATCATTAGGTATATATGTTTTTACTTACTCAGTTATAGCAATACTCAAGTACTGCTAAGTGGCATGTGATATTAAATACTAACATATAATTAATCTATTTGGCTATAATCAAGCTATTTGGCTCGTAAAAACTCGTTGCCTGAGTATAGGGTAGTGAGTGCTGTTAGCGGTAGAGAGCGTTTAGCCCGTGCTGAGTAGTTTTCAACTTAGCACTCTCAGAATGTGCTGTCACAGTACCAGGCGATCGCCTGACCACAGGCGGAGTAGAATATATCACCAAGCCAGCAGACAAAAGGGCTGTGCGTACAGCAGCATAAAAAAAGGATTCACCAAACTATTGAGAGACAAAGCTGAAAGAATCATCTGCTGTTAGCTTAGGTGTAAAATTCTCTAAGTCTGACATCTTAATAAAAAACTAAATAATGACCAATGCCCTTCAGGAGTACTGAATGTTGAGTAGAAAATCTAACTGACAGTAGAATTCAATAGTCAGAATTCAGAAGTAAAACAGGCTTTTTATCTGGCTTTTAGACTTAGCTTGTGTACTTCATCAACTTGAAATCCGCTGTATTTACTCAGAACTCAGAAAAGAGGAACTGTTTTACCCAATGCCCTATACCCTATGCCCAATTCTCAATTTGTTGTTTCGCCAACTTGGCTATTTGAACATATAGAAGATCCGCAAGTCGTTATTGTGGATTGTCGCTTTTCTCTAGGCGATCCACAATTAGGACAACAACAATACCAAACAAGTCATATAAAAGGCTCATATTACTTAGATTTGAATCAGGATCTTTCCAGTCCAGTGGGTAAGTATGGCGGGAGACATCCTTTACCTGACCCTAATGATATAGGTAACAAATTGGCAGCCATTGGGGTAAATTACCAAAAAAGTTTAGTTGTTGCTTATGATGATTCGCGCTTTGCCTTTGCGGCTCGTCTATGGTGGCTGTTGCGGTATCTAGGACATGAGCAAGTAGTAGTACTGGATGGAGGCTTTACCGGATGGCAAAAAGCTGGGTATCCAGTTACAGATGTCGTTCCTCCCGCCAAAATGAGTACATTTGTAGCTCAAGTACAAACAGAAAAGGTGGTAGATATTACAGCAGTGAAAAGCCGAAAAGAGAGGCACGATGTAGTATTGGTAGATTCAAGAGAAAGCGATCGCTACCGAGGTGAACGAGAGCCAATTGATAAAATTGCTGGACATATTCCCGGTGCAGTCAACTATCCCTGGCAAGAAGTTACAGACTCTTCCGGCTACTTAATCCCTCAGGGGGAACAACGCCGTCGGTGGGAAAACCTTGAAACAGCGGAAGAAATCTTGGTATATTGCGGTTCTGGCGTTACTGCTTGTGTGAATTTACTTTCTTTAGAATTAGCTGGCATTAACAAGGGTAAACTTTATCCTGGTAGCTGGAGTGATTGGATTTCTTATTTATAGTCATTGGTCTTTGACAATTGGACTTTGGACAAATTTCAAAACTGACCTAATTGCAAAGTGTAATTAATAGTGAAAAACCAGCCATCAAAATCAATGTTTTCGACGGTTGAGCTACCTAAACTTACTCCAGCCTGCACATTCATATTAGTGGTATCGGATATTCGGTAATTTAATTGCCCGAATAGCCGATGAAATTGGTCTTCTCGATCGCGCTGTGTAAAATCCGTGAAGTTCCCCTGGTAGTTAATACTAACCTGGAGAGGCTTTTGCAAGTAGTAATTCAGAGACACCCAAAAGGAATTGATTATCCGATTACGACTTAGGGGGTCACTAAAATTTACACTCAATTCATAAAAGCTATCTAGCGTTAATCTTGAAGTTAAGGGATCTCGCCGTGCCAAAGACAGTTGTAGGGAATTTTCATTTAAAAAGCGATCGCCTGCTTTAAAGCTATCTAGGCGATCGCTGCTGTTGGCAAAAAATAACTGTTGATTGCTCCAACTGATTTCTCCATACATTCGCTGCGATAGCTGCTGGTAAATACTGAGATTAAATCTCACCTGGTTGTAATGATATTGTGACTGATTTATATAACGAATGAGATTGCCATCAATTGAGCCGTTTAAATAAGTTTTAGATCCCAAAGGGAAATATGCAGAGGCTAACGTCAGTCCAGAAATAATTAAACCATCTTCTATGGGACTATCATTTGAGGAAAAAATATTACTCGTCTGGAAGTAGCCTACACGGGCCCGTAGATAACCTATAGGTTTAAACTTAGGTACTATAGGTTGTTCTATCTGTGGTAGCTGCTGTTCTAGGGGTCGTAACCGCACCCGCAATTCCAATTCGCGATCACTATCTGACTCAGGTGGCTGTTTTGGCGATCGCAGCAGTTCCATTAGCCTCTCTAGCCTTTGAGAATAATTTATTTCAGGTGCATTCAACAGTTGTTCATTTGAGTTTGAAGGAGATGTAGGTAAATTACTTGGCTGCAATTCTAGCTGTGGTGTGTCATTTTGCTTTTGAGTATCTTCAGGTTCTTCGGTTTGGTCTGGGGTTTGAGTAGTTTCTGGTGCTTTCTGTACCAGATTTAACGGCATCCGAGAGTCTAAAAGATGTGACTCACTCGACTGCTTGCACAAAGAGTTAATTGCCTTTTGCTCTAACTTCTGACATAACTGCTGATAATTTACTTGTGTGCTTACTAAACTGTTAGGACGCCAAATATCTGTATTTGCAGATTTTGCTGCATCTACTCTAATGCAACACAAGCTTCCACCACTGGACGCTAACAAAATACAAAAAAACAAATTCTTCCAGTTTTTGAGTCGCATCTGGTTAGATCGCGTTGATCGCATGTGGCAAATGTAGACCTACAAGCTGTATGGAAAGTTCCGACTTAGAATATACAATTGAGTACATCTATTTTAGCTTTGTAGGTATATACTGAAACTACAAACTAAAATTGCTGCTTTTCGGATTTTTTCCCAGATTTTTTTGCAAAACTGAGATGCTCCGATAAAACTTTTGCTCAAATTTAGTGAAATACAGTCAGTGAGTAATTTCACAACAGATTTTTATTAACTTCTTGTACTGCATAATCGATTACCCTGTGGCTAATATGATTAGAAAGTATTATCTGTAAGGTAATCCGCATTGAATTATTTATATCAAATAATAACTTTTAAATCTTCCACAGACTTTATTACAAACAATGTCACTTTTATAATAAAAACTAAAATCAACTAAACAAACAATCTATTTTATGCATTAATATGTAAACGAAAATTTCCACTATTTTATCTAGAAAATCTCTTTAATAATTAGCTTGTATTTTAATAATTTAATTTTTTTGTATTAGTTAAAATTCACAAATTCTCAAACTATGTTTCATAAATCGTTTCCACTGTTAGTGATTGGTTTATGGGGAGTTATAATACTGCCTTTGCCAAATCGGGTAAGTGCCATAACTCCTCTGACACGAGCGGAGATTCAGAACCTCCGCAACATAGTGCAACTAATACCCAGAGATAACCTGAAGAGGCGTCCAGCACGGAAATTAGATGCAATGACTCCTGGGGACGGGTTGTCAACTGGTCGAGCTTCCCTAGCAGATTTGCGTTTCAATGATGGCTCTTTGGCACGAGTTGGAGAACAGGCGCTATTTCAATTTTTGCCGAAGACTCGCAACTTTAAACTGTTAAACGGGACTGTGTTGCTGCTCATTCCACCAGGAAAGGGGCAAACACACATACAAACACCAAATGCAGCAGCAGCAATTCGTGGTTCAGCATTATTTGTGCGCTACGACCAAAAAACAGACACCACGATTGTGGGTGCACTTACAAATAGTGGCATTGAAGTTTCTAACAAGGAAGCTTCTCAAACTCAGGTGCTAGAAGCAGGGCAAATGGTGATTATAGTTGAAGGGAAATTTCAGAACTTATATGATTTTGATCTGAGAAATTTTTATGAAACGAGCCAACTGGTTCGAGAACTTGATTTGAACAGGCAAAGTCCTGTGCCTACACGTGATCCTGCAATCATCAGTGTTCAAGCCGAAACTGCTGCGGCCTTGCAAGCACAGCCACCAATAAAAGGCGAGGGAGTAATTGAAAACCCCTCTTTTGTGCAGCTAACTCCACCAGTCAGTCCAACTGGGACAACACCTGTTACCTCAACTGGGACAACACCCAACACCCCAACTAGGACAACACCTGTTACCTCAACTGGGACAACACCCAACACCCCAACTGGGACAACACCTGTTACCTCAACTGAGAAATTACCCAACACCTCAACCCAGACAACACCTAACACCTCAACTGAGAAATTACCCAACACCTCAACCCAGACAACACCTAACACCTCAACTGAGAAATTACCCAACACCTCAACCCAGACAACACCTAACACCTCAACTGAGAAATTACCCAACACCTCAACCCAGACAACACCTAACACCTCAACTGAGAAATTACCCAACACCTCAACCCAGACAACACCTAACACCTCAACTGAGAAATTACCCAACACCTCAACTCAGACAACACCTGTTACCCCAACTCAGACAACACCTGTTACCCCAACTCAGACAACACCTGTTACCCCAACTCAGACAACACCTGTTACCCCAACTCAGACAACACCTGTTACCCCAACTCAGACAACACCTGTTACCCCAACTCAGACAACACCTGTTATCCCAACTCAGACCACACCTGTTACTCCAACTGAGCCTATACCCGTAACTCCAACTCAGACAACACCTGTTACCCCAACTGAGCCTATACCCGTAACTCCAACTCAGACAACACCTGTTACCCCAACTGAGCCTATACCCGTAACTCCAACTCAGACAACACCTGTTACCCCAACTGAGCCTATACCCGTAACTCCAACTCAGACAACACCTGTTACCCCAACTGAGCCTATACCCGTAACTCCAACTCAGACAACACCTGTTACCCCAACTGAGCCTATACCCGTAACTCCAACTCAGACAACACCTGTTACTCCAACTCAGACCACACCCGTAACCCCAACTCAGACAACACCTGTTACTCCAACTGAGTCTCCGAACAGATAAAACTACTAATGGGGGTACGAGACACTCTGCGAATGCCGAACATGGTTCGTTTTGTCATAATTTTGTGTAAGTCCTGTAAGATTTAGTTGCTCCAACCCATTAGCACAGACTTATGCCCGACACTAGAAACAGAAACTATAACAAACAATTTTAGTTACTCCCTCTATAGCTACCAAAGCAAAAAGTGATATTCCCTACGACCAGATAGCATCTGCTAACGCTAGATTAAATCAAGGAAAGGACTTACACAGGGTTCACTGGATATCCTTATATAGTTCAATTACATTCTGTGTGTAAGTTCCTAGGAAGTAACTTGTTGCTAGAGAGAACATAAATTTATGACTTTTGATTACGACCTGTTTGTAATTGGTGCGGGTTCTGGAGGTTTGGCGGCTTCTAAACGAGCAGCTAGCTACGGCGCAAAAGTGGCGATCGCTGAATATGATTTAGTTGGTGGCACTTGTGTGATTCGCGGTTGCGTTCCTAAAAAACTCATGGTCTATGGCTCTCACTTTCCCGAACTGTTCAGTGACGCTTCAGGCTATGGCTGGAAAGTGGGTAATGTGGAGTTTGACTGGGAATATTTCATTACATCTATAGATAAGGAAGTTCGGCGACTGTCGCAACTACACATCAGCTTCTTAGAAAAAGCTGGAGTAGAACTATTTTCCGGTCGCGCCACATTGGTAGACGCCCACACAGTAGAAGTTGATGGACGCAAAGTTACGGCAGACAAAATTTTAATTGCTGTTGGTGGGCGTCCCGTCAAGCCAGATTTACCAGGGATGGAACATGGCATTACCTCTAACGAAATCTTTCATCTAAAAGAACAACCAAAACACATCGTCATTATTGGCGCTGGTTATATTGGCACGGAATTTGCTTGTATTATGCGCGGTTTGGGTTCTGAGGTGACACAAATTACTAGAGGTGAAAAGATTTTGAATGGGTTTGATGAAGATGTCCGCATAGAAATTGAAGAGGGTATGACGAACCACGGAATTCGCTTGATTAAGAATAATGTGGTGAAAGCAATTGAACGTGTCCCAGAAGGGTTGAAACTGACTTTATCAGGGAATGACCAAGAACCAATAATTGCTGATGTGTTTTTAGTAGCGACCGGTCGAACCCCTAATATAGATGGATTAGGTTTAGAAAATGCTGGAGTTGATGTTGTCGCTAGTTCTGTAGAAGGGCCTGGATACCCTACCACAAATGCGATCGCAGTCAATGAATATAGTCAAACTAGCCAACCGAATATCTTTGCTGTTGGCGATGTCACTGACCGAATCAATTTAACTCCCGTGGCCATTGGTGAAGGTCGCGCCTTTGCCGATAGTGAATTTGGAGATAATCGCCGTGAATTCAGTCACGAAACTGTTCCCACAGCCATATTTTCTAACCCAGAAGCTGCGACAGTCGGCTGGACAGAAGCTCAAGCACGGGAAAAACTCGGTGATGCCGTCAAAATTTTTCGCACTCGCTTTCGCCCCATGTACCATAGTTTGACTGGTAAGCAAGAGAAGACAATGATGAAGTTGGTGGTTGATAGTAACACCGACAAAGTTCTAGGCGCTCACATGGTAGGTGAAAGTGCAGCTGAGATCATCCAAGGTGTAGCGATCGCTGTGAAGATGGGCGCAACTAAAAAAGACTTTGATGCTACTGTCGGTGTCCATCCCTCAGCCGCAGAGGAATTTGTCACAATGCGGTAATAAGAGTTATGGGTTATGAGTTGTGAGTTATCAGTTGAAGAAAGAAACTCATAACTTAAAACTTGCAATTCCTAACTCTTCACTCCTAACTCCTAACTATTTACAGTCTTGCACTATATATATCTTCACGGATTTGCTTCTAGCCCTAATTCTGCCAAAGCGCGGGATATAGGCGATCGCTTTACCCAAATTCAGACAAAGCTGAAAATTCCCGATCTCAATGCTGGCGATTTTTCCCAATTGACTATCACTCGTCAGGTCGCTCAAGTTGCCGCAGAATTCAGCAATGATTCTACACCAGTAACGCTAATTGGCTCAAGTTTGGGTGGTTTGACTGCTGCCCACTTGGGACAACAAAATTTACAAGTGCAACGCTTAGTTTTGCTAGCACCGGCTTTTGGGTTTTTATCCCATTGGTTGCCCAAGCTAGGAGATGAAGAAGTACAGCGTTGGCGGCAAGAAAAATATATCATGGTCTACCACTATGGAGAGCAGCGATCGCTTCCCTTAAGTTACGATTTCGTTACAGATGCTGCCCAATACCAAGAAAAGCTTTTGCAACGCCCTATCTCCACGCTAATTTTGCACGGAAAAAAGGATGAAGTCATTCCGATAGAAGCTAGTCGGGACTTTGCGCGCTCGCGTCCTTGGGTGGAGTTAGTTGAACTCGACAGTGACCACGCTTTGGGTAATGTTATGAAGGAAATTTGGCAGGCAATTCGCCTCTTTTGCCAATTACCTTGAAGTTGTAAAATATTAGACTCACACATAACTAATGTCCTTAGTCATTTGTCTTTTGTTAGTTACTAACGACCAATGACTAATGACCAATGACTAATGACTAAAATTATGCTTCCCTTCATCCGGTCAGATTTAGCCCAATTTACCGCTTATAAACCCCACCTCAGCAGCGATACAGCCAATCCTGTCCTCACACAGTTTGATCGGCTAGATACAAATGAAAGCCCCTACGATTTACCACCTGAATTAAAAGAGAAGCTGGCATGGACATATCAGCAAGTAATTGAAACAAATCGTTATCCTGATGGCGGACATGAAACGCTTAAGGATGCGATCGCCGAGTACGTCAATCAGTCAGCCACCCTTTCATCATCCTTATTTACTGCTGCCAATATTTCTGTTGGCAATGGTTCAGATGAACTAATCCGCTCTTTATTAATCGCCACCTGTCTGGGAGGAGAAGGGTCAATACTCGTTGCCAATCCCACTTTCTCTATGTATGGGATTTTGGCACAAACGTTGGGCATTCCTGTAGTGACAGTGGGTAGAAATGACACAAATTTTGAAATTGACATAAGCGCCGCCCAGTCCGCCATCGAACAAACTCAAAATCCCCCTATTCGGGTAGTTTTCGTAGTCCATCCCAATTCGCCGACTGCCAATTGCTTAACTGAGGCAGAGTTAGGGTGGTTGAGAAGTTTGAGTGAGCATATTTTGGTAGTAATTGATGAAGCTTACTTTGAATTCAGCCAAACTACTCTAGTGGGTAAATTAATAAAACATCCGAATTGGGTGATATTACGCACTTTCTCTAAAGCTTTCCGGTTGGCATCTCTCCGTGTAGGCTATTGCGTAGCTCATCCCGAAGCGATCGCCATTTTAGAAAAAGTTCGCTTACCCTACAATCTCCCCAGCTTTTCCATAGCAGCAGGATTAATTGCTTTACAAAACCGCACACTCTTGCTGGAGTCAATTTCCCAAACTCTGAGTGAACGAGCCAAACTCATCGAAATTTTGTCCCAGCAACCAGAACTACAAATTACCCCAAGTGCTGCCAACTTTATTTACCTGCGTCTTAAACCAAATGCTTCTGATGCACAAGATGCTGCTTTAAAGAGTTTCCATCAAAAACTTAGGACACTCGGCACTCTTGTCCGACACATTAGCGGAGGATTGCGAATTACTGTCGGGACGATAGAGGAAAACGCCCGCACTGTAAATCGAGTCCAAGCTACTTTGGCAAATTTGGAATCTTAGCAATTCCTCAGTAATTAAACCTGCTGTTCATCTCACTGCCCAAACGGCGTACTACTCCGACTGTTTGTGGTAGCACACCCACTAAAAGAGCAAAAGCAACATCCGGCAAAAGAGCCACTATTTCTGGTGGAAAGTATTGTTCAAATTGATCGAGTATTTTCTGAACTCGCTGCCCAGGCAGTGGGTTTTCTGTAATTTGTTTGATTAATCGAATCCACTGTCGCCTAATCAAGTAAGCCTTTTGGCGTTCTTCATTAGATTCAGGAGTTAATAAAAACTGATTAGACAGATTACCTATGGGCAGTGCCCTTTGGCAATCACAATCGTAATCCCCACCCACAGCAGCCCCAGGCCCAGCAAACTCTGCATGATAGCGTTTAAAGAGGATTAATCCGTTTCTTCTACGACTATTGACGATGAAAACTTCTCCACTGTGCAAACGTGTAAGGATATCAGAGCCTTGCGATTGCTCAGTTCCATCTGACATGACAAGAGAGTCAAGGAAACTAGTTTCTGGGTAATAAGTTGATACCATAGAGGTCTGATAGCGCCGATGCTGTTCGCTATCCATGTTTTTTAAACTTTTAACGAATGTGGTAGTAGTATGCACTTCAAAACGGAATTAGCTGTTATATCAAATCAAGTTTTTGAATTCTTTTATTATCAAGACTTTTCTGGTCAATCTAACTAAAATAGCAATAGATAGGTGTTGTTTTAGTAATTGAGTGATTATATTTTATGAGATATAACTAGATTTGTCTGTAAACTCTAGTAGTGTTTCCTTAAAGTTTTTATAAAGATGAATATATGAATTACAAAGTTATTATGAGGAAATGATAGTTTATTTCAAGGCAATTTTTGCGTATGTTGCCATTATAATCCATTTTTATCTATATCGAATGCTTTAAAAATTTTGTTGACGATAAATCCAAAAATGCAAAAATTAACATTTTTTAACATTAAAAATATTTACTAAAAAGATATTTTTTTTAATCCGATCAAGAGGATTTTTTACGAAAAATCTAAATCAAATATTCTTTTTAAAAATAATTATTAAAATCTACTTACTCGCTTGATAAATTCATCTGTTTTAGTTTTTATCTATAGGACTCCTATTTGATTTTTGAACAAACAAAACTCAATGTACCTTTGTTCTTTATTTACTGTTTCTACGAGTTATTCAGGAATCAAATCAGATTCCTAAATATGATTCGTATTTAATTGAGTGAAAAAACTCAGTACAATTCAAAGAGCCTTTTTTACCGTTGTTATTTGCCTACTAAGGCAAATAAGTTTTCAAAATAAAAGCGGATTCCTATAGATATTTAGTTAATATTGGCTAGATTTTTAATTAAACCTCGTCCATTTTACAACCTGGAATTATTCAGGAGAGTATATTATTAGGTCGTGACTTGAGTTCTGAGCTTTCTCTAATTCCACAAACTATGGTTTTTAAAATAGACGCGCTTTAGGTTAGTTTATGTTTTATTACCGCTATGACAAGTTTTATCGAACTTAATTGGAACACAAAACTTGACAATTGCCAACACAAAATTCAGATAATGGAATCAGCACTCAGGTGCTTGTGCAATAACATCTGATTTGAACGTCTCAGGAGAAATGTATTCCAATTCGATTCTACTTTATGCACCCGATATCCCAGCTTGAAATAAAGCTGTCTTGCTTGATGATTATTTTCTAAAACATGGAGATATAAGTCTTGAAATCCCCACTCGCGAGAGACTTTTTCACAGCTAGTAAGTAATCCTGAAGCCACGCCATGCCTACGGTATTTTGGGTGAACCGCTAAATTAGATAAGTAAGGAAAACCTACGCCAACCTGGCTCCATGAATCACTGTAACGTACACCCATCTCCACACTTCCCACTAAGTTATTAGCTTCACCAGTAGTAGCTTCAAGAGCAACTAAACAAAGATGACGGGGCGCAGGTGATGCCATCCGATGTCTTAAGTCTTCATAAATACCTAGACGTAGTAATGGGAAAGCCCATCCCCATATACCCTTGTGAGAGTGAAAGCTTTCAGTAATAATTTGGGCAACACCAATCAAATCAGCAGGTGTGGCCGTACGAATTTGAAATTGGCAGGAAGCTGGATCGATTGGCAATTGGTGGTATGGATGAAAAAACCGATATTTCAAGGCTAGTTTAGTATTGATTTTATTCAACGAAAATTTCTCAAATATCCTAAAACACCATTTTAACTAAATGAAAACTTAATAGCTGTCCAGAAAATTGAACTGACTGGATATTACTAATTCGTTTTTGCTTGTGGCTCAAACAAAGTTTTACACTTTAGTTTGGGGTTTTATAACCTGCGTTTTTGAAAGAGTCTTAGGAGTTACAGCTTCATAAAGCTATAACCTGAAATTCAGTAGATTCACTGCATCCTTTGTTTTAAGTAGAGAGAATATCAGACTAATTACCACAAAAACATCTGTAAAGTGGTACAGGTTTGGGTTAGTGGGCAGAAAAATAGCATAACTTGTCCGTAAGCAGCACCTATAAAATTGTTAAGTAAGTACACCATCGGCAAACTCTGGTTTCAAACTACCCTTGGTTGCAGTACTGGACTTGTTTTTGCAGTTGCCGCCACACTTAGACAAATTTGCTACTAAGTGATAAAAATAGGCTGTACAGCTACCAGGACAAGAATCTACAAGGTTCTCTCATCCTTAATCTCTAACTCTTCAACCAATACAACTTGTCTTAATGATAGTTCTGATTGCTAAATTAGAAAGAGGTATTTGTCTAATAGTATACTTTGGCTTTAAATCTTATTGTTTTAATTTTGTTGACTCTACCATGACTACCATAAATAAAATTTACCTGCAAGTGTTAGTACAACTGCTACAAAGGGAAAACTTAATATGCAGCTTCATCTGGATTTTTCAGCTAGCTATGAGCGCTGTATGTAGTATCAGACATTGCTCACAGGAGGTGAAGGAAGATTTGGCAAGCAAGCGTCGACTCTGTAACACTAAAACAGACTATGAAAGCAATTACACTGCACCAAAGCAAACGGTAATCGGCACAAGCCATTGAGACGAATTACTGTGAGTAAACGCTCCTACACTCAGCAGTCATGTAGCCAAACAGCCTTATTGGTCGAAATGCTCTGCTCTCAACTGACTCAGAAAAATCCTTACCTGATCAGATTATTCTTTATCCGACTGCCGTTGCAGCAGGAAAGCGGTGCATGAAATCCCAAGCAAACAGTAAGCCTAAAATTTTGGTTGTCGATGATGAACCAGACAACCTTGACTTGCTTTACCGTACTTTCTATCGCGACTATAAGGTGCTAAGGGCAACCTCTGGCCCTGCGGCCCTCGATCTGCTGGCTCAAGAGGGAGAGGTCGCAGTGATCATCTCCGATCAGCGGATGCCGATGATGAGCGGTACAGAATTTTTGAGCCTGACAGCAACTCAATATCCAGATATTATCCGGATTATTCTAACTGGCTACACCGATGTCGAAGACCTGGTGGAAGCAATCAACGCTGGTAAGGTATTCAAATATGTCACCAAACCGTGGGAAGCTGAGGAACTCAAAGCGGTGGTACGCCAAGCTTTGGATACCCACAATGTCCTCAGAGCCAGAACCCGCGAACTTACCCGCACACTCCGTCAAGAATCGCTACTGAATAGCGTTACAAATACTATTCGCAGTGCTTTAGACTACAGACAAATTTTGCAGGCAATTGTAGACACAGTAGGTCATATGTTGGAGGTGGATGTCTGTCTGTTGCGTCCCTTCCAAGATGAGCAGTTAGCAGATAAAGGATTCATTTATCAGAAGGCTCTTTCTGAAGAAGCTCTTGAGCAGGGAAGCATAGGGGAAGTTGCACTAAGTCTTTCCCCTTTGCCCTCCATCCCTTCTGCTCCCCATCCTCTTGTTTCTCCTCTGCCTATTTTGGCTCAGACGGTATGGGAAACCCGCGAAGTCCAGGTGATTCACGATGTGATTGATGATCAGCGCATTCACGGTGATACTCCTGAACTGCGCGAACGTGGGGCCGCTTTTGCTGCCGCGAACATTTGTTCTAGTTTAGTTGTGCCATTAATCTGCCAACAAGAACTGATGGCAGTGCTAGCACTGCACCAGTGTTCTCTGCCTCGCTTTTGGGGGGAAGAAGAGGTGCAGTTAGTATTGATGGTAGCGGATCAAGCAGCCTTAGCTTTGTCTCAGGCTTATGCTTACGAACAAGTACGTGCCCTTGCCAAGCGAGAAGCCCTAATTAATACGATTACTAGCGCGATTCGTTCTAGCCTAGATCCTCAAGATATCTTTGCGGCGATCACTCAGCAATTGGGACAAGCTTTACAAGTTGATGGCTGTGTCCTGTCTTTGTGGACAGAGGAAGACGAGTTTGTCGAGTGTGTGGGCTTGTATGACAGTTTTCAACATCCAGAAAATTTACAATCGCCAGCCCCAGTCCATAACTCAAGTAGTAATAATCACCTACCAACCCAGAGATTACCCTATTCTCAAGCATCTATACAAGAGAATCCCATCCTCCAACAGATGCTACAGACACATGAACCCGTAGTAATTGGTAATGTAAGCCATTCTCCCTCTGATGTGCGGGGTTTTGATTTGCCTTTAAAAACGCCTGCGCGATCACTAATGTTTGTGCCATTGTTGGCTGACGGTAAATGCATCGGTAGTATTACGTTACATGAAGGTAAAAAAGTACGTCAGTGGCTACCGTCTGATATCGATTTGGCCAAAGCAGTAGCAGCGCAAGCAGCGATCGCTGTCCAACAGTCACACTTGTATGAAAAAACTCGCCAACAAGCTGAACGCTTACTGGAATTAGACAAACAAAAAACCGAATTTTTCCAAAATATTTCCCATGAGTTTCGCACACCGATTACCTTGATTCAAGGGCCTTTAGAGTCGGCGGTGGCGGCTGGTGAGGGATTATCTTACTCTCAAAGTGCGATCGCCCTGCGTAACTCCCGCCGCCTCCTGCGACTGGTAAATCAACTCCTGGATTTACAACGCCTGAATGCGGGGAGAATGCAGCCAAATTTCCATCCCTGCGATTTAGTCGAATTTGTCAGCCAAATTGTAGAGTCTTTTCGCCCTTACTGTGAGAAAAAAGGACTACATCTCACTACCCAGTTAGATCAATGTTCTACGGTGTACTTGGATATGGAAAAATTTGACAAGGTGGTTTATAACCTCCTGTCAAATGCTATGAAGTTTACTCCTGAAGGTGGCACGATCAGTATCAGATTAAAATCTGAGCGCGATCGCTGCATATTGCAAGTACAAGATACTGGAATTGGGATTGTTAAGGAACAAATTCCCCACTTATTTGAGCGCTTCCGTCAAGCTGAAGGTTCCGCAAACCGGTCCTATGAAGGCAGTGGTTTGGGTTTAGCTTTAGTTAAAGAATTGGTCGAATTACACGGTGGTCAAGTCACTGTAGAATCAGTTTACGGTCAAGGCACTACCTTTAGTTTATGGCTTGTGACTGGAAATGCTCATTTACCCGCACGGCAAGTATTAGAAACGCCTACTGAACTCAACACGAACCGCGCTAGCGTAGAATTGGCTGATTTAGAACTGGTAGAGTCAACAACAGACAATATTGAAGATATTACAACAAACTTCTCCCCCAGTATTGATACTCAAGACTCAGCACTTAAGATTAAAACTCAGCACTCAATTTTAGTTGTAGATGACAACCCGGATTTGCGAACCTATGTATCTGAAATTTTCCGCCGCAACGGCTATCATGTGCAGACAGCTCGTAATGGTTATGAAGGGCACAGTATAGCTAAAGAGATTATACCCAGCTTGATTGTGACTGACTTAATGATGCCTTTGGTTAGCGGACTTGAGATGATTCGGATGATCCGCAATGAGGAGAAGTTGAAAGGAACACCAATCATTCTGCTGACAGCGAAAGTTGACGAGGAAACCCGCATCGAAGGTACAGAACATGGTGCGGATGCTTATTTAGCAAAACCATTCAACGATCGGGAACTTTTGGCGGAAGTTAGGAATCTTTTAGCGTTGAAAGAAAATGAACGGCGAATTGTGGAGTTAAACACTTATCTAACAGAATCGGTGCTAAAGCGCTTTTTGCCTGCTGTGTTGGTGCAAAAAGCCGCAACCGGAGATTTAACGTTAGATTTGCGCCCAGAACCACGCTTAATTACAGTTTTGTTTAGTGACATCGTGGGTTTTACACAGCTATCAAATACTCTCAGATCCCGACGAGTCGCAGAGTTGCTAAATGAATATTTAGAAGCTATGACCAAGGTTGTATTTGGTAATGGCGGCACTGTAGATAAATTTATGGGAGACGCTATCTTAGCTTTATACGGAGCGCCCGAAGAACTAACCCCCAATGAACAAGTGCGTCGTGCTATCAATACAGCAAGAGCAATGCACCGCTCACTGGCTGTATTAAACGAACGCTGGCGAGAGCAAGGTGTATTTGATGGCGACAGACTTACTAGCGTGCAGTTTCGGTGTGGTATCCACCAAGGTACTGCTGTTGTGGGCATGTTTGGTAGCGCGGAACGTGCCGATTATACTGCTATTGGCCCAAGTGTAAATATCGCTGCAAGGTTGCAAGCTGCCGCTGTTCCCGGTACGATCCTGGTTTCTGCTGCCGTCGCAGATTATTTGCAGGAAGAAGAAATTACTAAAGGTAGTCCCCTAGAACTTAAAGGAGTAGATGAAACAGTTTTGACTTTCGCTGTTTCACCAGAGGTAATGGTTAATCGCTAAAATTTAGACTGGTATTTTAAAGCATTACCAATGAGTAAGAGTGCCTAATCATATCCAGTTTATATAATATGACACCATCGGTTGCAGATAAAACACCAATTCCAGCCCAGGTCTGGAGACGACACACCGATCCACCAGGTTTGTGGATTTTTGTCGTTATCAGTTCAGTCTCTCTGCACTTGCTGGTGTTCTGGCTAATGCGCTCATCTAATGCATTTAGTCTGTGGTTTCCCCAGCAAAATCAATCTGCTGTTCCCATTGAATTGATAGACATTGCTCCTAAAACAAAATCAATAATCAAATCAAAATCAACAGCTAAAACAGTTTCGTCAAAGCCATTATCCTCAACTCAAAAGTCTGTACCAGCACGTTCATTACAAACAGCACAAACTACGCCTAGAAATCAAGATTTTGCTGCAATAAATTCTGCGGATAATCTTCAGCAGAAGAGGCGAACTTACGCCTCTAAATCTAATAACCAACCCTTTAGACAACAAAGAGTTCCAACGCCAACACCAACACTAACACCTAAACCGACACCGACAGCGACACCAACGCCAACACCAACACTAACACCTAAACCGACAGCAACACCAACACCTAAACCGATACCTAAACCGACAGCCACATTGACACCTACAGTTCCAGCCGGTAATTTACCTTGGAAGCGCCGTCAAGAAATCAAACTGGGAAAGGGAACGCCACTACCAACAGGTATTCCATCAAATCGACCAGTTTCAGAACCTGAAAACAGAACAACTCCAGCAACTCCGACTAGGGAAACTCTAGCAACCCCGACTAGAGAAACTCCAGCAACTCCGACTAGAGAAACTCCAGCAACTCCGACTGGGGGAGCATCGGTAGCAATAGTAGCTCCTTTGCTTAGAGATGAAGTAAGTAATCTGATACAATCAGGAAGATTACGACAAGATGCTTTACCCGACGTTATCGCTTTATATAGGGGAAGCAACACAAAACAATTAGACTCGAGTTTTCTTGTCCACAATTCTGGACTTGAGCCAGCACAGCTGTTGGCTAGCTTAATAATTGATAACAATGGCAACTTTCAACAGGCTGTAGTTCTAGAAATACAACCATCAACACTGCAAAGTGAAAAAAGCACATACGAGCAAGTCCTCAGCGAAGTTTTCAAAACAGAAAACTTTCTTGCTGCCCACAATAACGATGGCACAAAACCAGAATTGAGCAATCTGTATGTGAGGATTAAAATCCAACCCGCTAATTCTACTAACTAAATGCTTGAATTTTTACAGAACCTGTGTTAAGTTTATAGGGTTGGAAATTTGCGGGCGTAGTTTAGTGGTAAAACTATAGCCTTCCAAGCTATTAATGCGGGTTCGATTCCCGCCGCCCGCTTAGAGTAAAGTCTGAAATGCACTAGTGCAAGAAGTAAGTCTGGGATTAGTAAAATAACCAGTTAAACAGCAATTCTAAATTCAAAATTTGATAGTGTGCAGAAATAACTTGACACTGAGAGCAGCCAAATCCAGGACAGGTTGAGGAATCAAGAAGACTTTACTTCAACCACATCCCCAATCTGACTACCAACTTGTTCTTTGATAGTTGGTAGAACTCAATCGCGTTTATGATCTCGGAGTTAACATCCGAGAAATCGCCCAATACGTCTTGATTTTTTGAATTTAGAATTGCTGCTAATTGAGATTTTCTAGGCGAATGCGTGGATCGGCTGCTTTGAGCATCAAGTCGGCGATTAAATTGCCAACAATCAGCAGTACTGCGCCCATTATCAAGCTTGCCATTAATAAATATAAATCTTGAGCTTGTAAAGCCTGTAAAGCCAATCTCCCTAAACCGGGCCAGTTGAAGAAAAATTCGGCGATGAAGGCACCATTTAATAAACCAGCTAATTCAAAACCCAATAAGGTAATTAAGGGATTTATGGCGTTGCGGAGTGCATGAACGTAGATAACGCGGTTTTCTGGCAGACCTTTGGCACGAGCCGTTTGAATGTAATCTTGACGCAGGACATCCAATAATTCACCGCGAGTGATGCGTTGCAAACCAGCAAAACTAGTAATTGAGAGTGCAATGGTGGGTAAAATCATGTGCCAGCCGATATCTAAGATTCTGCCAAACCACGACAGTTCTGAGTGATTGATGCTAGTCATGCTACCTACGGGGAAAAACGGCGAGGTGATTTGGGCTAAAACTAGCAGCGCTAAGGCAGTGATGAAACTGGGAAAGCCTTGTCCAGCGTAACTAATCACCTGTAAAATCCGGTCTGCTGGCTTATTTTGTTTGACAGCGGCAAAGATCCCTAGAGGGATGGCGATCGCCCATGTGACAATTAGAGATGCGATCGCTAATAGCAAAGTCGCTGGTACCCTTTCCCACAAAAGCGATGCCACTGAACGTTGATAAATAAAACTCGTGCCAAAATCCCCCTTTGTCAAGATTCGCCATAGCCACAGCCCAAATTGCTCTGGCCAAGACTTATCCAGACCAAACTGCCGCTTGATTTCTTCAATTCTTTCTGGAGATATCTTCGGATTTTGCCGCAGCGTATCTACATAATCACCGGGAGCGAGTTGAATGATGAAAAAGGACAACGCTGACGCTAACAACAAAGTCAGCAGTGCCTGCAATAGCCGCTTTCCCACATAAACAAAAGTTTCGCTCGTGACTAGCCTGATTAGCCAATCCCGACCTGTCTCCAAGGAAATTTTCGTAGATGTCATTTGTCTTTTGTCCTTTGTCTTTTGTCATTTGTCCTTTGTCTAATGACTAATGACCCATGACTAATATTCAATTAAAGAGATAATCGGTACGTCCGGCAAATATGTACGCCCTTGTAAATCCCGTAGCTCGATAATAAACCCAAAACCTACTAGTTCGCAGCCAATTTTCTGCACTAACTTTGCTGTCGCACTTGCAGTTCCACCCGTGGCAATCAAATCGTCCACAATCAAAACTCGGCTACCTTGGTGTAAAGCGTCTTGATGCACTTCTAGGCAGTCTGTACCATACTCTAGTTCATATTCAATTGAGTGAACCGTTGCTGGTAACTTACCTCTTTTGCGGACGGGAATAAACCCAGCTCCTAATTTATAAGCCAGAGGTGAGGCAAAAATGAATCCCCTCGACTCCATACCAATGACATAATCAGCCGTTATTCCAGCTTCTTTGCATTTTTGTGTTAAAAAGTCAATAGTGTAGCGCAGTCCCTCTGGATCACGCAGTAGCGTAGTAATATCCCGAAATAAAATTCCGGGTTTCGGGAAATCTGGGATGTCACGAACGAGAGACTTTAAATCCATAAAATGGGGAATGAGGAGTGGGGAATGGGGAATGGGGCATGGGGAATGAGGGAGATAAATTAATAAGCAATACCCAATGCCCAATGCCCAATTTCAGATACCTGAAAAATCGTACACTATAATGTCATACGCTGGGGGTCAAGTGGAGGTCAAGGCTGAAACTTCGCCTTTCATTGACGATAATTAGAATTTAAACCAAGCTAGAAAAGGTATTGCACTAAGAAATGAGGTGAATTAACTTATGTTTTAAAACTTTGATTTCAATATAGGGAAAACTTTGAGTAGAAAGAGTTAAGTAATGTATATATCAGGTAGTCATGCTACTGCCACAAGTCTAACGCTCAAGTCTTGACTACCGATCTTAAATTTGTTTTATCTAGTCTGTTGGAACCGCACAAGGTATTTATAGAATGAATGTCTCAGCAAGTTTAACGCCGTTCAACAGTTCAACCCAAGACTCACTGCCGATGATTCTGGACACTTTACCAGATCCTGCCATCGCTTCCAAAACGTGTCCTCGGAGAACCAGGCTGCAAATTGACCTGATTTTACTGGCAATTGAAGCTTTAGAGCTTGGTGGTTCGGAAGCAATCCTGGCTTTCGCTCAAGAGTTGGATCTGAAAGGGATTGTTAAAGACAGGGTGAATTTATGGCGGATGCGTAGCTCTAACCCGCTACGAAGAGCGCACATGCGCCGTCCTTTAACTATTATGGAAGCAAAAGCTCTGGTGGTTATTGCTTGCTACATAGCACGGCGTTTAACTGTTGTCATCCGCCAGTTACTAATGATATGTGAACAAATGGAAGAAAAGCAGATTCCATTAGAACAGAATTTGCGGCTATCTAACTATCTAGAGCGGTTTAGAGCGCATTTTAAGAGCCGGATGAATGCTCGACGTTCTGGTGTACTAGCATTAACTTCTGATGAAAAATTAGACGCGCTAGCGATAAATTTGTTAGGACAATTACTATTTTGTACTGGTACAGCTGGAATGCAGCGGTTCTGGATTAGTCTTTTTGACGGTGAAGTGGAATGAATATTCAACGTAAGTACAGTCTACCTAATTGTACACTGCTTTTAGAAGGTTTAAGTGATGTCACTAGGGCTGCACACTTCCAGGAAATGCGCCCGGAATTATCAATATTGGTAAATGCAGAATGCTATTTATCTGGTTATAACCAACCCCTAACGGGAGGGCGGGAATTTTTTGAAAGTTTGGTGAGGGCTGTTAGTGGCTATGCCCAAGAATTTTTAAGTAGTGTACCCAACCCGCAAGCGCACAACCAGGAATCGGAGCTAGTAGAGTTTCAGAAAATTGGCAGCAACCGACACAGGTTAATCATACATTCAGAAGGTGCTCCAGAAGGGTTCGAGTCTCACTCTAACAATTCCAAACGTCCGCCTATTGAAATAGATTTAAATACGGTGCAGTTGTTTGATTTAGTGGAAGCAGTGGATCAGTTTTTTGCTGATACCCAGACTTTACCAGAATTATCCCTAGAATTACAACCAGTTACCAGACGCTATGGCGGTGCTAGTCAAGCCTTAATTAGGCAGGCTGTTCCTGCTGCTGTGGGAGTATCAAGTTTAGCAGTAGCAGCGATCGCATTTAACTTGATTCCACCTCCCCAAATGCGTCCACCACAGCCTAAGCCAGATGAGCAAACTAGCTCTACAACAAAGAGCATCACTCCTCCAGCATCAGCGGCTGCAACACCTATTGTGGCTGCAACGCCCACACCAACACCCACAGCTAATGCAAAGCCAGTAGTTAAAGATTTAGAAGCACTTTTAAATACAGTTCCAGAAATTACTGATCCATCTCAGTTGCGTGCATTGAATCGTCAAGTGTATAACCAAATTCATCCAGCTTGGACTAATCGCTCAGGATTGCCACAGGATTTGATCTATCGTTTAGGTGTAGCTGCCGATGGAGCGATCGTTGGTTATAAAGCAGTGAATAAAGAGGCGAATCAAGGAGTCGGGCAAACTCCTTTACCTAACTTACTTTATAATCCTGCTAACCGCGCTCCCATTTCCAATGAACCGATCGCCCAATTCCGAATAGTGTTTACTACACAAGGTGTGCTGCAAGTTAGCCCTTGGCGGGGATATGCTAGGACACCAGAGGTAGTGGGTGCAAAAATTACTGACTCTAATATAACTAAAGGTTTAAATCAAAAGCTTTATAATACAGTTCGCCAATCTTGGACTGGTACCCCCACCTTTACGCGAGATTTAAAATATCGGGTAGCGGTCAATAAAGATGGTGTAATTGCTGACTATGAACCACTAAACCAAGTTGCTTTTGACTATTTTCGGGAAACTCCCCTTCCCAAGATGTTCAACGCTATCTACGGTTCTAATGTAGCTGCTCCCAATGACAAAGAACCTCTCGCCCATTTCCAAGTGATATTCAAGCCTAACGGTAAACTGGAAGTCACTCCTTGGCAGGGATATCAGTAATTGGGCATTGGGCATTGGGAAGAGAATTAAGCTGCTATTCCCTATTCCCTATGGATTTTAGATAATCATTTAGCTCGGGTAATAGTTCATCAAGAATTGGTTTAAATCTGCTTACCTGTTCATTTGTCAATAACTGTCTGGCGTAGGCTAACCTCAACCAACTGATTGTTTCATACAAAGACCCTCTCGCAATCTTGACAAAACGTCGATTGTCTTGGTCTTTGTACCTATCTCTACCTTCTGCGATATTGGCACAAACACTATCAGCAGACCGAACAATTTGCTTACCCAGTGTATCTTTAGTGAAATTGTCCCATCCTTTAACAATATGCCAAATTTCATTAGCTAGCTTCTCAGCAAATTGATAAACTTCTAAGTACTCAAAATCAGGTCTTCTCACAAAAGTCCATTGATCATTTATTGATCAATAGTTCCCAATGCCCAATGCCCAATTTACCTTGTAATTCTCCGCATATAATTCCCCCACAATTGAGCTGCTTGAGCGCTGCTACCAGATGTCGGGGAATTATTGTCGTTTCCCAGCCAAACGCCAGTTACAAGTCGCTGACTAGGGATAAAACCAATAAACCACAAGTCAACGTTTTTATCAGTCGTGCCAGTTTTACCAGCTTCACCTAATCCAATAGCAGCACTACGACCAGTACCTCTTGCGATTACACCACGCATCAAACTAGTCATCTCATCGGCGACATTATTTGTCAACACTCGTTTGTTGGCACCTGGATCTTGGTCGAAGGAGTAGATTACCCGACAGGTTTTGATATCATTGCGATCGCGGCAATCACCACTGTCTAAAATTCGGCTAATGGCATGGGGAGGATTCGACACACCCCGATTGCCAATAGCGCCAAAAGCACCAGTCATTTCCAAAACATTGACTACACTTTGACCCAGTACCAAGCCAGGAACCGGATCGAGGTTTGATTTTATCCCCAAACGCTGCGCCATTGCCACAACTTTATCCAGCCCAACTTCTCTGGCAACTCGCAAGGCGATCGGATTTTCTGAAAGCGCTAGCCCGGTGGCAATATCGAAGCTAGTGTCAGCACCTGCACGACAGGGTTTATAAGTAAAGCCTTGCCAAGTTAAAGGGGCACAGGAATAACTTTTTGATTCTGGAATTCCCTGTTGAATAGCAGCGGTGTAAGCAAAGATTTTGAAGGTAGAACCTGGTTGTCTTTTGGCTTGAACAGCACGATTGAACTGACTTTTTTTATAATCAGTCCCGCCTACCATCGCCAGGATATTGCCTGTACTAGAGTCAAGAGTGACTACTGCTCCTTGAGAAAAATTAAAATTTCTACCAGAGTTGTTCACTGAATTACTCAACGCTGCTTCAGCTTGTCTCTGTATCGCTGGATCGAGCTTGGTTTCAATAATATAGTTTCCTTCTCTTGCTGCTCCTTCCCCCAAGATTGATTCGAGTTCAGAGAAGACGTAACTGTAAAAATAAGGTGCGATGGTTTTGGCTTGCTGTTCGCAGACTTTAGGACTAACCTGGACGGTGGAACGTCTGGCTCGGTTTGCATCCTCAGGTTTAATTTTGCCCATCTCCAGCAATCGCTTAATTACGCGATTCCGGTATTCAGCTGCTTCTAACTTATTTGGCCCATCCCCACAAAAATCGAAAGCGTTGGGGGCTGGTAAAATTCCTACCAATGTTGCTGCTTCTGCCAAAGTTAATTCTTTAGCCGACTTTTCAAAGTAATATCGGGCTGCATCCTCAAAGCCAGAGGTATCTCCCCCCAAAAAAACCCGATTTAAGTACATCAGCAAAATATCATCTTTGCTGTAAAAGGTTTCGAGTTTCAGAGCGACAATTGCCTCTCGCAATTTGCGTCCAAGGGTATCCTGTCTACCTACATACTCGCGGAATAAACTGCGGGCAACTTGCTGGGTAACAGTGCTGGCTCCTTGTTGCACATCTCCGCTGCGGCTATTGATCAACACAGCTCGTAAAATCCCCAGAGGGTCAACCCCAAAGTGCCAGTAATAACGAGTATCCTCTGAAGCCACAACCGCCGCAGGCAAATAAGGGCCAAATTCCTCTAAACGCTTCATGTCTACATGAGAGGTAGTTCGAGGCTCTCTCAGCGGGGTAGCTCCATCACGGGCGTAAACAACTACTGGGGCGCGTGTCGCTGTAGGTAGAGGTTTAACTGAAAATTTTAGCCATTCGACGCCAATCACTAACGTTAACAGGGCACTGACACCACCGACACCATAAGCTGTCCAAGTTGCAGCTTTGACATACCAGGCTGGTGGATCGACGTATTGCAATCGCACAGAAGCGGCGAGTTCTGGGGGGCCTAGAGTCAGAATATCGCCGTGACGCAGTTCTAGGGAACTCACACGACGCTTGCCACGATAAATACCATTGGTGGAGTTTTCGTCTTTGATCACGAAAACTGGTGTGCGCTGAGTAGAATTGCGCGATAGTGACAGGTGAATTTGGCTGACAACAGGGTTACGGATGACGATATCGCTGGATTTGGAGCTACGACCGAGAATATAGCGATCGCCCAACAGTGGATATACTTCTGCCTTATCCGCCCCCGCATCCTGCACCCAAAGTTCCGGTACTTTGGCATTAGGCTTGAGCGCCAATTTAGAAAAATCGACCCTAGCTTGAATCGTATGTACTGCTTGAGTCAGTTGACCTAGTAACGTTTGTGGCTTGTGAGGCGGTTGGGGAGAACTCATCGGCTATTCACATCACACTTTTTAGTGAAGAATCAGGCGAATTACAATTTTAGATGTTAGTCTTTCATCATTTTACTCATAAGCCAAAGCATAAATTCGCTATACGGTAATTT
Organism: Nostoc sp. JL34; assembly: GCF_017114945.1. GTDB lineage: Bacteria > Cyanobacteriota > Cyanobacteriia > Cyanobacteriales > Nostocaceae > Nostoc. The sequence goes on from NZ_JABXKQ010000064.1 coordinate 53,091, forward strand.
TTGATCTAATTTATACTTTAACTTAGCTTTTTATCAATAATTATTTGTAATTTTTGTCACTTCTTTACAAAATCACAATTTTTTCCCCCATTCTCAAAGGCTTATTTAATCTACGATTACTAGTGCAATAACTACAAGAATATTATTATTACCTGTATTTTTAAGCACTAACTATCAAGAAACAACAGATTTAATTTTTACCAATTTTACATATCCACCTATTCTGAAACAAGCCTAAATCTCTTCATTTAGGAAGATTTTCTAAATCCTATTGTCTGTTTTAATGGGCCGAGTGTTCCGTTGAGGTTAATTTCAGAATGATGGGAAAATCTCTGACCCTGATTGGTACAGCTTTATCTTTGGCACTTACCACTAATATTGCTGTAGCCGAATCCAGTAAATCCCCCATAGCCCAATCTAGTAGCGACTCTACTAGCGCACCAACGGAAATCAAGATGTCGCCAGAAGGTATGAAAATTCTGTGCGAGTATTTTCCGCTCAACTCTCGCTGTCCCAACGGTACAGCAGCCACCCCTAGCGCTCCTAGTAGCACTACAGTACCAGCAGAAACCACGCCTGATAGCACAACTGCACCAGGAAGCATGACACCACCTGGAGAAAGCACACCAGCACCAGGAACTATCACTCCACCTGGAGAAAGCACACCAGCACCAGGAGGCATAACCCCACCCGCACCTGGCGCTCCTAGCAACTTAACTCCAGCACCAGGAAGTGTGACCCCACCTGCACCTGGCGCTCCTAGCAACTTAACTCCAGCACCAGGAAGCGTTACTCCTCCTGAACCTGGCGCTCCTAGTAACTTAACTCCAGCACCAGGAAGTGTGACCCCACCTGAAGGCGCTCCTGGCAGCACTACCGAACCAGGTAGCGTGACCCCACCTGCACCTGGCACTCCTGGCAGCACTACCGAACCAGGTAGCTCTCCCAGTACTCCTGGCTCTAGTTTGCCAAAAACTCCTACCACAGGTAATTAAATTAAAAGCTGAGGCATAATCTAAATCTAAATACTGATTTGCCATCAGCGATCGTCGGTGCATCTTATTTGACCTCTTGCACCAGTTATGCAAGCTGGTGTAGGATGATAAATAAAAATAGCTAGAACCTTTATAGAGCAAGTCTTCGCATATAAGACTGAGCAAGGGTTTCAGTAATCAAGAGCCTGGGATTAATCATCCCAGGCTTAATGATTTAATGCGACCTGCCAGTTGAAGTCGGTGTTTTTTGCAAGGAAGCAATTAACAGGCAAACAATACCGATACTAATAAATGAATCTGCCACATTAAATACAGCAAAGTTGATCAGGCGAAAATCAAGAAAATCAACAACGTAGCCTAAAACAAAGCGATCAATACCGTTGCCCATAGCTCCACCTAAAATCAAGCCATAGCCTAACTGATCCCACAAATTTAACGTTGGGCCAAACAAGGCCAACGCTATCAATACTAAACTCACTCCTAAAGATAGCCAGCGCAACCACTCTACTTTCCCACTTAATAGACTAAAAGCTGCACCAGTATTAGTGACATAGGTGAAGTGAAATATCCCAGGTAAGAGTGGTAGTGTCTGCCCCAAGCTAAAGCTTTGTACCACCCAGTATTTTGTTATTTGGTCTAAGAAAAAAGCTATGAAGGCAGCAATCCAGAAAAGACGATTTTTTAAACGCATGGCGAATTAGTTATTGATCATTGGTCATTGGTCATTGGTCATTAGTCATTGGTCATGAGCTTTTGACAAATGACAAAGGACGAAGGACAATAAACTAATAAAACATTAAGTGACGCAATACATATGCTATTACAGTAACGGCACAGACCACAGTTAGTTGACCTGGTAGTGCAAACCAGGAGTATCTGAGGATTGCTTGCATCAAGGGTAGATTTTCTGTGCCTTTCCACTGAAAAAGATAGCTAATAATCAAATAAGTAATACCGCATAGGTGGAGAGTTAACAAGCCACAGACGCAACTAAAGGCAAGAGTTTCTAGTCGAGGTCTAGCTTTAAAGGCAACTAAGCCACAAATCCAAGCTCCAGGAATAAACCCTAGTAGATAGCCAAACTGAGATAGCTTGACATAACCAATACCACCCCCATCGGCAAATACTGGTAATAAGGTTAACCCCATGACTAGATATGCAATTTGCGAGAGCGCACCGGCATTTTTGCCCCCTAAACAACCTACTAACAGTACTGCGCCAATTTGAAAAGTGACTCCTAAAGAAAAAGTCTGAATTCCGTGCTGACTCCAAGTCCAAGGTAAGGTGATGCCATAAGCTTCTAGAAAGGTGCCACCCATTGTTAGGAGTAAGCCAATCATAGACCATAGTAATTGATTAGAAGCAGCAAACATTTATCAGGCAACCAGGAAAAGGCAAAAGGGTAAATCAACAGCAACCAGTATATTCATTAATATTGAAATGAAATTTGTGCTGACATCTTAAGAACTAGCATATTTTCTTTTGCCTTTTCGCTATGTAATTTTTGAGTTCTACGAATTTTGGCTTAGGTGTCTATATCTGATTTTATTGAATGAGGCGTGTTCTGAATTCTGGTATTTGATCCAGAATATGGTAAAATAAACGTCATTTAAGTTAGTATTTATATTGAATTTTTCAGGACATTGCCTAAATTTGGCTACAAAGTGCTTATATTTGCATAACTTTTTACGACTTGACCAACGAAATTACACTACCAATAAAGTTTTGTAAATACGTGTAATTAGCTTACGGTAGTGCTATTTATATCTTAAAACTAAAGAGCAAGAGTATAAAATTTATCAAGTAAAATTATAAGTAAGGGTTTGATCTTCATCAAAAAAAACAAGTATTTTTTTGCTTTATTAACCTATCGTTAATCTTTATTGTTGTCCTTTAAGGGTATCTTAGAGACGCTCACCTGAAAAGTTACTAAAAAATTGATAGCGATGCTCTCACGTCTTAGTGCAATAAAAACTCATCGCCTCACAGGTTCAATTTCAGTGTTAGCACTGACAATCAGCCTAGCAGCTTGTGGCGGACAGCAAACCCCAGATACAGCCACTAATAAGGATACGCCTTCTGGCACTGCTACAGATACTACTGCCTCTAGCCCAGCTAAATTAGACCTTGGCGGAACCGTAAAGTTAAGCGGAGCTGGTGCGTCTTTTCCGGCACCACTTTACGATACCTGGTTCACAGATTTAAACAAAAAATATCCCAATCTGCAAGTTGACTATGCATCAGTTGGTAGCGGTTCTGGAGTTGAACAATTTATCAAAGGTACTGTAGACTTTGGTGCCAGCGATGTCGCAATGAAGGATGAAGAAATCCAGAAAGTACCAGCAGATAGAGGTGTTATTTTACTACCTGTGACTGCTGGTAGCATCGTGTTGGCTTACAACTTGCCTGATGTTCCAGAACTTAAACTGCCACGAGCCGTTTACGCCGATATTCTACTAGGCAAAATCACATCTTGGGATGATGCCCAAATTGCCAAGGCTAACCCAGGTGCAAAGCTTCCTAAAGAGGCAATAACGGTTGTTTATCGTTCTGATGGTAGTGGAACTACGGGTGTGTTCACAAAACACCTCAGCGCTATCAGCCCTGAGTGGAAGAGTAAAGTTGGTGAAGGCAAAACTGTCAACTGGCCTAAGGGAGTCGGTGCTAAGGGTAACGAGGGTGTTACTGCCCAAATCCAACAAACTCAAGGTTCTATTGGTTATGTCGAGTATGGCTATGCCAAACAAAATAGTCTCAAGTTTGCTGCTTTAGAAAACAAAGGCGGTAAGTTTGTTGTAGCTAGTGAAGAGTCAGCTTCTAAAACTCTCGAATCAGTACCTCTACCCGCAAATCTCCGCTCCTTTATTTCCGATCCCGAAGGGGCTGATTCCTATCCAATTGTCACTTATACCTGGATTTTGGCTTACAAGAAATATCCGAATGCAGCAAAAGCCAAGGCAATCGAAGCCACCATCGAATACGCTTTAACTGAGGGTCAGAAGCAGGCTACTGCACTAGGATATGTTCCTCTACCCCAAAGCGTCATCACAAAGGTGGCTGCTGCTGCTGACCAAATCAGTCCAGAGTATAAAATTTCTGTAGCTAGTGGGAGTAGCGCTAGCAAGTAAACAATCAAACACGGCTAATCAATAATAACTTGGAACACGGAGTTATTATTGTATCAGTTTAAATAGATGATGAGGCGAAAATTTTACTAATCTGATTGCCTCCTACATTCTTCTCTGATTTAATTTTAAAGTCGGTATTCATGACTACAAATTCTCAAAATCTGTCATCAGCGATAAAAAATCGCTCTGACGCAGAAAAGTCTCTAGATATCGGTTTTATCTGGCTGACTAAAATTTTTGCCTTTGGAGTTGCTGGCACTTTATTATGGATCGGTTCGCAGGTTGCAATTGGTGCTTGGCCTGCCATCCAACAGTTTGGTGTCAGCTTTTTAGCCAATACCACTTGGAATCCGGTTAATGATACCTATGGGGTTCTACCTCAAATTTATGGAACTCTCGTGAGTTCTTTTATTGGTCTGCTGATAGCAGTCCCAATTGGTGTTGGTACTGCGATTGTACTGAGCGAGGATTTTTTACCTGCAAAAGTGAAACTGGTACTGGTTTTTGCTGTAGAACTGCTGGCAGCTATTCCCAGCGTTGTCTACGGCGTGTGGGGTATTTTCGTTTTGGTGCCAATATTAACCAGCCTGGGAAAATGGCTCAATGGTTACTTTGGCTGGCTGCCATTTTTTAGCACTTCTCCTACAGGGCCAGGAATGTTGCCGGCGGGAGTCATATTAGCGATTATGACTTTGCCTATCATCACAGCTTTATCCCGCGATGCCTTGATTTCTGTACCACCCAGTTTGCGCCAAGCCTCGATAGGACTAGGAGCAACCCGCTGGGAAACAATTTTACAAGTTCTTATCCCAGCAGCCTTTTCGGGCATAGTTAGTGCTGTGATGTTGGGACTTGGCCGCGCAATGGGAGAAACAATGGCTGTAACGATGTTAATTGGCAACTCCAACAACATCAGTCTCTCTCTTTTTGCACCAGCCAATACGATTTCTTCTCTACTGGCAAATCAATTCTCAGAAGCTAGTGGTTTGCAAGTTTCGGCTTTAATGTATGCGGCTTTAATTCTATTTTTCTTGACACTAGTGGTCAATATTCTGGCAGAGTTGATCGTTCTGAGAGTCAAGCGAATATAGCTTAGTTTTGGGTTAAATTATGACTTCTAATTTTCCAGAGCGCAGTTTAACTCGCTCTCCTACATCTCAGAGGACACTGTTTAATACAGTGATGACCGTAGTCGCGTTTACCTGCGGAGTATTGGCACTTTTACCTTTGCTAGCAGTACTCTCTTACGTGATTATTAAAGGCTTTAGCAGTCTGAATCTGGCCGTGTTTGTGGAACTGCCACCCAAAGCCTTACAAAAGGGAGGAGGCTTTGGTAATGCCATTTTAGGCACGCTGCTGATGGTAGGAATTGCTGCCTTGATTAGTATCCCCTTTGGAGTTTTAGGGGCGATTTACATCACAGAATTTAGTTCGGCGAGAGTAGCTAGATGGGTGCGTTTTGCGGCTAACGTCCTTAGTGGAGTCCCCTCAATTATTGCTGGGGTATTTGCCTATGGGATTGTAGTTTTGACAATGGTAAAGTTGAACTTAGGATCGTATTCAGCTCTAGCTGGAGGGTTTGCACTGGCAATTTTGATGTTGCCAATTATTCTGCGAACTACTGATGAAGCATTGCAGTTAGTATCGCAAGATTTGCGACAAGCATCTGTAGGGTTGGGAGCGACTAACTTTCAAACGGTGAGTCAAGTAGTTTTACCAGCAGCTTTACCAGCTATTGTAACTGGGGCAACGCTAGCGATCGCTAGAGCATCTGGAGAAACTGCACCTTTACTATTTACTGCTCTGTTTTCTAACTTTTGGCCCGATAGCTTATTCCAACCGACAGCTTCCCTTGCTGTCTTGGTTTACAAATATGCCATTTCTCCGTTTAAAAATTGGCAGTCACTAGCTTGGGCAGCTTCTTTGATTTTGGTATTGATGGTTCTAATCACGAGTATCATCGCTCGCTGGGCAACTCGCAAAAAAGCTTAGTAAACATATCATCTACAGTCCAGATCCCCATCCTTAAAACTAACACTAAACTTAATTTATGGCTGCTCACATTAGCACAGTGAATGACACTGAAACCGTTTTACGCACCGAAAATCTCAACGTTTATTATGGCAAGTTTTTAGCCTTACAAAATATTTGGCTAGATATACCGAAAAATCAGGTGACAGCCTTTATCGGCCCTTCTGGTTGTGGTAAAAGTACGTTGTTGCGATGCTATAACCGCCTGAATGACCTGATTGAGTCATTTCGGGCAGAAGGTAAAATACTTTTTTACGATAAAAACTTGTATGCATCCGACATCGATCCTGTAGAAGTCCGTCGGAGAATTGGGATGGTGTTTCAAAGACCAAACCCGTTTCCCAAATCAATTTATGACAATATTACTTTTGGAGCCAAAATCAACGGCTATAGAGGTGATTTGAATGAATTGGTAGAAAGCAGTCTCAGAAAAGCAGCTTTGTGGGATGAAGTCAAAGATAAACTACACCAAAGTGGTTCGTCTTTATCCGGTGGACAACAACAGCGGTTATGTATTGCTCGTGCGATCGCAGTCCAACCGGAAATTATACTAATGGATGAACCTTGCTCCGCTCTTGACCCCATTTCCACCTTGCGGGTCGAAGAACTGATTCATGAACTTAAAGAGCAATATACTATTGTCATTGTCACCCATAACATGCAGCAAGCAGCGCGTGTTTCTGATAAAACAGCGTTTTTTAATGTTCGGACTTCAGACACAGGAGGTCGTAACGGCTATATGGTAGAGTTTGACGCTACAGAAGTAATTTTCAACAATCCTAAGCAGGAAGATACTCGAGATTACGTCAGTGGCAAGTTTGGATAAATATTGATTTCACACAGTTGATGTTAGAGGAATGAGGGATACTCGAAAACTAAAGCTGTGCAATAATCCTCAAGTTTTTTTATTTGTTCGTCAACCTTCTGCAAAAAGTGTGGTATGGTCACAAACTTAACAAATTTCAGTTTGATTAGCTTTGTGAAGGTGATAATTATAAATCCCAGCAATTAAGCGACAACGTAATCCAAAGCTTTTCCTACAATTGCAACAACGTTGACTAAAAATCCGAAAAACTTTCTTACCGTAAATTTACATATTCCAAAACAACCCGACGGCTAGCCAAGGAACGATTGTACTGCTGATCAACATTCGTCAACTTGTCTCCTCTGGGTTTCTTTTTTGGCAAGCGACAATTCCCATGTAACTTGGCAATTTCTTGTTAGCCGCTATCTTTTCAACTCTCCGTTTTGGGATGAAGTTGAAACAAGCTAAAAACTTTCTATCTTAATATGAAATAATTGTGCAAGAGGTCTAATAGTCAATAGTTATACCAATTATTTTTGAGGGTGCGCCTATAAAACTTACGCAAAGCTACACGCTGTAAGGGACTTCCAACAAATAAATTACCCCACAATAAGTAGTTGAGTATTTTTTTATTTGTCAGTCCCTAAGGGCAATTGATGAATTATCCCTATCTGAATAAAGCGCAACCTCACATAGAATTGGTATTAGAAATTCTCTTCTGCTTGCCCATCTCCCCATTTTCATCTCCATGCTATCCGAAGTCTATTACTTGGTGCGCTCAAAAACTGACGGTAATTATCTCATCGCTCGTCCTGACGCCGAAACATCAGGTTATTTATTGCTGTTTCAGGAAAACTTTGATGCCCTTAGCTATCTCAATACCCACGCAGCAGAAGTAGCAAATCGTTTTACTGTGGAATCTATTGCGCGTACACAGTTGGGAAACTTGCTCAAGCGTTGGGGCTTTAGTGGTGTGGGTATTGTGACTGACCCGTTATTACCCAAAGTTGAGTTTTTACAGCACAGTTAACTAATTTGTAATTCGCAATTTGTCTTAAGTAAATAATTGTGCGTAGGCGTAGCCCGTCGTAGACATCGCACAAGTAAAATTAGGCAATATGGGTATGGGTGAACTCAATTCATCACCCTTTAAGTCGACGGTAGTCCAGCGCACTCTCTCAGATATCGGCTGGTTTATAAATCATATATTGTTAGGGGATTTACCTATTTTAGCCTGAGTGGAAATGGAACATTAGTTAGAAGCAAAGCCGGGGTAAATCCCAAATCTAAAATTCAAAAATATTGGGTAGAGCGATGCCTAGCTTGGCAAGTTACGCTCCACCCAACTTAAAATAATCTAAAATATACCGACTAATTCGCTACTTCAGCCACCTCAATAACCCGCCCTTCATAGTCCTTGACTAAAAAGTTCAGGGGCTTCTGGTTGCGAATCTTCAATTTCAAACCGCGCATTTCGACTCGCATTAAAATCATTTCTAGGCAGTCGTGGTCAAAACAAACATGGCGTTGCTGATTTTTGCTACCTAAACTCGCGCCAGTAATGACGTGTAGCTGGGTGTTTTTCTTCAATTGATACCACAGCCCATCATTGGCGTTATTCATCATTTTGCTAGACAAGCTCGGCCCAGTAGACATATATAGTGGATCAATGCCAGTTGCGCCTATAGTTTGTTCGTAGTTGTAGTAGTAGTGCAATGGCACCTCAGCTGCTGGCAAATCTAGCAGCCCTTCATACAACTGTCGGGCAATCTCCAAATCTGACACCATTACAGTGTGTACTTTTGGGGCACTGGTAAGAAACATCCACATGGCACCAGCGTAGGCTGCTAGCAGCATCACCATAATGCCTTGGGTGGAGAATAGGCTATCTAAGGGCAGGGAAGGCAGAAATGAGCCTAAAGTAAGGGGACTGAGCAGGAACGATATCACACTAACTGCTATAACCATGAACAAATAAGGATTCTATAAGGGAGTCAATTTTATGATTGTCGATTAAGACTAAAATTAAGTCTTTGTTTCTAGTTTATCAATACTCAAGTAGTCTGAGTCTTATCTACAAACTGAGCAACACCAAGATATTATGCGATTAACTACGGGAGTTGCAATTCCCAAAACTATTTTAACAACTATCAACTCAAAGGCTTGTGCAAATTCCTCATTTTTCCGAAGCTAATCACCCTCTGGTGAAGTCGCTGTTCCATCACAGTGACCATGAACTCCTGACTCTGTTTCAACGCTATCCAGATGCCGGAAAGTACTTTACGGTGATTTTTTGCCGCTATAGCCCCATAGTTTATACCTTAATTCGGCATTCGGCGCGATCGCCTGTGCAGGCAGATTATCTGTTTGCCCTCACCTGGCGACATATCTATTACGAACTCGGGGGACTAAATTTAACCGACTCTGAATCAGGCGAGGAAGCTTTAACCATGCAAAATTGGTTAATTAATATGACAGCTTTCTGCATTAACGAGATTAAACTCCCACCTACAGAAGCAATTCATTATTCTCTCCAAGCGACTTCGCCACCACTATGGTGCTATGTAGAACAAGCGTTAGACCAACTACCACCAGTTTTGCGATTAATCGTGTTAATGGCTCAAACTTTCCATTGGAGCGAGACTAGAATCGCTGCCTATCTCCAAGCCGAAGGAGAAGCGATCGCTCCTAATGAAGTAGCAAATTTTCTCCAGGAAGGCTATCGTATGCTAGAGGACAAATTACCCACAGATATCCGCGCCATATACTTTGGGGAAGATTTTGCTCAATAATAACTTAAGTATAAACGCGTATATTGGCTGTCTTCAATTTAAAAACTTAAAACTTCTTCTTAGACCTTCTACTTAAACCCGCAACTTTACGGGTAATTTTTATGAAACAATGGCTTGTATTTCCCAGGCAAAAGGTAGGCTTAGTTTGGGTAGGTGCGATTTCTCGCCCCCAGGTACTTTTGCACTGCTTTTTACTGTTTATTTTTTTGCTGAGTCCGATAGCAGCGGGTGCGGTTGATATTACGCAACAACTCCAGCGCCCTTTAAATAGTTCCGTTGGGCGACAATCAAGAGATGAAGCAGACGGTTTACTGCGTATCGGTGAACAACAATACGCTTCAGGATATGCCGATAAAACAATTGCGTCTTGCTTGCGGGCACTGGAACTATATCATTCAATTGGTGACCTGAAAGCCCAAGGGATGACGTACAATTTGCTTGCTAAGGCTTATGTGGAGCTAGGTAGTTTCAAAGAGGCGGAAGATGCTTTAAGACGAGGATTAGCGATCGCTCGTGATACTAAAGACTTCCAATCTCAGATTTTTGTGCTGAATAATATAGGTACATTTTTGCTGCAACAAGGAGAATCTGCTGCTGCTGGGAAAACAGTTGAAGATGCACTCGCAATTGCTCACAATGTCAAAAATGTTGAAGGTGAAGGACTCTCTTTGAGTAATTTGGGTTTGGTAAGTGCCAGGTTGGGAGATTACAACAAGGCCATTAAACTCTATGAAAATGCTTTAATTTTCCGCCGTCAGACTGGCGATGCCATCGGTGAAGCAAATACCTTGAATAACTTAGGAGATGCCTACCTAGCATCTGGAAATTATCAGGATACCATTGCCACTTATGGGGCAGCAATGCAGACAGCTAAAACTAATCGCGATCGCACTAATGAATTACGAGCAATTGACGGTTTAGTTACAGTTCACACTGCTGTAGGACGTTACGAACGAGCTTTTGACTTACTAGAGCAACGTTTAGCACTCGCTAAAGAATTGCAAAATTTGCGGGAAGAATTAAAATCTTTTGAGTCATACGCTCAGTTATATAAGCAACAAGGTAATTACGTAACTGCCCGAAATTTTTACGAAAGGGCGATTATACTAGCGCGGACATTGGAAGACAGCAAGCAAGAAGTGCAATTACTGGATCAGATAACTAAAATGCTTCAGCGGAAGTAGGAGTCAAGAGTTACGAGACGTGGGGCTTGTGTCGGTTTCAGCTAAAAATTAGTGCCAACAGGAGTAGAGTTGGGACTCAAGAGTTGTTTAACTGCTAACTCCTCACTCCTAACTCTTTGATTAATTCAAGAACACTGAACCGTTTGGTTCAATTCTCATAGCACTTCTACCCTGTGCTGCATTGGTGGCTTCGTTAAATGTAACATTCAAATTTCCTGGCTCTGAAGAAGCTTGGGGAGTCACTATCAACTGTCCGCCATCTTCTCGTTCAAATGTCACCGTTACTGGTGCCTTTAGACCTTGCAATGTCACATCTGATTTACCTGCTAGCGATCGCGGTGCCGTATCGCCAATTACTTGGAAAGTTACATTAGTCGCAGTATCATTCACCAACTTGATATTAACTGTACCATTTGCCAATGCGATCGTAGCACTGGGGGTTTGCCGTGGTTGTAGCAGTGGTGGTTGCTCAGTGGAAACTGCCCCTGTTGAGGGCTGTTGAGTTTGATCTCCAGAGGACGGGACTGGTACTCTGACACCTGGCTGTGGAGTTTCACCGCCGACACCCAAGTTTGTTTGCTCTTGTGATGGGGTAGCAGGGACGGGAAGAAGCCCTTGAGCCACTAGTCTTTGTGTTAGCGCGTTGGGAGGACATCCTTGTGGTACTACAACCTGATTATTATGTGGTTCTTCGTAGAAAATACGCGGACAAGGGTTAATTTTGGGAGTAGATTCTTGTGCTACTGCTTGAGGAATTGCTGGCATACTAATCAGTAATCCTCCACAAATAACGCCAAATAACTCAGCAGACTTGCGAAATTTTGGATAGTTCATATTCCTTATTGACTCCTAAAAAACATCTATCTTTCTTTTTTTAAATAAATTACAACCAGCAAATTTAGTTAAGTTTAACCTCTCATCAAATTACATATTGCCAAGTATTTATATTTTTTGTATCTAACCATAGGCTGGAAAATCATCTGAAATTAGACATAACTATTTAATTCTCCAGACTTAAAAAGCTAAATCATTAGTGATAATTCCCAAAAGTAACCAAAAAAAATAATGAGTTATAAATTTAAAATAATTCATAACTCATTACCCAAGAATTTTAGCTACGATAGTTTAATAGCTTTAAGCATCTTCCCAAAGCTGGCGAACTTGATCGGGTAACCAGCTAGCAATTTCCTGAATTCGTTCTGGCGATAATTCGTCTTTAGTAGCAGAAAATACCGCCTTAACTACCTGTTCACGTTCTACATTTGGTGGCATTCCCCCTTCATTTGCCACCCGAAATAAAAAGCGATCGCTATTAATTTTAAAGATGCCAGGGCCTTGCCAAGGTGGACGCACCCGACTTAAAAATCCGACAATTGGATTTGTATCGTGCCACAGGTCTGCAATATCCATTTGCAGCGATTTATCATCGCTGATTTCGGCTGGTTTTTGCAGTTCCTCCTCAACTCTGTCAGCAGCTTCTGTAGTCATCAGGTCGCGCATCACCCGGAATACTACCTCAGTGATGTCCCTAGCATCGTAAATATCTGGCAAACCACTTTGAGCCTTGACTTTTTCTAAAAATGGTATGTCTTTTTCCTTGATCTCGCTGGAAGAAGTTGCCATTTGACCCTCCAAGATATTATTCGTAGATGCATATTTGCCAAAACAAAATATCAGGATGTATGACTACTCAATCAAAAAAGAAAGAGTAGAAATATCAAACTGTAGCAATCCAATAAATGGCTAATTATTGCAACTGTTGTTATATAAAGTAGTAAACTTCTTTACTTTTCTACATCTATCACAGGAAACAAATATTTCTTACCAAATTAAGACTCAAGAGTTATTGGTAAAGTGACTGTAAAGGTAGTGCCAATGCCTTGGGTACTTTCAACTTGAATATGACCCTGATGATATTCGACAATAGCTTGAGCGATCGCTAATCCCAATCCTGAACCAGTAGCGCTGGCTGTAGCTGTATTCCCAGTCCGATGAGTCCGTGCCGGATCTACCCGATAAAAGCGGTCAAACAAGCGTGGTAGTGCTGACGCTGGAATTCCAACTCCGGTATCACTCACTTTAACTTGCAACTGGGCACTGGTGTAACGTAGTCCAGAAACACGACTTGTTCCCTCTATCCGCACCAATTCCACTTTCACCTGTCCACCTGCTGGAGTGTAATGCAAAGCATTAGCAATTAAATTTGTGAATAGCCGCAACAGTTGATCCCAATTGCCCACAAGGGTAAACCAATTTTCCAGTAATTCGGGGCTAGTTTCGCAGGCAGGAGGATCAACTAAGTTTAGAGAAAGAGCGATTTCTTTTTCAGGGACTAACAATTGTTGTTCTTCAACTACCTCCATCAGCAAAGCGTCCAGGGGACAAGGTGAAAAAGTATCTTTGCTAATACCACTATCCTGCCGTGCTAAGAACAGTAAGTCATTGACTAACTTACCCAAACGCTGCGTTAACCGTTCCACCACCTTTAACTGTTGCCGATATTGCAAAGAATTAGTCGCTTCTGCTTCAGCCAAATCTAAATCAGCCAGGGCAACTTGCACGTTGGTTTGAATCAAAGTAATGGGACTTCTAAGTTCATGTGAAGCATCAGCAGTAAATTGTTTGAGGCGTTGGTAAGACTCACCTACAGGTTCCATCGCTTTACCCGAAAGAAACCAGCCACTTGCGCCTACAGAAAGCACCATTAACCCAATACCTAGCGCCAAATCAAAAATTAACTGGCGACTGGGTTTAGTCACTTCAAACCAGGGGTGACTAACACGCAGATATCCTAATACCTGCCGTCCCACTTCCACCCGTTGTGTGACTTGCCGCAATAAGAGTGGGGAAGGTGGGGCCCCCTCTGGGGATAAGGGGTAATGGGGAGTTAGGAATTTTGAATTTTCACTCTCTCCCTTGACTACACGCACGGTTTCACCAGTGCGGTTGTTACGAATGGGAATATTTAGGGGTTCGGATAACGTTGACCAAAGTAATTTACCGGTTGGACTAAACCATTCTAGATCGATGTGGTCATCTTCTACGGTGTCGGTATTGCCACGAAAACTGGCTTCTAGATTAATGCGAAATTTATCTACATCAGCATTAATTGGCTCAAATATGAGTGTAGATGCACAGGGGCTAGTTGTAAGGCAACGCTCTACTATTTCCACTACATGGTTAAGGGTATCATCAATCCGCTCAATCAATGTAGTGCGGACGTATAAATAAACGCCACTGGCAAACAGTAATAGTAATACAGCAGTGACCGCAGTGTACCAAATTGCAAGACGGCGGCGAGTAGCCTGAAACATATTTTGTCACCTACTTTTTTGACTTAATATCTCCACATTACGTGTTTATACGGCTAAAAGTTAGCTCACTTTTATAGCTCTGGTGATTTTGCTGAGGTTTAATTTTTGCTCAAGAATTACACTCTTGTTGCAGTAAATCTGCTTAATCCTATTTTATTCTTTACAGCCAGAATAAAAAAATCAGTTTTCTTTGGCTATCTATATCGAATTAACCGAAAGGATTGTTGAATATATCTAAATAAACCAGCAAAAAATCTGAGGTTTGAAAATCAAATTATGACCAAGATTTGATACTCAGAAATTTGTTTTGCCAGCTAAAGCAACTAATAGCCAATCCTCAGTACTTTGAATTAATTTTGATTTTTACTCTTGAATCTACCAAACAGCATATTTCTATTGTGGAAACCTGTAAAACTTCAACTCGAAGAATTGTAAGAATCTCACTCATGAGATTCAAAAAAAATCTGAAAGTAATTGTATCGTGCTTTTTATCTTCAACAATTTTGTTCAAAATAGTTCTAGTTCAATTTTCTGCGATCGCCTTAGGGCTTGATGGTCAAAATAATATCGATCTAATTGCAGAGAATAATGAAAGTGCTAGTAATAATAATTTATTTAATTCAGAGAATTTAGGTAAATCAAAAAGTAATATCTGGCTGAAAAAAAAATTAACCCATGCTGATTTTAACTTACAAGATACCAAGGATTTATCCGAGATTACTAAAATTGATTTAGTTAGAGAAAACAATCCAATTCCTACTGATAATAATTTACTAAAGTCGGATAAAGTAGATCAATCTCAAGTTCTATTAAAAGAATCTTTAAAACATGCTACCTATAACTTACAGAAAACTAAACATTTAGCCGAATTTACCAGAATTGATTTAATCGGAGAAAACAATTTATTAAATTCAGATAAAATAGATAAATTTCAAAGTCAATCACTATTAAAAGAATCTTTAAGAGATGCTAACTACAACTTACAGAAAACTAAACATTTAGCCGAATTTACCAGAATTGATTCAATTAGAGAAAATCACGCAACTGCTAATGATAAAAATTTACTTAAGTCAGATACAGTAGATAACTCCCAAAGCAAAACACTATTAAAACAAACTTTAAAAGAAGTTAACTCTAACTTACATAAAACCAAACAATTACCCGAATTCACTATAGCTGACGTTATCCCAATTGAAGAATATAAAGTAGAACCTCCCAAGCCACCTGATGAAGGTGAAGTAGAGACTAAACCAAATATAACTAAACCATACACATCAACACAACAAATACTAATAGAAAAACTCCGTAGTTCAAAAAAACAACAACAAGTAAAACAAAAACAAATAATTCTTGAATCCCTCACCTTCAGTGCCAATAAATATCCTTGGATTGTTAACCCAACAGATAATCTTACTTTTTCTACAGAATTATTTAAGCCAAATGAGAATGAAAATTATATAGATACGAATATAAGTGTAAGATTTTCTGGAGAAAATCAGATTATTGATAAATTCACTTATGCTAAATTTCCTAAGGCTGATCAGTTTTATTGGGTTCTCGATAACAATAGAGTAGTAGTTGAAACTAAAGGCTCTCAAGTTGGTATCCTATTTCAAGGAAGAGAAACTAATACTTATATCACCCAAAATGTTACCTCCCAGCAGGCATTTTGGGGATTGCAAACTCTGTTCGCCATACCTACAGATTTTCAGAATTTAGCTGGAGAAGTTGGTACTGAGAATTTTTCTATAGTTTCAATAGCAGGACAATTGGTAAATCCTGAAGGTATACCTGCTGGCAGAGTTACTATTAATAGTGGGATTGACGTAAACAATCCTAACGTCACAGTTCTCAAAAATCCTATTCCAATTATTGGTAGTGGCTCTACTTTGAGTGTTAATGGTGGACAAGCTTTATTTCAAGCTTTAGATGCTATCAATGCTCCCAAAATTCTGCAAGGCTTTCCAACGACGAATTTACAACCTTTACTAGATGGTGGAAATGTTAGACTCCAACAAGGTGAAATTATTCCTAATAACGTTCTAGAAGCTGCTGGCATCTTCTGGGGAAATATTCTCACAGGAAAAGGTTTTGATTTTACTGCTCCTATCTCTTCTCTTCCAGGTATTAAGGTTGCTCAACTTGGAAAATTTGATAACTTTGATTTGTTAAACGTAGCAGTCAATCCTTTTCTTACTCAATCTGAGAAAGACTTTCATTACCTCAACTCTTTAATGTGGGTATCTTTAGGAAAAAGACAACCTGAATTTGAGACGCTATCTCAAACTCAAGAAAGTTCTGATTGGCACAGATTTTATGTTAGCCATCCTCATAATCGCAGCTTAATTCAATATGATCCAGTTACAGTTAAAGCTACTTACTCTAATATTTTTGCTGCTCCAGGATTATCTTTAACAGCTAAATTTAGTGATACTAGTGTCGATGCTATTCAATCAGTAAATTCTACATTAGGTTTGCTCTTAGGTGGAGTTTTTGAAGCTATTAAAATTGATAATATTCAACAAGGTTTAGAAGAAGCTAAACAGAAATTTAAAAATGGAGAAGGTTTTATTCCTTTAAATACAACTGCTACGTCCGAACAAAGAAGACAAATCAATAACAGGCTAAATCGCACTTTATCCTATGCTAATGCAGCCAGTGGACTAGAGCAAGTATCTGGAACTTATACACTCCCTAGTCAAATCACTCCTAATAACTCCAGTATCTTGCAAGTAAGAACGGGAAACCACAAACGAGCAGTTCAGTTTCTTGAAAGAAATATTTCTATTTTAGATGAAGGGGATACATTTTTTTCTGACCTCAGACTCTCTAATGAAAAGTTTGGGCCTCTGACTTACATTGGAATCCCAATTCCTTTGAATGATACTGCTATTGATCCTATTAATGAATCCTCTGCTGTAGAAATAATTTTGACAAACCCACGAGGGCAACAATTTGTCCAAAAATTTAATTCATCAGATACTACAATAGTACCACTCCAGGTGCGAGCAGCTGATTTAGCATTCGACTACATGGAACTCACTAGAGTTGACAAAATAGGTGTTAGTTTTAATAACTTTAACGGTTATCTATCTTTACCAACAGTTGAATTATTAGCAGCTGGTTCTTCTGGAAATTTTAACTATAGTGCCAATTTAGGAACGTGGTTTAATGTAGATGCTAATTCGGCACCAGGTGTTTCCAATAATAATTTAGGAATAGAAGAACCAACTGTAGGTATATACACTAATATACTCCTTAACTATATTAAAACTGATGTACAGTTAAATTCAGCCAAAAAGCCTGTAGCTGTTAATACTTACGTACCGTACTTGAAATTTGACTGGAATAGTGCCTCTAATAAAAATAATCCTTTTTCTACTTACTTAAGTTATTTATATCAGCATCAAGAAAGAAATTTCGGTTTCTCCTTAGCTCCTGGTATCGCTTTTATTGAGAATAATAGCAATGGGGAATTTTTAGGTCTTTTCAATAGTGAATTTAGTACTAGTCATGGTTTGAATTTGAAAACAAATCTAGAGATGGGAAAAGAATTTTTCTTTGAATTTCAGGGTTTACATAGAGTCAGCAAAAATCTTTCTGCTGGCGTTTATCTAAAAAATTATAGTGTTAATAATCTGGGTTTAAGCAGCCGAGTTTCTGGCTTCAACTATGGACTCATTATGAGGCACAATTTTCCAGATAATAGTGTGTTTATAGAAACTCAAGTTGGTACAGGTGAAAATGGTTTTGACCTCAAGCTTCAAGGTGGTTATCGATTTTGATGGTATTAATGTAAGGCACCAAAATAGAGACGTTGGATTGTAGCGTCTCTATTTCATTTGTGAACAACAATATTCCCGACTTTTTAGAGAAATCGGGAATCTAAACCTTTCGATTTGTAAGTTCGGTCTAATCTAAAGCACCCAAGCCATTACTACCCGTGCCGGCTCGGATTATGGCTGTCATATCTTCAATCGAGGTACTGTTATTTAATAAATTTACTGCTGTATTAATAAATGGGTTTGGGCTAGAGAGTGTAGTGGTTTTAACTACTCCAGGTGTTATAGTCAGACTAGTTATAGTTTCCTGATTTCCACCTGCTATCCCTCCATAGGTAGGTGCAATTTTTACGCCACCATCAAAGTATGAGCCAGAAGGTAAAATTAACTCCCCACTGACACTGAGAAAAGTACCAGAAGGTCTAATAATACTAACAGCACCACGAGCAGTAGCTTGTTGTGCATTTGCTGGCGCTGCTAAAAAGTTTCCTGCACTCACGAAACCGAATAGGCAGATACTTCCCCGAAGAATTATAGATAATTTGTTAGATAAACTATTCATGATTTTATTAACTCCTCCTGCTTTTCGCCTTAGGCTTGTTCCCAGATTTTGCTTGGGAATGCAGACTAAACCTCCACTAGCAAAAGTGCGGGTGTAATCTTTTTTTAATTTCTTTTCGCAAATAAAAATATATAACCCTTGGTGTGAGCATTTTGTTAAAAATGGACATTTTTAGGGTTCGTATTGTTACGTAAGTGCTTTAGCCATTTTTCAGTAAGTGTTTCAGGGTTTATATTGATATGACTAAAGTTATATAAAGGGATGATGAGGAGTTGCGGCAATCACTGATGCTTTGATTCGATTTATCCAGGGGTTAAAGGAAAAATTTAATCTTTGTAAGTAGGTGGGCGGAAAAATTTACAGCTATGTAACGAAAAGTTAAGTAGTAGAA
>NZ_JABXKQ010000142.1 GCF_017114945.1 Nostoc sp. JL34
CGGTTGATGGTTAAGAGGCTTGCTGCACCTTCTTAGATGTCAAATGGGTTCTATATTATTAAGATACACTTCTGGATCATTGTTGAATATTTCATGATTAGTATCTGAACTAGTGTCTGAGGTTGAAAAAGTAATATTAGCTAGTTCATTAACAATGCTTTTATCATAAGATGAACTAGAACTATAGAATTTGTATAATTTTCGCTTAGGAAAGATGTGGTATCTTTCTACTGAATAATTACGCACAGATCCCTTATTATACAAAGGTAGTGAAGTGTCTACCCAATCTGCGGCATCATTACTTTGAATAAGAATATATACAATTTGATAAAACCTACTTCTTACACCTTGTAATTCAAGATCATGCTCTGTAACTTCAAGATTTACTCCCCTGGATGCAGCTAAAGTTTTAATTAATTCATCAACAGAATTTGCTTCTTTCAAAATACGAATATCTTTGTCAAGTGTAGTGTCTGAGCTTCGACTATATCTGCCCCACATTAGAGCATTATAAAGCCACTATAATAATTTGTCTCTTGTTGTTGAATCAGGAAATTTAAAGTTATTCTTAGCGAGATAGTAGACTAAAGTATAGAAAACATAAGAAGTGCTGAGAAAAGAATTTTCATCAATATATCCATGTTTAGGCAATACTTTTAATAAATAGTTCAATGATTTTTCAATTTTGTTCCAAGCTTCAATCAATGCATCTTTATCTAAATTCTTTACGTCATCAAATACACCCTTGTCTGTACCTACAACAGCAATACATCGAGTAAAAAAATCCATATCAAATACAAAACCTGAACTACTAAACTTTTTAATAGCAGTTCGCATTTTATCTTTGCATTCTTCCCATCTTCCAGTTATCAGTGCCAAAATCAAATCTGATTGAATTAGAGGAGTTCCCGCACTATTAACTAGATTAAAAACTTCAACAACATTTAAGGAATTTTGCTCATCAATTTCTTGTATGTAATATTCATACTTAAGAATAGCTTGTAAACGAGATAGCTCTTTAAAATTAGACATTAAATATACACTATTATCACTATTCTGTACATAATCTCCTAGCTCTTTTCTGAAAAAATCACAAATATTAATCCATTCTTTTTTCCCTATCATTAGACTCTGAGTATAATACTGAAATTCATGAGTTTCAAGATTGAAATACAAATCTGTTCTAGGAGGTTTACCTTCAATCCAAGAAGGAGGTGTTCCCTTAATAAGGGTGTATAGTGTTGTCAGCCTCTGCTGACCGTCAAGAATTAATCTAGTAAAACTTTTGCTGTCTGTCGTTGTTACACTGCTTTTAATTTTGGGAGGATTGTCACATTTCCACACTAAGAAAGATCCAGTAGGATAGCCAAAATATAAGGAACGAAAATATTTTTTTACCTGTTCTGGTGTCCAGCGAAATCCTCTTTAAAATTCAGGAAGAAAATATTGATTTCTTTCTATATCATTGAGCAGAAATTGAATACTTTGAGTTGTTCCCATACAGCCAACTTAAACCTTCTACTAACGTAAATGCACCAGCCTTGGCTATCTATCTACATTGATAAAATATGTAATTGACAACCATGCTATGTTTAAATTGACATTATACTTAGATAAAATAGTATATGTCTAGAATTTGCGTTATTAACATTTACTATATATACATAAAGATTTACTAAAATAAATAAAATTATCAGTATGTACTGTAACGTTAACACTATATAAAAATGCATAAACCTAGTTTCTCTATGAAACTAGGTTGGTTGAGAGTTTTTCAACTTTAACAGTGCAGTTCGTTAACTAAACTGTTCAATAATTCCGCCACCTAACACTTTCTCCACGTTGTACCACACAGCAGCTTGTCCAGGGGTGATGCTGAATTGGGGTTCATCAAACACCAAACGCACACGAGAGTTTTCCAACGGAATCACCGTCACTGGTGTAGGCGTTGAACGATAGCGAATTTGCACTTCGGCATGAATTGGGGTGGATGGTTCGGCAATAGAAACCCAATTTACCCGATTTACAGTGCATTCTGGCTGCGTTACCTTGGTGCGATCGCCTACTACTACTTTATTATTTTCCGCATCTAATTCAATCACATACAATGGTTCGGCAGCCGCAATCCCCAAGCCTTTGCGCTGGCCAATGGTGTAATGATGGACACCATCATGCTGTCCCAAAACTTTGCCTGTAACATCGACAATATCGCCTGTTTTGGGAGCTAAATATTTATCCAAAAATGCCCGCATGGAACCATTACTTTCCACTAAGCATAAGTCTTGACTTTCTGGCTTGTCAGCAGTTTTCAGTCCGTATTCAGTCGCAATGCGGCGCGTGTCAGTCTTTTCTAATTCGCCCAAAGGAAATATAGTTGCTGCAAGTAAATCTTGAGACAAATCATAGAGAAAGTATGACTGGTCTTTATTGCGGTCAATAGCCCTTAATAATTGGTAACGTCCAGTTGCTTCGTCATGGCTAATGCGGGCATAATGACCAGTGGCAATGCGATCGCATCCCAATTCTTCACGAGCATACTGCACCATTGGCCCAAACTTCACCGTTTTATTGCACTGGGAGCAAGGCAAAGGCGTAATCCCAGCACTGTAACCTGTCACCAGATAATCGACAATATGCGTCTGAAACAGATCCCGAATATCTACAATCTGATGGGGAACGCCCAATTGTTCACAGAGATCAGCCGCGTCGATCATACCTTCAGAGCAACATTGACCTTTGCCTTTCATTAGCCAAAGAGTCAAACCAATCACTTCATAGCCCTGATGGTGCAGGATAGCTGCGGCGGTGGAACTGTCAACGCCACCAGAAAGACCAACGACGACTTTTTTCATACAAAGCACGACATGATAGCTGCGTGGTTGTCCAATTGTAGCACACACTCTTTCAAAGCCTTGCTACTAAAGCACTTCAGTTTTAAAATCACTGAATTAGCGTCGGCGTAGACATCGCTGTTTACTCCGTCATCACCTTTATCTAAAATTAATTTACAGATGTATTTTTTGCCACGCAGATGAGCTAATTTTACGTTAACGCTATATAGTTGCTACAACGGTGAACTTTAGTTCCTGATGGAAATTACCTAAAAATACTTTGACTACTTTCTAACTATTATGTCGAGAGGAATACCCAATCAATTTATCCTATTTCAGATGCTACATCGAAGTTCTGAGGGTTGGAAACCCACTATCCGACTTCTCTCCTTGTTAGTGGGAGGATGCTTAGTGCTGATTCCCGACTCTACCCCAGCACAAGCACAAATCCACAACAGCAACCTGCCACTAGCTCAAGAAACCGGTGAAACTTTACCGCCACCGCCAATTCCTTTTGGTCAACAGCCATCACCGCAGTTACAACCAGTACAAAACAATCAATTTGAGCAGAACTTTCAGCCCTCCCAACCAGTACAAAACAATCAGTTTGAGCAGAACTTTCAGCCTTCTCAACCATTACAAAACAATCAGGTTGAGCAGAACTTTCAGCCTTCCCAACCTGCACAGTTTAGTCAATATAACCAGAACTTTGAGCGTTATTTAGTTTATGTAGATGGGAGTGATTTCCAGACACTACAAGCAATCCGTCAGATTGAACCCAGTGCTTACGTTCGCCAGTTTCAAGGCCGGAATGTAATTCAGTCAGGAGTTTTTAACAGAGTATCTAACGCCCAACAACGAGTGAATGAGCTACAGTCACGAGGCATATATAACGCCCGAATTCTCAGCTTTGCTAACGGACAGGAAATAAATGCAGGCAATAGAGAGATTGTAGGCGATCGCAATACCATAAGTGCTAATAGACCAGTCTCTAGATATTATGTCGCCATTCCCACCACTTCCGAACAGTTACCTACGATCGCAGCACAAATTAGGCAGAATCTAGGCCGATTTAGTCAAGATTTAGGACAATCTGGCGGAGTCCTTGAAAGAACGAAACCAAGAGGGCCGCATGTAGCAGTAGGGCCTTTCCCCGATCGATTCCAAGCTGAGGAATGGAATCGGTATCTGCGAAATATAGGATACGGTAATGCCAGGGTTTACTACGGAAAATGAACAAGTGAGGAGTGGAGAGTGGGAAGTGGGGAGTAAAATTAAACTCAGAACTCATGACTCAGCACTCAACACTGATGCAGAATAGGCAAGAACAAATTTCGCAAGTGGTAGTGACTGCTGGGCAGATGCGCGAGATTGAAAAGCGGATCTTTGCAGCGGGAATGCCTGTAGTTGCTTTGATGGAAAAGGTAGCGGGATTAATTGCCCGTCGCATTCCAGAGATCCCCCCAACTCCTCTTCAAAAGACTTATTATGTTCCTTCCAACACCCCCTTTTTAAGGGGATCTCGTGTGGGAATTCTGGTCGGCCCCGGTCATAATGGTGGCGATGCTTTAGTAGTAGCCCGAGAATTACACTTTCGGGGGTATGAAGTTGGGATTTATTCTCCTTTCTCTAAACTCAAAGAATTAACTTCGCAACACTTGCAATATGCCCAGAGTTTGGGCATTCCAATTTATCAAACAATTGAGCAACTGCCCAATTCTGATTTATTAATTGATGGATTGTTTGGGCTTGGTTTAGAAAGAAACCTGACTGATCCTATCGCCTCTGCAATTAATCAGCTAAATGAATTGTCTATACCGATTTATAGTATCGATTTACCTTCAGGTTTACACACCGACACTGGCGTTGTATTAGGAACTGCCATTCGCGCCACTCACACATTTTGCTTGGGTTTATGGAAACTAGCTTTCTTGCAAGATCAGGCGTTGGAATATCTCGGCGAAACTGAGTTAATCGATTTTGATATTCCTTTAGCTGATGTTGAAGCTGTTCTCAAAGATGTACCCAAGATTAAACGTATTACACCAGCAACAGCACTTGCTACTTTACCTCTACCCCGTCCAGCAGTTACTCACAAATATAAGGAAGGACATTTACTGTTGATTTGTGGTTCGCGGCGCTATGCAGGTGGTGCAATTTTAACTGGTTTGGGGGCGCGGGCTAGTGGTGTGGGGATGCTTTCCATTGCTGTACCCGAATCGTTGAAATCTCTTTTGGTGTCACACTTGCCAGAAGCGCTAATTGTCGGTTGTCCAGAGACGGAAACTGGAGCGATCGCTCAATTGCAATTGCCAGAAAAAACCGATCTGAGTTCCTTTAATGCGATCGCTTGTGGCCCCGGTTTAACACGAGATGCTACGCCCATTGTGCAAGAGGTAATTAAGAGCGATCGCCCTTTGCTTCTCGATGCCGATGGTTTAAATATCCTCGCACAAATGGGAACCATCCCCACGTTAAAAAAACGCCAAGCAGTAACTGTACTTACACCTCACACTGGCGAATTCCAGCGATTGTTTCCTGATGTCACCGATGCCAAACATGACAGGGTGAAAGCAGTACAGGAAGCAGCAGCGCAAAGTGGAGCTGTAGTATTGTTGAAAGGGGCAAGAACTGCGATCGCCAACCCTGAAGGTGTCGTTTGGATTGTTTCTGAAAGCACACCCGCCTTGGCGCGTGGTGGTAGTGGTGACGTGTTAACTGGGCTACTGGGTGGATTATTGGCGCAAGCCGCAACTAAACAGATTCCCGTAGAAGATATAGTGGCAACTGCCGCTTGGTGGCATTCGCAAGCGGGTATAATAGCCGCCCAAGAGCGGACTGAATTAGGTGTAGATGCGTTTACATTGACACAATTTTTGATGAAAGTTCTAAATATTTAAACTGCTTTTTAGTTAATTTCTTCGTTCCCAGTCTTTACCATTGGTGACAACTTAGTACAGCATTTGATAATTTGTAGCAAATTAAATTTGGCAATAGCCTGTAATGCCAATGCG
The DNA here is from genome assembly GCF_017114945.1 of Nostoc sp. JL34. GTDB lineage: Bacteria > Cyanobacteriota > Cyanobacteriia > Cyanobacteriales > Nostocaceae > Nostoc. The sequence goes on from NZ_JABXKQ010000142.1 coordinate 5,846, forward strand.
TCAACCGCATTAAAAACGCTACGATTTTACGCAAAATCGTACTTAGAGCGCTTGTCAAAATGTCAAGTAGATTCAAGAACACTACAAAATTGTACCTAACAGTACCTTTTTTTGTGTTGGATATTTTTAATATTCATAAGAGTACCTTATTTAATATTAGAGGCTTTTGCTATTTGTACTTATAAGAATACAACTCATATTTGATTGTGTGAAAAAACTCAGTACAACTCAAAGAGTCTTCTTTCCGTTGCTTCTTGCCTCTTAAGCCAAGTAAGTTCTCCAATTCCTATAGGAGTATTTCTGCTTACTTAAAATCAAATATCAGCATTACTATGTGTTATATCCAACGTAAGATATGAACAATTATCCGGAATGCTGCTAGTTTAGTTAGTAGTTTGAGTGAAATGTACTTAAATCAAGGGATAAATTCCCTAAAATCAATATATTTATTCAGCAGATTTTGTCATCCCTATTCCTGAGTGAACTAGATGAGTTATGCTCCTAGATTTAGAAAGATTTTATCAGGCTTGCAATCCGAGCAGACCTCTAATTATAGGAAACGCTAGCGATCGCCGATACTATATCGATTTTGCTGCGGTGCGGGGTGGCAAAATCATCGAAGCTTTGCAGCGCACGATTGCTAGAATATCGCCGGATATCCCAACCTGTCAACTATTTACCGGACATCTCGGCTGTGGAAAATCAACGGAGTTATTGCGCCTCAAAGCTGAGTTAGAAGTGCAGCAATTTCATGTAGTTTACTTTGAGTCTACCCATGTCTTAGAAATGGCCGATGTGGATGTGACTGATATTTTGTTAGCGATCGCTGGACAGGTGAGTGAAAGTCTAGAAGCGATGAAAATTCGGCTCAAGCCTCGCTACTTTACCAAGTTGTTTGGTGAAGTTGTAGATTTCTTGCAGACGCCAATTGACGTTGGGGTAGAAGCAGAGTTGTCTGTAGGGATTGCCAAAATTACAGCTAAAACAAAAGAAAGTCCCCAATTGCGGCGGCGGTTAAGGGATTATCTAGAACCGCGAACCGCAAATATTTTACAGTCAATTAATCAAGAATTGCTAGAACCTGCCATCAAGGAACTGAAAACCAGGGGCAAAAAAGGACTGGTGGTAATTGTTGATAACTTGGATCGAGTCGCAATTCGACCTTTACCATCGGGGCGATCGCTGCCAGAATATTTATTTATTCAGCGCGGTGAACAGTTACGCAAACTGAATTGTCATGTCGTCTACACTATTCCTTTGGCTCTGACTTTCTCCAACGATAGCGCCGAACTTCAGCATCGTTTGGGGGGAGGAGTCGCACCAAAAGTGTTACCGATGATACCTGTGCGTCTGCGCTCTGGGGAGATTTTTCCGCAAGGGTTAACAATGTTGCGGCAAATGGTGCTAGCTAGAGCTTTTCCAGACATTTTGCCTAGCGATCGGTTAGGCTTAATTACAGAAGTGTTTGATAGTCTGGAAACCTTAGATCGGTTGTGCCTGATTAGTGGTGGTCATGTCCGCGACTTACTGGGGTTACTGTTTGACTGTCTGCGAGAACAAGATCCACCCTTTGAGCGGGAGTGTGTCGAACTGGTGATTCAAAGACAGCGGGATTACCGAGCTAACGCTATCGATCCCCATGAGTGGGAACTAATCTTTCAGGTGGTGCAACAGCAACGGGTTAGAGGTGATATAGAATACTACACGCTCTTGCGAAGTCTATTTGTATTTGAATACCGCGATCATCAAGGAGCTTGGTTTGCCGTCAACCCAGTTTTAGCAGAGACGGAAAAATTTAAATCATGGTTGAACGACACGCACAAGTAGATGTCAGAGTAGCTAACGAGCGGGCTTTGCGGAGTTTGGGGAGAGCAATTACCCTTTCTAGCGGTCAATTTTCCCTGGTTTTGGTGTGCTGCAATTATCGAGTTTTGCAAGAGCGAATGCTGCAACGACTCGAAGAACTCTCTTCAGGAGTACACCAAATTCAAAAGGTAGTTCTGCCTCACAATGCTCGAAGCCTTTACACAAGTATTCATTTACAGCTGGTAACCGAAGCTAATCCGCCATCGGCGCTGATGATTTTAGGTTTAGAGTTAGTAGATGGACTTGATGATCTACTGAGGTCTATCAATCATATTCGGGATGAATTTCGCAAACGCCACCCATTTCCGATGATTTTGTGGGTGAATGAGGAAATATTGCAAAAGGTAGTCCGTTTAGCACCAGATTTTGCTAGTTGGGCGGCGACACCGATTCGGTTTGAAATGACAACTCAATCACTGCTGCAATTTCTGCAACAGGAAACTGACTCTTTATTTGCCACGGTGTTACTCAACGATGCTGCACAACACCAACCTCCTCAAGTTGCAAAGCATTATTCCACTGTGGAGCAAGTCTGGGAACATAGTTATGAACTCCACTTTGCGATTAAAGAGTTACACAATCGTGGTATTACCTTAGAGCCAGAATTACACGCTAGTTTAGAGTTTGTTTTCGGTCTAGATAATTATATTAGCGATCGCATCAATACAGGTTTAAGCCATTTTCAGCAAAGCTTGCAAGTTTGGCAAAAGTTAGTGGAGATAGAAAAAGCAGGGGAGCAGAGGGGCAGAGGGGCAGAGGAGCAGGGGAGCAGGGGAGCAGGGGAAGCAGAGGGACATCAGGGGGATAAAGAAGTATTTTCTTCCTCATCTCCGCCATCTCGCCCATCTCCACTACTGCTGCGACAGGGAATTTTGCTGTTTTATATTGGGTTGTGTTATTGCCGTTTTGCAGAGCAAAATCAAATAGAAAACCGCCGCCATTGGTACACTGCTAAATCTTATTTTCAGCAATGCTTGCATATCTTGCAGGTGGCTGGGCGTTTGGATATAGTTGCTGGATTTATTAATCAACTTGCGGAGGTTTTGCAATATCTGCAAGAGTGGGAAGAATTGCAGACAGTTGCTCAAAAGTCTGTGGAGTTACATCAAACTTATGGTAGTCAAATCCAATTAGCTTGTGACTACGGTTTTCTGGCGCAAGTGGCTGTGCAGCAGTCGCGGTGGGTACAAGCGAGTATTTTAGCGCACGTATCACTGCTGAAATTAGGTGAGGCGCAAAAGCACAACGACCCTTATAACTGCTTATTTCCATTATTATTGGGGCAGATTTACTATTTAGTTTTAGCGAAAGCACAGCGAAATGTCGGTGAGCTAGAAGTCGCTCGTGAATACTTAGACAAGGCGACAAAAGAACTACCAGCAGCCTTAGAAAGCAGTGCCCATCAATACGATGCCCATCGTTATATTCGCTTATTGCGGCGACTGCGATCGCTGTATTTTGAAGAAGGGCGATATCTGGAAGCCTATTACATTCGACAGAAACGGCGTTCTGTTGAGCAGCAGTACGGTTTTCGGGCTTTTATTGGTGCAGGGCGCTTGCAACCCCAAAGACAGGCGACAAACCCAGCATTGATGTTACCTTCTGGGAGTAGCAGCCTTGCTTTAGAAATTGCAGCTTCTGGTCGGGAGCGTGATATTAATAACTTAATTGGCAGAATTAGCCGCGCCGATCAAAAACTGACGGTGATTCACGGTCAATCAGGCGTGGGTAAGAGTTCTACCGTCACGGCGGGTTTAGTTCCAGCACTGCAAAATCGAGCCATTGGCGATCAAATAGCTGTGCCTGTAGTATTGCAAGTTTATACCGATTGGGCCCGGGAATTAGGAAAATCTTTGAGTGAGGCGATGTCTAGTGATGCATCCCTTGCCGTCTATGCTGATATCATGCCAGAAGCAGCCATTGAAGCGGAAACCTTACCTTACTCTGCCACACCGATCACCATTGTCAGAATTTTACAACAACTCCAACAAAATGCTGATCACCATCTGATCACAGTTTTAATTTTTGACCAGTTTGAAGAATTTTTCTTTGGTTATAGCGATCGCCATCAAAAGCAAGAGTTTGATAAATTTATTAGCGATTGCCTCAATATACCCTTTGTCAAAGTCATCCTTTCGTTGCGAGAAGATTATTTACATCGGTTATTAGACTTTAAACATCTTTCGGCACTGGAAGCGATTAATAATAATATTCTCGACAAGCATATTCGCTACCAGTTAAATAATTTTTCGCCTGAATATGCCAAAGCAATTATCCAAAAATTGACAGAGCGATCGCAGTTTAATTTAGAACCTGCTTTAATTGATGCCTTAATCGAAGATTTATCCACAGAATTTGGAGAAGTCCGCCCGATTGAATTACAAGTTGTGGGCGCGCAAATTCAAGATGAACGCATTACTACACTAGAAGAATATCAGCCATATAGACCCAACAAACTTATCGAACGATATATTAAGGAACTGATTAAAGACTGCGGCCCAGAAAATGAACGAGCCGCTTTACTCGTCTTATACTTGTTAACAGATGAAAGCAATAACCGACCTTTTAAAACTCGTGCTGAGTTAGCAGCACAGTTAGCAGAGTTAGAAGATGCTGATAAATTAGAGTTAGTGTTAGAAATTTTAGTGCGCTCTGGTTTAGTGGTTCTCTTTCCTGATGTACCAGAACGCTATCAACTGATTCACGATTATTTAGTAGACTTGATTCGCTACCTGCAACAACAAGAATCAAGCTTACAGGTACAGCTAAATCAGTTGCGTTACAAAGTAGAACAAAGCAAAGCTGAGATTGAGCGACTTAAGAGCGAACTTAGTCAAAATAAGCAGCGTTTCAAATTGGTAGATCCTCATCCGCAACAGGGATTAGACTTATTAACAGAATTGCGAGAATTACACAAGCGAGAAGAATTAAGTCAGTTAGAAATTGAGCAATTACGAGCTGAACTTAAAGAAAAAGAGTTAACAGCTAAACTCGCAGAAAGTCAAAAGAAACAAAGGCTCAGTGAAGCTCAATTAAATCGTTCGCTGAAAATTGCCCTAACTGCTTCCGTTCTCGCGATATTAGGATTAAGTGTTTCTATAGTGACAGCGGTAGATAGCGAAATTAAAACCCTCAGTGCATCCAGTGAAGCTCTCTTTGCCTCCCAAAAAGGTATTGATGCTTTAAAAGAAGGTTTAAAGGCAGGGATAAAATTACAACAAACAGTCTGGGTAGATTCCTATACAAGAGAGCAAGTGCAGACGGCGCTCTATCAAGCAGTTTCGGGGGTAAGAGAGTATAACCGCTTAGAAGGGCATATATCTGGGGTAAATAGTGCTACATTCAGCCCCGACAGCTCTTTAATTGCCTCAGCTAGTGCGGATAATACAATCAAACTCTGGCTTCCCGATGGTAGCTTAGTTAAAACCTTGTCGGGACATGAGGATGTAGTTAATAGCGTCAGTTTCAGCCCAGATAGTCAAATCATTGCTTCCGCCAGTCAAGACAAGACGGTAAAACTTTGGAGTCGAGAAGGTCAACTGCTTGCTACCTTATTAGGGCATCAGGGTGTCGTGAATAGTGTGAGTTTCAGCCCAGATGGCCAGATTATTGCTTCCGCGAGTACAGATAAGACAGTGAAACTGTGGAGTCGAGATGGTAAGCTGCTCAAAACCTTGCAGGGACACGATGGTGCAGTCTTGAGTGTTGCTTGGTCAACCGATGGACAGACCATTGCTTCTGGGAGTGCTGACAAAACGGTGAAATTGTGGAGTCGGGATGGTAAGCTGCTCAAAAGCTTGCAAGGACATGAGGATGCAGTAAAAAGTGTGGCTTGGTCGCCTGATGGGAAAGCGATCGCTTCTGCCAGTTTAGACCAGACAATCAAGCTGTGGAATCTGGAGGGGAAGCTACTGCGAACCTTATCAGGGCATAGTGCTGGAGTTACCAGTGTCAGTTTTAGCCGTGATGGTAACACGATCGCTTCCGCAAGTACTGATGAGACAATCAAACTTTGGAGTTCTGAGGGTGTGTTGCTGGGAACCCTAAAGGGACATAATAACTGGGTTAACAGTGTCAGCTTCAGCCCAGATGGTCGCACCCTGGTTTCCGCCAGTCGGGACAAAACTATTAAACTTTGGCATTGGGACGATGTGTTACTGCGAAAGCCGAAAGCTGATAATGATGACTGGGTAACTAGCATCAGTTTTAGCCCAGGCGATCGCACCTTGGCAGCAGCAAGCCGAGACAAAACTGTAAAACTTTTCAGTCGTGATGGGAAATTACTCCGTATATTGACGGGGCATCAGGGTCAAGTTTGGGGTGTAGCTTGGTCGCCCGATGGTCAAGTGATTGCCTCGGCTAGTAAAGATAAAACAGTAAAACTTTGGAGTGGTGACGGTAAACTACTCAACACTTTACTGGGTCATAATAATACCGTATTGAGTGTAGCTTGGTCGCCTGATAGTAAAGTAATTGCCTCGGCTAGTAAAGATAAAACAGTAAAACTTTGGAGCCGTAATGGTAAATTACTTAACACCTTACACGGGCATCAAGATGCGGTAAACTGGGTAAGTTTTAGCCCAGATGGTAAGTTGCTAGCCTCAGCCAGTGATGACAAAACCGTGAAAATCTGGACTATAGAGGGTAAATTACTATACACATTAACTGGTCATAGCCGCCGGGTAAATGGGGTTGCTTGGTCGCCTGATGGTCAAAGTATTGCCTCAGTTAGTATTGATAGCACAGTGAAAATTTGGAATCGAGACGGTAATTTGCTAGATAATCTCACGGGAGATGGCGATAGTTTTATCAGTGTCAGTTTTAGTCCCGATGGCAAGACTCTGGCAGCTAGCAGTGATGACAAAGTAAGGATTTGGAACCGAGAAGGGACGTTGCTGATTGCTTTGAAAGGCGATAAAGATGAGTTAACCAGCGTCAGTTTCAGCCATGACGGCAAGACTCTGGCTGCGGGTAGTGGCAATGGCACAGTAATTTTCCGAGATTTAGCAGATATCCAACTGGATAAATTACTGGCGCGGGGTTGTAATTTGCTACATGATTATTTGCAGACTAATCAGAAGCTAATGAAAAGCGAACGCGCCTTGTGTTCTGGTAAGTGATAGCCTATTTGATTATCGAATTTACTTAATGGCTATTCAGGTGAAACGAGCCTAACGTTGGGAAAATAGGTGCGATAGCGATTGACATCACGGGTAATGAGAGGCAAATTAGCAGTGCTAGCATGGGCACCAATGTAGAAATCAGGCAATGGGGAGGTTCTGGCGCCACCACGACGACGGTAGTTAAGAAAACTTTGACCTGCTAGGAATGCCGCATCCCAAGGTAAAGGCAGACGTTGAAATATATCTTCCGGTAATGCAGTGATGAGTTCCTGTTCTCTGGGAAAGCCGATGGCAATCTCAGCGTAGATGATGGGATTGATGGCAAGTTGGTCTTGACGGGCATAGGTTGTCAGTTGAAAAGCTGACCAATCAAACCAGTTGGGATCGTTGGTAAGAATGTCGAGGATAACGTTGCTGTCTACCAAGACGGTCATGAATTATCGTCGCTACGGGTGAGGGTCATAATTTTGTCAGTGGTGAGGTTTCCAGCAGCGCAACCCTGCATGGTGTCAATCCAGGTTGAGATTTTATCGGTAGGTTGTATTTTCTTGAGGTAGAGGCGATCGCCTTCGATTTCAAATGCTAATTCTACGTCAGGAGAAATGTTTAGCACCTCTCGGATTTCAGGAGGGATGGTAATCTGACCGTCAGGTGTAATCCGCATAGTGTGTTTCTTGTTCAAGCGTTCTTATGTCCTCATATTAATCTATCCAAATAATTCTAATTCATGCAAAAAATCGTATCCGATCCAAAAATAATGATGGGCAAACCTGTCATTTCAGGAACTCGTATTACAGTTGAATTAATTCTCGAAAAATTTGCTGTGGGTGAAACTCCTCAGCAAATACTCGAAGCGCATCCACGACTTAGCGATGAAGGAATTAAAGCAGCTTTGGCATTTGCGGCTCAAGCTTTGCGGTATGATGTGGTTTATCCAACAATTGAGAAAGCTTATTGAAGTTTTTAGGGGACGAAAATTTAGATTGGCAAATCGTTGAACGTGTGCGGCTAGATGGTAACAAAGTTTTGTATGTTGTGGAAATGGAACCAGGAATTCCTGACAATGAAGTTTTGAACTTGGCTAATGATGAAGCTGCAATTTGATTAACATCAGATAAAGATTTTGGTGAGTTAGTTTTCCGTTTGCGTCGAATTGCAGCAGGTCTGGTGTTAATTCGGTTATTCGGTTTATCTTCAAATGATGTACTTAGTGGCTCGTGGTCAGAAAAAAACCGAACCCAGATACACAGATAACAACAATGAGGCAGAGGTGGGTAATTTAATCTGTATATATAATTCCAATGTTTTCTACAAACTCCTTTTCTTTTAATTTCAAATAACTCTCTCTTGTGGTAATAAAACGATCTACTATATCTTGTTTATATAAATAAACCATCTCTTGTGTAATGAAATGCTTATTTAAAAGTTTAATTGAAGAAGTTTCAATAAAATTATTAATTTGTTTTTTATCCTGCTTTTCCTCAAATTCAGAAGATAATCTCAGAATAATATTAGCTGGATTTCTATCTTTTTTTGAGGAAATAAAAATTTCTTTTATCCCTTCTCTATCTTGAATCTCCTTATCTTCAATTATTGAATTTAAATAAAATAATTGCAATGCCTTTGGTCTTACACCAGTAAAATTTAACTTATCTGGATACTTAGCTGTACTGAAAGACACTTCGCTATTCACTTTATAAATTCCATCAGGATGTTCTCCTATTGCAAAATCACAGAATACTTGATAAGCGCTTCTTTGCTGACTTATGGAATAAACTGTGAAGTAATTTGAATAGGTTGTTACCCAAAACCAATTTTCTAAGGCTTTACATTGTTCAAGTGTCGGTTCTGGATTTAATCTAAAATATTCAGATATAAAAATTAATTGAGTTGGATAAGGCAATAAACGAATATCTATTACAAATAATTTTTTATATAAAAAATGAACTGCTTTTTTGATATATGTATATGCATTGTTTGTTAACGATTCTAGATTTGGTTCTAAACCTCGATTCAATAAATCTTCTATCTTTACATCAAAATAAATTCTTCCCTTTGCATTAGAAATACAATTTACAACGGTATCTCTTTTCAAGTCTTCAAAATTGTAAGCATTTAAGCTATTAATGAATTCAGTAATCGAATCACTTAGTACGAATCCTGTTTCTACATTATAGCTAAGTGCTGAAAGCATATAGTCTTCAGAAATTTCTGTTCCTGTTGAGTTTATTCTTGAAAAAATTACAACAGCACTTCTTATATCCCCTCCTCTTATTTCTACATAAGGTAATTTGTATTTATGTAAAATATTATGTAAATTCCTTGCATTATCAATATATCTGCTTTTGTCAATTTCTGTAATATCTTCCTTGTCTAATTCACGAAGCAAATTAAATAATTCACGATTATCATAAATTTCATAAAGAGGAATCGAAAATATATTTTTATCTTTCTTATTTCTTATATAGCTAAAGCTATTTTCTTTGATATCAAAATAAATTAAAAAGTTTCTAAGCTCAGTATTATTTTTTTCTTTGTATTCTTTAGGATTAGTCAACACTCCAAACAACGTAGATATTCGTTGAAATCCATCCAAAACATACTTTGTATCATCACTATCTTCTTTTTTAATAATATAAGGGCCTATTTGGTCTTTAGTTTTATAGCCTTTTGTCTTCCAAAACAATAAACTTCCTATTGGATAACCCTTTAAAATGCTATCAAATAGTTCAAGCATTTGAGAAGATTTCCAAACAAAATCTCTTTGAAATATAGGTATTCTATACTCTCCATTAGCTATGTCATCTAATAGGTCTTCAAGATATATAGTATCGGGCTTTACACTTATTTTATCATTCATATTAATTTCGCCATTTTAAGTAAAATATGTTCGATTTCAGAAACTGATTCGTTTGCTTCTGTCAGAAAAACTTTGTGGTGTTCACATCTCTTTTCAAAGTCACGGTAAGAAAAAGAAGCAAGAAACATTTCAGGAAATTGAGCTTTGATTTTTGCCTCGCGTATTCCTATATTATTTTGATTGTATTCCATAAAATCCAAATCATTATTGGATTTACTCTCTAAATCACTTTTCTGAGTCTGAGTTATTGATGTAATATTTTCAAATAGTATATTTAAAGGTATATAATTTTCAATTTTTCTTTTGTATAAAATATGCCATATTAATAAATCAGTGGATTCATGTGTATAATCAATATCTTGAATAGTCTTAATTATTTTTGATTTAAAGTATTCAATTTTCTTTTTATAAAGGGTTACATCAACTTGAGATTTTTTATCACTATCAAAAATAGCCATTAACTTATATTGAAAAATATTTCTGTAACGGTCACTATCTATCCAGCGTTGTGTTATTTTTGTTATTTCCCCAACTCCACCACAATTATCAGATTCTATATTTTCATCTTGTATAGCCTGATTTAATATATTATAAATAGATCGTCTTTTTGTTTTACCACTGCTATATTTTTGGCAAATACCTTTAAGGAATTTCCAATCATTGATTCCATTTTCTACTATAACTTTTGAGCGTTCTGTAATAAGTCTGTAGGCATCAGCAGGATGAATTTCTTTATTATCTGCATCAATGCCAATAACAATATAGCTAAGATGCTGTTTCTGTAAGCTGGTGATGTTTTGTTGGCTTTTTTTATTTAAAAACTCTTTTAAAACTCTCCGATCATTAAGTGATAGATATGTTGTAGAAATTACATTTGAATCAAAAATATATTCGCGTTTTTCGTTATAAAAGATCGCATCGATGCTTTTAATATCTATAAAGTGAAGGTTAGCCTTCATCAAAGCTGCAAGTATGTCAGCTAAGGCTAATTGTATCTCAGTATCTTGACTTTGAAAAACATTAGGATTAAAAGAAATTATCATTTATTTTTCGTCTTTTTTATTAAGTGCCTTTTGCATTTCTAATACTTCTTTCAACCCTTCATCAAAAACCCCATCTCGCCAATCGCTCAAAACTCCATCTTCATCGATTGTAATTTCCATTAACTCTTTACCTTTGATTTCAGCATCTTCTAACCAGTAAATTATTACATCATCCTTTGTGAAACCAAAATCATTTTCAACTATTAGCTTACGAAGACGTAAGAGCATATTTTCAGAATGAGTCTCGATGATAAAAGTCTGATTATTTTCTTTTGCAGATTTAGCAAACAACTCTGCTAGATCGCCATGTGCAGCAGGATGCAAATGCAGTTCTGGCTGTTCTATAACAATCATAGAATCGGGTCTATCCGTAATATTGGCTCGAACTACTAAAGGTAAAACTTGGCTCATTCCTTGCCCAACATCTACAATATTTACATCAGTATCATTTTTAGAAAGTAAAATTTGAATAAGAGGTTTTTTACCCCTATCATCTACTTTTAATTCCCAACCGTCAAAATGTTCTTTATACCACCTCCCTACATTTTTGTATAACTCATCGTCTTTCTTTGATTTACTTATTCCAAGCATTGCATAAGCATTTTCACCTGTGATACCTGTGTATCGAAATTGTGTCTGCCCCGTCAAATAAAAATATCTTTTAGGCAAAATTCTAAACGGGCCAATATAATCAACAACAATTTGCTCAATTTCAAAGCTTTTAGATAAATTTTTAGTACTATTTTTTTTAAAAAACTTATTAGGAATAAATCCTTTGAATTCGCACTCGTATGTTTTTTTACTAATAGTGTCAAAGTATCCATCATCATTAAGCTCAAGCTCAAATTCATGTGTCTTATCTTTATATTTCCATTGAAAAATATCTAATCCATAGCCGTCTACTTTTTTCAGTAAGCCAATTTCTATTTGTACATCATTATCAAATACAATATTAAAAATTAAAGGAATTCCACCTGGGTTATTTTCAAAAAATAAATTGTCAAATTCTCCACCCAACTCTACCCCATTATTATTTAGTAATAACGGTATATCGATATTACCCATAAGTGAGTTTTCAAATAAGGTAAATAGTTTTGCAATAGAGCTTTTACCTGAACTATTTTTGCCAATTAAAACAGTAATTGGCTTTAATTGCATTGTCTGCTTTTCAGAAAATGCTTTATAATTTTCAAACGAAACGGATTTTAGTTTCATAATTTTTAATTATTTAATTTCTAAACCCAAGCATCAAGTATATTTTTTTTATTATCGAACCAGGCGGTTGAGTTATAGGCTATTTGGGCATTGCTGACCAACTCAGATCAGTTATGAGAGATTATACTGCTGACAGTCAAGGTCAAACAGGCATTCCTCAAGAACAAGCGATCGCTCTTATGCTAGCAAAGTACGAAAACGTCACAGCACTGTTAGACGGTTTCGACTATTCGCCGTTCTTTACAGGTACTCCAACTGTGTGTGTCTCCTCTCCGCCGCAATGGATCATATTCTGGGGCTGGAAAATGGACAACAGCAGTTTATCAAAGCTGTGAACGAATTAGCCAAAGCCTTTGCTTTGTGCAGTTCCAGTGATGATGCGATCGCAATCGTCCAACGGTAATCAAATGTGGCGTAGCTGGCTGAATTATTTACACAAGTTGTAGATTGAGCGATCGCAAGCCACAATTGAGCAGATGCAGCGTGCGATCGCACCACAAAAAATCCTTACATAATTAAATATGCGACATTAACCTATGTATTAATACGGGACAAGCAAACGAAAAGTCTGATCGTCTCAAGGTAACAAAGACACTGTAAGAGCGATCGCTACGATCGCAGCATAAGTATTTTCCTGTACAGAAAATACTTATCGTGAACCTTGAAGTAGATTTTTTTATTTTAACTAAAAATCTAAGTAAATATACTAATACACTGTGACAAAAATTTGCTTACCTTTAACAAGGGACTTGAGCAGGAGCAATTCATGAATTGCTCCTACTTGTCTGCTTGCTTAATTGAGATGTTAGCTCAGGGGAAACGCATCTAAATTACTCTTGATCACAACGAAGGTTAAGAAGCAACGAAAAAATCAGGATTTCGCGTTTGATTATTTTTTAAGCCCCAAAGCGATCGCCTAATTATTCGCAATAAGTAAAGGTTAATGACATTATTTTTTAGCTCTATTGAGAATAGACTTTGCTTATTGACATGATGCGGCCGCCCTAGATGTTAGCTGGATTTGCGCCGCACTCTATTAGGCTGTGATTTGTTTATTATTCTCAGCTTAATTTAGGTCTAATCATGATCAAAAACACTACTCTAGATCCTCTAGTAACTGATATTCGGTGTGAAGAAATTTGTCAGATTTTGGGAGAGACTTACAACCAAGAACACTGGAACGATTGGCGCTGGCAAATGCGGCATCGGTTGACTAAGCTGGAACACTTTCAGAAGTTATTAAGGCTCAGTGCTACCGAAGAACAAGGACTTTTAATTGCACCAGAAAAGTTTGCTGTAGCTGTAACCCCATATTTTGCATCGCTACTCGATCCAGAAGATCCGCTTTGCCCCCTACGGTTACAAGTGATACCACGGCAAGAAGAGCTAATAGTTAGTTCAGCAGACATGGTAGATCCATGCGGTGAGGATGGCGACACTCCAGTACCAGGACTCGTACACCGCTACCCCGATCGGGTGTTGCTACTTGCCCTAGACACTTGCGCTGCTTATTGTCGTTACTGCACCCGCTCCCGTTTGGTGAGCCAAGGTGAGATGTACCCAGTAACACGGCGGTTGGATGCGATCGCTGTTTACCTGGAGGAACACACCGAGATTCGTGACGTGCTAATTTCCGGTGGCGATCCTCTCTTGATGGCTGATGAACCTTTAGACAATTTACTTGGGCGGCTGCGTACCATTAAGCATATTGAATTTATCCGAATTGGTTCTCGTGTGCCAAGTTTCTTACCGCAGCGAATTACACCGGAACTGGTTACCTTGCTTCGTAAACATCGTGTGTGGCTATCTTTGCACTTTTGTCATGTGCGGGAACTTACCCCGGAAGTGGCACAAGCTTGCGATCGCCTCGCTGATGGCGGCATTCCTCTAGGCAGCCAAACCGTGCTGTTAAAAGGTGTGAATGATTCTGAAAAAGCCTTGAAGAATCTGTTTCACAGTCTTCTCAGGCTGCGCGTGCGACCTTATTATCTTTATCAATGCGATCTAGTTGTTGGCACTGCACATCTGCGAACGAGTGTGCAAACTGGGCTTGATTTAATTTCTAAATTACGTGGTCATACTACTGGCTACGCTGTACCAACCTATGTAATTGATGCCCCTGGTGGTGATGGCAAAGTCCCAATTCAAGCCGAGACTCTGGTTGCTTATGAGAAGGGCACAGCTACAGTGCGAAATTGGGCAGGTCAGACGTATACATATACAGATCCAGTGGAGCAGGGCTAATATCGTGTCCGGCTAAAGACTTATCATTATAGACCGCTGATGATAAATCTCCTATATGGTTTGAGGTTGTTGATGAAATATTTTCACTTAATTAAGGATTTAGTAATCGAAATTTCTTAATTAACATATCTGATTTGTACATTAAAGCTAACAGAGAAAGCTTTCTCACTGGGAATTATCGGGCTATGGGGTTATTTATTGGTCTGTGTTATGACCTGAAGGCAGACTACCTTAAGGCTGGTTTCAGTGCCTCTGAGGTGATGGAGTTCGACGATGAAGAAACTATCATCGGGCTGGAAACTACACTATTTCAATTAGATCATCAGGTTGAACGTGTTGGCAATGGTAGAGAACTTGCTGGACGCTTGGCAAAAGGCGATCGCTGGGATTTGATTTTCAATATTGCTGAGGGTTTGCAGGGTCGCTCTCGTGAAGCTCAAGTTCCGGCAGTCTGTGAATTATTTGCTCAACCTTACACCTTTTCCGATCCGCTCACCTGCGCCTTAACGCTAGACAAGGCGCTTGCTAAGAGGGTAGTACGCGATCGCGGTTTGCCAACAGCCTCCTTTGAGGTGGTGAGTAATACCGCAGAAGCGGCATTTGTCTCTCTACCAATGCCACTTTTCCTCAAGCCTGTGGCGGAGGGTAGTTCTAAAGGGGTAACTGGGCGTTCTCTGGTCAAAGAACGCGAAGAGCTAGTAAATACTTATCAATTATTATACGAACTTTTTCAGCAACCAGTACTCGTGGAAACCTTTCTTCCTGGTAGAGAAGTAACAGTAGGCATTGTTGGCAATGGTAGCAACTCACGGGTAGTAGGTGTGATGGAAGTAATTTTTACAGGACTTGCGGAAGCTTTTGCCTATACCACCCTTAACAAAGATGAGTATCTGGAACGGGTATCTTATCGTTTGCTCATAGATCCCGAACCACTGGCAGCACAGGCAAGGCAACTGGCGCTGGATGCGTACCATACTCTTGGTTGCCGAGACGCTGCCCGTGTGGATCTACGCTGCGATGCTACCGGAATGTTGCAGTTTATGGAGCTTAACCCATTGCCAGGGCTACATCATATCCGCTCAGACTTGCCAATTATGGGACGTTTGGGTGGTGTAACATACACAGAAATCATTGCTGAAATAGTCGAGTCTGCATGGCAAAGGTACAAAAGTTGAAGTTTTTAGGGCTATTCAAGCAGACTCAATCTCAGAAGTCAAAAGATAAAAACGCCAAGTTAAAAGCACTGCACCTATGAGTAGTCCTAGTACTAAACCCAACCATAAGCCTATAGCACCCCAGCCAAAAGTGAATGTCATCAGATAGCCACCACCTAGACCTACTCCCCAGTAAGCGAACATAGTAATTAACACTGGCACTTTAGTATCTTTCAACCCAATTAAAGCACCAGCAGCAATAGTCTGAATAGAATAAAATATCTGGACTATTGCCCCCGCAGCGAGGAAAGAAGTTGCCGTTTTAACTATCTCGATATTATCTAGATTACTGGTGTCTAAATATATTGCCACAATATAGTTAGGAAACAGCCAAAAAATTAGTGCCACAATGGTTATAAAGGGAGTAACAAGCGCAATGCAAACTAATCCGGCTCTGCTTGCACCCTTGAGATCGTTTTGTCCCCTCAACTGTCCTACTCTCATCGTGACGGCGTAAGAAATACCTATAGACACTGTTTCGACAAAACTTTCTGTCTCGACGGTAATTTCATGTGCTGCTAACGTCTCTGTTCCAAACCATCCCATCAATAAAGCAGTGACAGTGAATACTCCAATTTCTGCTCCATACTGCAACCCCAAAAACCACCCAGTTTGGAAGATATCTACAAACATCTCCCGATCAAATTTATGTAAAGCACTATTAAGTTGGTATTCTTTAAAGTAGTCATCGAAGCAAATCCAACTGGCGGCGGCGATAAAATTCAGCCAAAAAATGAGTGTACTTGCCCAACCGATACCGGCTAAACCAAGGGCTGGTAAACCAAATTTACCGAACATTAACACGTAATTAGCAGCCGCATTCAATAATAGTCCAGCTACCGTAATTACTGTTAAAAATTGGGGTCGATTGAGGGCAGAGCTAACTTCTTTTAAGATACAAAAACCGAGTGCAGCTGGAAAACCCCAAACAATAGACCGCAAATATGTTTGAGCTAATAACACATTGCTTTCTTCTTGACCAGTCAGCAGCAGAATATAGTCAAAGTGCCAAATGATAAACATCACAGGTAAGCACATTGTCACAGCTAACCAAATCCCTTGACTGGTAGCATGGCTAATTTGGTCTATTTTTCCTGCACCAAAAGCATTGGCAATAGTCACACCCGCAGCTGAAAGAATAGAACGACAAACGGAAGCTAGAGTAGAAAAGGTAACAGCACCTAAAGCACCCGCAGCTAAAGCTTGGCTGTTAAGTAAGCCCATCATTACCCCATCCAATAAAGGAATGCCCGCTTCTAATATTTGAGTAATTACCAAAGGAACTGCCAATTGCAGACAGGCTTGGACTTCTAATATCAGTTCTGACTTAAATTCTTTTGAAGTTAACTCCATTGGGGCACATAAATTAAGGAGGGGGCTAAAAAGGCAACATTTAATACATTAAGATATATTAACGCTTACAGTGCAATCAACTTAAGTTAAAAGCCAATACAGTTCAGTTAAGGTTTTTTGATGAAAATTTTAGATCACAAAGACGCGATAAATCGCCGTCTCTACAATAATCGTCTTTCGTCTTGACGGCGATTCATTGCGTCTCTTGTTTTAACCGAACAGTATTGCGATCGCTCCCCACTAAATATGTGTAAAATATTACCCTTTAGCCATAACCGAGGATAATTCAGGAGTGCTGGTAGGGAATTAATAATCTTCCCTCCCCTGCCCCCTGCCTCCTGCCTCCTGCCTCCTCAAACAGCAAAATCACTGACTCGGTAGTTTTGGGTGTGTTGTCGAGTACTTTGCTACGATGCCAGAAATCTCAGGGTTATAAAGCCTGAGATAATTCCAGTAATTGCCAAATACTTGCCGCACATAATTTTTGGTTTCATCAAAGGGAATTTCTTCAACAAACTCATCTGGATCTTTTGTAGTTAGAGTTTGCAACCATTTAGAGACATTGCCAGGGCCAGCATTGTAACTAGCGATCGCCAGCAAAGAGTTATTGTTATATTGATCGTGGGTATGACCCAAATACCATGTACCCAGCATGATATTATCGTTGGGATTTTCTAAGTTTATTGTTTTGAAATCTACCTTGATTTGTGGGGCAATCCATTTAGCTGTACTCGGCAACAGCTGCATTAAGCCAGTAGCATCAGCAACGGATTTGATTTTTGGCTCAAACCGTGACTCTTGACGCATCAGAGCAGTTACTAGCAGAGGATTGAGTTGACGCTCAGTAGACCACTTTTCAATCTCTCGCAGATAGGGAAATGGATAACGGGCTTGCCAGTAGGTGATTTGTTTACTCAGAGTCTGATATTGGGCAAGTTCCGCTGGTATTTCTCGGTCTTCCAATTTAGAAATTTTGTCAATTCCGATGAGATTTTCTCCCTTAGCCTGTCGGATCAACCCTTCAGTAAATTGCTCTGTTACCGTTGGCTGAATTTTGTTCTGAAATTCTGTTTGCCATTGTAACCAGGCATCACGGTCTTGACCCAGCAGATACAATTCTTTGAAAGTTTCAGAACCAGCAGGCGGGACTGGGCGCTGGGGTGTGATTACTTCTGGGTTCATGACGCGCACGTTGTCAAAATTGCCGACATTTAGCCCTAACATCGTCGCAGCTCGCCATGCATAGTAAGAGTAAGGAAACTGGCTAATCACATACTCATAAGCAGTTTTAGACTCCTGCTGTTTCCCTAGTAAAGCTGCCCATTTCCCTACCCAAAAGCCTGCTCTTGGAGCCAAAATACTATTGGGGTTATTAGTGACAATTGGTTCTGCCCATTGCCAAGCACCGACGTAATCTTTGGCATTAGCTTTATCTTGGGCGATTTTCCAGCGGTATTCTGCGGCTTCGTCAGAACTACCGTATTTGGCTATGAGTAATTGCCACGACGCGCTAGCTGACTTTTGATCGTTGAGAGTTTGGATTTTGGCTTTTTGTACCAGTGCAGTACCAGCTTGCTTCGGAAATTTACTAATTACCTGCTCAAGATAGGGTAAGCCGTCTTTAGCTGTTTTTGCGGTTTCTGCTAACCGCAGTAGTGCTGTCCCAGTTTCCTCGGTATTTGGAAATTGCTGCACCACTTGTTTATAGGTGGCGATCGCTTTTTCTTTATCTTTACCTCCTACCTGTAAGCCCCGAGCGGTACGGTAGAGGTTGCGCGATGTTTTGGGTGCTTTGGCATAAGCATCCGCCGCTTTCAGAAATTGATTATTTTCCCAATAGCTGGTACCAATGAGTTCCCAGTCTTCGGGTTTCAGGGTAGGCTGTTTTACTAGCTGATCCAAAACACCCACTATACCTGGTTGATCGTAGGCATATTTAGCCAAAATCAATTGTAATTGTGGCTGATTGGGATTTTCTTGCAAGCGTTTGCGGATAATTTCCCAAGTTAGAGGATTGGAAGGAAATTGAGCGATCGCTGTTTCTTGTTGCTTCGGTTGAGCAATTAGATATAGCGCTTTCACGCTGGCCGCTTCTTTGGGATACTGTTTCAGCACCCTTTGCCTGAGATCGGAGGCTTTGCCATCCTCGCCCAGCATATCCTCTGCTTGGGCCTGTTTCAGCAAAATATAGGGCGCCAGGATAGGATAGTCTTTTTCTAGTCCTTGGAGTAAAACTAGAGCTTTTTGCCCTTGGGTTCTTTCAATATAATCACTCGCCAACAGATAACGAGCGCGATTCCGATCTGGCGATCGCGATTCTTGGGCGATCGCTGCTAGTTTTGCTGCCCGTTCTGGCAGCGATTGTGATATCAGTGGAAAGACGGCTGATTGAGCCTTGCTTGCCTCTGATGTTTGCTCTGCTTGATTCTGACTCAGTTTGAGCCACTTCCCCAGAGACTTGCCAATCTCAGGTGCTGATACCATTGCCCCAGCTAAAAAGGCAAACAGTGCTGCACCCGCAATTATCGAAATTTGCTTTTTCTGTAGTTTCTTCAGCATGAATACCCGCTGAAAAGTTCCGGTGAATTTCTTGAAACTCTAACACTCCTAACCATCAGTGTGTCCAATTTTTTAATTTTAGATTTTTAATTTTATGTAGAAAAATACTAATTTTCAATCCTACGGTTGGCAGTATTGAGTTATTAGCACATATTAAATACTATTACATCTATCTTGGGTATATCATAAATGCACTTTCCCACTACCACTTGTGCAGTGAAAACACAATCCTCAGTCTCTTTTACATCAATGCGGTTCGGATAAGCACTCTTCACTTTTCTTATGGTCTGGGAATTGGTCTTGGGGAAAGGGGTAAAGGATGTATTAAAACCTTTCCCCTTTAACCGAACCGTATTGCCTTTTAAGGGACTTCCAAGTAATAAATTACTCAAAAAAATAGAACTTACCCCGCACGCTGGCCTTCACCATTGACTGATTTAATTTGCAGACTGGCGGAGTGCATTCAGAAATGTGTAGACGCCTAGCGGCTTGTTGTCTTGTCAGATATCAATTTTGAAATAAAAATCCCCGCCACCGTTGACAGAGATATTAGTTATTAAGCGTTGCAGGAAAAGCAGGATGATTTTATAGGTTTTGTAAGATGGGATGAAAAGCCCGTCCCTTGTATTTCCAGGAACTTCGGGTACAAGAATCATCTCTTGATTCAGCAACGCCAAAAATCTTTGTGGGCAGTGACAAGCATCTGAGCCTGCCTTAAAACATTTCCGAATAAATAAATAGGAATCTGCCAAGCAGCAACGGTAACTTCTTTGACTATATCCTGTACACTAATGGCAATTAATTCATGCTCTGGCGGCTCTCCATCAACTGTACCAGACCAAGTAAAAGCTAATAAGAAATCATCGTCTCCAGGCAAGGATGCAATCAAACATTCTTCTGGTGTTGGTTCGCAAATAATTCCATAATCATTTGCAAGTTCTACTAATCTTTGAAAGTTGTTTTCGTTTGTCATTTGTCCTTGGGATGTAATTGAATCTCAGTTTTAGAAGAAATCATATTTTGAACTCCAGAACTCAAATGAGTTGCTCCATAGCAAAAATGACGAATTATTAATTATTCGTTGAGAGTTATGAGTTATTGGGGTTATTGGAGTTAAATCAGGCTTAAGTCCAAAATCTTACCGCGATCGCTTGGTTCTATCAGCAACAATTGTTACTGTTTTAAAAAAAGCGAGACTACCTACTTTTTCGGTTTACCCTATTTACATACACCTCCCTTTGTTATCATTTCAATATTGATGCCTTAACCTCACCCAAGCTGACGCAGTGCATTGAGAATTGCGTAGACGCCTAGCGGCTTGTCGTCGGACATCATTTTTGGGGAACAGCTGTAAACCGAAGCAGAAAAAGATGCTTATCAACATGAGATTGTTGGATCACCTTGGCATAGATATGTTCTTTTTCTGTAGCCATTTCTGCTTCAATCAATAACTTGAGTTTGAGATTACTCAATAGTTCTAAAAAATGTGGCGATGTCAGCTGACAAGACGCTGGGTATCTTGTCATCTGCACTCCTTTTTCGGAGAAGCTAATCAAGTTCCCCATAAATACTGTTACCACTGCATATTTTCCCTGCAAAATGGAGTATTCTACAGGTACTTTTTGAGTGAGAACTATCATTTATTGATCATATTTAGGCAAGAATAAATTATATTTACCGCCAATGCCACGAATTTCACAAATTGTCACAGGGTGTTTCATACCCTTGGGTTCTATTTGTAATTGTCCAGCAATTTGGAGGTCAATATTGGCATCTTTCCAGGTATTTTCGGAAATTAAAATTTGCCCTCCCACGATATAAGACTCAATTCGAGCAGCCAAATTAACATGACTGCCAATAACTGTATATTGAGCGCGTTTTTGAGAAGCAACATTTCCCGCCACAGCCTCGCCTGTATTAATCCCAATTCCCATTTCCACGATTGGGAAATTCATTTGCTGCATTGCCAATTGCATGGCAATAGCACAGGCGATCGCTCGTTGAGAATTATCCTTGCGACTAATTGGCGCACCAAAATCACAAAAATGCCATCATCCCCAATTCACTCTCATCTTTGATAATTGCTAAGTGTAAAAACGTAGTATCCTACATATTGGTATATAAAAATAAGTCCAAAATCATGAGGAGAAACCCCATAGGATTACTACTTAGCGGAGTGATTGTCAGCTTCGGACTGTCATCATTGTTAGCTCAAGCACAAGAACAGGTTTCTGATGCCCAAGTTACGGCGATGGTAGAAGCGCTGCGACTAGCTGCACCGCAGACTGGCATCGCAAATGATGGACTTTACAGTGAATGGCAAGTTAAACCAGAAACCCTAAAAGGCTGGTCGAAACATTGTCTCAAACAAGAACTAACACCAACGCAGTTTGAAAACAGCCCCGCGACAGCACGCCAAGTTGTCTCTTGTATCACCCGCCGTGAGTTAAACAAGCAGTTTATCGCCAATAGTAATAATGAAACCGCCGCTGTGCGTGGTGTCGGTTGTTGGTGGATGACTGGCAGCTATACAGGCTGTAACAGCGGATTTACTGCTGCCTATGTTCAAAAAGTTGTGGGTTTTTACCAGCAGCAGCGTTCAAAACCAGCAACCACTCCATCCCGATCGCCAAAGAAATCACCGTGATGTGGCAATGATTACGCGATCGCAATTAAGCAGAAATCAACCCTTACAGTATTGCTTCGTTCAATCTAATACGACGCATTTAACACCAACAGTTTCATATCTCACGATCAAGCGAACTTCAAACCGAGTTAAATACGCCTGTAATCAGCTTTTTAGTATTAAGTAGGTAGGCACGAAAAAATATGTAAAAATAAATAGGGAGAATGCATCTACCAAGGTAACTTAAATATGGACTCTCCTTTAAGAATATTCTTGACTGGTGAGCAACACCGAACTTTGTATTTTACCTTAGAAAAACACACACACCGCAGAAAGTCAAAGACTGAGCAGAAGTAATTATGTTGGAATTAGCTGCTGCTAGAGGGAAAATCAACTTCAAGTATTTAGACGAATCAGGTTTTTGTGCATAGAGCGAACCTGGTTATATCTAAGAAGTTATTTGAAAAGTGGTTGGCTGTAATTTAAGGCACTTGTTGATCCCTCCTAACCCAATACGGTTCAGTTAAGTCTTTTTTTTCTCCCCCTGCTTCCCCTACCTCCCCTGCTCCCTCTGCCTGCCTTAACAGATAAATTTCCTTAACTGAACTGTATTGCCCCCTAACCCCATTTTTGAGGGGAAAATCGGAATCAAAGTCTCCCAATTTCTCAGGGGATTTAGGAGGATCTAGAAAGTTTTGCTACCGATAAGAGGACTTTTCAAACATCCTCTAACAAAGGATTGTTTGACCCTTGCCAATCCTGTTAGAATGCATCGATGTCAAAAAAGCAACATCTCTTAAACAAAAAACCCGGTTGGTCTTTGGATGAGCGAGATCCAAAGTTCATAGAATCTCTGATGCCCCTGTTTGGCTTTTTGTATCACTACTATTTCCGAGTACAAACTAGTGGCTGGGATAATATTCCACCCCAAGAAAAAGTTCTGTTTGTCGGTTCGCACAATGGGGGACTCGCAGCACCCGACATGGCAATGATGATGTACGACTGGTTCCGACGATTTGGTGTCGAGCAACCCATTTATGGTTTGATGCATCCCAAGGCTTGGCAGGTTAGCACCCCATTAGCACAACTGGCCGCCAAAGCTGGAGCAATTATCGCCCATCCGAAGATGGCTTACACTGCCTTGCGCTCTGGAGCTAGTGTGCTAGTTTATCCAGGTGGAGCCGAAGATGTCTTTCGACCGTGTTATTTACGTAACAAAATTTATTTTGCGGGGCGGCAAGGATTTATCAAGTTAGCATTACGGGAAAATGTGCCGATTGTGCCTGTGATTTCCTGGGGTGCTCACGATACGCTGATTGTGATCGCTGACATTTACAAAGTTATGCATCAACTCCATGAGTGGGGGATGCCTTGGCTGTTGGGGATTGATCCGGAAGTTTTTCCGATCTATCTGGGACTACCTTGGGGATTAGCAATTGGCCCATTACCCAACATTCCATTACCTGTGCCCATGTACACACAGGTTTGTCCGCCAATTGTATTTGAACGCTACGGCGCTGAAGCAGCCAGCGATCGCCACTATGTCAATGAATGTTATGAATTAGTTGTTAGTCAGATGCAGCAAGAGTTAGATCGCTTAGTGAAGCTAACTGCTAATGCTAATTCTCTATGAGCATCCATATAATTTAGTCTGCGGACTGCAAAGCAAAAGCTCTTCACGGGCTATTTTCAGCACTAAATCAAGTGTATTCTGGTTCGCTAGAGGAATCAATACAAAAGTTTCTGAACTGGAACAAAAAATCGCATACAGTAAGTCCATTAGTCAAATCAGACGGGAAAACCCCTTGAATTGGACTAGCAATATTGTGGCAAACAGTCCTTAACTTGCTAGGTTGCTTTGAAAATCCGAGCCGTTCGCAGTACTGGCAGATGTTACCAAAAAATTAATTTAACAACACTCATGAAAACACTACTGAAAAGATCCGCGTTACTCCTTGCTCTACCAATCAGTATCTTAGCTAATTTTTCCTTATCTGCTTCTGCTGATTCTACTGCTGGCATCATCCTGAGTACGAAATGCCAAGGTGGCTACAACATCAATATTTGGCAGAATTATACTTCTGGTGAACTGCTCTA
Source organism: Nostoc sp. JL34 (assembly GCF_017114945.1). GTDB lineage: Bacteria > Cyanobacteriota > Cyanobacteriia > Cyanobacteriales > Nostocaceae > Nostoc. Next base: position 30,046 of record NZ_JABXKQ010000142.1, read on the forward strand.
TCGCGCGACCAATCCCAATGGTAATTTAAGTTTGGGCAAAGGAACTAAGCAAGCGACAGAAGGTGTTCGAGTCTATAAGTTTCGGAATATAAATTATGAATATTGGGTTTGGGATGGCACGCTGGATAACCCGCAGTCTGGAACTTTAGAGGTGTATAAAAACAATCGGCTCTTGATGCGGCAAACTTGTACGAAAAGTTAAATCTTCTAGCGGGTGTTATGCATTTTTTCTTAATCAATTCATAATTTACCAATCTAGCAACCTTATAACCAAAAAAACTGGTAAAAAATCTCAGATTACTACTCCAGACTGACTGTTGCTAATAGCTGTGCCGATACTGACTAAATTTTTTCAGATTTTTACCAACTTTTATGGTAAAAATCTGAAAATCTGGTAATAATAATGCATCGGGTGTTTTTTAGTACCAACGATTTCAGGAATCAAGTTGGTCTAATAGTATTTGAGGTGTGAGGTTGATGTCTGGTTTTTTACATAATTCATTGTTGATTGCTCCAATATTATTAACAGTTAGTCTGATCAATGCTCAAGGTGCATCAGCTATTCCAACAGATACACAGACTACTCAGTTTCAGGCAAAAGAAGGTGTGGTTGCTCAAACAGATAATCAAGCTGTTTTAACTGCACCTATCGGCGTTAGTTCATCTGACCAGATCCAGCAGTTCAATGATGACAGCAATAAAAATCCGAACTCAGTCATGAGTCAGGTTACTTCAGTCTCTCAACTATCTGATGTGCAACCTACAGATTGGGCATTCCAGGCTTTACAATCTTTAGTTGAGCGCTACGGTTGTATAGCTGGATATCCTAATGGCAGCTTCCAAGGAAATCGGGCAATGACTCGTTATGAGTTTGCCGCAGGTCTTAATGCTTGTCTGAATCGGGTTAATGAATTGATTGCTACTAGCACAGCAGATTTAGTCACAAAAGAAGACTTAGAAACCTTGCGAAAATTGCAAGAAGAATTCGCTGATGGACTAGTTGAAATACGGGGACGGATAGATGGGTTGGAAGCTCGTAATGCAAACCTGGAAAATCAACAATTTTCAACTACTACCAAGTTAAATGCAGAAATAATTTTCTCTGTTGGGAGTGTGTTTGGTGGGGATAGAGCGCTAGACTCCGATCGCTGGAGAAGAATTGAAGCAGCTCCTGTGGGTGCAGCTAGAGAGGCTGCAAGAGCTAACGAGTATACAGCATCGGGTGGACGAAGGCTTCAGGACAACGCAATTTTCAGCGATCGCATCCGCTTGAATCTAATTAGTAGTTTCACTGGCAAAGACCAGTTGTTTACCCGTTTAGAAGCGAACAACACCACAGCCTTTAGTGGGGCAGTCACAGGTACAAACATGACCCGTGTATCGTGGGACGGGAACAACGACAACAACATTGTACTGGGCAAATTATATTATCGCTTCCCGGTAGGTGACAAAATCAATGTGATTGTTGATGCTATTGGTGGGGAGTTCTACGACAACTTCAACACTATTAACCCTTTATTGTCCTCAACCCCGATTGGATCTCTTTCGCGGTTTGGTCGATTCTCTCCTATTTACCGCGCCAGTAATACGGGTTCTGCTAGTAATACAGGTTCAGGAGTCAGCGCCATATTTAAATTGAGCGACGCGATTACTTTATCTGGGGGTTATCTTGCTAGGAGAGCTAATGATCCTAGTGCTGGTGCAGGGCTATTTGATGGTAGTTATGGTGCTTTAGCTCAATTAGCATTCCAGCCCAACCAAAACTTAACTCTTGCTTTGAGCTATGCACACTCTTACTTTACTGGTAGTAATAATGATGTTTCCGTTTCAGGGGCTTACGGTAGTGTTTTCGCTAATACCCCATTTGGTGCTGGTGTTGCCACTTCAGCTAATCATTATGGGATAGAAACCAGTTATCGTTTCAATCCCCAATTGGTACTTTCTGGTTGGGTAGGGTATAGTCAAGCGATCGCAGAGGTTACTTCTGGTGCAAATGTTAATAGAGGTGATAAGGCAGACATCTGGAACTGGGCGATCACTTTAGCTTTCCCTGATTTAGGCAAAAAGGGTAACTTGGGAGGTTTAATCTTTGGTCAACCACCCAAGGTGACGAGTAATGACTTTGGCCCTGCTGTTCTTACTGCTACTAGTAATCTTCGTGAAGATAGCGATACATCTTTCCATTTAGAAGGATTATATCGCTACCAAGTGAATAACAATATCTCAATTACACCAGGCTTGATTGTGATATTGAACCCAGAACAGAACAGCAATAATGACACTATCTATACAGGAGTTGTTCGTACTACATTCCGATTCTAGATAATTTTGCATTAATTAAAAGGACGGCAGTCGTTACAACAGGGAGACAGTCTGCTAGGTGGCTTTGCCGACTTGGTTTCCCGAATTATGGAGACTGCCGTTGCAGAAGGAAATATGAATTTTTCCCCAAATATTGTTCTGAAATGTGGCTTGTTTACTTATTTTCTGGAAGTCCCTAATCTGATAATTTCTTCAAAATTAAATAAGTTTACGAGATTGGTCAGCGCCTTGATCAGGTGATCGTGCTGCTCAGGAATTTGTTTAATCAGTATTAGAACTTCTTTGGCATTTATTCGGAGCGCCGCTTGACGCAGTTGCTCAATCCAGTCGCTGGGCATTACGCTTAAATCTGCGATCGTTAATAAATCAGGTGTGCAGGATGAAGCATCAGCAGGCCAAGATGCTTTTTCCTGGTTTTCCAGTTCATCAGCATAAACATAGCGAACACCCAAATGTTCAGCCATCTTTTCAAAAATTACGGTCGTCCGAAATGGCTTACGCACAAAGTCATCAAAGCCCACAGATAGCGCAGTCAAGCGGTCTTCCTCAAATGCACTGCCGGTTAAGGCGATAATCACCGGGGCTTGAGCATCTGACGCTTTAATATGTTTGGTTGCCTCAAATCCGTTCATGATTGGCATCCGCAGATCCATCCAGATGATGTTAGGCGACCAGCTTTGCCAAAGGTCGATCGCAGCTTGACCATTTACTGCCTCCCGCACCTCAAAGCCAATGGGAGTTAATAACTCAACCAGAAGCTGCCGATTTTCCAGTTTGTCCTCGACAATCAGAATCCGATAGCTGGGTTGTCCCTTTTCTAAACCAATAACTTGCCGACTCGGTACAGGTGTTGGCAAGGTATCCAGAATTACTGCACGAGTTCGGATATCAAAGCTAAAAATTGAGCCTTTTCCTACCGTGCTATTCACCGTTATATCTCCGCCCATCAGCCGCACAAATCGCTGGCTGATGGGTAATCCAAGTCCAGTACCTTCCTGAGCTTTTTGTCCCGCCTCTGTTTGGACAAATGCCTCAAATAGGCGATTAAAGTCAGAGTTCGCAATGCCGCAACCCGTATCTTCAACGCTGAAGTTCAGGGTGATGGGTGCATCCGGTATGATGTTTGGGTTAAGAGTTTCTACCCGCAAACTTACTTGACCGATTTGGGTAAACTTAATTGCGTTTCCTAATAGATTAACCAGAACTTGACGCAATTTACTTTCATCGGCACAGATGTATTGGGGAATTGTAGGCGATCGCTCCAAAATGAGTTTTAACCCTCTTGAGCGGGCTTTCAAAGCAAACATCTGCTGAAGTCGATCCAAAAGCCCGTAGAGATCAAAATTTGTTTCGTTGAGAGTGACTCGACCTGCTTCAATTTTGGACATTTCCAAGACATCATTGATTAAGGTCAGTAAGTCTTCGCCACTACGGTTGATCGTATCAAGATACTCCTGCTGCTGTGAGTTGAGCGATTGATTCCGCAGTAGCAGTTGCGTAAAGCCAAGGATGATGTTGAGAGGAGTCCGCAGTTCATGGCTCATGTTGGAGAGAAATTGGCTTTTGGCAAGGTTGGCAGCATCTGCGGTTTCTTTAGCTTGCTTGAGCGCGGCTTCGGTTTTTTTCAGCTTGGTGATATCACGAGCAACCCAAAGGACTGCGTTGTCAGATAATGGCGAAACACTAGCTAAATACCAAGTTTCTCGATTTTTGATTGACAAGTGGTATTCAACAAAAACATTCTTGCGACTTCCATCAGGGTTTCTGGGTTCTTCTCTCAGATGCAACGCTTGCTGAATGGCATCGACTATTAAATTGGCGATTTCTTGAGGTAAAACTTCATGAACTTTTTTGCCAACACGATCTATATCAGGTTTGTAAGCGAAGGATTGGGTTAGCACATACTTCGTTTGCACATATTTTAGATAACGACCTTCGGCATCAAAAACCACTACCATATCGGTCATAGCAGCGAACATTAACCGCAGTTCTGCCTCGGATGTTTTTAGTGCCGCCTCTACTTGTTGGCGACCCCTTTGGGCAGCTTCGCTAACACGAATTTCCCGCTGAAGTTGGGTATTTTTCTCACCGAGTTCTCTGGTGCGTTGCGTGACTCGGCTTTCTAATTCCTCGTTGGTTCGTGCTAGGGCTAAAAAAGATTCACGCAACTGATGTGCCATTTGGTTAAAAGACTGCGCCAAAGAGTTTAGCTCGGTTGTACTGTTTACAGAAACCTTTTGGTCTAAGTTTCCTGCTGCGATCGCTCTTGCTGTACTTCCCAGTTGGAGAATCGGTTGTGTGATCCAGCGAGCTGTAAAAATGCCCAATCCGGTTGCGAGTGCAAACGCACCTAGACAAAGCACAATTGTGGTGTCAGTATTCGCATTGATTTGATCCATGAAATCTGCTTCTGGAACAACCACAACGATCAGCCAGTCCAACCCCTGCTCATTCTTCATTGGTACAATCTGTAAAAATTGCCGTTTACCCCCAATGTCAAAATCTAGTTGTTGTTTTTCGATAATTTGGGTTAAGTTTCCAAAGCGTTGCTGCAAATATTCAGCAGTGTGTCGTGTCAAAATATCACTGCTGGCGATCGCCTGAACTCGAATCGGATTCTGCGCTGTGATTGGATCTGTGGGATTTTCAATTATGTAGGGTTGTTGAGTGGCGGAACTGCCAACCAGCAATCCTGTTTGGCGTTCCAAAATGAAGGTTTCGCCGGTTCGCCCGATTTTTAGACTCCGCAGATATTGACTAATTCCCGTGAGTGAAAAATCGACAGCAGCAACACCTAGCAGATTGCCGCGATTATCATAAATGGGTAAGCTGGCATTCAGCACATATTTAGGTGTGGCAAACAGTTTATAAATTCCACCCCAGTTGGCTGTCTTAGACTTAACTGCCGATTCATACCAAGGACGAGTCCGCGGATCGTAATTAGGCTTGGATCTTAAAAGTTTAGTGTAATGTCCCGGTTGGTCTGCGGCATAAATCCGAATTTCATGCCCTGTGGACTCCCCTGAAAGTTTCACCTGAAAGCGGCCATCATCTGCTCTTTCAACTGCAACGTGTTCTCCATATTGCGACCCTACATAAACTGCTGTCACCGTGTCAAACGTCTTTAGTTGATACCAAAGGTGCTGTTCTAATGTTGATAATTTTTGGATATTAACTTCACCCAATTGAATAGCATTAGCATTTAGTTGATTTATTTGATGAGGCGTTTCAACATATATTTGCAGGTATTGCTGGATTCGAGCCGTGATCTCATTGCGGAGTTGGATTGCAACTTCGTTAACTGCCCGTTGTCCATTGTGTATTGATAGCCACCCAGTTAGCCCCACGGCTAGAGAAATTTGCAGTATAAACGGCACTACAAGAATGTGGCGTAACTGCACATTTTTAGTCAGCTTTGAAGCTTGAAGGGTGAGAAAATGCATATCCGAACTCCTGAAATTAAACAGCAATGTTGGGGTACGAATACTGACCCAGAAGCTTCTTAATTTTGATAAATTTTATGGAGTAATTATAGAATATGAACTATCTAAAATGATATTACCCTCTTGGGTAATATTGAAACTTTTTATAATCAAGCTAAAAAGCAGATAACAAGAGGATTATAACTAGATTTTAAAATTGTAAAGCAACTAAAAGCAAATTTGATTCCGTACTCAATTTATTTTTAATTACTTCCAATAAAAACAATTTAAGTAGATAGACTGGTATCAAAATAACAATATAAATAAATGTAAATTAATCAGCACCTTTGCAATCACAAATATGATCAATAGATTTGTTACGCAGATGGAATTTTGTATTACTTATAATCGACAATTTCTGTAGAATGCGTTATCAGTAGCTTGATAATTGACAATTCTCTTAGCCCTTTGAGAAGTATGGAATTAAGCCAATCAGCCAAGGGAGATATTCTTATTGTTGATGACACCCTGGATAATCTTCGCTTGCTATCAGCAATGCTTACCGAGCAAGGATACGAAGTTAGGAGTGTCACCAATGGTTCTATGGCGTTGATCGGCATACAAGCTCAACCTCCAGACTTGATTTTGCTTGATATTAATATGCCCGGAATGAACGGCTATGAGGTATGTCAGCGCCTCAAGTCTAATCCCCAAACACAAGAGATTCCCGTCATTTTTATTAGTGCTTTGAATGAGGTATTTGATAAAGTGAAAGCCTTTTCGGTTGGAGGCGTTGATTTTATTAACAAACCTTTTCAGATTGAGGAGGTGGTTGCTAGGATGGAGCATCAACTCAAACTTTGCCGCTTACAACTGCAACTCCAGGAGCAAAATCGTCGTTTGCAGCAGACAGAAGCAGAACTGAGGCGATCGCTCGATTATCAGAAGGCGCTGAATCTACGCATTGAGGAAATGGTGGCGCTAGAAGAACGCAATCGGATTGCCCGTGACATTCATGACTCTCTGGGACATTCTCTGGTAGCGCTGAATGTGCAAATGGAAACAGTGCTAACACTTTGGGAAGTTGATCCCAATCGAGCGCGATCGTTTTTATTAGAAGCGAAAAAATTGGGTTCCGCAGCTCTGCAAGATGTGCGGGAATCAGTTTCGGCAATTCGCTCAGATCCACTCCACGGACAATTGCTCGAAGGTGCGATCGCTAACCTTGCTGAGGAATTCTATCACCTCACCGATGTCTTACCATACTGCAAGATTGATTTATCACAACCGCTTTCCGATTCAGTAAATCATGTTGTGTATCGCATTATCCAGGAAGGGCTAACCAATATTTATAAACATGCCAATGCCACAGCTGTTCAAATTAAAATTCAAACAACGGCGGCGGGGCTATCGTTGATACTCCAAGATAACGGCAAAGGTTTTCAATCCGATCAAGCCGTAGTAGGTTACGGACTCCAAGGAATGCGAGAACGAATGGCTACAGTAAATGCCCAGCTAGAAATTGTCAGTAAACCGGGCGCTGGTTGTCGGATTGTTGCTAACTTTCCCAGAGATTAAGCAGTGCAGAAGGAATGTCAAGACGTTACATTTTGTAACGTTTCTACAAGGGTTTCAGGTAATGCTTGATTAATTTTTGAAGACATCTATTGATCGTTCATCAAAACCAGAAAGAGATAGTTACCATGAAAAATGATAAATCCTCTCCTATTCGCCTGTTAATCGTTGACGATCAGAGCCTCATTCGTCAGGGACTGAAAGCAATGCTAGAACAGGAACCTGATTTGCAAGTGGTTGGTGATGCTGAGAATGGTAAAGTTGCTCTAGAGCTTGTTGCAGAACTTCAGCCTGATGTGGTGCTAATGGATATTCGGATGCCCGAAATGGATGGACGAACTGCAACAAAACTGATTATGCAAAACTTTCCTAATATTAAAGTTCTCGTCTTGAGTACATTTGATGATGATTCTTATCTAACAGGGGCGATGCGTGCAGGTGCAAAAGGATATTTGCTTAAAGATATGCCTTCAAGTGAGCTAGCAGATGCAATTCGCTTTGGGCATTCTGGCTATACTCAATTTGGGCCGGGGTTATTTGATAAACTATTAGTTACAGAAGCAGCTTCAGCTTTAACTGGCCAAAACTCCACCTCATCAAAGCCATCGGAAATTACCCCACGAGAACAAGAAGTTTTATGTTTGATCGCTGTTGGCTCAACTAACCGCGAAATTGCCCAACAACTTTTCATTACAGAAGGAACGGTAAAAACTCATGTGACAAGTCTTTTAAACCGCCTCAATCTCAAAAATCGATCGCAACTTGCAATCTATGCAAATTCTGTTCTTAATCAAGAAAATAAACCATCTGAAAAACTGTGAGAACAATAGAATAATTTTTATGCAAAACATATTAAAAAGGGGCTTTAGCCCTTTTTGTGTAAATATTTATCACTTAATATTATCGAAGTGTAGTAGCTGCGGTTTTATTTTTGTAAAAAAGGTAATCGGCCGTATATTTAACACGAATCTCTTGGTTTTTAGATGATTTGTCACACCCTTGAGCAGGAGCTTTCCCACCAACAGTATTAATTCTTTGAATCCAATTGACTTGGCGGAAAATACCATTCCCTTCATGAGATTGTGCCTGCAATAATAGCCAGGGAATTGCATCAGCTTGTGGTGCATTTACTTGAGATTTTAACTTCCCCACAACTTTGCTACCATCTTTAGCTTCCCAGGTTGGGCCTGCATAATGCTTGCCCAAATCTTGCCCTTGCTCATTCAGCAACACGGCATCGGGAGCCTTAAGCCTCCACTCGTACTGGGCAGGGGATGCAGATTTTTCTTGGCAGACATAGATTTGTGAACCTTTGGCAGATGCTTTCAAAAGAAGTTGCTGACCATTTGGAACTTTTATCCTATCAGGTATAACAGTCGCATTCGCTATGTATTGGGCAGGCTGCATAGTTGTTGCGCTCGCAGTTTTTGTAGGAACACTACACCCATTCAACACCAACAAGGAAAAAACGAGGCCGCAATTTATTTGAAGAATTTTCCAAAGAGTAAGTGAGATAATAGACATCTTCTTCATTTATGATTTTAAAGCTTCTGTCGCGCCATCAGTTGGGCAAACAGTCCTACTTGATTGGCGAGTTGATTAAAACTGCCTTCCTGGACTACACGACCATTCTCGAATACATAGATGCGATTGGCGTTGCGAATGGTACTCAGACGGTGAGCGATCGCAATCCGTGTCACCTTCAAACGCTCTAAACTTTGACTGACGATCGCTTGGGTACGGTTATCTAAGGCACTGGTAGCTTCATCAAATAACAAGATTTTAGGTTTTAATACTAGCGATCGCGCAATCAATAATCGCTGCCTTTGTCCTCCAGAAATATTAGTTCCGCCTTCACTAATTACCGTGTGCATTCCCATCGGCATCGATTCCACATCCTCAGCAAAACCAGCCATTCGCGCGGCTTCCCAGGCTTCATCCATCGTAATCATCGCTCCACTGGCGATATTCTCAAAGATCGATGCAGATGTCAATCGGCTATTTTGCATCACAACTCCTAATTGCCGACGCACAGCATGAATATCTAACCCCGCTAAATCTTGTCCATCGTAGTAAATCGTCCCAGATTCCGGGACATCAAACCCCAGCAATAACCGGAACAACGTTGATTTTCCACTCCCCGAAGCGCCCACAAAAGCGATAAACTCGCCAGGTTCAGCATGGATACTAACATCATCCAATGTCAATGGCCCGTCATCGCGATACCGGAAAATCACATGATCAACCACCACTCGACCAGAAAGCCTCCCTGGATCAGCTTTTTCAGAGTCTACTTCCGGTTTCGATTCCAGAATCGGCTGCGCTCGTTCCCACAAAGGCACTACTTGCAAGACATCTATAATCGTGCTGCTGAGACTAGTGGCTCCACCGATAAATGTACCAAATGCCGCATTAAATGCTAAAAATACACCTGTGGATAAACCACCTTCTGGGGAATTGGCTTGCTGAAGTAAACTTGTGGCAAACCAGAAAAGTATTGCTGTAGTTAATACAGGCAAGATTTTATTAATCACAGCCAGAGCATCTTCAATGCCTTGGGTACTCAGCATCCATTTGATTTGCTGACTATACTGTTTTCCCCAAAAAGCAAAGGCGCGAGCTTCGGCTCCAGCAACTCGCAGTTTGCTAACGCCATTAATTAACTGCACCATCACCCCTGAGAGTTGTCCTTGTAACTCTAATAAAGGACGAACCTTACGCAGAGTATAAATTCCCGAAACAAGGGTAATCGTAATGTTGATGAAGGCAACAACAGTGGCAATTAATGCCAGTGAACCGTTGTAGTAAAAAAGCAGCCCTAAATTGAGAAACGCGAACAAGCTAGTGAAAATACTTCTTAGAACCGTGCTACTGAGCTTTTGGCGGATTTGACTAATCGCGCTGACGCGTGAATTCAAGTCCCCAGTTGAGTACTGACGGAAGAATGATGCTTTCAGATTTAATAGTCGATCCCAGACTGCTGCTTGAGTGGAAGCATCAGCAAAGGTTTCCACGCGCATGATTGCAAAGCCTTGAGCAAGTTGAAACAAGGTGCTACCAAAGGCAGTTGCTAGCAGCGCTAGGGCAATTTGCATTAATAAACCGCGATTGGCATCAGGAATTGCACTGTCAATTAAGATGGCGGTAGCTTGCGGGACAATCATTCCTAATAAAGTTGTCGCTATCCCCGCAGTCAAGACAACCAACAATTCCTTGTAGTGCCCTTGCATGGCAAATTTCAGCAAGTCAATCGTGGTAAGGACTTTATCTGGTAATGGGCGATAGAAAGTATATCCAGTTAGCGCCAGTTTAATCGCACTTTTGGCATTAACCACAGTGCGCGATCGCTTAATTGGATCAAAAATCTCATAGCGCGTATCAGATACAGGTAACAGCGCCACGGGATGGTTATCTTCTAGCGTGTAAGCTAGCATCGCACCGCAATCTTTTTTCCACCATTGACCTTGTAAAGCGATCGTTCGGGTTCGTAAACGAGAAGCACGAGCGATCGCTTGTAAGGGATCTTGAACTCGTTTGAGGTCTTCAGACTTTGCTGGCGGTCGAATCGTCACACCCAAAGTCCGCCCGACTGCACCCGCCGCAATTAGCAAAGATTGGTCAAAGTCATTGGCTCCAATTTGAGCAGAAGCGGCATGTTGCGGAGATTGCAGCAACGAAGCTAACTCGCCCAGCGTCTCCTCCATCACCTGATTATTCAGGTTTTGGCGTTCTTGAAATCGGTTTAATTCTACCTCTTGTTCCTGGTGTTCTACAAGAAAAAGGGTTTGAAGAAAGTATACTTGCAGTTGGAAAATCCCTTGGAACAGAATAGTAGCATCCTCAATCTCAGACGTAGTTAGGATTTCCAGTTCGGTTGTATCTTCAGCTTGAAACCACATATCTGCACTCAACGGCAACAATCCTGATTGAGGCATGACTAACAGTTGCTCAAACCCCATCCAAACCGCGTAACCACGCTGAATTTGCACCCAGGATACCAGCTCTCGCTGTGGTTGGAAAATCTGACCATCACTGAGTGAGAAGTAGCGAACCCCTTCTTCTTGAAACGGCAGTACAGGTGGAGTAATTGAAGACAGCGCCAATCCTAGTTGCTCAATCCATCCCTCCATTAAAGTTAGGGCTTCGCCATTGCCATTAGCAATAAATTCTCGAAAATCTTTCCTGGAAACTTTCAGAAGTTCCGTTTCTTCAATGGACACCGCCAGAAGTTGATACGGCAGCGACTGAGAATCACTGACAACACCAAACATTGCCTGTCTCGTTCGGGTAGTAAATAAATAGCGGCGGCTTCCCTCAGCAATTCCCTCTTTCACCGGAATCGCAAACACCGCCAATGAACCTGATTTTACGATCCAAATGGTCTTCGGGTCATTGAGAATAATTGGCTCATTGCCTTTGAACTGATAGTACTCTCCCCGCACAGTGGCGCTCCGAATTTGATCTAACATATATATTCCTGCTTCCTAAAATTAATATAAAATCGAATAAGTTTTGACATTTAACGTGTATGCATACTTCTTGCTTCATCCGAGATCAGATAAAAATTTCAGACAAACATTAATCGACACCAACTCCCTAAAATAAAACAACAGATTGAACTCTGACCTTTCCGCAATTTTTAATTTTTAATTTTTAATTTTTAATTGTAATCACTCCTCTTGAAGTGCTTCCCCTTCACTGCGAATCAATTGCAAATACTTGCCTTCAACCCGTTGTAATTCTTCATGGCTACCGCGTTGCACTACCTTGCCGCGATCGAAGACAATAATTTCGTCACAATCGCGAATTGTGCTTAATCGATGCGCCACAATTACACAAGTGCAACCGCGCTCCCGGAGTTTCTGATCGATCATCTTTTCTGCCTCGGTATCAAGCGCACTAGTCGCTTCATCCATCACTAAAATCGCTGGATTATTAACTAGAGTGCGGGCAATTTCTAATCGTTGTCGCTGCCCACCGCTCAAATTAGATGCCCCTTCTGCAAGGTCAGCATTGTAGCCTCCAGGCATGGAAAGCACTACATCTTGAATGGCAGCATCTTTACAAGCACGAACCAGGTTACTAAAAGGCACAGTCGAATCCCAAAGCGTGAGATTGTCGCGCACACTGCCTGCAAATAGCGAAATATCTTGCTCAACTAGGGCAATTGAATTAGTGAGAATCGATCGCGGAATATGTTTTCTAGGTTTACCATCAAATAGAATCTCTCCCGCCCACGGTTCATATAACCCACACACCAGTTTGGCAACGGTTGACTTACCCGAACCACTGCCACCCACCAGAGCAACTCGTTGACCGGGTTTAAGTGAAAGACTAAGATTTTCAATCAAGGGAGGCGCGGAGCGGCTATAGCCAAAGCTGATGTTATGGAGTTCAACATAGCCCTGAAGCCGAACATTGGCGGCGGGAAGGTTAGAGGTTTGTGATACACTGATTTCTTGCTCCACAGCCGGATCGATCGCATTGCGTAACACATCATCCAATCGACCCAAATTGCCTTCCATTTCCTGGAGTTCACCCGCTAGACTCACTAGATTATTTACAGGTTCTAGAAATCTTTGCATCAAGCCTTGAAAGGCAATCAGCATCCCAATACTGAGTACGCCATCCATTACCCGTAACCCTCCCACCGCCAGCAAAAGCATGGATGTAATTGAGGTGAGAAATGACGGCAACACACCCAGGTTTTGATTAGTTGTATCCATTTCCTGGCGGGCATTAATTGCTTTCGCGTAATAACCTGCCCATCGGGAAAAGAATTCTGACTCTAGCCCAGATGCTTTGAGGGTTTCCATACTTTGCAATCCAGAAATTGCTACCCCACTGACTTTGCCTTGTTCTTGCATTAATCGCAGATTGGCATCAACGCGCTGCCGGGAAACCCATCGCCACACGCTGACATTCACGACGACAAAGGCAATACCGATCGCAGTCAGAACGACATCATATTGCAGCATGACTGCGGCATAAAAGACAACGGTGAAGGCTGAAATCACTGTAGTCGCTAATCTTCCTGAAAGCAGATTTGCCAAACTATCGTTGAGGCGGACACGGCTGCTAATTTCTCCGGCAAATCGCTGATCGTAAAAACTAACTGGTAGCCGTAAAATATGCCACAAGAAACGGCTAGACATGCCTACAGCCAGCTTAATTTTCATGCGTCGCAGAAATTGCAGCTGAAGCAATGTCAGAAAACCATTCAATATGGCCGTGAAGATCATCCCTAAAATTAATGGACGCAACCAATCATTTCTGCCTTCAATCAAGACATTATCCACAAAGGCTTGCGAGAATGCGGGGATGGCTAATCCCGGAATCACTAACAGCAATCCGGCGATTACACAATAAACAAGCGCTCCGATAGAACTCTGCAATCGATCCCATAACGATAATGTTAGGCTCGGTTTCCGTCCTCCTGGCTGGAATTCTGCACCTGGTTCACCAACTAGCACTACCCCAGTAAAAGACTGATCGAATTCTGTGAGCGAAACTGTGCGCGGCCCGGTGGCAGGATCGTTAAGATAAACCTTGTCTTTGCTAAATCCTTCGACTACTAGGAAATGATTGAAATTCCAAAAGACAATATAAGGACATTGAAGTTTGCGTAACCCTTCTAATTCGACCTTAAAGCCTTTTACCTGTAATCCGTAGCTCCGAGCCGCATTGAGAATATTAGATGCTTTACTGCCATCCCGTGAAACACCGCAAGCTTGACGGAGTTCTGCCAGGGGTACAATGCGATCGTAGTAGCCTAAAAGAATACCCAGTGCGGCTGCACCGCATTCCACAGCCTCCATTTGTAAAAGAGTGGGAGTCCGACGGCGGCGATCGGGACGGCTAACAAGCCGTTGAATTTTTTGGAATCGACGCCCAATTTGTGATTGAATTTGCCGCATAATCAATACATTCCACTCCACGATCGCAGAATCGGAAATACAAAGGAAATCGGGGATTGTTCATCCACTTTCACGCGCACTGAGGTGGTGGTTCCAGATGTAATTTGACCGTCTGGCCCTTTAGACGACGACCAGCGAAAACGGCTCTTAGTCGAAGTATCTGGCTGAAGTTCAGCGAAAACTTGAATTTGTGGCCCTTCTGTGGTTAACCCTTGCAAAACTTCCAGACCGCCGACAACGCTTGATGCACCTTCTTTTGTCACCGGAAACGCAGAAATACTCGTGACTTTTGCCACAATACCACCAAAGCGTTCTCGTTTCACAGTCGAAGGAGTGACTTGCAACTCCATACCCTTTTGAATCTTTTTGCCTTCGCTTACCGGGAAGAATGCCACCCCGACTAACTTACTCCCAGAGTCTCGAGCTTCAATTGTGCCAATCCGAGCGCCCTTTTCCAGAGTTTGTCCCGGAACAGTAGCCAGTTCTAAAACCCGTCCGTTGAAAGGGCTAATAATTTGGCTATTTCCTTTGATTTCTAATTTTAATTGAGCGATCGCTCGCTCTGTGTCTTGAATTTCTTTTTTCCGATTGCTAGAAATAGCTAAATCTTGTTCTGCTTGACCTGCAAATTTACTGTCTAGTGTTGCTAACTGAGCTTGCAGTTCCTTAGTTGAATTGATATTTGCTAAAAATTCTCGTTCTGCATCAGCTTCTTTGACATTAAGTTGTTTGAGTTGCGATTCGATTTCGTTGATTCTAGTTTTACTATTGAGAAATTCCTGTTGAGCCTGAAGCACAGTATCACTAGAAACGGCTCCTTCTCGGCGTAACTGCTGTCGAATTTCAAACCGCTCTTTGAACGTGGGTATCAAATCTCGCGTCGTTTGCAACTGTTCCTGTAAACTCTGACGCTCTTGGCGAATCGACTCCAAACCCTTATCCCTGAGAATTGGGGTTAGCGATTGGGTTGTTTTGAGAGTTTGCAAGAGCGCCTGACGTTGTTGCCCAATTGCACCCTTATCTAAAACCGTTCGCTGAAGTTGCAGAGAATTGGCATTTTGATCTTGTTCCTGAAGTTGAGCAAGCTTGACTCGTGCAAGTTTCAACTTGTCTTGAAGTTCAGTTTGGTCAATTGTCCCTAGCACCTGTCCTTTCTTCACCTCATCGCCTGTACGAATATAGAGGTTGAGAATCTGCCCAGAACTAGGAGACTGGAATCCTGCGACTTTGCTAGGAAAAACCACTACACCTTGTCCAGCGATGGTAATCGGAATGCGACCAAAAACACTCCAAACAAGTCCAACGGCAATTAGAGATCCCATCGCAGCTAAGGGAATCCACTTATTTGGTTGAACCACCTGCATGAGTTGATCGAGCCGCTCCGGCGAGGATAAACGATCAAGCGCTTCTTTGCGGAATAGTTTACTTTTGTGGGTCGTAACCATACTGGCTCCATTTAAGTTGTAGAAGTTTGCATACTAGTGAAAATAAGGAGTGGGAGCAGGGAGCAAGGGAGCAAGGGAGGAGAGTTTTCCCCTCTGCCCCCCGCACCCTGCCCCTCTGCCTCTTTCCCATGCCCTAACATCATTCAATCGCCACGAATCTGCTTCAGCATCCAGTCAAATCGGGTTCCTGCCAGTGTCACTTGAGCCAAAAAGCCAGAACTCAGTTCATCTTCATAAGTCAAGCGTTCATCTAAAGATTGACCTGAGCTATAGGTGATTCTGCCGTAACCCAGACTATTGATAATTCCTTGCTGTTTATCTGCTAACAAAATCGCTAAGACTCGATAAAATCGGGCAGCAAAGGCAACATCGTGTAGCAATTTGGCAGAAAGTCGCCATTTGGGAATCGATAACACCATTGCATCCTCAACCGCTCGAATCGTCATCGCTGGTGGACTGGCTTCGACAAAGGGCGTTTCGCCAACTATGTCACCCCGCGATAATTTAGCAAACTCTCGTTCTATATGATCTTTATGATCTGTCTGTTCCAAAGTTGAAAAGGCACGTGTGAGAGGATTGCTGGTATCTTCAGCGATGGAAGCTACCATCTTCCCATCCAATAGAATATAGAGAGCGTCAACGGGTCTTCCGGCCTGAAATAACACCGAACCCGCAGGAATTCTTATAGCATTGCCGGCAACAATCATCCAACCAATATCGCTATCATTTAATTCGGCAAATGTAAATAAAATTTCTCGAATTTGTGGTTGAAAAAGAACGACTGTGCTTTGTCCAATTTGGGTGATCATCTGCTCTAATCGGTGAGCAAGCAGAACTGCGATCGCCCGATAAAAATGGGCAGCAAAGGTGACATCTTCCTGCAATTTTTGAATCAATTGCTGCTGAGGAATCATCAATACAAGCGACTTTCTAGCGGCTTTCACTGTAGTGGAAGATTGGTAAGAGGCTAAAAAGGGCATTTCTCCTACAACTTCTCCATTTGCAAGCCTTGCGATCTCTCGTCCTGACAGTTCGCCACCTTCAAGAGCGGCAAACGCCCGACCAATGGGATTATCGTCAGCCTGAGCCACAGAAACGCTTAATGCGCCATCTAACAGAATGTAGAGTGCATCAACAGGTGTTCCTTGGCGGATAAGGATCGTGCCAGCAGTAATTTCTTCTCTTTGACCCGTTGCCAAGATCCAGTCAATATCGCTATTTGTCAGTTCCCTAAGTAGAACTTCTGTCATAATTTAACTTCCTTGTGTTTTGCTAACGGGAGAGAAATGGGGAGCGAGAAATAACTACTGAGCAATACTCCCCATCGCGTATTCACTAGCTGGACGAATTGCCGTACTTGTTCTTCCAATCAGGAAACTTTGTATTTTCAAGATGTTTTGCGATCGCTTCAGACAGATTGTTATATTTCTCATCTATAGAATGCTCATCTGGATAATACTCACCTACGGCAATACCCCCTGAAACATTTGTGAGTTCTTGAACCGATAGCTCTTGTGATTCATTTTGCTTTTCGTTTTCCATTGCAATTATTTTTCCTTTTGATTTCATTTATCACTAAATTCGCCTAATTTTATGAACGTGAAATTATTAATCACACAAGAATAATTTCAGAAAGTAGTTGAGCAAAACTTGTCCAACTGCAATTGATTGATTTGAGAAACTCCGTTTATGTAGAACCTTCGATCGCAGATATATCTCCAAACAACTCACCAAGAACCTTTAGATCCTCTGTTGTCGCGTCGGTGATGGAGAGGTGGAACACAGAAGAGTCTGCTGTCTCTGCATGAAAAGCCGACCGTGTTGAGTGAAACCCTCGTCCTCGTGATGTTTGTTGGGTAAATCCCCTTATCGATCTGTGAGATCGTATAGATGTAAACTGCAAATTGAAACCACCAGCTACATCGTCTAACTCTTCATTTGATAGTTCGATCGCTTCATCATTCGGAGTAATTTCGTCATCTGACATAGAAGCTCCTTGACCCCACGTGTTAAAGTTAAATAAGGCGGAGGGAGTTAACCGAGTGGCTGCTAGGCTTATGGTTAATAACCCCTCCTGCTCCTGAAATTCGTCAAACTGAGAAATCCAGCTCAAGCTTCAGGGCTAGAAATACCAGCTTCCTTAAACTCTCTAAGGTCTTGCTCAGAGAAAACGCTTACTTGAAAGGTAACGCTCTTAATACCACCTTCTTTAGGAATTTCCACAAAACCAAACTGAAAATCTTCGGCATTTGCGTTTGTTCCCAAGACATCGCTAGTTGCGCCACCGGCAATATAATCAAGTTCTTGATTGGATAGTTCCAGCATTTCATTAGGCTGCACATTTTCCATGATCGTTGTCGTTCTCCTTGTGGTGTTGATTATGAGCCTAGAAAATTAGTAGGAATTCCGCTAGGAAATTCTTCTCCAGTGAATTTGATTTCGTGTAAATCTTGTTGAGATATAGTAGTTTCCTGACTGTTGAAGGATGCAATACCGCCATCAGCACCGATAATCACTGCACTAGTTTGCTTATCCGAAAAGTTGAAGTTGTGAGCATCAACAAAGCTAAAAGCACCACCAGCAACGTTGTCTAATTCTTCAGCAGATAGTTCTACGGGCTTAATGTTGTCAGACATGATGTTTTCTTCTCAATTTGTGATGTGTGTTAATTGAGTTCTAGTTACTAACTTTCAAGACTGGTAGGAAAGAAGCCAGTTGCTTTGACTTCGTACAAACTTTGATGAGATATAGTAGTTTGTTGAGCGGTGGAAGAGCCAATTCCGCCATGAGGACCAAGAACGGTTTCACTAATTTGTTGATCTGATCTGTTGTCGTTGTCAGCATCGACAAAGCTAAAAGCACCACCAGCAACGTTGTCCAATTCTTCAGCAGATAATTCTACGGGCTTGATGTTGTCAGACATGATGTTTTCTCCTTAATGTGTATAATGTGTGTTGTATCAAGCAGAACTCAATAAAGCGTTCTGCCCTGTGTAATTAGTTACTACTTTTCAAGAGTGGTAGGAAAGAAGCCAGTTGCTTTGACTTCGTGCAAACTTTGATGAGATATAGTAGTTTGTTGAGCGGTGGAAGAGCCAATCCCGCCATGAGCACCAAGAGCGGTTTCACCAATTTGTTGATCTAATTTGTTGTCGTTGTCAGCATCGACAAAGCTAAAAGCACCACCAGCAACGTTGTCCAATTCTTCAGCAGATAATTCTACGGGCTTAATGTTGTCAGACATGATGTTTTCTCCTTAATGTGTAATGTGTATGATGTGTGTTGTATCAAGCAGAACGCTTTATTGAGTTCTGCCCTGTGTAATTAGTTACTAACTTTCAAGAGTGGTAGGAAAGAAGCCAGTTGCTTTGACTTCGTGCAAACTTTGATGAGATATAGTAGTTTGTTGAGCGGTGGAAGAGCCAATCCCGCCATGAGCACCAAGAGCGGTTTCACCAATTTGTTGATCTAATTTGTTGTCGTTGTCAGCATCGACAAAGCTAAAAGCACCACCAGCAACGTTGTCCAATTCTTCAGCAGATAATTCTACGGGCTTAATGTTGTCAGACATGATGTTTTCTCCTTAATGTGTAATGTGTATGATGTGTGTTGTATCAAGCAGAACGCTTTATTGAGTTCTGCCCTGTGTAATTAGTTACTAACTTTCAAGAGTGGTAGGAAAGAAGCCAGTTGCTTTGACTTCGTGCAAACTTTGATGAGATATAGTAGTTTGTTGAGCGGTGGAAGAGCCAATCCCGCCATGAGCACCAAGAGCGGTTTCACCAATTTGTTGATCTAATTTGTTGTCGTTGTCAGCATCGACAAAGCTAAAAGCACCACCAGCAACGTTGTCCAATTCTTCAGCAGATAATTCTACGGGCTTAATGTTGTCAGACATGATGTTTTCTCCTTAATGTGTAATGTGTATGATGTGTGTTGTATCAAGCAGAACGCTTTATTGAATTCTGCCCTGTGTAATTAGTTACTACTTTTCAAGACTGGTAGGAAAGAAGCCAGTTGCTTTGACTTCGTACAAACTTTGATGAGATATAGTAGTTTGTTGAGCGGTGGAAGAGCCAATTCCGCCATGAGGACCAAGAACGGTTTCACTAATTTGTTGATCTGATCTGTTGTCGTTGTCAGCATCGACAAAGCTAAAAGCACCACCAGCAACGTTGTCCAATTCTTCAGCAGATAATTCTACGGGCTTGATGTTGTCAGACATGATGTTTTCTCCTTAATTTGTAATGTGTGTTGTATGTATCAAGCAAAGAGATTGATTTGCTAGTTAGTTGCTCACCGCTCTCCTCGCTTCATGTCTTTAGAATACGAATTCAACTCAGTTATCCGCATCTGAAAAACGTCTAATATTTTGCCTAAGCGAAGTAAGTATATGCGGTCTAACTTTCGCTATACCGTGTTTAGTCATGCCTAAGACTTTCGTTATAGGTTGAGGTGGTTGGTTCCAACCAAAGTCATGAATTTGCCTTGAAATCTGGAATTTGATTACATGCCGTTGTATGACTAGATTTATAAGCATGAATGCAGATTAGATTTATTCCTCAGAAAGAACCACATTCTACCCTCATCATTCAAAAAAATAAATCTTATGAATTATTACCTATAAATCTCTAGCAATGTTGTATAGAAAGGGGAAACAGTAATGTTTAATAGATTCAAATTAGCAACAAAATTTACTTTACTTCTATTGCTGGTATTTATCGGTGCGATCGCAGTCAGTGGTTTTGCTTTATCTCATGCGCTTGAGCAAAAAGCAGAAGCCGAAATCGGTTATCGCAGCCAAATTATTGCAGAAACGATGAACTCAGTGAGAAACTACAATAATACGCGTATTAACCCTCTTTTGACCCCGATGATGGACACTCAAGCGGCGTTTATCCCTGAAAGTGTTCCCAGCTTTGCGGTCAGAGAAGTGTTTGAAAATCTTCGCCAAAACGAAGATTTTAAAGACTTTTTATATAAAGATGCCAACCTAAATCCGACTAACTTACGAGATAAAGCAGATGTATTTGAAACGCAACTTATCGAACGGTTTCGTAAAGAACCAGAATTGAAAAACATATCCGGTTTTCGTGACTCTTATAACGAGAAATTGTTTTATAACGCTCGTCCATTTTCCATTAAAAATCCAACGTGTCTACGCTGTCATAGCACTCCTGAAGTTGCTCCCAAAAGTCAGATTGTCAGTTATGGTTCAGAAAATGGCTTTGGGTGGCAACTCAATGAAATTTTAGGCACACAAATTATTTATCTTCCTGCCAAGCAAGTCTTTGATGATGCTCATCGGGCATTTGTTTTATTCATTAGCTTATTTATTATTATCTTCGCCCTAGTAATTTTACTAATTAATTATTTGTTGAAGCGAAACGTATTGCAACCGCTGAAACCAATGGTGCAACTTGCTCAGAAACTTAGTATGAATGAAATTAGTGTGGAAGAAGCAAAAGAGTTTGATCGTGAAAAGCTCACATCAATTGTCCAGCGCCATGATGAATTAGGACAATTAGGACGAGTTTTTCAACGGATGGTGCATGAAATTTCTGCCCGTGAACAACAATTCAGACAACAGTTGCATACACTGCGGATTGAAGTTGACGAAGCCAAACGGGCGCGGGAAGTTGCAGAAATTGCTGAATCAAAAACGTTCCAAAAATTGCAGCAGGAGGCAAAAGCAATCAGAAACAAACGGCATACTCCAAATTAATAATTACGTTAGATTCATTGAGCTTCATTACAAATTACTATTGAGGATTTATTATGTCTGAAATTATTTCAATTCACTCATTTCGTGGCGGAACTGGTAAGTCAAACGTCACGAGTAATCTTGCGGCCTTAATCGCTCGCTCTGGAAAGCGAGTTGGGATAGTTGATACAGATATCCAATCTCCAGGAATCCACGTTTTGTTTGGTCTTGAAGAAGATCGAATCCGCTACACCTTAAATGATTATTTATGGGGTCGTTGTCAGATTGAAGAAGCAGTTTATGACGTTAGCGCCGTTCTCAAACAAAAACAAACATTTTTTGGTCGGCAGGGGAGTGTTTATCTGATTCCTTCCAGCATGAAGATGAGTGACATTTCTCGAATCTTGCGCGAGGGCTATGACGCACGCTTGCTTAATGATGGTTTACATAATCTAGTTCGTCGTTTAAAACTGGACTATCTGTTGATCGATACTCATCCTGGTATTAACGAAGAAACGTTGCTATCGATTATTCTTTGTGATGTTCTTGTGGTGATTCTCCGTCCAGACAAACAGGATTATCAAGGTACAGCAGTAGCGATAGATGTTGCCCGTAAATTAGAAGTACCTAAAATGCTACTAGTGATTAACAAAGCGCTGCCTTCTTTGGATTTCAAAGAGTTACAGCAACGAGTACAGAATACCTACAAAACCCCTGTAGCTGGAATACTGCCTGTTTGTGAAGAAATGTTTGATTTAGGGAGTAGTGGAATCTTCTGTTTGCGGTATCCAGATCATTCATGGACTCAAAAAATTAATGCGATCGCCAAACAAATAGTTAGTGTTCAGGGGGTGCAAACAGGGTTAGGGCGTCTCAAACTCCATTGATACCTAATATTTGTCTCCTAACAAGAGTATGGCCAGATTGCACATCAAACCAGTGAATATCCTCAGGAGGCAATGCTAATGTAATATCATCGCCACTCCAATTTTGGTCTGTTGGCAACAAAGCACGTACCGTAATCGCTCCAGTTTGTGAACCCTCCACCCTGAGACTGACCAAATAGTGCATACCCAAATTTTCCACTAAAAACACTCGCCCTTGGATAGTTTGGGTATCACCTGGTTGAGCAATGCGGACATTTTCTGGGCGGATTCCCAGAACAATCTGCGGTGGTACAGTTGGTATATCTGGGAGAAGTATTTGGAAATTACCTAGCAGCGCGTATTGTCCCTTACAAGGTAAAGTTAGCAAATTCATTTGCGGACTACCAACAAATCCAGCCACAAATAGATTAGCTGGATGGTTATAGATGCGGTCAGGCGGGTCAAGTTGCTGGACATAGCCATCGTTGAGCAAGGCAACTTTTGTGGAGAGCGTCATTGCTTCGGTTTGGTCGTGGGTGACGTAGACAACTGGCACTTTTTGGGCGGCAAAAATTTGTTTGATATCGGCTCGGACTCTTTCTCGCAATAGTGCATCCAGGTTACTTAAAGGTTCATCCAGCAGATAGACATTGGCATTACGCACCAAAGCACGACCGACAGCAACCCGTTGCCGTTGACCTCCAGACATTTGACCAGGCTTGCGGTTCATTAACTCTGCTAATCCTAAAACTTCTGCCACTTCTGCCACTCGCTGTTTAATTTCTATAGGTGGTACTTTTTTCAGCTTGAGTCCAGAAGCCAGGTTTTCGTACACTGTCATGTGGGGATAGAGTGCATAACTTTGGAACACCATTGCGATATTGCGATCGCTTGCTCGCTTATAGGTGACATCCACCTCCCCAATCTTGATCTGACCGCGAGTAGGTTCTTCAAGACCCGCAATCATGCGTAGGACGGTGGATTTGCCACAGCCAGAAGGGCCAAGTAAAGTCAGAAACTCATGGTTATCTACAGTTAAGCTAACGTCTTTGACAGGGATGACTTTAGGATTGTAGGTTTTATTCAAGTTTTTGAGTTCGAGTTTAGCCATTTTGATTTTTATCCTTTGACAGCACCAGCGGTAAGACCTTGGACAATCCGACGCTGGAAAAACAAAACTAGTAAAATTAGGGGTAATGTTCCCACGACAGTAGCAGCAGCGATCGCACCATAGGGAATTTCAAATACTGTTGCACCACCCAATTGAGCCGCAGCAACGGGAATTGTCTTCAACTCTTCACGGGTCATAAACGTGAGAGCGAAAATAAACTCGTTCCAAGCAAAAATAAAGGTGAGGATTCCAGTAGTTACTAAGGCGGGAAGGGTCATGGGTAACACGATTTGCCACAATAATTGAAAGGTGTTGTAGCCATCGACCCTAGCAGAATCTTCCAAGTCTTTTGGTAATTGTTGAAAAAAGCTTTTAAGTACTAAAATTGTCAGCGGCAAATTGATCGCAGTATAGGGTATAATCAGCGCCAGATAATTGTTACCCAATTTAAGCGCCTGGATAATTTCTAATAGTCCTAAGAACAAGAGAATTCCAGGAAATAAGGTAACAATTAAAATGCTGGCGAGGATAACTTTTTCACCCCAAGGGCGTAACCGTGCGAGAGCATAAGCGGCAGGTGCGCCGATCGCTAAAGCTACAGCTGTAGAAGTAATCGACACGAAGGCGCTGTTGAAGATGTAGCGCCAAAATGGACGACGGGTGAATAACTCAATGTAGTGATTGAAAGTGAATCGTGTGGGGAAATAGACAGTAGGAACGGCGGCAATATCCTCATTCACTTTAAAGGAGGTCAGTAATTGCCATAAGGCTGGCGCTAGGCTGAATAGCACTATTAATACAATTATGATGAACAGCAAGATTTTTTTCAGAGAAAACTTGGTTCCCGCTGTTCGTTTTGGAGTCGTTGGAACTGGTTGGGGAGTTACACTCATGGGTCAAATAGCTCCTGATGTTTTGGCACGGTATTTGTTAAGCAAGAAACTAGCGATCGCCACCGCCACAATCAATATTAAGAATGTCACTACTACCAGGGCTGCTCCATAACCAAAATCTAAGTAGCGCATCACCGTGGAGTAAATATACAGTGAAACCACTTCCGTAGCGCCACCAGGGCCACCCCCAGTCATCACAGCAATCAAGTCGAAAATCCCAAAAGCTTGAGCAAACCGAAATAGCACTGCAATTAATATCTGCGGCAGCAGCAGTGGCAGGGTAATATTGCGGAAGCTTTGCCAAGCATTTGCCCCATCGACCGAGTAAGCTTCATAGAGGTCTTGTGATATCGACTGCAACCCAGCTAGCAACAGGATACTGATAAACGGCGTAGTTTTCCAAACATCAGCAAAAACCACTGCGATCGTCGCCAGCGTTGGATCTCCTAACCAGTTAATCCCAGTCTCAATCAGCCCCAACCGCCGCAGAATATCGTTCACAACCCCAAACTGGTCATTAAAAATCCAAGACCACGCTAGACCAATCAAAGCGGTAGGCAAAGCCCAAGGGATAATGGCGGTTGTACGCACTATGCCCCGCCCAAAAAACGCCTGATTGAGAACTAAGGCAATCCCCAGTCCTAGCAGTAGTTCTGAGATTACTGATGCTGTTGTGAACACGGTTGTCGCCCACAAACTTTGCCAGAAACGCCCATCCCCCGCCATTCGCACATAATTGTCTAAACCAGAGAATACAGGTTGTAGCTCTGTTCCCAGATTTTTAGTAAATACGCTTAACCAAAATGCTCGTAAAATCGGGTACGCAAATACAAACAACAACAGCAGCAATGCTGGTGTTAGTAAGATCCACGCTGTCTGTTGTTCTCGATTTCTTAGTGTATGTAAATTTGTCATTTGTCATTTGTCATTTGTCATTTGTCATTTGTCATTGGGGATGGGGATGGGGATGGGGAACTGGCTATGTAATTCTTCTCCCCCTGCCCCCCTGCCCCTCTGCCCCTCTGCTCCCTTTGCCCCCTGCCCCCAACAGTCGCCGCGTTTCAGCAGCAGCAGCTTGCATTGCTTGTTCAGAATTCATCCGACCGGATAATGCGGCGCTGAGATAACGCTGCAAAATATCTGATGTCTGAGCATATTGCGCGATCGGCGGACGTAAAACTGCATTGTCCACAACCTTCAATAACTGCGGATAGTGGGGGTATTTAGCAACAATCTCTGGATCTGTAAACAAATCCCGGCGACTTGGCACATAGCCTGCACTGAAAATGAATCGGCGCTGTGCTTCCCGACTGGTAAAATACTGAATTGCTTTCCAAGCTTCTTCAGGATGTTGAGAAGATTTAGCAATTCCTAAACCCCAGCCTCCTAAACAAGCTGCTCCCGTCTTCCCAGGAGCATGAACCATCGGTTTAATCGCAATTTTGCCCCGGATTGGCGAATTTTCTGCCTGGGCTAGAGGCCACGCGTATGGCCAACTACGTAAAAATGCTACTTGACCACTTTGAAACAAGCGTCGAGTGTCTTCTTCTTGATAGGTCGTAACTCCAGGAGGAGAAACGCCTTCCCTGATAGTACTACGCAGAAACTCAATGGCTTGTAATGTTTCTGGTCGATCTAGTCCAACTTCCAGGGTGTCAGGTTTAACCCAGAAGCCACCAAAGCCACCAAGGATTTCTGCAAACATCGCCACAAGTCCTTCATATTGGCGACCCTGCCAAACATAGCCCCACTTCACCTGGTTTTTCTTCTGCAAGACTTGGGAAATTCGGATCAAATCATCAAAGGTTTCTGGTGGTTGCAATCCTGCTTGTTTGATTAAATCTTCCCGGTAGTAGAGCATTCCCACGTCGGAACGCACTGGAATGCGATACAGCTGGTTTTGGTAACGTCCCCCTTCTACATCCTGGGATGAAAATGCTGCCAACTGCTCTTTAGAAATGCGATCGCCTAAAGGTAGCAACCATCCAGCAGCAGCAAACTTGGATGTCCAGATGACATCCATATTGATCAGGTCATACGGGGATTCCCCCAAGATAAAAGATGAGGTGTACAGGTCTTCGAGCAAATTTGTGGCATTCGGCCCTTCAACTAGGTTAATGCGAATACCAGGGTTTTCGGCCTCGAAGTCTCTAATTAAACCCTGCCTCCAAGGTTCGGCATCAGGGGCAGTCATTAACAGATTGAGGGTAACTGGTTGCTGCGAGAGCGCTACCCAACTGAACAATATAATGCTCAAGAGAGTTGCCAGAAAAACCCCTATATGCAGATAACTTTGTTTTTGAATGAATTTTTGCAAATTATTTATTGGCTTTCGGTACAACATTATCAATGTAGCGATCGCTAGTGGTAATTCTTGGGAAAGAAAAACATAGAATATCTGAAAAAAGATTATTTTGTATTATTTTTTATCAGAATACTTGAGTAATGAACAAGCAAGTCAATAAACTTAACAATAAAGCTGGATTAAAAATAATGCGACAATATTGGTTTAGCTGGTGCCAACAGACTCCTTGCTGAATGCGAGAAAGCTGACAGACAGTCATCTCTTGGAACATACATCGATCTTAATGAGCATATTACCAATATTGACGGAAATCTCAAATTTGAATAATTTTTAGGTAGGGTCAATTTATGAACTGCCCCTACCTAAAAATCTACTTCAATTAAGTAATGCCAAAATTTTAGGGGTGATTACGAAACCACCCCTTTATTCCCCTGAATATTTAGAATTTACTTGCAGCCCCTTAATGGGAAGTTAATTTACTCAGAAATATTAATTGAACTTTCAACTTGAGAATTAGCCAATGTTGGTGCAGAGAAAATACGCGAGTACAGACTTGATGGTTGTTGATGAGCAACAACTGGTAGAACTTGACGAGCATGAGCAGCTAATTCCACTGCTTTCACATCATAAGTCTGCGTTGCTAATTTGGGATAAAACCCGATACCGATGATTGGCAGTAGCAAACAAGCGGTAATAAAGATTTCGCGGGGTTTGACATCAGATATTACAGCATCCAAGTGCAACTCTTGATTTTGCTCACCATAGAACACTTGACGCAGCATCGACAGTAAATAAATCGGTGTCAAAATCACGCCAACCGCTGACAGCAGCACGACTACAACTTTGAAGCTGGAACTGTAAACATCACTGGTGGCGATACCCAGAAATACCATCAACTCACCCACAAAGCCACTCATTCCTGGTAGGGCGAGAGAAGCCATTGAACCAATGGTAAATAGAGCAAAGGTTTTGGGCATTACCTTGGCCATACCGCCCATTTTATCCATCATCAAAGTGTGGGTGCGATCGTAAGTCACGCCAGACAGGAAGAATAAGCTAGCAGCAATCAACCCGTGGGAAACCATCTGTAGCACTGCACCGCTGATACCCAGTTCTGTGTAGGAGGCAATCCCAATCAGCACAAACCCCATGTGGGCAATTGAAGAGTAAGCCAAGCGGCGTTTGAGATTGGTTTGGGCAAAGGCACAGCAAGCACCGTAGACAATGTTCACCACACCTAAAATTGCTAACACTGGCGCAAAAGTCACATGGGCATTGGGCAACATTTCCACATTGAAGCGGATGAGAGCATAACCACCCATTTTTAACAACACACCAGCCAAAATCATTGAACCGGGTGCTGATGCTTCACCGTGGGCATCAGGTAGCCAAGTGTGTAAAGGGAAAATTGGTAACTTTACACCAAAGGCAATTAAGAAACCTGCATAAACCAACAATTCCAAGGTTTTGGGGTATTCTTTCATTCCTAGAGTCGCCATATCGAAGGTGACGGTATCTCCAGAGAATGCCATTGCAAAACCGGCAATCAAGATAAATATTGATGCAGCAGCGGTGTAAAGAATGAATTTGGTAGCGGCATAACGGCGGTTTTGTCCTCCCCAAATGGAAATCAGCAGGTAAACCGGCACTAACTCGATTTCCCACATCAGGAAGAACAACAGCAAATCTTGGGCAACAAATACGCCAAGCTGGGCGCTGTACATCGCTAACATCAAACCATAAAATAATCGCGGCTTGGTGGTAACTTTCCAAGCCGCGAATATTGCGAGGGTATTTATTAAGCCTGTCAGAAGCAGCAAGGGCATCGATAAACCATCAACCCCCACAGCCCAATGCAAACCCAACTGCGGTATCCAAGGATAGTTTTCTATAAGTTGGAGTCTTGAACTCTGGAAGTCGTACTTATACCAAAAGGCATAAATCATCAGTGCAAAGTCGGCGATCGCAACTCCCAGACCATACCAGCGGACAGTTCTACCTTCTTTGTCTGGAATTAGGGGGATGGCTAAGGCAGCCACCAAGGGTAAGAGGATTATGGCTGTTAGCCAGGGAAATTCAATAGCATTCATCACTTCTGACAATCAATTTGCCTTTTCGCTTTAAGTTACATTATATTAAGGAATATTTACTTTTGTAAACATTGTTTATCTTTAAAAGCTTAAATTTTTAATGTTGATAAGAACATATACTCATAAAATGTCATATTTTCAGGATAAACAAGAATAAATACTTATTGGATTTTGTCGCTTCCCATCTTAAATGTAAACTTTTGCAACGTCAACAAAAAACGGTAGCTAAAGCTGCCGTTACAATACCGTTACATTTTCTGGTTAAGCCTAATTATCAGGGTTATTTACATCTACGCTTCTAAGTAAGTTGACACAATAAAACCAAACTATGTGAGGAAAGATAAACTAGCTAAAACCCTCCTCCCTCCTGCCTTATCCCAACGACAAATATTTACGCCGACCTACTTAAGTTGGGTCTTTATTAGGTGAGTACTAATGTATAATAATATACAATTTATGTATAGAAATAGGTCAGGTTGAAGTACCAAACCTGACCGAACGTTATCTTTTACTGAGCGGCATCAAGATTAAACTAGAGTGTAGACTTTAGCTTCCCAGGGGAAAATACCTTCTCTGCCTACCCATTCAGATGGAACTATCCGCTCTTGAGTAACTTCCTGCCACTTCTTACCATCTGGGGTTGCAGGCCAATTCAGGACTCTGTACTCAGAACCAACAGGAGTGCCGTAGTCAGAGAAATTCGCCACTACAACTACTAATTGATCGGCTTTATTACCACGCTGCCAAACTAGAACTCGTTTACCATCATTAAAGTCAACATGAATAAATTGAGTATCATTTACAGCTAAAGCAGCAGAAGTTTTACGCAAGCGAACCAACCTGGCAACGTATTGGAAAATGCGTTGTCGCCAATCATCTTTCACCCGGCTGTAGTTAACTGGATCAATCTGCTTATAATCATCTGTTGGAGGCAAATCCTGCTGATCGGCAAATTCGTCTCCGGCGAGGATCATGGGAATTCCTACAGCGGTAAGCAGGGAGACAAATGCTAACTTAATCCGCGGTTCAGTATGAGCAATTCCATTACTAACCAGGTAGCTGAAGAAACGCTCGTTACCATAACCGCCAACATCATGAGAAGTTATATAGTTTACCGCCTGAGAACCATCGCTAAAGCCTAAGTTTCGGCAATCAATTAGTTTGCGGATACTCCACTCAAAGCTGGGTTCATCCCAGGCATTTTTACCTAAAATTACCTGTCGGATGATTTGCTTAAACTTTTCATTCCAAAGTCCATCCAGACGATTTTGTTGGATGAGAGATAGAGGTACACTCAACTCTTCGCCAACTACGAGAAAACGATCGCCGGTTCCACCTCTTTTGTCCCAAAGGGTGCGGGCAAAATCTTTGAATTCCTGCAAAAAGTCAAAGTTGGCAATATTATTCACACTATCCAACCGCAAACCATCAACTCGATAGTATTCCAACCAGTGGGCAATATGAGCTTTTAAGTATTCACGGGCTGGGACAAGCCATGACTTTTGCCCAGTAATAGGGTTATAGCCTTCTACCCAATAGTTGTACTTAAATAAATCCCCACCAAAGCCATCTCTTGAACCTTGTTCTGGATCGCCACTAGCCCATTTGATATAAAATTCCAAAAAATTAACGTTATGGTAAGGATTATTCCGCGAGAATGCCATCACCACATCGACAAAAAAGCGTAACCCTTGCTGATGGCAGACTTTGATTAGATTAGCTAAATCAGTCGAAGCAGTAGGTGCTGACTGGCTATCTGGGCGTCCTAAGTCAAAATCAGCGGCAAAATAATTTGCTGTACCATAGCCCCAATTGAGATTATCATCACTGTCTTCTGGTGGCAGAAGTTCTAGGGCGTTGATTCCCAGTTCCACAATATGAGCGCGGTTATTGAAGGCACTGACTATAGGAAAAGTCGGAGCGATCGCTTCTGGGATCAATAGTGCCAGTACGTCACGAAATGTGCCGTTTCCTTCTTCAACCAATCCATTTGAGTTAATCTTTGTCCAGCGGGTTGGTAATTCGTAAATCACCAGTTGATTATTGGTTGGTAGCGTCTCTAAAGGAGCATCGCCTTCCCAATTGACAGTTTGCCCTTGGGGATCACAGGGAATCAGTGTCTTATTTTGATAAAGCACGACGCTTGCCGGATCGAAGCTAGTAACGCCTCCCGATTCTGACGGTTTTGGTGCAAGGAAACGTCGATCCACAGTTGTCGCTGTTGGATCTGTGCAGTAGAGAATTTGGTTAGCATTGGCAGAGTCATAAGGATCTGAGTTGCGGACTTTAAACCAGTAAAAGTAGACCTGTCCTTCAGTCAAACCAGATTCTTGAGCAGAAACTTCCCATAATTCGGGAAATTCTGTTGATTGACGAAGCGGAATTTCTCTGAATTGAGCTAATCTGTCTGGGCTTTCGGGAGCAGTGTTGCCTATGTAGAGAGTGGGGGCTGGTTCCGAAGCACCGGGACGCCACAAGACAAAATGAGTTTTTTTGCGGTTCAATAAATCGATAGGCATTACAAAAACCTCTGGGCGATCAAAGTTCAGTTATGAAGTTCTTACACAACAGCCGAGGGTTATTCCAGACAATAGATTGAATTTATTTAAACTGTCAATATTAGGTAGTGAATTGAGGATTTTGCTGGTAAATTTAGGAAATTAATCGATAATTTCCTGCTATTGGCTTTCATCCCCGACTTAAAAGACCTTCAATCCTCAAAAATTTTTGGTTTTTGAAGATTGCATTTCGGGGTTTTCTGCATATTTCTAATCAAAGGTGTATGAGGTTTAGACAAAAGAGAAACGCACGTTATGACAACTCAAACGCTAGGACTCGAACAAAACCTCTATGACTATTTACTGTCAGTCTCTCTGCGAGAACCGGAAATTTTAACCCAACTAAGACAGGAAACAGCCCAATATCCAATAGGGAGAATGCAGATTGCTCCCGAACAGGGGCAGTTTTTGGCGTTACTGGTGCAGTTGCTGGGAGCTAAGAAAACTTTGGATGTTGGGGTATTTACAGGTTATAGTTCCCTAGTGGTGGCATTGGCGTTACCGAGCGATGGTAAGGTGGTAGCCTGTGATATCAGTGAGGAATTTACAACGATCGCTCGGCGCTATTGGCAGCAAGCAGGTGTGGCGGATAAAATTCAACTACACATTGCCCCAGCTTTAGAAACCTTGGATCGCCTACTCGCAATTGCAGAAGCGGAAACTTTTGATTTTGCCTTTATTGATGCAGATAAGAGCAACTATGATGGCTATTATGAGCGATCGCTGCAATTAGTGCGGCCGGGGGGACTGATTGCGATCGATAATGTTCTCTGGTCAGGCAGGGTTGCCGACCCCCAAGTGCAAGATAATAGAACTAAAAGAATTCGTGCCTTTAATCAAAAACTGCATCAAGACCAGCGAATTAGTCTTAGTTTAGTAGCGATCGCAGATGGCTTAACTCTGGCATTGAAGAAGTAATGTCTTTGCGCCATACCCCGATGTTTGCAAATCGCTACAGATATTTCAGATGCGCTAACCCTTCCCTCAGCGCCCGATTTCGACATTTTCGAGGATGCCAAGTGCGTCGGGGATGAGGACGGCTGCGGAGTAGTAGGCGGTAACGAGGTAAGAGATGATCGCCTTTTCGCTGATGCCCATGAATCGGACGGACAAACTGGGTTGGTATTCGTCCGGGATACCAGTTTGATGTAAGCCAATCACGCCCTGATCTTTCTCACCAGTGCGGAGTATAAGGATAGAACTGGTCTGGTTTTTGGTAATCGGGATCTTGTTACAGGGCAGAATCGGTACATTGCGCCATGTGATTATCTTGCTCCCATCCATATCGATGGTGTCTGGATAGATGCCCAGACGGTTGCACTGCCGACCGAAGGCTGCAATAGTGCGGGGATGAGCCAGGAAGAACCTCGACTTCCGCCGACGGGTGACTAATTCATCAAGGTCATCGGGAGTTGGAGGGCCGCTGCGGGTGTAGATGCGCTGTTTGAGGTCGGCGTTGTGCAACAATCCAAATTCACGGTTGTTGATCAACTCGTATTCTTGACGTTCCCGCAATGCCTCAATTGTCAGCCGCAATTGTTCTTCTGTCTGGTTGTACGGTTGATTGTACAGATCCGCAACGCGAGTATTTACTCGCAACATAGTCTGAGCAATGCTTAACTGATATTCGCGGGGTGAGAGTTCGTAGTCAACAAATGTTCCTGGTAATGTCGTCTCTGTACTATGACTGGTTGACAACGCGATCGCAGCTTCTCCATACTTGTTTTGTGGAAGTTCTGCGCGAGTCCGAAACTGCTCAAGTTGAGCCTGCAACGCCTGCGACTGGTTGAGCTGTTCTCGAAATGCCTGTTGTGGTAGCACTAATACGGTGCATCGGGTCACAGCTTTGACCGTGAACTTCCAATTGCTTTCTGAATCGAGCAAAACGCGATCGCCAAAATAATCACCGTCAGCTAGCGTATCCAACAAAGGCTGCTCGTCATACTTGCCAATACCAATCTTGTTCGCTTTGCCATGTGCGATCAAGAAAAGCTGATTGGCTGGCTGACCTGACTGGACTATGATATCCCCAGGTGCGAACTCCTGCTGAACAAACCGACTTGCCAACCCCCTCAGCACCTCGATGTCGTCAAACCCTCGCAGCAAGGGCAACTCACCAAGTTCCTGGGGAATCACCTGCACCTCGGCTCCGGTGTTGGAGAAACTCAACCGCCCATCACCTACGGTATAGGTCAACCGACGGTTCAGCCGATAAGTGCCACCC
This sequence comes from Nostoc sp. JL34, assembly GCF_017114945.1. Classification (GTDB taxonomy): domain Bacteria; phylum Cyanobacteriota; class Cyanobacteriia; order Cyanobacteriales; family Nostocaceae; genus Nostoc. The sequence goes on from NZ_JABXKQ010000142.1 coordinate 63,477, forward strand.
TTCGTTTGCACCCACGGCAACATCTTCAACAACCAACGCGAGGTAATTTCCTGCGTCTGCGGTGCAGATTTGGTAGTCGTGGACAAATTACGTGCAGCATCTTTACTCAAACTCAGTTGAGGTTGTCCACCCTCAACATTTAAATTTGATTCAATAAAATCAGTCATCACCCCATCCTCTAATTACTAATAAAAGTGCATCAAGAGTGCTGAGGGACTTCCAAATAAAAAAATATACAACTTTTCTTGTGAGGTGGGCGTCTCGCCCGCTCGTGGAAAGGGGCGGACAAGATGTCCACCCCACAGGAGTGGATAATTTATTTCTTGGTAATCCCTGAGTTAAAGACCGCCTACTTTCTTGTAGGGGATCAAAAGTCAGCCCTAATTTTTACTCACTCAACACTCAGCACTCCTGATATTTAGCGCCCGATCTCAACATCTTCGAGGATGCCAAGTGCGTCAGGAGTGAGGACGGCTGCGGAGTAGTAGGCGGTAACGAGGTAGGAGATGATCGCCTTTTCGCTGATGCCCATGAATCGAACAGACAAGCTGGGTTGGTATTCATCGGGGATACCAGTTTGATGTAAGCCGATTACCCCTTGTTTTTCTACACCAGTGCGGAGCAAAAGGATAGAACTGGTGCGGTTATTGGTGATGGGGATCTTATTGGAAGGAAAGATAGGTACACCGCGCCAAGATGTGACCTGAACGCCGTTCACATCTACGCTTTGTGGATAGAGACCCAAGCGGTTAGCCTCACGACCGAAGGCAGCGATCGTGCGGGGGTGAGCTAGGAAGAATCCCGGCTCCTTCCATACCGTCGCCAACAGTTCGTCCAAGTCGTCGGGGGTCGGTGCGCCGCTACTGCTGTAGATCCGTTGTTTGAGGTCGGCGTTGTGCAGCAACCCGAATTCGCGGTTGTTGAGCAACTCGTGTTCTTGACGTTCCCGCAATGCCTCGATAGTCAGCCGCAGTTGTTCTTCTGTCTGGTTGTACGGTTCGTTGTACAGATCGGCTACCCGCGTACTGACTCGCAACACTGTTTGAGCAATGCTCAACTCATATTCTCTAGGTTTGAGTTCGTAATCGGCGAAGGTTCCGGGCAACTCAGCCTCTTGGGGATGATCGGCTGCTAGCTCAATGGCAGCTTCACCTTGGGGAGTCTGTGGCTGGTTCAGGCGGGTACGGAACTGTTCAACATGAGTTCCCAACGCCTCGGACTGAGCGATCGCCCTTTCAAACGCCGCTTGGGGTAGTGACAAAACGATGGTTCTAGTAATCGCCTTGAGGGTGTACTGCCAAGTATCCTCGGACTGCACCACAGTTTCATCGCCGAAATGGTCGCCGTCAGCTAGCACATCGAACACAATCTGCTCGCCATACTTGCCAACACCAATCTTGTTGACCTTACCACGAGCAATTAGAATGACGCGATCGGCAGGCTGGCCAAGTTCAACAATGACATCATCTGGAGCGTACTCCTGCTGAACAAACTGGTTTGCTAACCCGATCAATACGTCAAGGTTGTTAAACCCTCGCAGCAAGGGCAACTCAGTCAGTTCCAGGGGAATCACCTGCACCGTTGCTCCGGTGTTGGTGAAAGTCACCCGTCCATCACCCACGGAATAACTCAACCGACGGTTGACCCGATAAGCGCCACCTTTTGTCTGCACCCACGGCAATAACTTCAATAACCACCGAGATGTAATTTCCTGGGTTTGCGGTGCAGATTTGGCTGTTGTTGCCAAATTACGCGCCGCTGCTGTACTCAAGGTTAACTGGGGCTGCTGATCTTCCAAATTGGGATCGTTAGAATACGTCACAACTTCATCCTCCACTTTTTAGTTACTAAAAAAACCGATCTCACGCGATCGCATACTGACCTTGAATTAACTCGCCGACAAAAAAATCTGACCTTAAACCCTCACCGATCCAATACGCCTAGCTGAAGTACCCAGCCCTCTGGGCCCGCTAAGTAGCCGCCCTGCTAACGAATTACGCAATTCAAATTCCTTATAGCGGTCTACCGTTATATGCCACTTGAGGACGCCACACATCCACTGCTCTAGTTTCTTGACGTATCCAAGCAGTTTCTCGCGGGTACTTGCATCCAGGTCGAAATCATCGAAAAGGGCTGGTAGTTCGGTAGCGACGATGTGTTGAAACTGGAGCGCCCGAGCGGTCATCAGGTTATTGACAACCTCAACAGCCTGTGGTATACCGCAATTGAGGAAATTCTGAACGACCAGCACACAGTTATGGATTTCACCCTCAAATTCGATTTCTTTCTGATAGGAGAAGATATCGTTGGTAAAACAGGCGAAGTCGGCGGCGGAATTATCGAGCGATCGCATCGTTCGAGTCCGGTAAATCTCCTGCGGGATCTCGCTCCCCTGAGCTAGTCGCGACAGACTCATGGTCAGATCCGAACCAAAGGTCTTACGGCGCATCTCAATATAATCTATCGGGTCGGGAATCCGATTTTGGATCTGGTTGGCGAGTTCCCACACCCAGCTGTCAGTCATATCCTGGATTGCGCGACGGAACTGAGTCCGCGCGTTTGCGGACATGGGGCCAGCTGTGCGAGACCAAATATCTGCCAAGCCGGCTTCCACTGGATTGGTCGGAACCTCGCTGGGGGTGGAGTCATCCAGAGGCATAAACGCCGACAGTCGGGCATTGAACACTTTTGCACCAGCCATGTTGCGATTATTCCCGTAGAGTGCGGGGAAGTAATCGTCGGCATAGGTTCCCCAAACAAGCCAGCACGCTGTCAGATTCAGTTCAGGGCCAGATCCATTCGGATGGATCAACGCACCGCAAAGGGCTACGTCGGCAACATCAAACTTGTGGTCATCCCAGATGACGGCATCAGGAATCCCAGGTAGTGATTCCAGCATCCCCATCTCACGCGCCCATTCCTTGGAATGCTTCCGCGCAGCATTCAAATGGGGATTCAAGCTTGTAGTGAAGGGCATGTAAAACTTCGGCAGTGTTACTGGCCCGACAGCCTGGTATGGAACGTGAGTAAAGCTCTTGAACCTTCCCAAACCCAAGGCGGCGTATAGCGATTCAATCCGCGCAGCCGATGTGCCTAGCCCTGTGGGGCCTCCCAGAACCGTAGATGTTGGAGAATTGTCTCCTCCCTTGTTCATGTAACGGCTCGATCGCATGTGCCACTCGTGACCGCCCGATTGCCAGTCCTGGAGTCCTTTGATGTAAAGGAGAACGTTCACACGAGCCACTGGATCTAGTCCGTACTCTTCAAACAGGGGGGGTAACTCGGTGACGGCAGTGTTATCAAACTGGTATAACCGCGAAGTTAACAGTTCGTTGGTGAGGTTAGCCGCCTCTTGGGTACTCACATTCAAGAAGCGCTCCAAGACCAGCACGCAGTTGGCGTTCTCACCTTCATCCTCTACTTCTCTCTGGTAGGAGAATAGATCGTTGCGAAGATGCACTCCATCGGCAAACGTATCTTTAAGAATACGCATTGGCCGAGTCGAGGCGATTTGGGCCGGAATCTCTATAAACACGGCGTGTTCGACGAGATCCGCTGACCACGGAGCGCCACCAACTTTACGGCGCATCTCAATGTATTCGATGGGGTTAGCAACCCGATCCTGGTTGATATTGGCGAGTTCCCAAAGAGACTCTTCTAAGAGGTTCTTGGTACTCTCGAAGAATCGAAGTCGCCAATCCACAGATTTAGTAAAGGCAGTGCGAGACCAGAGGTCAGCCAAGCCGCGCTCTACTGGGTTGGTGGGAACCGAAGGGGTATCAGTGGGATGCACCTGCATAAAGGCTGGCAGTCGGTCAAGGTACTCCTTTGCCCCAGCCATGTCTTGGGTGCGCTTATAGATTTCCAGGAAGTGATCGTCGAAGAAGAACACCCAAACATACCAGTCGGTTACTAGGTCAAGCTCTGCTCCCGGCGCATCTGGATGGGTATAGGAGCAAAGTAAGGCGTAGTCGTGGGAGTCAAATGTGTGTTCATCCCAGATAACCGAGCTTTGCGCTTCCTCTTCTGAGCCAAGTATCCCCATCTCGTAGGCCCACGCTTTGGAATGCACTCGTGCTGCTTCCAGGTTTGGGTTCAGCCGTGCGGGCCAAGGCGTGTAAAAATCTGGCAGTTCAAAGGGTTGCATGATCTGCGCTAAACCTCCTCTCGGGTCTTCTTGCTGTCTTTATTTCGTGGCTGCTTTAAGTACCGTTGCAGTTCATGAATATCCTCGCCAACCGGGCTAGGTCTTCACATCAGGTTTGCTCGGGGTGGCTTGTGTCAAGGGGATAATATCAAGAAGCTCTTAATCCAAATAACGAGCTATGTAAGTTTTATTTGAAGTTCCCTATACCGAAAGATAAGGTATTTGAAAAAGATGTTTAAGTCATTATTTATTTCCAATACTGACAGATAAAATTTTAGTGATTTCTGATGTTGCTCTCATAATTTTTCATAGTTGTAGAAAAAAAGCAATACTTAGATTAAGGCAGGTAAGTAAACAGTCGAATAATTAATTGCAGAATTAGAAGACAGTTAAGACAGTTAAGCAAATAGTTAAATCAAAAATTGCAGAATTAGAAGACAGTTAAGACATTTAAGACAGTTAAGCAGATAGTTAAGACAGTTATTAACGAATAATTACTAATTGTTAATCTTTTATAACTTTTAAATGTCATTTACGCATTCGTGAAGCGACTCCGACAGGAGAAAGGGCTTTACTCTCCCGAAGATGGCATTGAAGAACTCGTGTTTGGGACTATTAACAGAGATTTTTGGTCTGGATTTTATGGATATCTAGATTCCAATACTCAACAACGCTCAGTAAGAAGTTTGTATTACCCTGGAGAATTAAACCTGCTGATAGTACGTTACATATAGGATTGCTTACGGGGGGACAAAAAGGGCTAGGATGCAGATAGAATAAGCTTCATAGCCCTTTGTCCTTGTTGGTAGTACTTACGTTTATTAGGATTTAATCTCAATAATTCAGCCACTAACTCATAGCAACTTTCTGTGAAATTGACCCAATTGTGTCCATATAGCCCAATATAAAAACTACTATGTCGTCGAACAGTCCTTAAAGATTCTTTAATTCGTCCAACATATTTTTGAACACCCATGCGTTTAATTTTTTGACCAGATATAGTTGCAGCAGTATAGGCAAGCGAGATTAATAATATTAGAGAAATTAAGCGTTGATCTGATACATTAGTTTCTTCTAAGTTATAACCACCGCTCTTAAAATCTCTAAACATCTCTTCAATGTCAAAACGTTGTTTATAAGCCTTAATAGCCGAATCTAAATCATTTAAATTAGTCAGGATAAACCAGCCTTCCTCCGGCGCAACTCCGAAGCGTTTCCGTTTCCATTTACCCACAAGATTAAAGCTAATAAATCCTGTAGTTCTTGTATATTTAATACCTTGATAAAAGAATGAAACTCCAGGGGATAAACCTGAATCTTTTAATTGCAGCCAAATTTCTGGTTCTATTTCTATAAAAGCATTTTTCTTTATACGTAAACAGAAGTAAACTTTCTGCTCTGTGAGCCAGTTAGCCAATTTCAATGAACAAAATTCCCGGTCTCCTAACACTACAGTTTTATCATTCTTGAAAATCGGTAATGCTTTTTTAAATATTGCTTCTTGTTCCTCAAAATTACTCGAACCTAACTTATCTAACAACTCAAAATATATTGGGATAGACCTTTTATCCCAAACCACGCTGATCATTAATAAATTAGTACATCGCCAATTAGTCCTGTCTATTACTAAATCAACAACTTGATTTAAAGGAAAATATATTTCTAGCCAACTTTTAATAATTGGGAACCATATCTCTTCAACATTTATATAATTTAAAGATAAGAATCGTTGGATTTTCTTTCTTCTACTTTCAAATAATATTGGTATAGGTAAACCAGTAGCCAATGCTTCAAGGCTTACAGTTTTTATTGATTGTAATAAATTTATCAGGATTTTTAGTAATAAATATTCTGCACGTCCCAATTCTCGCTTGAGGTTTGTTTCGTAGAATTCTGGTAATATTATCATTAAATAGAGCTTGTTGCGAATGAAGACTCTTTTTCTTTTACCACAAATTGCTACACTCTTTGCAATATAAGCATTCTAAACCATTTTGTCCCCCCGCAAGATAGGATTGATAAGTTAATCTGCTTTTAAGTTTCATAATTTTTAGTCTCAGAAAGACGCTCTGATGCGGGAGTTGTAGGAGATATGGGGATACAATTTGAATGAAAATAACACAATATTTCAACTCTGGAAAGCAGGATTACCTGCACTGCCAAATTTAATTAAGGAAGGGCAATTAGATATTTGTTTGATGAAAAACCCATGCCGCAGCATCTATAAAGGTAGATATGTAAGTTTTGAAAAGATTACTACGCCATGATATTTTAAGGAGAAGCTGATGCAAGAAGCGTCCCTTGATCCAGAAATTATTCCAAAACTATGCTTCAAGCTAAAGTCTTCGTCACTCGTCGCTTACCCATTGAATTAGAGCAACTGCGATCGCTCGTTACTGTGGAAGTTTGGCCAGAACGCCAACCCCCTCCTTACGGAATTTTACTAGAAAAAGTCAAGGAAGTAGATGGATTACTATATCTGCTGACTGACCAAGTTGATCGGCAACTGATAGAGTCTGGGAAACTCAAAGTCATCAGTCAAATGGCGGTGGGTTACGATAATATTGACATTGCTGCCGCTACAGCACGCCAGATTCCCGTTGGTCATACCCCTGGGGTGTTAACCGACGCTACCGCAGATTTTGCCTGGGCGTTACTAATGGCAGCAGCACGGCGAGTAGTGGAGGCAGATCGGTTTACTCGTGCAGGTTTGTGGCAGACTTGGGAACCAGACTTATTATTGGGGCCCAATGTTACGGGTGCTACCTTGGGGATTGTTGGTTTTGGGCGCATTGGTCAAGCGATCGCTCGTCGTGCTAAAGGGTTTGAAATGCAGATTTTGTATAGAACCCATTTGACATCTTTTACTGTGTTGAAGTAAAGTGAGCGCAAAAGTT
>NZ_JABXKQ010000137.1 GCF_017114945.1 Nostoc sp. JL34
AACTTTTGCGCTCACTTTACTTCAACACAGTAAAAGATGTCAAATGGGTTCTATAACAGTTATTGTTAACAATTGGTAATTCGGATTTACCAATTGTTAATTTATTAGGGCCTCGTCTGTGGTGGATTGGTGGAATTAGGAACTGGGATAATTGGCACGATTATAGGCTTTGGTCTTTCACCTTGCACACCTTGCACACCTTGCAGTTGAATTTGGGCTTGATTGCGGCCGTCTATAGCTTGTTGGTAATTAGGCTTGTATTTGATTGCTTGATCGTAAGAAGCGATCGCATCCTGATACCGTTTCAAATTTAATAGCGCATTGCCTCTGCTATACCAGCTTTCGGAATGGTCTGGTTTATAACGAACTGCCTTATTATAAGATGCGATCGCATCTTCGTATTTCTGCAAAATGTATTGTGAATTCCCCAGATTATACCAGAGTTGATAGTCTTTTGACTTAATTGTTGCAGCTTTCTTATAAGATTTTATTGCTTCTTCATAGCGTTGGTTTTGATGCAGTGACCAACCCAAGTTATACCATGCTTGATAGTTACTAGGATTGGATTTAATTACTTGGTTAAAAGATTCAATTGCTTCTGGATAACGTCGTAAATTCATGAGGATATTACCTCTTGATAACCAAGCTTGATAATAACCTGGCTTATATTGCACTGCTTTATCATAAGCTGTAAATGCATCTTGGTAGCGTTGCAAATTAACTAGTGCATTTCCCCGATTGTACCAGGCTTGCTCGTAATCTGGTTTTAAATCAACGACTTTTTGGTATGCGGCGATCGCTTCTTCATATCGCTGAGAATTATGTAATGCTAATCCTTTTTTGTACCAAGCTTCGTAATTATCTGGTTTGAGTTCAATCGCCTGTTCATAAGATTTAATTGCTTGGTCATATTGGTTTAAATTACTGAAAGCTTCACCCTTAGCATTCCAGACTTCTGAGTTGTCATTATTTAATTGTAAGGCTTTGTCAAAAGAGGCGATCGCTTCTTGATATCGCTGTAAATTTCCCAACACAAAGCCTCGTCCACTCCAAGCTTCAAAATAATCTGGCTGAATTTGAATTGCTCTATCATACGCAGCTAGGGCTTCTTTATATTTTTTTAATTTATATAGTGTTTTCCCTTGACCATTCCAGCCTTTAGCATAATCTGGTCGAATATTAACGGCTTTTTCATATACTGCTAGCGCGTCTTGATAGCGTTGTAAATCAAAAAGAGTATTTCCTTGTTTAGATAATTCTATAGCGTTATTTGAATTAATGTGATTCAAAATAAATATTGATGCTACTCCGCTAACACCAATGAAAAATATCGCTAGTAAAATTTTACCCAAAATACCTTTTTTTGGTTGAGGTTTGTTTATATTTTTTGGTAGAGAAATAGGGGTTAAGGCTATTGTTTCAGCAGGTGGTTGTGTTAACTCTTTCAGCGCTTGTAATGCCATTGTTGCCGAAGGATAGCGTTGCCGAAAGTCGTAGCACACCATTTTATCTAATAATTGAGCAAATTCTGGTGTTACTGTGGCTTGATTATGCCAGATAATTTCATTAGTATCAGCATCTTTTGCTATTTCTTCTGGTGATAATCCTGTGAGAGCTTGAATAGCAATTATTCCCACAGCATAGATATCACTGCTTAGTTTTGGCGTACCATGAGCTTGTTCACCAGGAATATATCCAGGCGTACCTATAGCAACAGTAGCTTGCGTTTGACCTTGGGGAGTAATAACTTGAGTAGCAATTTGTTTAACTGCACCAAAATCAATTAAGATTAATTTGCCATCTGGTTGGCGTCTGAGGATATTTCGAGGATTGACATCACGGTGAATGACATTCTGTTGATGGACAAATTCTAAGATTGCCAAAAGTTCTTGTAAAAGTGAAATTACTTCCTCTTGACTTAGGGTTTTACCTGATGTTAATTCTTGACTCAGGTCGTGACCTTCGATCAATTCCTGTACGAGATAGAATTCGGCATTCTCCTCAAAATAAGCTAAAAGTTGGGGAATGCGATCGTGAGTTCCTAATTTATACAGAACTTGTGCTTCCGTATCAAATAACCGCCTAGCTGTCTCCAAAGTTACTGGATCGCTTGCCTGGGGTTTGAGTTTCTTAACGACACATGGAGGTGAACCAGGTAATTGGGTATCACAAGCCACAAAAGTTTCACCAAAACCCCCACCTCCTAAGTTACTAATAATTTGGTATCTTCCTACAAGTGTGTTTCCCAGCATCTTGTTTGCCTAGTTAAGTGCGATGCGATCTGATTTCAATCTTGCCACAGGTTGGGGGAGTGAGGAGTGGGTAGATGAGGGGAATAACAACTAATGACAAATAACAAATTACAAAAGACAAATGATTCCTATTAGTGATAATATTCGTTGTCGAAGTAAACCGATTATTAATTACTGGCTGATTGGCATTAACTTGGCTGTATTTTTATGGGAACTTAAATTAGAATTTAGTGGAGAATTAGGCTATTTTGTCAATAGTTGGGGTGTGATTCCAGCCCAGATTAGTGGGGCAATTACAAATACTATTTTGTTAAACTCTGCCGCTTGGATAGTTGTGTTTTGGCGAGCATTTTCATTAATTTTCGGAATATTTATACATGGTAGTTTTAGTCAAATATTGGGAAATCTCCTATTTTTGTGGGTTTTTGGGAAGACTTTAGAAAATATTCTGGGACATGGACGCTATCTCAGATTTTATTTGACTGCTGGCGCGATCGCAGGGGTAGTGCAAATTCTGCTCGAACCAAGTTTGACAGTCCCATTGATTGGGGCAAATGGTGCGATCGCAGCTATTTTAGGAGCATACGTGATGAAGTTTCCTAAAGCTAAAATTGACACCATTTTGCCGCTAATAATCTTGTATATCCCTATCCAACTTCCAGCCTTTTTCTATATATTTTGGTGGTTTGTGCAACAATTATTTTATGGTATCGGTAGTTTAAATATTCCTCCTGTTGGCGTAAATCAATCGGGTGTTGTCTTCTGGGGGCAGGTTGTGGGATTATTAATTGGTGCAGCTTTCATGCGATTGAAGAGATAAACTTTCTTTAGGTATTTAGCTATTTTCTAGGGTGGGCACTATCTACATGATGCCGAAAACAGAGATTTTGATGTTTATGGGAGTGCCCATGATACAGTTATTGGAACTAGATTTGACAATTTGTAATTTTTATTTAATTTTTAACTGTTTGTATACCTTTTGATGGATTAAATTTTTTAGATTAAAAATTGATACTCATCAAACTAGGGGATGCCTAGTCTTCAAGTCGGTGTTATTAAGTAGAAGTACAAGTATAAGCGGTGTACAAAATGCCAAATGTTGATCGAGTTAACTTTCAAGTTACTGATGAATTAACACTTCTGCGGCAGCGTGTAGCTGAGTTAGAGCAATCAGAGATATCTTATCAACAAAGGCAAGCAGCATTTGAGAATAAATTAACAGAATTAAAAAGAAAACTGCCAGTAGAAGTAAAAAATCCCTATATTCAAGTTGTGAATGTCCCGATTGAGAATGATACATCCACAGTTCTGAATCTACCAAAAGATGTGGTGGAAATTTTACAGCAACTCCAACAAGAAATTGCCGAGCGAAAGCAGGTAGAAGTAGCGCTCAGGGAGAGTGAAGAACGCCTGAGGCTAGCTCTAGATGTATCCCAGATGGGCTTGTGGGATTGGAATATTGTTACCAATCATGTCATCTGGTCGGAAAATTATGAACTGCTTTTTGGTTTAGTTCCAAGTAGTCTTACAGCCCCTTATGAGACGTTTAAAAAGTGCGTTCATCCTGAAGACAGGCAATCTGTCATGCAAGCGATCGCCTACGCTTTGGCACAGAGAACTGACTACAACGATGAATTTCGCATAGTTCGCTCAGACCAAAGCGTACATTGGATTTCTGCCAAGGGAAAATTTATCTATGACGCTCAGGGGCAAGCAATCCGAATGCTCGGCGTTTGTATGGAAACTACTGTGTGTAAGCAGGCAGAAGAAAGTACTCGCGAACTAACCACCCAAGTCCAAGAACAGGCAAATATTTTAAATGCTATCCTCACTGCCTCAGTCGATCACATTTATATCTTTAATGGCAAAGGTTGCTATCAATATGTCAGTCGTGATGGAGCAACTGTACTAGGTTTAAAGCCCCAGGATATTGTCGGGAAAACTTTGCCAGAACTGGATTTACCCCCAGACCTAATAACGCAGGTAGATAATCAACGACAAGCTGTGATGAAAACTGGGCAGCCACTCAAGGATGAGTGTAAATATGTTACTGCTAATGGGGTACATTATTATGAATACATCCTCACACCATTACGCAATGTTGAGCAAACTATTGAAGGTGTAATCACTGTTTGTCGCGATATTACCGAACACAAACGCGCAGAAAAATCATTACGCGAAAGTGAAGCCCGATTTCGGCGTTTGTTTGAATCTAACCTGATTGGGGTCGCTTTTTGGAATGTCGATGGCTTGATTATTGATGCCAATGATGCCTTTCTTCAACTAGCTGGCTATACTCGTGATGAGTTTGCCACTTTAGGTAGAATTAATTGGAAAGAACTTACTCCTGTTGAGTATAAAGATTTAGACGATCGCGCCCTTTTGGAGGTGCAAACCACTGGAATTTCCAAAATTTACGAGAAAGAGTTTGTTCACCGCAACGGAAAACGAGTCCCGATTGTTTTGGGCGTAGCCTTGCTGAATAACTCCCAAGACAACTGTCTTGCTTTTGTACTGGATATTACCGATCGCAAATTGGCTGAAAAAGAATGCGATCGCTTACTCGAACGCGAAAGGACAGCACGCAAACAAGCAGAGATCGCCAACAAAATTAAAGATGAGTTTCTAGCGGTTCTCTCTCATGAACTGCGAACCCCACTCAATCCTGTCTTGGGATGGTCGAAAATGCTGCGGACTCGCAAGTTTGATGAAAAAACTACTAACCACGCTTTAGAAACCATTGAACGCAACGCCAAGTTACAAACCCAGCTAATTGAAGATTTGTTAGATGTGTCTCGCATCCTTCAAGGAAAATTAAACTTGAATGTTTGTCGAGTCAGCTTGGTAATGGTAGTGGAAGCAGCACTAGAAACAGTACGACTAGCAGCACAAGCCAAGTCAATTCAAATTCAGACCATATTTGATGCCAGTTTGGCACAAGTTATGGGCGATCCAAATCGACTCCAGCAAGTTGTGTGGAACCTGTTTTCCAATGCGGTAAAATTTACACCAACAGGAGGACGGGTAGGAATTCGACTTATGGAAGCTGATAATCAAGTTCAAATTCAAGTCAGCGATACAGGTAAGGGAATTAGCCCAGACTTTTTGCCTTATGTGTTCGATTATTTTCGCCAATCTGATGGCACAACTACACGGACATTTGGTGGACTAGGTTTAGGATTAGCGATCGTGCGTAAGGTTGTAGAAATGCATGGGGGAAAAGTTCAAGCCGAAAGTCCCGGAGAAGAAGCGGGTGCAACTTTCACTGTTGAGCTACCGCTTTTAGTCAGAAGCGAACAGGTTCGCGGTGAGGAGAATCAGTCTTCACCTTATGCGCTTGAATCTTCGCTCCTTTCGGACACTCAAATTTTGGTGGTGGACGATGAACCCGATATTCGCGACTTAGTTACCTTCATTTTGCAAGACTACGGTATGCAAGTAACCGCCGTAGCATCAGCACAGGAAGCGCTACAAGCGTTGTCTGAGTCAATACCAGATGTTTTAATTAGCGATATTGGAATGCCAAAGACAGACGGTTATATGCTGATGCGTGAAGTGCGATCGCGATCGCCCCAACAAGGAGGACGCATACCAGCGATCGCTCTGACAGCTTATGCAGGGGAAATGAATCAGCAGCAAGCACTAGCAGCAGGATTTCAAATGCATATCTCCAAACCAGTAGATCCAGACCTATTAGTGAAAGCGATCGCTGATTTGATTAAGCCAAGCTGATATAGAACCCATTTGATATCTTTTTTAGCTAGCTAGCAGCTAGTCTTTTGAGCA
>NZ_JABXKQ010000041.1 GCF_017114945.1 Nostoc sp. JL34
TTGAATACCCCATTTTCAACCCTAAACTGTTTCAATGCACCTAATTTCTGTTGATTCTACTTGCTCGTCTAAAAGATATCAAATGGGTTCTATAGGAGTATGGGTAATTTAAAATTCAAAAATTATAGAGGTGCAGTTCAGTAGCTAAGAGTAACTTACGCTTAAAAACCTGGGACTTAGGCTGTGGAAGAATTGTATCTCGCGCAGCGCAAGATACAATTTTTCTTTTAAACTGAGTAATGATCCAGAACTAAAGGTTTCATTTATAGTTCTTTCCTGCTGCTTCCTGCCTTCTCTTTTAATCGTTAGTTATTTTTTCCTATTTTTGAATTTTGTTGTCAACATAAGTGTTTTTGAACTAACTATTTTTACTCGCTTTTAATCGGACACCTGTTATTAGAGACGGGGTATTTTTGGCTGCGATAATAATAACGAGTACAAATGCTACTTGATTTTTTGTTTAATAAAAGTCACAACCTGAGTTAGCTGTTTCTTCAAACCATCAATTTCTGCTTGCATTTTGACAATTTTCTCATTCAACGCATTAATTTCTGCGTCGGAAACTCCTCCAGTACTGGGGGATGCGATCGCATCAGTTACGGCACTAGGAGTTGCGATCGCAGCATTTGCGACGCTAGGGACTGCTACCGTACCATTGGTGACACCAGAAGTTGAAACTGTGCCATTTTTGACGGCAACTGCTGCTCCTACTGAGACTAATTCTGGGCGTGGCTGTTTCGCCTTGGTCATAGCCAACTTAATTGCGCTAATTAGTTGCTTTTGATCAAAAGGCTTGCCCAGAAATTCAAAATATTCAAAGGGTTCTGTGATTTTTTCGGTCACTTCTTCCTTGCGACCAGACATGATCACCAAAGGAATTTTCCTTAACTCCGGATCGGCTTGAACTTTCTGGAAAACCTCCCAGCCACTCATTTTAGGCAACAGGAAATCCAGCATAATCAGGCTGAGTTTTTCCTGAAGGATGAAATTTAGTCCTTCCAAACCGTCTTTTGCTTCCAGTACCTCAAAATTGCCCGGAGGCAACATTTCTCGTACTTTTACCCTGACAACTGTAGTGTCATCGATAACTAAAATCTTGTTGCTTGCCACGACTGTTTGCTCTAACGGAAACTTTAAGTGTAAATAGCGGCTTTGCCGATTGTCCTTGAGAATCCTCCCACTATATACAAAATTTCTAGCAATTGGGGGATAGTATATTTCGGTATAAATGACATTGTTAGAGGTGTTTTGCAAAACTTTTGTTTGCGCTCTTTTCAATTTGTGTCATGGTGATATTTAAGGCTTTAGCCTTGATCTAGGGTGTCAAGCATACGGAGAGGGGGAGATACGGAGACACGGAGAATTACTTCTTTACCTCCTCGCGTTTCCCCATCTTCCTATCTCCGTGTCTAGTTTGGCAGACCACTACATCTATATCCGCATCTTGCTTGGATGTCTATGATTTCGTCACAACAAGCCGAACTAAAGTCTGAAATTACGGCAATGCCTAGCTGGCTACGTCGCCCTATTGGCAAAGCCAGTGAAATCTCTACCGTACAACGCATTATTAAGCAGCGACAAATTCACACAATTTGCGAAGAAGGGCGCTGTCCCAACCGGGGAGAGTGCTATGCCCAAAAAACTGCAACTTTCTTACTAATGGGGCCAACTTGTACCCGCTCTTGTGCTTTTTGTCAAGTAGATAAAGGTCATGCACCGATGCCTCTTGATTTAGAGGAACCCCAAAAGGTAGCACAGGCGGTGCAGCTTTTGGGATTGCGTTATGTGGTGCTAACTTCTGTAGCCCGTGATGACTTGCCCGATCAGGGCGCAGGGCACTTTGTGAAGACGATCGCGACTATTCGCCAGTTGAACCCAGAGACTCAAATTGAAGTGCTGACCCCAGATTTTTGGGGTGGTGCTGGTGTAGGAGAAGAAGGTCAGCGCCAGCGGATAGCGATGATTGTAAAAGCCAAACCAGCTTGTTTCAATCACAATATTGAGACGGTGCAACGGTTAACTGGGCCAGTGCGCCGGGGAGCGAAGTACGATCGCTCGCTACTGGTGCTGGCGATGGTCAAAGAAATCGATTCCACAATTCCCACCAAATCAGGTTTGATGCTGGGACACGGAGAAACACTTGATGAAGTCGTTGAAGCAATGGCTGATTTAAGGGCTGTGGGGTGCGATCGCTTGACTATCGGGCAGTATATGCGTCCAACTCTTGAACATCTGCCAGTCCAAAAATATTGGACTCCAGAGGAATTCGAGGAACTCGGCATATTAGCATGGGAAATGGGATTTAATCATGTTCGTTCCGGGCCTCTGGTTCGCAGTTCCTATCACGCTAGAGAGGAAGGAGGAGGGAGTGGGGAGTAGGGAGCAGGGGAAGAAAGAACCAATTCCCAATTCCCAATTCCCAATTCCCAATTCCCAATTCCCAATTCCCAATTCCCAATGCCAAATTCCCAACTTCACACAAATATTCTTGAAGAATTTGAGTATTTGGTACGCCAGTTTGGTATTTCTTAAAAAGTCCTGACATTAGGAGAATCGCATTATGACTGCTAAAGCTAAGAATTCCGCAGTTGCCGACAGCGGAGCTAAACCTCCCTACGCCTATCGCACAGGCTGGGCACTGTTCTTGTTAGCTATCAATTTCCTGGTAGCAGCCTACTATTTCCACATCATTGAATAATTAGATGTGGAATGGTGCTGCTCAAATCGTTCCCTTGAATAAACCTTTGGGACGAATGAGCAGCACCAAAATCATAATCAACAGTGCGACACCTTGTTTATACTGTGAACCCAGCCAAGGAGTGCTGATTTCTTGGACGATGCCAATGATAAAAGCTGCTGCGATCGCACCGTAGGGGTTGCCAATGCCACCAAGAATTACTGAGGCAAATAAGGGTAAAATTAAAAACCATCCCATATTCGGGCGCACGGCTGTAATTAGCCCATACATACTGCCACCCAATGAAGTAAGAGTGCCCGCAATTAGCCAAGTCCAGAAAATTACTCGGTCAACATTGATACCTGAAACCCTGGCTAAATCCAGATCGTCAGCAACTGCTCGCATCGCCTTACCAATTTTGGTATTTTGCAGCAGGTAATGCAGCGCCAAAATTGCTAGCACCGCCAACCCCAATACCAATAACTGATTTTGCGGCACTTTTAAACCCAAAATATCTAAAGCTGGAGTAACAGGTAAATTATAATTTTGGTTCTTGCCACCCCAGATAAAAATAATCCCATTGCGAATAAATAAGGCAAGTCCAATAGAAATAATAATCAGCGTAGTGGAAGTAGCACGGATAGAGCGCATCTTTGACCACAGCAACTTTTCTGATAACAGCATGGCTGCTACTGTTCCCGCCGCCGCCAGAATCATCGACAGCCAAATATTGACTCCAATAGTGTTTATCAGCCAAGTCAGATAGGCTCCTAAAGTGAGAAAGTCACCATGAGCAAAGTTAGATAGCCGTAAAATTCCATAGGTAAGAGTCAGTCCGACTGCGGCTAAAGCAATAATGCTCCCCACCGCAATCCCATTAACGATTAGTTGGGCGAATTGTGTATCCATAAGTCTTAAGTTACTTTTAAAAATTTTAGGTCAGTTGTTCATACAATATTTTTTTGGTCTAGCTGCTAAACTCGACATCATAAGTTATGGTTTATAACAACATAAGTTATGGTTTATAAATAAAAAAGAATTGTCCGCTAATATACATAGAATCCTGTTCGGATTTTTATGCGAAGCTAAACTTGTTCAGCGGTCTAGTTGACCATGCAGCAGTATTCAAGCTTACCAGACCAGAACTCACAGATAGATGCAACGCCAAAACTTTTGACAACAATTGAGCAACTTCGCGCACAGCTGTGGCTGGAGAGCAGCTTGAACCAGTTGCAAAGTCGCCTTAATGATTGCCTAGTTTCTGCTTGTAACACTGCCCCCCAGGCAGGAGCCGCACAAGCGGAAATTTTCCAAACTGTGGTTAACGAAATCAACAGTGCTGTGAACAGCAGCAATCTGACGCTCACAGATTGCACCATCGGTATTGCTCTGTTTCAACCACAAGAAACTTTTGCCACAGTTTGCTATGTTTCTTGTTCTCCATCCCCAAACTCACAACCTTTATTTCTAGAAGTGCTGACAGCAGAAAAAAAGCTGCTGTTGAGATTGCAAGAGGTTATAGAACTCGAAGATTTGCAGCAGCTTGAGAATCAACAATCACCGAGCGCTTGGCGGTTAACTGATGATTCTAGCAACGTCATGGGCTGGCTAATTATTGCCGCAGTGCCCGTAAGTTCTGATCGTCATTCGCTGATAAAATCACAAGCTCAACTCAGATCACAATTGATGGCAAGGTCTGCCAAGCAGTGTACTACAGCATTGTTACAACTTAGACATATCCTATCTTGGCAGCAACAGTATCAACAGTTAAGTAACTCTAATCAAGAATTGGAGCGCACCAATCAACTAAAAAATCAGTTTCTGGCAAACACCAGCCACGAAATTCGCACACCGCTGAGTTCCATTATTGGGTTTACCCACCTGCTTTTAGCCCAAGGGTACGAACCAAGTAGAGAACGCCAGCAAGACTATTTA
This sequence comes from Nostoc sp. JL34, assembly GCF_017114945.1. Classification (GTDB taxonomy): domain Bacteria; phylum Cyanobacteriota; class Cyanobacteriia; order Cyanobacteriales; family Nostocaceae; genus Nostoc. Next base: position 4,613 of record NZ_JABXKQ010000041.1, read on the forward strand.
AATATCATTCAGTCTAGCGGCAAACACTTGTTAGCTCTGATTAATGATATTTTGGATCTCTCTAAAATTGAAGCAAATCAGTTGGAAGTGCAGTGGGAAAGAGTAGATGTGCCACTGCTGTGTAGCAACGTTTTGGCACTGGTAAAAGAGAAAGCCGCAAATAAGGGTTTGAAACTGTGCCTAGAACTTAAACCCGATATTACAACCCTAGTAGCTGATCCCTTACGACTCAAACAAATGCTGTTGAATTTACTCTTCAACGCTCTAAAGTTTACCAGTAAAGGAAGTGTTGGCTTAGAGGTTGCTCCCAAAGGTGTATTTGTACATTTTACAGTTTGGGATACTGGCACTGGCATTTCAAAAGAAGACCAAGTTCAACTGTTTCAACCCTATTTCCAAATTGCCAAGGCCGTAGCTGATGGTGTTGAAGGTACTGGTTTGGGTTTAGCTGTGACTCAGAAACTCGCCCAAATTCACGGTGGTTCTGTGAAAGTAGAATCTGAAGTAGATCGCGGCTCCCGTTTTACCCTCGTACTTCCCCTTAAGCAAGAGGTGGGAGTGGGAGCGAATGAGGGAGATGAGGGAGGAGAAGAAGCAAAATTTTCTTCATCTCCTTTGCCTTTCACCCCTAGTTCTTCTGTAGAGATTTTGCTGGTAGAAAATGACTTACCCAACGCTAATTTGATACAAATTTATCTACGTAAATTGGGATATCAGGTGACTTGGGTTAAGAATGCTAACGAGATGTGGGAAGCTCTAACACAGTTAGAACCAGTTGTGATTTTAATGGATATTTGTCTAGCAGATGCAAATGGTCTTAACTTGGTGCAACAACTGCGAGAACATCCGCAATATCGGACGATTCCGGTAATTGTTCAAACAGCAATGGCGATGAAAGGCGATCGCGAAACTTGCCTAGCAGCTGGAGTAAATGATTATATTTCTAAACCGATTGATTTACCACTTTTAGCCAGTCTGGTGGCCAAGTACAGTCAAGCACCAACCTCAGTTGATGGGGAGTAGGGAGATGAGGGAGCAGGGGAAGAAAAATTATCGAATACCCAATGCCCAATGCCCAATGCCCAATGCTCCATAACTAATGACTACAATAGAAATTGTTAGGTGCTATAGGGTTTTGGCAGGATTGGGAAATGATACTGACAGAAAAATTTGAGCAATTAAGAGCCTTATTTCAAGAAATGGAGCAGGCGTTGATTGCCTACTCTGGGGGCGTTGATAGCACTTTGGTTGCCAAAATTGCTTATGATGTGTTGGGCGAGCGCGCTTTGGCTGTAACTGCTGTTTCTCCTTCGCTGTTGCCAGAAGAGTTGGAAGACGCCAAAATTCAAGCTGCAACTATTGGGATTTCTCATAAAATCGTCCAGACTCACGAGATGGAAAATCCCAATTACACCTCTAACCCGGTTAACCGCTGTTATTTTTGCAAAAGTGAATTGCACGACACTCTCAAACCTTTAGCTTTAGAGTTGGGTTATCCCTATGTAGTCGATGGGGTAAATGCCGATGATTTGCATGATTATCGCCCAGGAATTCAGGCGGCGAAGGAAAGAGGGGCGCGATCGCCTTTAGCAGAAGTGGGTGTCACTAAAGTTGAAGTTCGCCAACTTTCGCAACAACTCGGTTTACCTTGGTGGGATAAACCTGCTCAACCTTGCCTCAGTTCGCGTTTTCCTTACGGTGAAGAGATTACTGTGACTAAGTTACAACGAGTCGGTAGAGGAGAAATTTATCTGCGAAAGTTAGGTTGGCAGAATTTGCGTGTGCGATCGGAAGGGGATACAGCACGGATTGAATTACCACCAGAACAAATTAAAGAGTTTGTGTTGAGTAATGATTTACAAACATTAGTTTCCGCATTTCAAGATTTTGGATTTGTCTACGTCACTTTAGATTTAGAAGGTTATCGTAGCGGTAAGTTGAATCAGGTCTTAAATCGGGAAGCCTTGAGCCTGAAATCATAGATTTTTAATTTATGAAGATAAAGTTTATATTTATTTACCTTCTAGAGAAACTAGAAAGCAACCGTTAATTCTCCAAATATTATCTGGCTGTTTTTCCATAAAATATAAAGCCCTCAAGGGAATACCATTCGGAGCAAGTAGCAGCACTGGTTGAGTTATGTTTCCCTGGATGGTTGTTATCTTCTCAAAAAAGACAGAACGAGGACGGTATACTGCTGGGTAGCTTGTTTTTACCATCTGCATAAAATTTTCTGGGTTTCCGAATTGCGCCTGAATTGCCGGACTAGCTAAGGCAAAAGCCCCTTGGGCATCATCTTTTTCAAAGGCTGCCAATTGGTGTTCAATTACAGAACGGATGTTGATGGAATCGGTATCAGGAACTTCCATAAATCTAAAAATTGCGTAGGCGCAGCCCGTCGTAGACATCGCCCCAAGTTTCGGCAAAGCGATCGCTCAATTCTCACGCTGAGTAAGCTTGTATTCTATCTGCTGTAGTGCCGTTCGCCACACATCATATCCCTCTTGGGACAGGTGCAATCCATCTGTAGTCAACTCTGGGCGCAAATTGCCTTCCATATCCGTAAACCAGCTATAAATATTTAGATAATTAGCACCTTCTTGTTTGGCAATCACGGTTAGTTGGATGTTGATGTGACGAATGCGGCTATTGGAAAGTTTTGGTAGGCGAGTAGGCAAAATTGATTGGACAATGATTTGAGCATGTGGGTGAGTCTGCCGTAAACGCCGGACAATTCGGCGATAATTACGCAAAATTGTTTCATCACTAGCGCCTTTGCGTAAGTCGTTAATTCCAGCCATGATGTAAATCACATCCGGCCGCGTTGCCGAAAATGCCCCCAATCTTTTTAAAACGCCACTGGAAGTATCTCCAGATATGCCTTGATTTAGCCACAATTTACCAGCAGGCAGTTTTTCTCTAGGAAACCACATGCTCAAAGAATCACCAACTAAAATACTTAGATGATTTGCACCTTGACCTTGAGCGATCGCTCTAGCTTCTAAAGTTAATAAACTTTTCCAGTCATCATAGGTTAGTTGACGTTTTTTGATCGACTCCCACAAAGATTGCAAATTATCACTATCTACGCGTGTATAAATCTGACCTGTTTTCAGAGCCGCCAATCTTTGGTAGTAAAGTTGATTGCCAGATGTCAGTGAGAGACCAGTTGCTTGGGCACTGGGGTTGAGTGATGACTCTGTTGGGGCTGGTAATCCCTGACTGCTGAATTCTGGTACGCTAGGGACGTTTTTCTCACCTACTGTTGGCTGCGAACTTTTTAGGGGTTGGAACGCTTGGCCGCTAAGTTCTGGTAAGGAGAGATCAACGCTCTTGATAATTTTTGTACTGACTATTGCCTGCGAACTCTGTTTTAAATCCCACAGGAATCTAGAACTTTCTGGCAGGACAATCGACAGATGTGGAAGAGCCGATGCTGGTATTGCTAATCCTGTTAACAAGCCTGCTGCCAACAGATAAGGGTCCCTCATCGCTTTGTCTCTCCTCTACTCACTGCTTTTCCCTATGACAGCATTAGTTGCCTGTATTCAGGAAAATTTTACTTCGGTTAAGCTATTATTCTTATTTACACTGTATAGTTCTGTAAAGCGTGTTCACGAGATTATATTTGACAATTTACGATCTCTTTAAAGTACGGTTTTGGCGGTGGTATGCAAGTCTTAGTTTATGAGAGTACTTCTACCGAAGGCAGTGTTTTCATCAACTGACCACTTTCCATAACTCAGTTGTCACAAATATTATAAGTGTTTGCAAACTCGGCGATTAGTGAGTGATTTTTGAGGATCTCAGGAAAGAGGTTTTTGCCTTTGATGTTGTTAATATAGGAAATAACCATTTGATTTTAGATTTCCAGATTTCAGTAAATTGTGGCGATCGCATGAGAGTTTGTTAGACCGAGAGGCGATGTCTGACGACAAGCCGTTTCTCTACGAGACGCTCCTTGAACATATCTACATTTTTCGTTTTGTCATGTGAAATTGAGCAGTGCAAATGCATCAGTTATCAAAGATGAATAGGCAAAAGTTTAACTGTTGAGAATATTGATATCATACGATGGTGTGTCGTCAATGAGCAAGTATTCGCTTTGCCGTACTGAGAATTTTAAAATTCACTATACGTAATTTAAAATTAATGTTTACTCATTGAAGTATGAGTTGAAACACATTTAAATTAAGTTTTACCTCTAGAGAATAACCTCATTGAAAGTGCTAAGATTTAGGCTTAATCATTAGTGTTTTCCTTTTCTTCTGTGGCTAGAGCTAGTACAGCGATTGGTGTAAGTCCGATTATTAAGGAGATTGTGCAAAAACAGGCACATTCGACACGTTTAACCCTGAAAGAAGTTATTCTCATGGGAATGTTAGCTATTGACAAACTAGATGATCAAGGTCGTCAAGAGCTAGCAGATCAAGTTCATCAAATGCAGGTGAATGGAGAAATTTAATTGAGTAGCTATGAGTTACGAGTCATGAGTTATCAATTTTAACTTCTCACTCCTGACTCTTTACTTAATTTGGTTATTGCCTAAATCGATAACGACTTCCCATTACATAACTTTCATTAATTTCAAAAGATATCCATCGGCGTTGCAGAGTTTCAGCAACAAAGCCGGTTGTATTAGAACCTGCAAATGGATCTAATACTATATCACCTTCATCACTTAAGAATTTGATGAAGAACTCAGCGAACCCTTGCGGAAAACGTGCTGGATGGGGTCTAATTTCTGCTGTTTTGCAGCGTCGTAAATAAGCGCTATTCGATTCAGTATTAGCAATTTCTAGTAAATTTGGCGGAATTGCACCCTGGTTATCTTTTTGAAATTTATCAGAAATATCATGTCCGCTAGGACGTATTTTTGCCTTATAACCATTTTTGAGTAATTGTTTCATACTTTGGCTATAGGGCTTTAAAACTTTTCTGTTATCTGCTTTAGGATTGGGTGTTTTAGACAACCACCAAACTGTATTGACAGAATCTTTCACACGAATTCGCCTGATTGTCACCCACTCAGCAGGGCTTGGCAGTCGAGCCGGATTATAGTGGTAGAATTCTTGAGCAAGAAAGAAACCCACTTCTTTACATAATCTAACTAAAAGTTCGTATTGGTAGATACTCCGCACGGGATTACCAGGTAGGTAAGCGCCGCCTAAATCTAATACGAATGAGCCATTATCTGCTAGTACTCTTTTAAATTCGGATGCAAAAGGTAGAAACCACTCAATATATTTGTCAGCAGTTTCGTTACCGTATTCTTTTTTGCGGGTGAGTGCGAATGGAGGTGATGTGATAATTAAATTAATACTATTATCATCAATGAATTTAATAAGTTTAAGGCTATCACCTAAATATGCGGCTCCGTTCTGCTGGGTATAAAAAGGATTAAAAATTATTTCTTTTGGTGGCGTTATTGGTTCTTGTTGCAAAATTTCTAAAATTAACTTGTTTATGGTATTGTTGAAGGATTTAATTTTAACAGTTATTTTCTTAACGCAAAGGAACACAGAGTAAAGCGCAAAGTAACGCAGAGGAGTATATCAGCTTCAGACTTTTAATTAGCCTGATAATTAGATTGTGCTAAATATTTTCTACACTGAAATTAATTTTTTCATAATACAGGCAATTTCACCATAACCAGGATTTCCAGTTAGCCCTTGTAAATTATTATGCTCTATATCTTCAAGTGATCCAAGCTTACTTGTCAATTTACCAGTAGGTAGTTGTCTAGCAATGTGAGTTGGTACTTTATTGGAATTAGCATATATGGCTATTCTTTGCAATCCCTCTTGTAAAACATCACCTTGACAAACTTCATAACCAAGTGTTTCAAATGCCTGTTGAAAAGCCTCTATAGTTTCTTCTCTGGGAACACTCAATGGCCAATAAAATTGATCTGGCCACCACCATGTTTCATCATCCTCTGCTGCCCTTACAGGTTTTCCCATACCAATAATTTGCTGGTATGCAGGGTGCATCGACATTTGGTTAGTAGATGATATCCCAAAAGTTTCTTCACGCCATTGCTTAACAAGCGCTGTAAACGTAGCTTCTATTTCTGAGATTTGCAATTCTTCCATATTGCTGCTTATCACTAAGTTAATTTTAGGCGATCGCAGTCTACCTTTTGTGTTTAGACAAAAAGCTCAAAAATTCTTCTACTACTGCCCTTGGTTGGTTGTAGCACTTCTCCGCAGGGTAGTGTTCAACGCAAAGAATTCCTGATTTTTTAAACCAAGCATCCTTTTCTTTATCCTTCTCATACCTGTCTGGGTGAAAAGAAATCTCTAATATTCCGAATGTTCCGTCTAAACACACTAAAAAATCTACTTCGCGGTGATCTTCATAAATATTACCTGTTTCATGTCTGACAGCTAGAGGTAGTGGAAAGAATAAAACACCTTTCATTTCTAACTCTTGTGCAATTCTAATTTCAGACTGCGACGCAAATTTCATCTCATTGTAAATGATCGGCTCTCTACCTTTTCGAGCAAAAGCTTTCTCTGTAATAAGTCCTTGATTTAACTCTTTTGATTTTGCTATTAGAAATTTAATAGTCTTCTGCCAATTCTCTTCTACTTCTAATAACTTAACTCTATAGTGGATGGGAAAACTAGCCATATTAACCCAAATATGACCATGAGCAATGGTCACAAAATTATGTCTGAGAGTTTCCAGTGTTTTTTCTTCTTTTGTGACTAGTGAGTAAAGATGAAGTGGTAGATAGACTAAAAGTCCTGAAGTGGAAAGTTTATTTTGATATTCATCCCATTCAGTGTCAAATTCTAATTCAGCATCAACAATAATTGCTGCATAATCGTTCCAGTAATCATTAATTAAAGCTTGAACCCAAGTTCGATGTAATTTTTCTAACAATTCTGAATCTTGCATCTAAAAATACTTCAAAACATACAAATTAATACATACTATATCCCTAACTTCATCCAGCTACAAAATTGATTTCACAAAAAATCCCCCACCTTGCGGCAGGGGATTTTGATTACTTATCTAAAAAACTAGCAGCCGAATTAACCGAACTTACCAGCAGTAGAAGCAATCAAGAACGCGGCGTAAGTTACGATGTAGCCAACTGTGAAGTGAGCTAGACCAACTACACGAGCTTGAACAATGGACAGAGCAACGGGCTTGTCTTTCCAGCGAACTAGGTTAGCTAGAGGAGTGCGTTCGTGTGCCCAAACAAGGGTTTCAATCAACTCTTGCCAGTAACCTCTCCAGGAGATTAAGAACATGAAGCCAGTAGCCCAAACTAGGTGTCCGAATAAGAACATCCAAGCCCAAACAGACAGGTTATTCACGCCGTAGGGGTTGTAGCCGTTAATCAACTGAGCGGAGTTAGCCCAGAGGTAATCGCGGAACCAGCCCATGAGATATGTAGAGTTCTCATTGAACTGAGCTACGTTGCCTTGCCAAATACCTAGATGTTTCCAATGCCAGTAGAACGTAACCCAACCAAGGGTGTTCAGCATCCAGAATGTAGCTAGGTAAAAGGAATCCCATGCTGAGATGTCGCAAGTACCGCCACGACCGGGGCCGTCACAAGGGAAGGCATAACCGAAGTCCTTTTTATCGGGCATCAGCTTAGAACCACGGGCATCCAAAGCACCTTTGACCAAGATCAAGGTGGTGGTGTGCAGACCTAAAGCGATCGCATGGTGTACCAAGAAGTCGCCAGGGCCAATTGTCAAGAACAGGGAGTTAGTACCAGCATTGATGGCATCTAACCAGCCTGGTAGCCAAACGTTAGCGTAGTTGGGCCATGCTGTGTAAGCAATACTATCTGGGTTAGATAGCAATGTATCTAAACCGTAGAGTACTTTACCGTTCGCAGCTTGGACGAATTGAGCAAATACTGGCTCAATCAAGATTTGCTTTTCAGGAGTACCGAAAGCAACTACTACGTCATTGTGTACGTACAAACCAAGGGTGTGGAAACCCAAGAAAAGGGATACCCAGCTAAGGTGGGAAATAATCGCTTCTTTGTGCTTCAGCACGCGGTCAAGTACGTTGCCTTTATTTTGTTCTGGGTCGTAGTCACGTACCCAGAATATTGCTCCGTGGGCAAAAGCACCAAGCATCAGGAATCCAGCAATATACTGGTGATGCGTGTACAACGCTGCCTGAGTTGTGTAGTCCTTCGCAATAAATGCGTAGGAAGGCATGGAGTACATGTGCTGCGCTACCAGGGAAGTAACAACACCTAGCGCTGCTAAGTGCCATCCCAATTGGAAGTGCAGGGAGTTGTTGTAGGTGTCGTAGATACCTTGGTGAGGTAGGTTGAACGGGCCTTCAACAGGAATACCAAAGAAATTCTTAGCATTTAATGCTTCTTTGAGACTGTGACCAATCCCAAAGTTTGTCCGGTACATGTGACCAGCAACAATGAATAAAACTGCGATCGCTAGGTGGTGATGAGCTATGTCAGTCAGCCACAAAGCTTCTGTCTGGGGATGGAAACCACCCAAGAAACTCAGAATTGCAGTTCCTGCACCTTGCGATGTCCCGAAGATATGTCCAGGAGTGTCAGGGTTTTGAGAGTAAACACCCCAGTTGCCTGTAAAGAATGGTGTCAAACCGGCTGGGTGGGGTGGGGTATTCAGGAAGTTATCCCAACCTACGTGCTGACCGCGAGCTTCGGGGACAGCAACGTGAATTAAGTGACCAGCCCAAGCCAATGAACTAACACCAAACAAACCTGCTAAGTGGTGGTTTAGGCGATGTTCAGCGCTCTTAAACCATGCCAAGCTAGGACGATACTTGGGTTGCAAGTGCAGCCAACCAGCAAACAGTAATACAGCAGCGAATAACAGCAAGAACACTGAACCGTTGTACAGTTCGCCGTTATTCCGCATACCGATGGTGTACCACCAATGGTAGAGACCAGAGTAGGTAATGTTTACCGGATTGCTAGCGCCCGCTTGGGTAAAAGCTTCGATCGCTGGTTTACCAAAGTGGGGGTCCCAAATCGCGTGGGCGATGGGACGGATGTGAAGGGGATCTTTAATCCACTGTTCAAAGTTACCTTGCCAGGCTACGTGGAACAGGAGGCTGGATGCCCACAGGAAGATGATTGCCAAGTGACCGAAGTGAGTTGCGAAAATCTTTTGGTAAAGATTTTCTTCCGTCATGCCATCATGGGTTTCAAAGTCGTTGCCTGTAGCGATCGCATACCATATCCGACGAGTCGTCGGGTCCTGTGCGAGATCCTGGCTAAATTTCGGAAATTTTGTCGCCATAGGTTTAATAAATCCTCTGACCTTTAGCCATCAAATACCAGCGTTTAGAGTCCTGAGTTTTGAGTCCTGAGTACCAAGTTTTGAGTATTTTCTCAGCACTCAGCACTCAGCACTCAGCACTCCACAACTGATTGCTACCCTACTGAAAGGATGTGTGCATGGAAGAATGCCCAAGTTGTGGCAATTCCTCCCAAGAGGTAGTGAGCTACCCCTACAGCCCGACCCTGAATAATGCTCAGAGCGCGAGGCTGAATTGCTGGTGCTACCTTCAGTTTGTTATGCGCCCAAACAATGGACTCAATCAGTTCTTGCCAGTAGCCGCGACCACTGAACAGGAACATCAAGCTGAATGCCCAGACAAAGTGAGCGCCTAAGAAGAGTAGACCATAGGCAGATAGCGCGCTGCCATAGGAATTGATGACTTGTGTAGCTTGTGCCCACAAGAAGTCTCGTAACCAACCGTTAATGGTAATGGCGCTTTGGGCGAAGTTACCACCAGTGATGTGAGTTACAGTCCCATCTGCATCTACGGTTCCCCAGACATCTGATTGCATCTTCCAGCTGAAGTGGAAAATTACAATAGACAGGGAGTTGTACATCCAGAAAAGTCCGAGGAATACGTGATCCCAACCAGAGACTTGACAGGTACCGCCACGACCGGGACCGTCGCAAGGGAAGCGGAAGCCCAAGTTTGCCTTGTCTGGAATCAGACGAGAGCTACGGGCGTACAGCACACCTTTGAGCAGAATTAGGACGGTGACGTGAATGGTGAAAGCGTGAATGTGGTGAATTAGGAAGTCCGCTGTGCCCAAAACAATGGGTGCAGCTGCCACTTTACCGCCAACAGCCAATACACCGCCGCCAAAAACATAGCTAACTGGTTCTAGGGCATTAGGTGCAGTTGTACCAGGAGCCAAGGCATGGATATTTTGTATCCACTGGGCAAATACTGGCTGCAATTGAATCCCTGTATCAGAGAACAAGTCTTGAGGACGACCCAATGCACGCATTGTGTCGTTGTGGATGTAAAGTCCAAAGCTATGGAAGCCGAGGAAAATACACACCCAGTTCAGGTGAGAAATAATCGCGTCACGGTGACGAATTACCCGATCCAGCAAGTTGTTTTGATTCACAACTGGATCGTAATCCCGCACCATGAAGATCGCAGCGTGAGCCGCTCCACCAACAATCAAGAATCCACCGATCCAAATATGGTGAGTGAATATGCACAACTGTGTAGCGTAATCAGTTGCCAAATATGGATAAGGGGGCATCGCGTACATGTGATGCGCGATGATGATGGTCAGCGAACCCAAGAAGGCTAGGTTAGTAGCCAACTGAGCGTGCCAAGATGTGGTCAGGTTTTCGTAGAGACCTTTGTGACCTTCACCGGTGAAAGGGCCTTTGTGGTTTTCTAGGATCTCTTTAATGCTGTGACCAATACCCCAGTTGGTACGGTATTGATGACCAGCAACGATAAAGAGAACTGCGATCGCTAAGTGGTGATGGGAAATATCAGTCAACCACAAGCCACCTGTTACCGGGTTCAGACCGCCCTTGAAGGTGAGGAAGTCAGCGTACTGACCCCAATTCAAGGTGAAGAAAGGTGCTAAACCAGCGGCAAAGCTGGGATACAACTCGGTCAACAAGTCTTTGTTCAAGATGAACTCGTGGGGCAAGGGGATGTCTTTGAGAGCAACACCTGCATCCAAAAGCTTGTTGGTCGGTGCGGACACGTGGATTAAGTGACCTGCCCATCCCAAGGAACCACAACCTAGCAATACTTGCAAGTGGTGATTCAGCATCGACTCCACATTCTGGAACCATTCCAGTTTGGGAGCGCGTTTGTGGTAGTGGAACCAGCCGGCAAATAGGAATAAGCCTGCTAATACCAAGCCACCGATCGCAGTTACGTAAAGCTGGAAGGAGTTTGTAATCCCCCAGCCACGCCACACTTGGAACAAACCGGAGGTGATTTGAATACCGTGGAAACCACCGCCAACATCACCGTTTAAAATGTCTTGTCCAACAATGGGCCAAACGACTTGAGCGCTAGGCTTAACGTTCAACGGATCGCTTAACCAAGCTTCGTAGTTGGAAAACTTTGCGCCGTGGAAAATCATCCCGCTCAACCAAACCATCACTACGGCTAAGTGGCCGAAGTGGGCTGAGAATATCTTGCGGGAGATGTCTTCTAAATCGCTTGTATGTGTATCAAAATCATGGGCGAGTGCGTGCAGGTTCCAAATCCATGTGGTGGTTTTGGGACCTCTGGCTAAGGATCTGTCAAAATGTCCAGGTTGCGCCCATCTCTCGAATGAGGTTGGAACTGGGTCATTATCGACGATTACTCTTGCCTTTTTTTCCTCTCGCTCCGGAGGACTTATTGTCATTCGACCTCCTCTCTTGATAAGGAATGAGGAATCATGAATACCACAAAATGAACCATTACCACATACTCCAGAATTTTACTGAAGCCGCGATGAAGACCCTATGTGGAGAGTTGTTTCTCGTTGAATTATAGAGTCTTCACTTGTACATTGTTAGAGATATTTTAACAATAATTCAAACTTGCTCGAATATTGCTGAAATTCCTGCCTTATCAGGCTTTTAACTTCAAACTTTTTGTCCAAAAGTCAATACTTTATCTATTTAATTTACAAACAATAACAATTCGTAAAATTTATGGTTTGGCTGTATGTAGCCGATATTCTAGTTTTTGCTGCTGTTACCCGTAAATATTTGTGTCATCTTTCAATTTTTGCAATTCAAAAGCTGTAAAGAATATGACTTATTTTAAAATTTCCTGAGATACACAGAAAAACTTATGGGGCGTGAGGCAGATTTCACCTTTTGGGCTATAGTTCCCTATGGACAGTTTGAGCGAAAATAATCTGTCAATTGTCGAAGACTTTCACTGGGTGCAACGCATGAACTCGTGGCAGAAAAGGGTGTTAGAGAAATTCCTCCCTCAGAGGTTCCCGATTCTCAGGTGGATAATGACATTGGTGCTGGTATTAAGCTTGATTAGTTGTGGTGAGAAAGCTGACAGCCAAGAAGTATCTACTGGCTATGGAGAAAAACTCCCACAGATTTCTCAAATTTCCAAGCAATTTTCGGAAATTTCCCCACCATCTGTTATGCAAGAACTGCGGACAATTTTGGAAGTTTATCAGCCACAAGTGACAATTGTTACTCCACAGCCTGATGAAGTTTTCCAAGATGACAAAGTTACAGCCAGTTTTCAGGTTAAGGATCTACCAATATTTAAAGACCCAGAATTACAACTGGGGCCACATCTACACGTAATTTTGGATAACCAACCTTATATACCTGTTTACGACCTGAATCAGCCTTTAGTTTTGCCAGATTTATCCCCAGGTACTCATACCCTGCGCGTCTTTGCCTCTCGTCCTTGGCATGAAAGCTTTAAGAATGAAGGCGCTTATACTCAGACAACATTTCACGTCTTCACCAAAACTGACGACAACAACCCAGATCCCAAATTACCGCTACTAACTTACAGCCGTCCTCAAAGCAGCTACGGAGCAGAACCAATCTTACTGGACTTTTACCTAACTAACGCGCCTCTGCACCTGGTTGGGAAGGAAAACCCTAACAACGAATTCAGTGATTGGCGCATCCGCTCCACAATTAATGGTGAAAGCTTTATTTTTGATCGCTGGCAGGCAGTTTATCTGAAAGGCTTCCGTCCAGGAAAAAACTGGGTAAAACTGGAATTTCTCGATAACCAGGGAAATGCTGTCAAAAATGCCTTTAATACCACAGTTAGATTGATTGACTACCAGCCAAAGGGTAAAGACACTCTATCAAGAATCGTGAGAGGAGAACTCACAGCAGCGGAGGTGCGCGGGATTGTAGACCCGAATTATAAACTTGCACCTAAACCTACACTCACGCCATCCGTTGAAAAAACACCCCAAATACAACCGAAGGTAGAAAAACAGCCTATTCCTGAAACTGAAGTTCCAGAAAAATCCCAAATACGACCAGAACAACCAAAATTAGAAGTTCCAACGGCTGTACCATCTCCCACTTTGTCTCCGACACCATCAGAAAGAATTACGCCAGCACCAGAACTACAGCCAGAGGTAACACCAACTCCTGAATCTACACCGTTACCGTTACCTGAAAAAGTTGCGCCTCAGCCAACAAAACCTAGATTTGGCGGATTTTTTAACCGTGGGGCTGGTAAAGTTCCCACCCCAGAAGCACCTGTTGCACCATCTCCTAGTTTGCCACCCACGCTGCCAGAGATTATTGAGCCTCCAGCACCAGAAAGAATTACACCAACGCCAGAACCACAGCCAGAGGTAACACCAACCCCTGAATCTACGCCATTACCCGAAAAAGTTGTACCTCAGCCAACAAAATCTAGATTTGGCGGATTTTTCAACCGTCTAACAGGCAAGACACCTACTCCACAAGTAACAATGGCACCATCTCCTAGTTTGCCACCCACACTGCCAGAGATTATTGAGTCTCCAGCCCCAAAAATAATTACGCCACCAGCAGAACCACAGCCAGAGGTAACGCCAACTCCTGAATCAACGCCGTTATCTAAAACAAGCATTCCGATCCAGGAAAACCAGAATTAACCAAAAATACTCAACTGTAACTCTTGCGCTAAAACTTCAACTAATGCGATCGCACCTACAGGATTTCCGATATTATCCAAGGCGGGACTGTAACAAGCGATCGCTCCCTCACTTGGTACTATTGCTACAAGCCCACCACCAATCCCTGATTTCATCGGTAAACCAACTCTGACTGCAAACTGGGCAGAAGCTTCATAAAGTCCACAAGTTGACATTACTGTGTTGACAATTCGGCGATTTTGTGCTGAGGAACAGCCATTTTCACAAGCTAGGAGTTTTCCCAACAAGGCTAAATCTTCAACTCGCCCCGATACACAGCATATTTGCTCGTAGGTGTCAAGGGCTGTTTCCAGATTTTTGAGATGACCGGCTTCGGCGAGATAATTAGCGATCGCTTCATTGGCTGTTGAACGGGTTAATCGCACTGAAGCCAGCATTTCCTCATTTAAACTTAGTTGACAACCTGCTAATTGGTTGAGCCATTGACAAAATGAAAGAGTGCGATCGCTAGCATCCGTTCCTGGTAATTTATCAGCGAGGGTAATGGCCCCACTATTAATCATGGGGTTGCGGGGATGGCCGCGATCGCTAACTAATTGTTCTAAAGAATTGAAGGGTGCATCGGATGGTTCCACTCCAACCCATCCAAAAACCGTTTCTGCCCCAAAATGCTCTAGCAGATAAAGTAGAGAGAATGTCTTAATCACGCTCATTAGCGGGAAAACACAAGTTGTATCCCCAAAACTGATAGTTTTCCCCGATTCGCAGCAGATGTGAACTGCAAACCAACCAGGATTGGCTAAAGCTAATTGCGGAATGCGATCGATAACTTTTCCGCGTTCAGCTTTAGTTTTCGCTTGTTGCACCCAAGCTGACAACTCTGTAGTAGTTAGTCTGTCAAGTCTTTTCAAAAGTGATATCCGCTAAAACCATTTCTAGTTTATAAACTCGCTGTAATATTTTCTATCGTTACTGATGGTGGATTGATAAGAGTTAACAGTATATCGACAACTTCACTAAAAGAAGCTGCACTCTTTAAATTTGCTGATTCTACATAACCAAATCCATAGGAGGCGTGAATAAAATCAACTCCTGCTTTCATAGCTGCTAATCTATCACTTTCTGTATCTCCAATATAAATTGCCTTTTTCAAGCTATTACGCTGACAGATTGCAATGATATTTTCAGCTTTGGGTTTTTGAGTTCTGCCAAAACACTCTGAGTCTACAAATATATCCCTAAAAGTCTTGTTTGTATTACTACTGCTTAAAGGCATAGAAAGAAATACCTGTAAGTACCAATACTCACAATTGCTAACTAAAAACAAGGGAAACTGACTGGACAAAGTATCTAATTCTGAAACACCCTCATATAAAGTTCCACCTCTAGTTTTTATCTCTTGCTTTTCACAGTCTTCTATTAAAATAGAAAATTTATCAATATTTTCCTCTGCTATGTCTGGAAAAATGTTTTTTATACACTCTATAAAAGGAAGACCACTTACCCCATTAATATCATCCTCAGTGATAGGAGTTCTCGGAATATTAGCAATCTTAATTGCTTGATTCCAAGCATCTGCACATATACTAGATATATTCCAAAGAGTTCCGTCTAGATCAAATATTACCCCAAGCATATATAACTCCTAAAATAAACTAAGCAATTTCAATTCTTATGCTATTAGTAATCTGTCAATAAATAATTGATAGATAAATTACTGTAGAGACGGCTATTTATCGCGTCTCTCTAACCCTCAAAATGAATTTGACGGACTACTAGCCTATGTCAAAGTCAGATTTAAAAACATATTTTTTGACCAATTATGATAAATATATTTAACAACGCTATCTTCTCTGTTTGAGCCAATTTCTAATGTTGCATAACTTTTGAGTTCGGCATCTGCGTTAGCAACTGCAATGGCATGATTAGCAATTTTGAACATTTTGATGTCATTAATTTGATCACCAAAAACTACAATCTCACTTTCCTGTAATCCATAATTTTCTACCAGAGTCTGAATAGCTTGGCCTTTTGTCGCTTTGCGGTCATGAATTGTTAACCAATACCATCCCGGAGAGTATTGGTTTTCCATCAAGTGTGTCTCTACGTTAGTTTCATGTCTTTCAATAATCGCCCCTTGAAGTTCGAGTAATTCCTGTGCGTGACCAATCACTGTTAGACAAACAACTTGATCGCTAAAAGAATGTGTCAAATCTTCAATTGATCGCAACCTTCGGTCTTTGCTGGTTAGGCGATCGTTAATATGCCAACGCATACCATCGTTGATTATATCTTTATAGTAAGCACAATCTTCTGTGCCATTAAAACTAGATATAAACGGAACACAACCAAACTCCAGGATAAGTTTGTAGATACTTTCAACTATAGAAGGACAAATAGAGTTGATGATTTCATGTCTACCAGAATCTAAATCAGAAATAAAAGCACCATTAAATTCGATAATTGGGAGACGAAGATTCAAATCTTTCAGAATGGCCTGCATAGAAACAACGCTACGCGCACTAGCTACAGTAAACTGGAGTCCTTGATGCAAGAGTTCATCAAGGATTTTTTTGCTGAACGAAGAAAGAATTGCATTATCTCCAAGCAATGTACCGTCTAAATCGGAAACATAGAGAGTGTTCATAAACTTTAGCTGACACTCATTGAGAGGATAATTATACTTTAAATTACGATAAATCTATAGATTTACTGTAATATAAAATTATCGAGTTTGACTATTTGCAGACTTTAGTTTAAGTAATCTAAGGCTTTGTCTACCTTTTATTGTGTATAAAGGCAGTAAAATATGCATAAAAACTGATCTGAATTTTTAAAGTTAAAGTGATGAGCTAACTTTATCAAAGAATACTTTATGATTCCCCGTGTTAGAGCGCCAGAATTACCACAAAATTACTTTTGGCTCAATACTGATAAACCCTTGTCTCTTAAAGAACTCAAGGGTAGAGTTGTAATTTTAGACTTTTGGACATACTGTTGCATCAATTGTCTGCATATTCTGCCAAACCTAAAATATTTAGAACAAAAATATAAAGATAGTCTGACTATTATCGGTGTCCACTCTGCCAAATTTAAAAATGAAAAAGAAACAGAAAATATCCGCCAAGCTATTCTGCGCTACGACATTGAACATTCAGTTGTAGTTGACAAAGGTTTTCGGATTTGGGAAGAGTATGCTGTACGTGCTTGGCCCACGTTAATAATTATTGATCCAGAAGGTTACGTGATTGGCCAGATTTCTGGTGAAGGAAACCGTGACACTTTAGACGAGTTGATTCAAAAGCTAATTCAGCAACACCAAGAGAAAGACACAATTAATTTCCAAGAAATCAGCTTGACTTTAGAAAAACAGCGCCAACCATTACTTACACCTCTAGCTTTTCCTGGTAAAGTTCTAGCTACTCCAATGGGTTTATTTATTGCTGACTCTGGACATCATCGCTTGGTTGTGAGTAGCTTTGATGGGGAAATTTTGCATTTGATTGGTACTGGAAAATCTGGTTTAACCGACGGTAGTTTTAGCGAAGCACAATTTTTTGCACCAGAGGGAATGGCATTTGATGCCGAAAATCAAATTCTTTATGTTGCTGATACAGAAAATCATTCTCTGCGGCGAGTTGATTTAAAGCGTCAAAGAGTCGAAACTATTGCGGGAACTGGCGAACAAAGCCGCAATATCCATCCTCATGGAGGCGCTGGTTTAGAAACCGCACTGAATTCCCCTTGGGATTTAGTGAAAGTGGGAAATATCCTGTTTATTGCAATGGCTGGGCCGCATCAAATTTGGCAAATGGATTTAGAAACTGGCATCATCAAAACTTATGCTGGTACTGGTGCAGAAGCGTGTATTGATGGTTCACTTACTGAATCTGCCTTTGCCCAACCTAGTGGTATTACTCATAATGGGCAAGAATTATATATTGCTGACAGTGAAGTTAGTTCAATTCGTGGTGTTGGAATTGTCGAACCGTATCAAGTAAGAACTGTTTGCGGTAGTGGTGGTTTATTTGGTTTTGGTGATGTAGATGGACAAGGTGAAGATGTCCGTTTGCAGCACTGTTTAGGAGTAGAATACGCTCAGAATTTTTTGTGGGTGGCAGATACCTACAACCATAAAATTAAATTAGTTAGCCCTAGTGGGAATTGTCAAACAGTTTTGGGAGATAGTTCTGCGGGTTTACAAGATGGTCAAGGTAAGAACACTCGTTTTTTTGAACCTTCAGGATTGAGTGCTACAGATTCATATCTATATATTGCTGATACCAATAATCATGTTATTCGTTGCGTAGATTTGAATACCTTTGAAGTGACAACACTAGAGTTTATTGGCTTATGTGCGCCAGATATTTGTATTCCAACTAATTTATAGAATCATAGTCTCACGCAAAGGCGCAAAAAAAATCCGCGTCTCTGCTTGAGATTTTCAAGAATAATTTTGTAGAGCGATCGCTATATGCAATTAGTAATTTTTGATATTGATGGTACACTGACCAATACCAACAAAATTGATGAAAATTGTTTTGTACGTACTTTTGCATTGGAATTTGGCATTTTTGGTATAAATACAAATTGGGCTGAATACGCATACACAACGGATTCTGGAATTACCCAACAAATTTTTCAAGAAAAATTACAACGTCTTCCTGCAAATGAAGAATTAATCAGACTTAAAGCAGGTTTCATTAGTCTACTTCAGGAAGCGTTTATTAATAACCAAGATTTATTCAGCGAAATTCCTGGTTCGGCAAATATATTAGCTAAATTACAGCTAGACCCTGATTGGTGTGTTGCGATCGCAACTGGTGGTTGGCGTGAATCTGCTAAACTAAAACTTCAAAAAGCTAACTTACAAATAGAAGGCATTCCCTTGGCTTCAGCTAATGATGCACTTTCGCGAGAAGATATTGTGAGGACAGCTATTATCAAAGCGGAGAATGTTTATCAAGTTGAAAAATTTCAGAAAGTTGTTTTTGTTGGTGATGGTGTTTGGGATGTAAAAGCAGCCTATAAGTTGAGTATTGCTTTTATGGGAATAGGTAATAATAAATTAATAAATATAGGCGCTACAAAAGTTATTCAAGACTTTACAAATTTAGACGACTTCATGACAATATTGCAAGATGCAGAAATTCCTAGATTTTCTATGAACACCATTCTCCACATTACCAAACGCCAACAATGGGAACAAGCAAAAAATCTCGGTACATATCGCGCTGATTCGTTAGACAGTGAAGGTTTTATGCATTGTTCAAAATCAACGCAAATACTCAAGGTTGCCAAGAGATTTTTTGATAATCAAAAAGAATTGGTACTACTTTGTATTGATTCTGAAAAAGTCCAAGCTGAAATTAGCTATGAACCTGCTGAAATAGGCGAATTATTTCCTCATATTTATGGTGAATTAAATATTGATGCTGTCTATCAGGTGATTGATTTTGAAGCTGGGGAAGATGGTTTATTTGAGTTGCCGCAAGAAGTTATAGATTTAGAATTATGAACCGCAGAGGCGCGGAGGACACAGAGGAGAAGAGATGGAAAAAATTTAAGCGATCGCTTTTGGGGTGTTTGCTAAATCCAATTTGGGAAAATTCCCTTTTCGCTCATCTCGAATTTGAGTAAAAATGAAATTATTTAACAACTAAAATCCTATGGTTACTCTTCAACTCAGCCAAATTCGAGTTCCGCCAGGGCAAAGAATAATACTGGAAGATGTGAGTTGGCAAGTATTTGAAGCAATTCTCAACGAGTTAGGGGAACATCGCGGGAGTCGAGTAGCATACAGCCGAGGAACGTTAGAAATTATGGTTCCATTACCAGAACATGAGCGATCTAAGGTAATCATCGGAGACTTGGTGAAAGTTTTGCTAGATGAACTCGATCTAAATTGGGAGTCTTTAGGTTCAACTACCTTTAAGCGAAAAGATATAAGTGTAGGTATTGAACCTGATGATTGTTTTTATATTCAAAACTATAAGCTAATGATTGGGAAAGACAGGATCAACCTAACTGTTGACCCTCCTCCTGATTTGGCAATTGAAATCGATGTCACCTCTAAAACCCAAATTGGTGCCTACGAAGCGTTAAGAGTACCTGAAATTTGGCGATATGAAAACAAAAACCTAGAAATTAGCTTGCTGCAAGGTGAGCAATATGTCAAGTCTCTGATCAGCCCCACATTCCCTACTTTTTCTATTACAGAACTTATTCCTCGGTTTGTGGAAATGGCGCGAACTATAGGAATGAGTTCAGCACTTAGAGTATTTCGACAATCGGTAAGAGAACAAATACAAGACAGCTAAGGCAATAGAATTCGCGGGTACACCAACTCTAGTTCGCTAAGGTAAAATCAAGGTTTTGCCTGGGTAGACGCGATTTCTAACCGCCAAATTAAAGGCATTCCGCGCTTTACTTAAAGAACGGAGAATTAATCCAGAGCAATTGTGACCGAATTTAATTTACAAATCCAAGAAAACAGTGATCGCTTATATTCTCATATAGAGGATGCTACACCTAGCTTGCTTCCCCTTAAGAGTACGATACACTGTGTCAACACTAAGGGCGATCGCCTTGACCGTTTCCTTTCCCAAGAATTACCAGATTTATCCCGTTCTCGCATCCAACAGTTAATCGAACAGGGTAACGTCCAACTTAACGACAAAGTTTGCACATCTAAGAAGATCAATGTCAAGCTAGGCGATCGCATCACTCTCGAAATACCAGAAGTCCAACCTTTAGAACTGCTAGCAGAAGATATCCCCTTAGATATCCTCTACGAAGACGACCAGTTACTTATTCTCAACAAACCCGCAGGTTTAGTTGTCCATCCTGCGCCCGGTCATCCAGATGGTACTTTGGTAAATGCCCTGTTGGCTCATTGTCCCAATTTACCAGGAATTGGCGGAGTCCAACGTCCGGGAATCGTCCATCGATTGGATAAGGATACAACGGGAGCGATCGCGATCGCTAAAACAGATATTGCCCATCGTCATCTACAAGCGCAACTGAAAGCAAAAACCGCACGGCGAGAATACTTGGGCATAGTTTACGGTGCGCCAAAAACTGAAAGTGGCACCATAGACTTGCCCATTGGTCGCCATCCCCAAGACCGCAAGAAAATGGCGATTATACCCGTTGAAGAAGGCGGACGAGTAGCCGTCACTCATTGGCAAGTACTAGAACGTCTTGGTAACTTCACCTTAATTCACTTTCAATTAGAAACTGGACGCACCCATCAAATTCGCGTCCACAGCACCAAAATGGGTCATCCAATAGTCGGCGACCCAGTTTATAGTTCTGGCCATTCAGTAGGGGTAAATTTGCCCGGTCAAGCACTCCACGCTTGGCGACTAAAATTGCAGCATCCCCTATCTGGGGAGTTGATTGAGGTGACAGCAACTCCTCCCGCCCACTTTACAAAACTTTTGGAGATGCTAAAAAGACGAACTACACTTTAAGCTCATCCTATGCCTGAAAGTAGCGCCATTTCACAGACATTAGGTATTGATAAAAAATATCTTTAATGCTCAATGCCCAATTCCCACTAACAACTAGCGTGCATTAGACATGGGATACAGTTTGTTTCACTTAGTTTTATCTAAATGAAACTCCTACATAACCCAAGACTTATGCACGCTATAAAATGATCAAATGGATGTACTAGCCAGCCGCTGACCAAAAATCGTTATTTAATTCCTGACAGTTGCCGATAAGGTACAGACTTTTCGATATCGATGTTAAATGACGAGATTCGTTGTGGCGCATTGCCAGTTGCATTAACACTTTGTGCCATAGACAAGAATAGAGATGGATCTCCAGCCTTGGGCTTTTGCTCTTGTGGAAGGAATCTGCGTACTTCGACTTGCCAAATGATTTGAGGGAAACCCAGTTTAGAACGGTGATAATCTTCGTATCGCGGAGATTTGATGTTGAATGGCAACTCACCCGCAGATTGAGATGGTAGTATCCGACGGCGCTGATAAGGCACTGTGGAGTATCCAAAATTGCTCAGGTACTCTTCAGTGTTTAGCACTTCATCAACCAAACCTACAATACCCTTGGTAGCAACTACAATTGACCAAGCGATTTTTTCCCGCTCGTTATATGGGTCACGTCCCAGAACACGCTGGATTACTTGCTCAACAAAGCGATAATTATTGTTGAGGTCGTAGAAGCTTTTCTTAAAGGTATTGGAAAGCAACAACCCACGAATAAAGTCCCGCACTGTAATTTGTCCATTACGGAGTTGGGACTCTAAATATGTTTCGCGATCGGCAGCAAAGGCATGAAAGAAAATTTGACGATATGCTGCTTCAATCAGATCACCTAAATCTGACGGAGAAAGTATATTGTCTGTAGTAAAAATCCTGGGTTGTTCATCACCCGGCACTTCATACGCAGCTACACGCTGGTTTTGACTTGAAGGGTCGTATTCTAACAGAGGAATTGCCACTCTAAAGCCTCCATGTTCTTAATTAAAGTTAACAACTTTTAATCACATATTAAAGGAGTAGTTGGATCAGAACCTCAGATTCTGATAAAATTTCACGAAACTTAACTAAGGGTGATTTCAGTTTTCCTAGGAAAAACGACTAGCCTACTAGATTCAACCCATATCTAATCAATAAAGGGAGTGGAGCTTCCAGCTTAATGACTAAAAGTAAGTGAATAAAAATTTGGTTCACATATTTTAGATTAGGAGATTCAGTTTCACCTTTTTGAACTGAAGCAATAATTTTTAACATTTAGCAAAAGAAATTAATAGGGGACTGGGCATTGGGAATTGGGAATTGTTATTTTCCTTGTCCCCCTTGTCTCTTCCTGTTTCCTTCAGCGACCGATCCAAAATTCCAGGGGATCTATAGTTGACTTACAGTAAGGCCAGCTACGCAAAGTTGCTTCCATCCCTGCCTCCCAGTAGGGTGGTTCCAATCCCAGTCCTAAGCATAGATGAGATAGGATGCTAGCAAACTGCTCATTGTGACCAAAGTCTCCTAGATGGGCATGGGCGTATTCATGGACGACTACACCAAACCAGTCTTTAGGTGCAACTCGACCGACATCGACCAGAATAGTAATTGGGTTTGTGAGAATGTTACACAGCCCGTCTATGCCGAAGGATTGAGCTATCGGCACTGCAAAAATTTGGATGTGGCGACGCTCTTGGGGATGAAAGCACTGATGACAAACTTCTAGATAGGCGTTGATCTGAGCGTTTACGATGTTAATATTCTCGCCGATCCAAGTGCAGATAGAGATGCGATCGCGCAGGTTATCGAACACATCCACCATACCCGGTTCTAGGGCAAGTCCCTGTACCCGATGCAGATAATCTCGCCCACGAGCAAAAGCATCGCTCTGCTTGAAATAATTCACCACCCCAAAACTGAATAAAACTGTCTTTTTTCCAAAACATCCGGCCCTTGGCTTGCTGTTACTTCTTCTGTGGTAGAAACCTCAACAGAAGTTTCAATGCGGCTTTCAGTACAAAACGATGCCGTGCTAAAGCCGCCAAACCGTTTGACTGTACTGGTTCGCATTCGCATATTTGGGCTGGTGAACCAGAATCGCTCAATGGAACTCATTGTTTCGTATTCGGTTGTCAACACTAGTCCATCTTCATCATCCATGTGAAAAAGACCGACTACAGGCACTATTTCGGCATAACCTCTTTCGCGGAGTAATTTGCCTTGCCTTGGGTTATCGCCATCGGGCACGATCGCAAATATGGTTTTTCCCTGATGATTCTCCTCATCCTCTCGATCCCAAGCCATAGTGCCTAGCCAACGCACGCGCGAACCACCTACTGAAAGGCTGGGATCAATCTCATGATACTGGCACAGTTCAATGATTTCGGGATGATCGGCATCCAGAGTTTCTACCTGTATATTCGATTCTCCTGTCTCTGAGCGCTTGAACGCTAAATGATGAGTTGCACGTTGCGATCGCCACTTACCAGCACTTAGCTGAAAAAATTCCATTGCGTCTATCAATCTTCTGACTCCTACTTATTACTCCTGCGGATGATGTTTACCTTGTTCTTTCTTTTTACAGTAGTTGGTATATAAACATTCTAAACATTACAACGATTAGTGGTCAGCTTCAATAAACACCCTTCAAAGGGAGAGACAAACGTATTGTTATGTGATTGTAAACTTTTATAAGTGTGATTTACTATCGCTTGACAATGTAGACATTTTAATATTCGAGTGTTAAACTAGTAAAAAGCGATCGTCTTCCAGCAACAACAAATACCCTTCGATTCAGTCAATCACAGGAGTGAATGATGGACTTACCAGTCGAATTAACTTTAGAGCAACAGTTTCGCTTACAAAATTTGAAAGACCAGGTAAAAAGTTTGAGTCAACAAGAGGCTCAAGAATTTTTGCTAGAAGTTTTACGGCAGATGATGGTGAAAGATAATTTGGTCAAACATCTGCTAAAACAAGCTTGATAGATTAAAAAGCAAGATTTTTTTCTTAAGACTTACGCAGTGGCAGAGTTCCCTAAAAATGCGTAGGTCTTAATTTTTTGCCCGATTTCGGCTAAATTTGATTTTTTTATCAAGACAGCCAAATTACAGGTAAATATTACAGATTATTACTTTGTCTCTCATAGTAAAGACTAGGGTACTATTGATCCCCTATGTTTTTGTTTGGCTACTCACAGTTAATCTGATCGAGAACACGCCAGAAATAATATCCGCCATTTGTGAATATTAAGGAGAACTCATGGTTCTTGATGCTTTTTCCAGAGCTGTAATTGCAGCTGATGCCAAAACCGCTCCTATCGGTGGTGCTGACTTGGCAGCGCTAAAGTCTTTCATCGCTGAAGGCAACAAGCGCCTTGATGCAGTAAATGCGATCGCCAGCAACGCTAGCTGTGCGGTTTCTGATGCCATTGCTGGGATTGCTTGTGAAAATACAGGTTTGCTACAAGCTGGTGGTAACTTGTACCCCACTCGCCGCATGGCTGCTTGTCTGCGTGATGCTGAAATCGTTCTGCGCTATGTAACATACGCGCTATTGGCTGGTGATTCTTCTGTATTGGACGATCGTGCTTTGAACGGTCTGAAAGAAACCTATACAGCTTTGGGCGTACCCACTGGCTCTTCTGTACGGGCTTTCCAAATCCTGAAGGCTATCAGTGTCGCTCACATCACCAACACCAACACTGAAGCTAACGCTGGTAAAAAGTTCCGCAAACTGGAAGTTGTTCAAGGCGACTGCTCTGCTCTAGCTGCTGAAGCTGCTAGCTACTTCGATCGCGTTATTTCTTCTCTGAGCTAATTGCTAATTGCTAAAGCCTATTAGTCAAGCCAACTGAAATACAAAACTCGATCAAATCTAATCTGGAGTATAAAAAGCAATGAAATCAGTTATCACTACGGTTATTGGATCTGCTGATGCAGCAGGTCGTTTTCCAACCACCTCTGATCTCGAATCAGTTCAAGGTAGCATTCAACGTGCAACTGCTCGTCTAGAAGCTGCTGAAAAGCTAGCTACTGGTATCGATAACGTAGCAAAAGAAGCTTATGATGCTGCCTTCAAGAAATATCCTTACCTGACCCAAGAAGGTGAAGCTGGCGCTACCCAAGTCAAGAAAGACAAGTGCCTGCGCGACATCAAGCACTACCTACGCTTGATCAACTACAGCTTAGTTGTGGGCGGTACTGGCCCTCTAGACGAATGGGGTATTGCAGGCGCTCGTGAAGTTTATCGCTCTTTGGGTCTGCCCACCGCTCCTTACGTTACCGCGTTGACTTACACTCGTGATCGCGCTTGCTCTCCTCGCGACTTGTCTCCTCAAGCGTTGGTTGAGTTCCGCGCTCTTCTCGACTACGTAATCAACTCCCTTTCATAGTAATAGGGATTGACTAGACGTAGACGAGCGATCGTCATCCTCTAAAACTCAGGGACTCTCAGTCTGTTGCTTTGCCTCTATCAGGTTGAGTGATTGACCAAGAGTCCCTCTGTTTTGTAGTAAGTCAAATGCAAAATTTAAAATTAAACTGTTACGTAAATAAACATTGCATATTTATTTATAAGAGTCGTTCTTTCTCGTTGACCAATTGTATTTAAATTGATGATTAGTGATTTGGGATTTTCATTACCCACTCCCCTTCAATAAATCTATGACAACAGATTCTCTATTTGAACAGTTGAAACATCCCAACCCGAATCTGCGGGAACGAGCCATGTGGGAACTGGCTGATGTCCGTGATGAAAATACCATTCCTCGGCTAATGGGTATTTTGGATGAGGAAAATGTCACCTACCGTAGAGCTGCGGTAAAGGCACTGGGTGCTATTGGTACAGATGCTGTACCGCTACTGGTAGAGTCATTAGTAAATAGCGATAATGCGACCATTCGGGGTAGCTGTGCTAAGGCCCTGGCACAGATTGCTGCTAATCATCCCGATGTTCCTTTTCCGGCTGAAGGCTTACAGGGATTGAAAACAGCGCTCAATGACCAAAATCCCGTTGTTTATATTGCCTCAGTGATGGCACTGGGTGAGATTGGTTCTCCTGCTTTTGAGATTTTGACTGAAGCTTTGAAAACAATAGATAATGTTGCGGTGGCTGTAGCGATCGTCAATGCCCTCGGTTCGATGGGTGATAGCCGAGGGGTGGAAGTGCTGACGGCATTAACTAATGATGAATCTGTTGATCCGTATGTTCGTGAATCAGCAGTGAGTGCTTTGCCCCGATTAGATCAGGTGATTAAATATCAGAGAGGATACTGATCGCTCTTAAATGTAACGCCATTTATTAATTATTCGATCAAGTTGGAAATGTCCATCGCCTTATTCCCAAGTCTCTTGCTCCAACTGTCTTTCAATTTGAGAAATCGCCAACTTAATCACTGCCTGAACCCCCGCTTCTTTTTCCTCGGTTAATGCGGCTTGCAGGGGTTCTAAGGAAGTGCGATCGCCAATTTTCATTAATGCCAGAGCTGCCGCTTTTCGAGTATCCCAATCGGGATGATGCAGTAACTCGACAAGCTTAGGAATTGCTGGTCGATAGCTTAGGCTGCCCAAAGCAGATGCTGCTTCACCGCGCACAATTTCAGATGAATCGGCGAGGGCGTTAATTAAAATATTAAATGCTCCTTCTTCAGTGCCTTCTTGAGCGATTTTAGCGATCGCACCCACCACCGCAGCCCGAACTTCAGCCGAGTCGGAGTTAATTTCCCGATATAAATGTTCCTTCGCTTCTGCCCCAATAAATCCCAACGCCCATACTGCGTGTCCTTTAGCACTTTCTGGATACTCAGTTGACGCTAAGATTTTCAGCAATGCTGGCACAGCTGCTTCACCTATTTTGGCAAGCCCCCCCACCGCTGAGGTTTTGACCACCGTATCTTCATCGTTTAACAGGGCGTTGACCAAGGTGGGAACTGCGATCGGGTCAGCAATCAGTGTCAGGGTTTTGGCGCTGGCTCTCCGCACAACTGGGTTTGGATGACTTGCCACAGCTTCCATTAATAAGGGGGTCGCTGGTTTACCGATTTTACCCAACGCCTCTGCAAAACTCAACCTAACCATGCCCCGTGAGTCTCCCATACTCTCAACCATCTGCTTTAATAGCTCTTGGTCATCCGGGTTGAAGGTGTTTAAGCCTAATTGCTCACTCACCGCTGCAAATAAAGCATCAGTTTCTGCATGGGACAGATTTAACGAATCCGTCCCAGATTGAGTTTCGGAGTTGAGCATATAACTTCTAGCTAAATTATCAAAAGGAATTACTAGTTGCTGACACTCAGGGCAGCCTGTTGATCGCGGAGTTCCTGGAGAGCAGAATCAATCTTGACAAGCTCAGGCTCCAGTTTTGCCATGACGTTTACTCTCATCAACTTAGCCCGTTTTGCTGTTTCCGTAGTTTCTTGAATTAGACGTTCCCGATATTGCTCAAGTTCTGCAATAACTTCTGCTACATCTTGAGCGGTTACGTTATCGGTTGTTGTGAGTTCTGAGGTTTCATCCATAAGTTTTATTTCCTAAATGCGTGTTTCTTTAAATGATGTGCAGTCAGTGTTCCAAAGAGTGTTTGTATTTGGTTATTCGCGAAAGACCAGTACTTAGCTGTTAGATAGAAATGAACAATTGGCAAGAGGCAACTAACTAATAGCTGACAAATGCATATATTCCGATCTTCTCAGATCGAGTTACCACTGGTAAAGCTTTTTGAGAGAAATCTTCAAAAGTCCAACTACAGCCTTTGATCCAGTGCGTAGGCGTAGCCACGTCGTAGACATCGCGCTAACATGGTCTAGCATCTTGCAACAGGAGAGGGTCGATGTGATGAGTACCAATCCTTGTCTTCAAGCTGTGGTAGAAGCTCCGTGGTATGAGGGTGAGCGATTATGGCCTTGGTCTGTTGCAGACAATAAACCCGTTCTCGTACATTTTTAGCGTCTTGTAGAGAGCGTCATTACAAATTAGTAATTATTTTAAGAGGTTTCCTCAAGTGGAAAAATATCTCCCCGCAAGTAGGACTCAAAGTTTTTCTTAAAGTATTGAATGCTCGTCACATTCGGTTCATCACTTTCCGTTGGTGTGAATTCATAAATTGGTACTTTCTCCCTTACTAGCTTGACCAAGCTAGGATGAAGCTGCTCAAAAGAATCTACTCTAAATATTGTGGTTTCAAATCTTAATTTAGCTGGATGAGCATATCCTAACTTCATCCAGGGCAACCAAGGACAGTCTCTCGCCCACTTAGCAGGAGGGACATCAGTTGCATCGGGTCGGCAAGTATTTGAGATAAAGTACTCAACTCCCTTAAACTTTTCTCCAGGACAATAGTCTGAATATTTGCTGTCTCCTGCTAAGGGATGCGGATATTCTAAAGGAATTTCCATGACAGAGGTAATATATCCGCTGCCTTTGGGTATGACAAATTTCTTTGGTTTGACTGAGCCTTGGACAATGCGGTTAGCAATGTGTACCACTGGTACTGCTTGATTTGCTGTTGGTGATTTCCAAAAGTGGAGAATCTCTTGCGTTTCTGGATCACAAAATAAACCCAACTCTCTATTGATGCGATATCCGGCTTCACCGGACTCAGGATCGGGCTTGAGAAATACTTTGGTAGCATTCATCCCAATAATAGAGAACAATTTTTCTTTTGATTTTTCTGGTGTTTCTTGCCACCAAATTTCCCCAGACCAGTTGTAATAAAGCTGTAAACCATGATTTTTTCGATAAAAATCGAGGTTATTAAATTCATAGTCATCTAAATAATCACTCATATTTGTTCCTATTATTCTCAAATGGCTACGTAGACACTTTTGATGCTTCAATCAATCCCCAAATTAGATCCCAATCCCCAATCCCCAGTACCCAGTCCCTAGTACGATGGTAAAAGTGATCTCTAAAATTATCCAAGAGCAATTTACAGATCAATGGATAAACGTTTTTTTAAAATGTTTGGGCTAACTGAAGAAGAAGCGATCGCAATTATCGATACACCATTAGAACAACTCGAAGACGCTTCTGATAAATATATTGCTGTTTCCCATTTAATTAACTTCCCCACTGAGCAATCGATCGCAGCTTTGGTAAGGGCGATTGAAACCAGTAACCCTGATGAGTTAGACCACCGGATTGTTCGACGCAAAGCTGTGGAAAGTCTGGGGCGATTGCAAGCCGAATCAGCTTTACCTGTAATTCGGCAGTGTCTTAAAGATGATGATATTTATACTGTTGAAAATACCGTGTGGGCGATCGGGGAAATCGGGACTAAAAATTTAGAAATCCTCGAAGAGGTGGCGCAACTGCTTGATAAACCCGGTCAAATCTATCGAGTCATTATTCACACCCTAGCTAATGCTGACTATCAGTCGTCTTTAGAACGTGTACGTAAGTTTACCAATGCGGAGGATGAACCCATCCGTAGTGCAGCGATCGCGACAGTTTGTCGTTTCACAGGTGACTACTCCCAAATCACCGAGGTAATGGCGCTGCTGCAAAGTTCCAGCGTCAATGCACGGCGCGGTTGCATTCAAGACTTGATTGATGCACACTACTACAAAGCCATCCCAGAAATCGCTCGTTGTCCTGTATCTCTGGTCTTCCGGCTGCGAGGGTTGCGGATGCTTTTGGATGCAGGCGTCGCTAGTGGTGAAATTACTTTTACAGAAATTCAACCTTACTTAGAGCAAGTACTCTACGATCATCCCAACGACCTTGATTTAGTACATGAATATGATGCTACCCCTGTTCTGGATTTTGTAATTAACGAACTCTACGAAACCGATTTTGGACGGTGTTATTTAGCAACAAAAACCTTACTGGATATCTATGCACAAGAAGCACCAGCAGCACTTTTAGCAACTTATGGCGACAAGGCATATAACGACTATGGCGCTCATTATCATGTGATGAAACTTTTCGGCTGGCTCAAATATGCTCCCGCCTACGATTTGTTACTAGAAAACTTGCACAACCGCGAACCTCAGTTTCAAAAATCTCGTGCTGCGTGCGCGATCGCTCTTGGTGAATTGGGGGATTCACGAGCAATTCCTGAAATCAAAATTTGCCTAAATACGCCGATTTGGGACTTGAAATATGCTTGTCTATTAGCACTAGACCGCTTAGGAGACTCCTCTGGTCGGGAAATTTGCGCTGGCGATCGTGATTGGTTGATTAGGGCGAAAGCCACGAGTAATCAATAGCCCTGGCGACTGGAAGTCGCGGCTACACAAACAAAGTCCGCCTCCGCGGACTAAGGAAAGATTGAGGTTTTGAAACCCACGGAGGTGGGTTTTGCCTGTGTAGGCGCTGTTTCTAACCACCCTACATTTGTATGCTCCTGGCGGTGTTCAGGACTTGCTTGTGGTGACTGCTTCGTTTAAAACTAACTTTGGTTCTGGTGTCTCTTCTTCTTCTGGCAAACCGTAAATTGATCTGTACAACTTCACATACTCTTTTGCAGATTGATACCAACTAAAGTCTTGGGCCATGCCCCGTTTTTGAAGTTCTTGCCATTGTGGTTTGAAACGGAAGCCTTCCCAAGCTCGGATCATACAGGTGAAAAGGTCTAGCGGTTCATAGCGGTCAAAGCAATAACCGGTACCTGCGGCATTTTCCGGGTCGTGATGGGTCACGGTGTCAACTAATCCACCTGTACGGCGGACAATGGGCACAGAACCATAACGCAAAGACATCATTTGGCTAATCCCGCATGGTTCAAAACGACTGGGCATTAAGAAGGCATCAGTACCAGCGTAGATGCGGCGAGACAAGGCATCGTTATACAGCAAGTAAGTAGCCATGCGTCCGGGAAAGCGGGATGCTAATTGCCACATCTGAGTTTCATAGTAGCGATCGCCTGTTCCTAACAACACAAACTGGGCATCTGTATAAGAGAGGAAGCGATCGAGGATTTGTAATATCAAATCAATACCTTTTTGTTCCACTAATCGGGTGACAATCCCAATTAAAAAGGCTTTGGAGTTGACTTCTAATCCTAGTTCTTGTTGCAAAGCAATTTTGTTGGCTTTGCGTTTCTCTAAAGTATCAGCAGTAAAGGTTTGAGCAATATATTTGTCATTTTCTGGATTATATATCTCAGTATCAATACCGTTGATAATCCCGGATAGTTTTCCGCTAATAAAAGACAGCAAACCTTCTAATGTTTCACCGTAAGTAGGTGTCTTGATTTGCTCGGCATAGGTGGGCGAAACTGTATTTACCTTATTGGCAAATTGCACCGCCGCCGCCATTACGTTGTGTCCTTGCATATACCAGGGACACCAAGTAATTTTCTCTAAATACCAACGCCACGGCCCTTGATAAGCCAGGTTATGAATGGTAAACACTGTGGTGATATCAGGATCTTGGTGCATCCACACGGGAATCATCCCCGTATGCCAATCGTGACAATGGATAATTTCTGGCTTCCAGTAATTCCAGGCAAACTCGGCTGCACCATTAGCAAACAAGGTGAACCGCCAATCTTCACCATCTCCAGAATAAATGTGGCGCGGTAGGAAGGCGGGATGTCCAAATAAGTACAAGGGAACATCAGTACCAGGCAGAATGCTTTCATAAACAGCAAATTCCTGGAACATGGCAGATCCCCGCCAAATGGGTTCGTTGGGAATTTCCATTTTGTCTGGCAGGAAGCCATAGTAAGGCAAGAATATCCGCACATCATGCCCCATTTCTCTCAGAAATTTGGGTAATGCCCCAACAACATCACCCATTCCTCCTACTTTGGCAATGGGTGCTGCCTCTGCTGCAACAAATAGAATCCGCATGGTAATTTTTGCTTCCCTGAGTCTATATTGTCAAATTAACTCTATGATCAATTTCGACCAAAGAGATTTATCGCGTCTGCACACCTTGAGTGCAACGGCGATCAATTCTTATCTAATCACATCGGCTTGCCTAATTGCTTAGGAACCGCGCTGAATCACCGCAAAAATTTCTGACAAAATTTCTTGCGCTCCCTGCTGCCGCAACAGTTCAGCTAGTTCTATGCCTAACGCTTCGGCATTGTTGGCAATCCCTGTGACGGTATCTTTTACGAACTTTTGACCATCTACACTGGCGACTATCCCTGTTAAGGTCAAATTATCCCCAGATATTTCTGTATTTACACCAATAGGTACTTGACATCCGCCCTCTAAAGAGCGCAGAAAAGATCGTTCAGCGAGACAGCGATCGCGTGTTTTGGGATGTTCAATCGCTTTGAGTAGAGATAGCAATTCACTATCATCAGCACGGCATTCTATCCCTAAAGCACCTTGTCCAACAGCGTGGAGGGAGATTTCTTTAGGGAGAACTTGATGAACGCGATCGCTCATTCCCAATCTTTCTAATCCTGCTGCTGCCAAAATCAGGGCATCGTATTCGCCTGCATCCAGTTTTGCCAACCGTGTAATCAAGTTTCCCCGCACATCCTTAAAGCTAAAGTGGGGGAAGTGGTGGCGTAACTGTGCTAACCGTCGGAGTGAAGATGTACCAATTACCGAACCTTCTGGCAAAGTATCGATTTGTTTATCTTTGTGCTTTTCATGCACCACTAATGCATCTGCTGGATTTTCCCGTTCAGTAATTGCTGCCAGTATTAACCCTTCTGGTAAGTGAGTCGGCAGATCCTTGAGGGAATGAACGGCAAAGTCAATCTCCTGATTGAGCATTCCGACTTCAAGTTCTTTAGTAAAAAGTCCTTTATCGCCAATCTTAGCTAATGCTACATCCAAGATTTTATCGCCTTGGGTAGACATGGTGTGGACTTCAAAAGTGATATCAGGATAGCTTTTCTGGAGTTGCTCTTGTACCCAGTAGGTCTGAACCAGAGCAAGTTGGCTTTTGCGTGAACCAATCCGAATAGTGCGTGGGGGACTAGAAACAACTGAAGTCATAAAACAATATATCTAAACTAGGCGATAAATTCACTCTCATCTAGACTACCGTAGTCAGGGACTCATGCGAATTTTGGGTTTTAGATTTAGGATTTTGGATTACAATTCTTTACCAAAAGCTGGTTTCAGGAATCTCAAATAATAGCTATCCATTAGTCACATCTTTATTAAGATTGTCGTAAGGTAAGCTCTGATGGGTTGAGAGAAGTAAACAACGGCGGCATGTTGAACTAGGGGGATTGGGGACTCTTAAGATTTGGTTGGGGTATGAATCCCTATCCAAATCTGGAAGGAATTTCTTGCCTAGTCCCCAGTTTCCCTAAGCCAACGCCAACGCGTCTATGTTAACTACAAAGATGGAAATGGGGAATCTGAGTGAAGAAGTTTTTAGGTAGCAGCGATATCGTGTAATTGCCGCAGCCCACGGCGAACCTTGATAAACTGGATATAGGACTTTCGGAGTGGCAGAAGTCATGAGTGTTGCAAAATCTGCATCCCTAACCCTAGAGGAGTTTCTGAATTTACCAGAAACAAAGCCTGCAAGTATTTATATTGATGGTGAGATTATCCAGAAACCAATGCCGAAAACCCGCCACTCCCGACTTCAGGCTAAGTTGATTAATGGGATTAATGAAGTCACAGAGAAAAGACAAATTGCTTATGCTTTTCCAGAGTTGCGTTGTACTTTTGGTGGTCGGTCAATTGTTCCAGATGTGGCAGTTATTAATTGGCAACAAATTGAGTTTGACGAGAACGGAGAACCTGTAGATGATGTGCTAATTGCTCCAAGCTGGACAATTGAAATTTTCTCTCCAGACCAGAGTTCCAATCGAATTACAAGCAACATTTTGCACTGTCTAAAATATGGTTGTCAGTTAGGATGGTTGATTGATGCTGATGACCGCTCAGTTATCGTATTTAAACCACATCAACAACCAGAATTTTGTCATCAAGAAGATAACTTGACTGTTCTATATGGTATTGATTTGGAGTTGACAGTCAAACAGTTATTTGATTGGTTAAAGATGAAAATAGACTGAGTAAGACAGTTCACGGTATAGGCTACCGTCTTAAACAACTCAACTAATTACAGCCCTTCTATTACCGAGAAGCAGTTACGCATCTATGCATCAGGTACAAGGTATAGACGCACGTGCGATCGCGTTTCACGTTTAAGGGTTGGGTTTTAGATATTCTTGTAATTGTTGGGTACGCAATTTTGTGGTATTTTCTAGACAACCAAAATAAATAGTAGGGACAATACTCCCGCCCTCATATCTGCTTCTTTCAAACTCACAATTGGTATCTCGAAACTTGATCCATGCTAGCTGTGCAGCAATAAATTTCTGTTTTCTAGAGCTTTCTAATGTAGATAGCAATTGTTGATAAACTCGATTCAGTTTTTTATCGGTATTCTGATAAGACAACTTCGCACATTCATTAATTGCTGCTTGAGTTTGAGCATTATTACAGTTGAGTTTTTGTACTAAACGCATCTCAGATAAATTAGGCGTTGTGCCTGCTGTTGTCATAACGGGGATATTTAAACTACTCACGGTTACTATACTGGTCAAAACTAGTAATAATTGACGCATAGCAAAATCATTATTTTTAAGTATGAAAATTTGATATTTTAGTTAGTGTTGATCTCACAATCAGACTAGTAAGTGGTATGCTCCACAAATAAGTGTCATGGTTCGCACTAGGGTTTTCTATTTCTGGCTACCAGGACACTCCCGTGACGCCGTTTTGGTTAAAACAAGAAGATAGCAACTCAACAGAATCGAAAGGGAAAAAGCGATCGCTAGTATATATACTTATTGCCTCACCCAGGAAAAGGGATGAATTTTTTGTTTAAGCAAATAAAACGGATATTTTCATTATAAGGATGATATCCGTGTCTAAAATACTTTTATTATACATCAAATTACGACAAAACTCTTGCGTTTATTATTCAAATAACTGTATTCTTTATATTGTTGAAAATTGTTTTTCACAAAAGCAATAACAACGCATAATTGCAGCACATCGGAAAAAGTATTGCTTTGGCGAATCGATAAATGTCGATATCAAACCAAAATATATGTATGCTGTTGTCGCTGGCATCAATGAGTAACAGGACTAACTCCAGAAATGAAAAATCAAATATTTTGTTGATGTGTATAGTCTAGTAAGGAATTCAAAATTTTCCCTATCCCTATCTCCTACACGCCATACCTAATCTGAACAGAAAAGAGTATGGGATCAATCTTCAGGGTTTCATCTCTACTAAATCTGGGCAAGAAATTTATTCTGTGCTGGCTGAGTTTGGGATTTCAAGCCCATTTTATCAACGAATCACGACCAGGAAAATTATGACCTCTTTAGATCCTAATTTTTTTGACATCCCTGACAAAAGCCTAATCATCATCGACCCAGCTGTTGATGACTATAAAAAGCTAAATGGCAACAACTTGGAAGTCATCTTTAAAGACGTAGTAAATACAGAAGTAAAAACGGTAACTTTAGAAGCACATAAGCTGCTGAAAGTTCCACCTAAAGAATTGTTAGCGCCTCCTGGTGATTTCAATCCGACGCTATTATTGTTTTTTGCATCTGTTACAGTACTGGTGTTATCTAACTGTGGTTACTGGCTTTGGCAATGGCCAGACTGGCTGTGCTTTAGCTTGAACACTATTGCCTTGCATTGTGCTGGGACAGTAATTCATGATGCTTGTCACCAATCTGCCCACCGCAATCGAGCAATCAATGCCATGCTAGGGCATGGTAGTGCCCTGATGCTAGGGTTTGTTTTCCCAGTATTTACGCGAGTACATTTACAGCATCACGCTCATGTCAACCATCCCAAAGATGACCCAGATCATTTTGTTTCTACAGGTGGCCCGCTATGGCTAATTGCATTTCGATTCTTGTCCCATGAGGTATTTTTCTTTCGACGGCGACTGTGGCGCAAATATGAGCTATTGGAATGGTTCATCAGCCGCTCAATTGTTGTTGCAATTGTTTATATCTCAGTTCAATATCATTTTTTAATGTACGTTCTCAATTTTTGGGTTGTACCTTCTGGTATTGTAGGATTGATATTGGGCTTATTTTTTGATTATTTGCCCCATCGTCCCTTTATTGAACGTGATCGCTGGAAAAATGCTCGTGTCTACCCCAGCCCAATTCTTAATATCCTGATTTTAGGACAGAACTACCACTTAATTCATCATTTATGGACTTGTATTCCCTGGTATAAGTATCAGTCTACATATTATCAGATGAAGCCTTTGTTAGATGAAAAAGGCTGTTATCAGACTTCAGGGTTACTGCAAAAGAAAGATTTCCTAGCGTTTATTTACGATATTTTTGTAGGGATTCGCTTTAATCATCATAAAACTAAAAATCAAGATGAATTACAAGGTCGTGAATAAGCTGTTACGCATTGAAGTTTCACATTAACTAGTGAATTTATCATTAGTCATTAGTCCTTTGTCATTTGTAAGTAACCGATGACTAATGACTAATAACTAATGACTCATAAAAAATTAAAACTCCCTTGTGTGAGTTTCGTTTTCATAACTAGGGTCTTCAGTACCAAGTAGTTTGTCCCAGAACGTAAAATACAAGCCGTAGTGGACTTTATATTTACGATGATGTATTGAATGATGCATAGAACCGATAAGCCATTTTCCAATCCAGTAGTTTTTAAATGAGGAAGGAAATAGCTCAAATCCGAGATGGGTAAACACTGCCCATACTGTCATAGTTATAAGTGCAGCAACTAATGTGATAAAATGCACTGGAACTATAAAGCTTACACCTACAAAGAAAAATGCTTGGACGATCGCCTCTGGTAAGTCGAATGCAGAGGAACTCCAAGGTGTTGGCTCCCCTGAACGGTGGTGTCCGTAATGCATCCATCTAAAAATCAGAGGTTGGTGAAATATCCGATGGATAAAATAAAAGTAAGTATCCTGAAGAACAAGCACCGCAATAAAGCTAACTACTAAATACCACAGTCCGTACTTCCATAAATCTGTATATAACAGTGTTGCTCCCAAACTATACTCTGAGAGAATAAACGCTCCACAAATAGCAAAAACCACTGCGGAGAGGATTGATAATTCGATATCCTTTCTAATGGAACAACTCATCAACGGTTTCAAACGCAAACTCTGGTTGGCGAGAGACTTACCCAGAACTAAATAAAAGAGCAAGTATGCTCCCCCAGCGATTAAAAAGTATCGGGCAAGAGTGATGCCGAAGAGGGAAAAGCAATAATACCAAAATGAGTGGTTCGTCAATTAGACCCATCCGTAATATTAATTTGGTGAAATGAAAATGCTGATTATGTCCAATTGTTTTGGTCTTGATTGCCAAAACTGGCCAAATTAAGATTTAATTTGTTAATCGACAAAATCCACTGCTTATTTTACAACATCAAGTAGTTCAGCAAATATATGTTAAATATTATTAATAAAAATTAAACTAATTTGATTGCACAGAGACAAATCCTCACTCTTTCTAAAAAAAAGTTTCTTGGTTAACTTCAATTTATATTATGGACATCAACAACAATTTACTTAATTTTTAACCAATCCTTTACTTCAAATACCTAAAAAATATCTAACTCTCTTTTATCTATGTCTACCAACGTCTACTTTTTATAAATCAATTTGCTGTATATTTTGTTCTTGGATGATGTCTAATAGAGTCTTGAAATTACAAGAGAAGGCAGGAAGCAGGAGAAAAAAAGTATGATTGAAAACTTTAGTTATGGGTCTAGAGCCGCAGTTTAAAAAGAAGATATTGGTACAAGACGTGCAGAGCGAGATCCTGGCATCTGGCGGCGTCCTTACTTTAATCCCACGTTTATTAAGTATGGGTTCCTCCTGCTTCTTAAAAAAAGAATCTCAAATCCAAATGAACACTTCTAATTAAAACTGACGCCAAGATACGGAGAGAAGTCTGTAGCAATATCTCGCAAGTGCCTCGGCTACAGTGCGGGAATGCCAAAGGCGGACAATCGAAAGATGACGATGTTCACAGTCAACGATTAAAAGTTATCGCTTTTTCTTAGTGCGATGTGCGATCGCACATCGCACTAAAGTTAGTCAATATATCTAGAAAAATCAGCCCCAAGGGGAAAGTTGAAAATTTACAGGAATGCTAAGAATAATTTGGTATCTTCATTAGTTATCCAAGCTTAGTTGTTATGCCTTATGAATCGTTCCGCCTGTCTCATCTTCAATCCTGTTGCTGGTCAAGGTGACCCAGATATAGAACTGGCAGAAATTCGGGCAATATTAGAGCCAGATATTCACCTAGATATTTATCTCACAACTGAAGAAATTGACGCCGATCAACTGGCCTATGCAGCGGTAGAGCGAGGAGTAGATGCAATCATTGCTTCGGGGGGAGATGGTACCCTCTCAGCAGCAGCGGCGGCTGTAGTGGGTACTGATATCCCATTTGGCGTAATTTCCAGAGGCACAGCAAACGCTTTTGCTACAGCTTTAGGCATTCCTGACACGATCGCAGGTGCGTGTCAGACAATTTTGCAGGGAGCAACCAGCCATATAGACGTAGCCTATTGCAACGATCAGCCAATGGTACTCTTGGCAGGTATTGGCTTTGAAGCTGAAACTGTAGAATTGGCAGACCGAGACGCCAAAAACCGCTTTGGGATGATGGCCTATGTCTTGGCAGGAATCCAGCAATTAAGAAACTTAAAAAATTTTGATGTTGAAATTGAAACTGAAGACAGGATAATTAAAACTAGTGCCTGTGCAGTAACGGTAGCAAATGCTGCGCCTCCCACTTCAGTTTTGGCTCAAGGCCCAGCAGGTCTAATTTATGACGATGGATTACTAGATTTAACGATTGTAGCTCCAGTTAACAAGGCAGGAGCGATCGCAGCCACATTTCATCTATTTCAAACGGCTTCTACAGGCAACGCCGTAGACAGGGATGATATTGGCTTCCTGCGAGCCAAACAATTTAAAATTACGACTGAGCCACCACAAAAGGTTGTTCTAGATGGTGAAATAGTAGGCACAACACCTGTAGAAATTAAGTGTGTACCAGCAGGCTTAAGAATTTTTGTGCCATTAGTAGAAGAAGTTGAGCCTACCGAAAAACTAGAGGGACTCCCTAATCTGACTATTGAGATGAAAGACACAGTAGAGGAGTAAGGGCTTTGGGTATGGGGCAAAGGGGCAAAGGGGCACAGGGGAAAGACTTGCTGCAACCTTGCTCCTCTGCTCACCTTCAATTAAAGATTCAGGAGTAGGTTGCATTGAAACTTGTATCTGATCCGGCGATCGCTAACAAAATCCGCAAAATGAATCAGCGGGTACGATGGCAAGATCCGTCAATTGTGGAACGAAACATTGACCAAACTCGGCTGGTTTTGGAGGATGATCAAACAGAAAATTCTGAGTTCTCATTTTTAGTTGTAGGTGATAGTGGTTCCGGCAAGCACCGGGGACACAATCCCCAGCGACAGGTGGCTGAACTCATGCTGCCTCATCACAACGAATCCCGCTTTATGCTGCACATGGGGGATGTGATCTATTTAGTAGGGTCGAGTGAATACTACCAGCAGAACTTCATCCAACCCTACCGAGAGTTTCTCTTAGGTGGAGAACATCCCAAACGGATTGCATACGACCAGATGGTTTTTAAGCTGCCCGTTTTACCTGTACCGGGAAATCACGATTACTATAATTTGCCGATTCTATTAAGCTTGGCGTCCTTAACAACATTACCCATTCGTCGCCTGTTGCGATCGCGTTTAGACCTAGATGTGGGCTTGCATGGCTCAGGATGCGGTGACGCCTACGCACGGGCATTTCTGGACTATCTTAAGGCGTTTCAGCTTCCGGGAGAGTTAAATGATCACTTAGACCAGTACTACACAGCTAAGACAGATACAGGTCGTTGTCTTTCCTATCAGCCTGGGCACTTTACCCGCCTTCCCAATCGCTACTACACTTTTCGCTATGGCGGTATTGATTTCTTTGCCTTAGATTCCAATACATTTAACGATCCACCACCGCTGCCTAAAACAAAACAAGGTGACGCCGATCGCAAACTCTTAGAAAAACGCCGTGAAGATTTCGAGCAAGAAAAGCTGCAAATCATAGAAACTTCAGCCAAGCTTCATCCAGAAAATCCCAGCGAAGCCGACCAATTAGACGACTTCCACGCCAAGCTGTCACAAATTGAAGAAATTATTGTTGATATCGATAAGCAACTAGCTACTAATAAAACAACGCTGACTGATATTGAACAACTAGACTGGCTCAAGCAAAGATTAATTGAATCTTGGAATAACTCCGAAGTTCGGGGAAGGGTGATTTATTTCCATCATCCTCCCTATGTAACTGAGGCGACAAAGTGGCAACAAGCACAAACTTTGATCATTCGCGATCGCCTGCGTGGCGTGTTAGATGCAGTAGCTAAAGAAATCGGTTCCTTAAATCAGGGTCGTCCTTTGGTCGATTTGGTATTAAACGGTCACGCCCACTGCTTGGAACACCTTGAGACAATGGATACAGGACACGCTGATTCTCATATCCACTGGATTGTTTGTGGCGGTAGCGGCTTTAGTTTGCGACGCCAACGGATTGAGGGAGCAGATTTGATGGAGGAGAATAAATTAGTGGCGCGATCGCATCTCTTCATTGGTCGCAATGGTCAAGGCTTTCAGAAGCGACGACCTTATTCAGGTTTACGCATTGACGTTAAAGGCGATGGACAGCCCAAGTTTGTTGTCCGTCCTTTGGTTGCCGAATGGTATCAGCGGCAATGGCATAATAGTGAACTTGAGCCACTGATTATCTAGTAATGTCATGTCCGTTTGATTACTTATTAAAGTATAATCTCAAAGAGCCAAAGCCACGCTTTGTCTTTCCTAAGAGTTTGCCTACGGTATACACACAAGTGTCTTGACCTACAATGCGATTGTATTGGCTAACAATGCCATTGTATCGACTGACAATGCGATTGTATTGGCTAACAATGCCATTGTATCGACTAACAATTCGATTGTATTGGCTAACAATGCCCTTGTATCGACTAACAATTCGATTGTATCGACTGACAATGCCATTGTATCGACTAACAATTCGATTGTATCGACTGACAATGAATGTAGAGACGTTGTATGTAATATGATATCCGGCTAATTAGTTATATAGCTGTAGTCAGATATGTTAGGACAGTGTTGATTGCTCAAAGCCTTGAAGCAACTGGGTCTATACTCAGCACTCAGCACTTTGCCATAACTTCTCTACAAGAGTTTCGCCCATAAAAAAACTAGAGACGCAATTATTGCGTCTCTAAAAACCACTTATTTAGCCTTTTTACGTGTAATTGCACCCAGCACGAGGAAGTTATTAATTAAATTACTCCTGGCCCTCTACCTCGGTTGTCACCCTTTTCTGTTAACTTGCCTTCTTCGTCCTGATTCACTTCTCCAAGTTCTTCAACGCGTTCTGCGGCATCTTCTGCTGCTTGTTGACGTGCATCACCCGGTTCTTCGTAGTACATTTCCGGTTCAACTGCATAGTTATTCAACAAACCTTCTTTGTCCACAGTATAGCCGTCAGTAGTGCGGACACTTCCCGGATCAGTTTGATCGTCGGTAGGTGCATCTGCCTCCCTTTCTTCTGTAGGGCGTGTTTTGTACTTATCTCCTTCTCTCTCCATTCGAGCAGCGGTTTCAGCGGGGATAATGCCGCGATCGTATGTATCGGCTTCAGCTCGATCGGATGAATCTATACCTTTATTAACTGCTTCATTAGCCATAATTTATGTCCTCGTTAAAGAATCTATTAAATAACTTCAAAACTAGATTAGGCTGTTTCTCATCTCCCAGCTACTATCTTTAGAAGTGATTTAAGTGCAAAAATACATTGATTTACTCCATCTTTGGATGTATCCACAGCACTAAGATTAAGTTCATCTTGATACTTGAGATTTACGCAATTTTAGTAGAATAAATATTTTGGCTAAATACACACTAATGAATATATAGCAATCTTAAATTATTTATGATTCATAATCTCCGATTTCTCTAAGAAATCGGAGATTATGAATCATAGAGCTAGCTTAATCATTTTGAAACTTACTCGCCCACAAATTGGTTTTTCAGTAATTGAATTTCATCCGCTAATTCTTGCCTTGTTGAAGCCTTCAGTAGATAACGGAAAATAAACCAACTGGTGTAAGTAATTCCAACTAACTCAAAGAGGGGTGATAGTAGTGGAGTATGATTGATTGCATACAGTACTGCTAGTACTACCTTGGCTGTAACAATCGCTGCCAAAATTAAAGCAACGGTTATTAGAGGCTGCTTATAGTCCTGAAAAAAGCTACTGAGGTATTGGGGCAGTTGCTCCAAGAATTCAGAAATTTGTCTGCTAATGTGCTGCCATTGAGATTCCGGTTCAGGTGCTGGTGGTAACTTTGGCAAGTTTGTAGTATCAGCACCTTCAAGCGCTAGAGTCCCTTGTGATAAGGAAGCATTGATGGATTCACGTTGCTGTTGTTCGGCGGTTTCCATAGTTTTTATTTTTGGTGACTACAAGAGCTTGTATAAATGAACTGAGAATCAATAGATATAATTATTAAGGTTGTCAGTTTTCAATTATTAGTGGTCAGTAATAAGTATGACTGACCACTAGGACTGAGCAGGAGCATCTTAATTTATTTCTGCCTACCTACTCACTTTGATTTTGTGTTAGCTGACTTAGCTTTTTGGTGGGGCAACAGTTGCTTTAACAACTACAGTTTTGACGCCTTTAATTTCCTTAGCTAATTTTTCAATTTTAGCCAACTCCTGTTGATTGCTGACAGTTCCTGAGACAGTGACAGTCCCATTATCTGCGGCATTAACTGTTAGTTGGCTCTTAGGGATGTTAACCTCCAACTTGGAGCGAACTTCACTTGCTAGGTCACCTTTGGCTC
Source organism: Nostoc sp. JL34 (assembly GCF_017114945.1). Lineage (GTDB taxonomy): Bacteria > Cyanobacteriota > Cyanobacteriia > Cyanobacteriales > Nostocaceae > Nostoc. Next base: position 47,853 of record NZ_JABXKQ010000041.1, read on the forward strand.
GTTGTGTATCGCCACCAGTGGTATTATTGCGCTGTTCGCGGGCGCGAATATCTGAATTAGCTTGTTTTCTGCGAACTTCACTTTGTGCGTCTTGTTGAGAAGCTTGTGTTGTTTGTGCAGTCGGGGTTTGGGGGGCTTCATTAGGATTATTGGGTGCAGATTCACTTGTTTTAGAAGCGTTATCACAAGCAGCAACACCAAAAACTAAAAGGCCACTAATTAACAAAGGAGTTAGCTTTTGCATATGAATTCGGAATCGGAAAGTTAAATTTGTTGATATTTACGGCAACAGTGAGGAGCAAGTTTTTTAGTCAGGAGCAAAGGTTTCAATTTCTTGCTCCTACAATTTTGTAGAATTAGTGTGAGTGATAACTACTTTAGCTTAAAGTGTTTCATCACGCCGATCAACAATAACTACGGCAGGATCGTTTATATCAGGCTCTGTTGGGTAATTGGTGCGATCGCTGCGATGCGTTCCTCGCTCGAAACCTGGGCGATGTTCACTAATTTCAGTGGAATCATAGATAGCAAATTCTTCAATTCCTCGACGTTTGAGAATAGTTTCAGCTTGGTGGATTTCAGCTTCCGTACCATCAATAATTACTAAGTAGTCGCCTTTTTGGAAGCGTTCATTATATACTCGTGCCTTGTCTTCAGGAATTCCCAAGCCAACGAGTGCACCAACAATGCTTCCAGCGGCTGCGCCGATCGCACCACCAGCTAATGTTGTGGCCAAAGCTGTTGCTACTGCGCCACCTGCAATCACAGGCCCGACTCCAGGAATTGCTAAAGTTCCCAGACCAACTAATAAGCCAGTCAAGCCACCTAGAACACCGCCTGTAGCTGCTCCAGTTTTTGCGCCATCGTCTGCTTTATTACCTGTACCAACATTTCTGTCTACATCTACACCAGCGATCCCTTGACCGTTTGTATCCTTAGCAATGATGGAGACTGTGCTTAAGGGAAAACCTGCATCTCGTAATTCTGTAAGTGCTGCTTCTGCATCTCGACGATGAGAAAACACTCCGATCGCGCGTCTAGCAACACCACTATGACCCGCAGTGGGAGTTGGAGCGACATAACCGGTTGCATTTGTAGCATCTGGGTGGTCGTAAATACCAAATTCTTCCACACCCTGACTATTTAAAATTCCTTCTGCTCTGAGGATTTCTGTATCTGTGCCATCGAGGATAACTAAATAGTGTCCTCGTCTTACACGTTCGTCGTAAACTCTAGCTCGTTCTTCAGGAATTCCCAAACCAATTAATGCACCAAGCAAACTACCAGCTACTGCACCAATACCTGCACCAGCCAGAGTTGTCGCTAGAGTAGTTGCTGCGGCTCCAGCCAGCATAATTGGCCCAATTCCAGGAATTGCTAAAGTACCAAGACCGACTAATAAGCCAGTTAATCCACCCAAAGCACCACCTGTAGCTGCTCCGACTTTAGCACCTTCGTCAGATTTATCGCCGACGCGATCGCTCACTTCAGCTCCAGCAATATTATCTTTGTCTCCATCCTGCGTAATCACAGAGACTCTGTTCATGTCAAAGCCGACCTTTTTCAATTCATGTAGCGCATGTTCAACATCTCGACGGTTAGAAAATACGCCTACAGCCCGTTTATGTACACCTACAACCATTACTTTCTCTCCTCAGCAAAATTAAATTATTCACAAATTTATAGTTTGTAATAACCCTTATTAATACATGTTTGTATTTTTTTTTCATCAATCGCTTGGAATAATTTTTATCTCTATCATTAGACATAGGTGTTTTTATCTAAATGAGTAAATAAATTTTGAGTATAAAATATGAATTATTTAATAAAGGTTTAGACACTAGTTATTCTACTGATAAAATTTTTCGCTGATTCGCTAAAAAATGATCCCAAAATATATTTTTTCCACCGCCAGATACTTTAACTCACCCGTTTATAATCTGCTATATCCAGAGATACATTTTTATAAAATTTATTTTTATTTAATAATATTTTCTTGGGTAAAAAATAATGTGGTTAGATTACTAAATATGCATTTTTTATGAAAGCAATAAAAATGTTTATCTTTTAAAATACGACTTTTGGCAAAGAAACCTATTACCTAAGAAAGTGCCAGCCTATATAACTAATAATTAGGCTGATAAATAAGCCATTTTATAAATGGGTATTTAATTGAGTGCAAGTGAGAAAATTCTATGTTTCAAGGTTTTTTAACTATTTTGGGATGGAACTGGCTACCTTTTGGATTAGCGCCGATAACTTTAGCTCAAGAAATACTAACTCCAGAACAAGGATCAGTTCTTTTTTCTGGGCCTAAATTCTTGGTGGCATTGTTGGCTGGAGTTTCGATGGCATTTGCTTTTCAATTGTTATTCACAAACTTTTCAGTTGCTATAGGAATTTCATCTTGGGAAATTGACTCGGATTCTAATGATGAATCGGAAAGTTTGGGTAGAACAATTCGTAAAGTTCAAGGTAAAATTGGTGCTTGGGTATTGATAACCGCTAGCATTGCATTATTTATTGCTTCTTTTCTAGCAGTAAAACTTAGCTTAATCGAAAGTGCATTTTTAGGAGCAATTATCGGTGTAGTCATCTGGTCTACTTATTTCTCACTGGTAATTTGGTTGGGTTCCTCGGCATTAGGTTCTTTAATTGGTTCTATCGCTAATACTGTCACTTCAGGGTTTCAAGCTCTGATGGGTACAGCAACTGCTGGCATCGGTGCTAATACTGCGAAAAAACAGTTAGTTTCTACTGCTGAAGATATTACAGCCGCAGTCCGGCGGGAATTAACTTCCGGTTTTGATGCTGAAGGGATTAAAAATACGCTCCAAAGTTCTTTAGGCTCTCTGCAATTACCAAAACTGGATATCAAAGAAATTCGGAGTCAATTTGACCAGCTTCTTAAAGATACAGATTTACAATCTGTTGCTAACAGCGACCTTTTACAAAATATCAACCGTCAAACCTTTGTTGATTTAATCAGCAGCCGCGCCGATTTATCTAAAGAAGATATCAATGGCATTGCTGACCAATTTGAAGGAGCTTGGCAACAAGCTTTGAATCGCAAAAATCCTACAGAACAAGTAATTAATTTGCTCAAGTCTGCCACTCCTGAAGAACTCAATTCCGAGCAATTAGGTGAACGACTTCAAAAATTAGTTACAGTTGGCGGTGGTAATGGCAATGGTGTAATCAAGCAAGCTGTACGATATGGCTTAAGCGCCGCTGTCCCAGCCGTGCTGGAACGGGTAAACCTTTCCAATATAGATGTCAACAAAATTACAACTCAGTTGCAAAAACTGAAAGAAAAAGTTCAAGATGTTGATGTCGATCAAATTACAGAAGAACTTCAAAAACTGAGAGAACAAGCAACTGAGCAAGTATCTGCAAAATTGCCAATATCACTTGAAAACGCGATTAAGGCAGATGTAGAAGACTACATATTGCATTCGTTTCCTTGGCATTTTAACCGAATTACCTTAATAGATGAATTTAAAGAAGTCATCTATGACGTAAATGCAGATCCGACAACTGTAAGACGGGAGTTGGAAGAAATCAATCAAGAATATTTTACCAACTTGCTGAAACAGCGAGAGGATCTCAGTGAAGCCAGGGTGAAAGAAATTGCCGAACAAATGGAAAGCGATCGCCTGGAAGTTTTAGAAACTGTAAAACAGGCTCAATCGCGAGAAAAAGGGCAAGATTTTCGCAGCCGTATCGAAGATTATCTCCGTTCAACTGGGAAAGAAGAACTTAACCCGGAAGGTATCGAACGGGACTTTAGCAAGTTGCTGGAAGATCCAAAAGCTGGCTTTGAAGATTTAAGTAGCCGCTTCGGACAATTTGACCGCGATACTTTTGTGCAATTGCTCCAACAGCGTCAAGATATCAGCGAAGAGGAAGCTAATAATATTGTTAGTCAACTCGAACGCAACCGCGATAATCTCTTGAATCGTGCTAGAGAACTGCAAGAACAAGCAAAAGCGAAAGCTGATGAACTGCGCCAAAGAGTTGAAGACTATTTGCGGAATACTAACAAAGACGAACTCAATCCCGAAGGTATTAAACGTGAGTTTAGAGTTCTGCTAGACGATCCGCAAGCTGGAATTAGCCTTTTGACTTCGCGCCTATCGCAATTTGACCGCGATACATTGGTACAATTGCTCAGTCAGCGTCAAGATTTGAGCGAAGAACAGGTAAACCAAGTTCTCGATCAGCTCGAAGCAGTCCGAGATAGTATTTTGCAAGTACCGCAACAAGCAAAGGAACAGTACGAAAAAACTACAAAAGCGATCGCAGAATATCTTCGCAATACCAACTTGGAAGAACTTGATCCAGAAGGGATCAGAGGCGATTTAGAAAAATTACTCGACGATCCCAAAGCCGGAACCTTAGCATTGCGCGATCGCTTATCTCATGTCGATCGAGAAACCTTGGTTAAACTCGTAAGTCAGCGCGGAGACTTGAGCCAAGAGCAGGTTAATCAGATCATTGATCGCGGCCAAGATGCGATCGGTGATATCCTCAGAGCGCCACGACGTTTGGCCAAGCGTACTACTCAAGTAGCTGTAGATTTTGAAGCCAATCTGGAAGAATACCTGCGTAATACCGAAAAAGAAGAACTCAACCCCGAAGGAATCAAACGCGATTTGCAATTGCTACTGTCTTCTCCCCGCGCTGGAATTGGCAATTTAAGCGATCGCGCCTCGAAATTTGACCGTTCGACAATTGTGGCCCTATTATCCCAACGGGAGGATATCTCAGAAGAGGAAGCTAACCGAATTGTCGATCAAATTGAGTCGGTTCGTAGTTCCATTGTCGAACAATTTCAGCAGATTCAGGAGAGGGTGCAATCAGTACTAGATGGGGTTTTTGCCAAAGTTCGCAACTATCTCAACTCCCTGGATCGTTCGGAACTCAACTATGAAGGGATTAAGCAAGACTTTGCGAAAGTGTTCGACGATCCGCAAGCTGGATTTGAAGCATTGCGCGATCGCCTCAGTCAATTTGATCGTGACACCCTAGTTGCTGTCATCAGTTCTCGTGAAGATATTTCTGAGGCGGATGCTAACCGAATTATCAACCAAATAGAAGCGGCGCGGGATGGCGTACTGCAACGAGCCGAACGCATCCAGAAAGAAACCCAAAAACGCCTGAAAGCAATCCAAGATCAAGCTAAAAAGCAAGCTGAAGAAAGCAAAAAAACCGTTGCAAATGCTGCTTGGTGGATATTTGGGACAGCGATCACTTCCCTCGCAGCCAGTGCGATCGCTGGTGCGATCGCAGTGACTGGGATAACTTTCCCTGGGTAAAATATCACCGTCATCGAAAATTTTTAATAAATACAAAGTGGTATTCAATTTATACAAATGAATACCACTTTTTTTATAAGTAAGGTTTAATCTAATCCCTAGTGGTCAAAACAGAGTAAAAACTCTGTCAAAGCCAGATTGAACACCTTATTTCACTCACTAACTCAACATACATACAGTTTCCGAAAGTTGTTACAAATGATAATTTATGCTGCAATAAAGGAAACGATATGTTGAATCGGCACACCTCTTAAGGAAGAACTATAAAAATAACAACCGCCGTCAAATTTAGATCCTCTCGTCATCAGATAGTTTTAACTATATCTATAATTTATTCCCACAAAGTATGGGCTATAGGCAATAGTCGGTAGGTATAAGCAACAGTCACCAGATATTGACAACCTCATGGATTAGATCAGGCATATTACAGATGAACAATGATGAGTTTAATTCAGTGTGTCACCTCACAGAGTGTAAGCAAGCAGAGGAAGCACTACAACAGCAAATTCAATGGCAGCAACTGGTGATAGCAATTGCCCAGCGCATCCGCCAGAGTTTGAATTTGGACAAGGTTCTCAATACCACCGTCATTGAAGTCCGTCAGTTCTTGCAAGTAGATCGAGTCTTCATGTATCAGTTTGAACCAGACTATAGCGGGGTGGTGGTGGTAGAGTCTGTTGATGAAAATTGGATTTCGGCTCTGCATACCCAAGTCAAAGACAGGTATTTCATGGAAACTCACGGTGAGGAGTACAGACAGGGGCGCATCCAAGCTGTCACAGATATTTATACAGCAGGTCTGACTGAATGCCATTGCGATTTACTTACTCAGTTTCAGGTCAGGGCGAACTTGGCAGTCCCCATCTTGCAAGGAAAAAAATTGTGGGGATTATTAGTTGCCAACCAGTGTGCAGCACCCCGCCAGTGGCAAATGTGGGAAATCGATTTACTCAAACAATTGGCAATACAGGTAGGTATTGCCATCCAGCAATCTCAACTGTATGAACAGGTACAAACTGAACTCGTTGAACGCAAGCGAGTGGAATCTGGTTTAAGAGGACGTGTGCGCCAGCAGGCAGCTGTGGCTAAACTGGGTCAATTAGCTCTGGCTAATCTAGACCTTTACGCATTAATGGACGAAGCTGTTGTTCTGATTACTCAAAGCCTTGAGGTGGAATACAGTAAGGTTTTAGAACTGCTTCCAGATAGAAACACCTTGTTGTTGCGATCGGGAGTTGGTTGGCAGTCAGGGCTGGTGGGAAATTTTAGCTTAGAATTAGGTACAGGGAATGAGACTCAGGCATCCTATACACTACTTTCCCATGAGCCAGTAATTGTTTGTGACCTTCGCAAAGAAACGCGGTTTCAAGGGCCACCGTTATTGATTAGCCACTCGGTGATCAGTGGCATTAGTGTGATCATTCAGGGTCAAAAACAACCTTTTGGTGTCTTAGGCGCACATACAACTAGACACCGAGAGTTTACCCAAAATGATATCCACTTTTTGCAGGCGATCGCTAATGTATTAGCTACGACCATTGAGCGCAAGTGGGCAGAACAGAAAATTCGCGAACAAGCAGCTCTACTAGATATCGCTTCTGATGCGATCGTTGTGCGAAATTTCCAAAACCAAATTTTATTCTGGAATCAAGGTGCAGAACGTCTTTATGGTTGGGAAGCTCACGAGGCTTTAGGAAAAAACCTGGAGGAACTGCTGTGCAAAGAAAGCTCACAGCAATTGCAAGCAGCTTTAACAAATGTTACTGACTGTGGTTTATGGCAAGGTGAGTTACATAAAGTGACAAAGTGTGGCAAAGAAATTATCGTGGAAAGCCGATGGACACTGATGCGTGATGAAGCAGAGCAACCCAAATCCATCCTCTCCGTTGACACCGACATCACAGAGAAAAAACAACTCCTTGCCCAATTTCTGCGTGCCCAACGCTTAGAGAGCCTTGGCACATTGGCAAGTGGTATTGCTCACGACCTCAACAATATCCTGACGCCCATTCTTTCCTCAGTGGAAATGTTAGCGCTCAAACTTCCTAATCTGGATGCAGGGAATCAGCAACTGTTGAAGCTTCTCGAACATAACTCTAAACGTGCAGCAGATTTGGTCAAGCAAATTCTGACTTTTTCTCGTAGGTCTGAAGGCAACGGTATTTCTTTACAAATAGAACACCTACTGCTAGAAATTAATCAAATTGTCAAAAGTACATTCCCCAAATCGATCGAAATTATCAATCATCTACCTAGACATCAACTCTGGACTATCTTGGCAGATCCTACTCAAATTCATCAGGTGTTAATGAATTTGTGCGTCAATGCTCGTGATGCTATGCCCAAGGGTGGCACATTATGTATGTCTGCGGATAATTTATTAGTTGATGAAAACTTTGCCAAAATGAATCTAAATGCTCAAGTGGGCCCATATATAGTCATAACTATTTCAGATACAGGATTTGGAATTTCTCCACTAATTTTGGAGCGAATGTTTGAACCATTTTTCACAACCAAAGAACCAGGAAAAGGCACTGGTTTAGGTTTGTCAACTGTGATTGGGATTGTCAAAAACCACAATGGTTTTGTGAAAGTGTCTAGTGAGGTAGGTAAAGGTTCCCAATTCCAAGTGTATCTACCAGCTATGAACAAAAGTACAAAGCAGCAAGCAGAGAACTTGGAATTGCCCAATGGCAACGGAGAATTGATTCTAGTTGTAGATGATGAAGCCGCTATCCTAGAAATTAGTAAAACTTTGCTCGAAGACCACAACTACGAAACTCTAACAGCTATTAACGGCATAGAGGCAATCTCATTGTACGCCCAGTATAAAAATCAAATCAGCATGGTGCTAATGGATATGATGATGCCATCAATGGATGGGTTGACTGCCATTGGCATCATGCAACAAATGAATCCACAAGTCAAGATTATGGGTATCAGTGGCACTGTTACTGACAGTCAGATGGTTGAAGCTGCTAACCTTGGCGTCAATATATTTTTAAGAAAGCCTTACACTTTTCATCAATTATTACACGCTATTAAAGACTTCTTGAGCAAACAATAATCTCAGGGTAAGTCGCTGATAAAAATTCAATTTACTTTTTACAATAAAGACGGCGAGTGAGCTTATTTTTTTTAGGGATGGGATGAATCGCCAATCGCTGTCTGGCTCAATAGTCATTAGTGCTGAGTGGACAAAAATCGTGAAAAACGTACTAATGACTTCGATTTCTACACCGCTTCAAGCCGGGGGATGAGTTACTTGTTAAGCTTTTTTTGAGGGATTATACGTATTATAGGATACACATTGACTATGGTTTTGGTTCAGTGCTTTGCTTGTTTAGAAGCAACAATACTACTTAAAAGTATCTTCTTTTGGCTGCTGAACAGGCTTTTGCATACTAGGTAGCAACGACGACTGTGGAACACCATGCATCTTTAATTATCGATTTTTATATGTTATGGTGTACGTAGTTGATCGTGGCTACTGAATTATGGCGATCGCAAAAGTTTTTGTTTTAGTAAGTTTTTCGATAGATAAAACAAAGTACCCTGAGGGGTACTATCACAATCTTGTGATTTCGATATAGATTAAAAACGTCTCAAAACACTGACAAGTATATCCAAAAAAATCTGCTTCTTGTCTAGAGCATCGATTCAGTAATCAAAAACCTAACCCCTCAGCCCCCTTCCCTTCAAGGGAAGGGGGAGCTAAACTCCCCTCTCCTCGTAGGAAAGGGCAGGGAGAGAGGTTCTTCCAGGATTACTGAATTGGTGTCCTAACAGCCTAGTCTTTGAATCAGCGAAGATATCAGGCACAAGGACAAAAGGTGATTGCTGGTACAAGTTTTGATGCCAACATATTGATATATGCAGTAATTCTCAAATTTTTAGACTTGACGGCAAAGACCTATTTAAATCAGGTTTAGTTGAGATGTCTATTCATTTTTCCTTATCATTTCCTGACCAGGAAATGATGAGGTGATTTCTTTACGTGGCGTTGCTGAATCAAGGGATGATTCTTGTAGAGTGAGCGACACGAGAGGCTTGAAATACAAGGGATGGCAAGATGCCCATCCCACAAAACTAGCAAAATCATCCCGCAAATATGCAACGCCCTTTACGTTTAAATTAAGGAGAATTCATCATGGCAACTATTAACGGTAACAATGCTAATAACACTTTGTCTGGTGTATTTGATCCAATTCCTCCCATATTTTTTCCAGATCGTCCTGATACCATCAACGGATTCGGCGGTAACGACATTCTCAATGCTCTTGGTACCAACGATGTCCTGAATGGGGGTACTGGCAACGATACTCTGAACGGCAATGGTGGCAATGATACTCTCAATGGTGGTGCTGGGGCTGACTCAACCAACGGAGGCAGTGGCAACGATCGCATCATTGATGACGATTTTGTGAACTTCGATTTCCATAATGGTGGAACTGGTGTAGACACAATTGATTATTCAGGTGTCTCCTTCGCTTCAGGGGTGGTCACCATCAACCTGGCAACAGGCTTAACCTCTGTCAGTGGTGGCAATACTGAAACCATCATTAACTTCGAGAATGTTGAGGGTAGCCAAGGCGGTGAGACGATTATTGGCTCCTCCGGCAACAACGTCCTCAACGGCAATGGTGGCAACGATACCATTAACGGCGGCGCTGGGGCTGACTCAACCAACGGAGGCAGTGGCAACGATCGCATCATTGATGACGATTTTGTGAACTTCGATGTCCATAATGGCGGAACTGGTATAGACACAATTGATTATTCAGGTGTCACCTTCGCTTCAGGGGTGGTCACCATCAATCTGGCAACAGGTTTAACCTCCGTTAGTGGTGCCAATACTGAAACTATCAGTAACTTTGAGAATGTTGAGGGTAGCCAAGGTGGTGAGACGATTATCGGATCTTCCGGCAATAATGTCCTCAATGGCAATGGTGGCAACGATACTATTAACGGCGGTAGTGGCAACGATACTATTAATGGCGGTGCTGGCAGTGACACATTCAAAGGCAGTCAGGGTAATGACAGCATTAATGGTGGAGATGGCATTGATACCGCAGACTACAGTCAACTAGGTCAAAGCATTACCTTGTCAGGTGTTGGAACCATTCAAAAAGCTGGGGGATTGGGGCAAGACCAACTTTTTAAAGTAGAGAAGATTATTGCTAATGCTAATGTTGCCAACAATACCATAGATGCATCCCAATCTTTGCCTGGAGTATTTATCACCGTTAACCTACAAAACCAAAGTTTGGCTGCCAATAACGTTCCTGTTTTGGGAACATTGCCATTTACTGTAGTTAACTTTGATAATGTCATCGGCACAAATGCAAATGACTCTATTGTTGGCGACAACCAAAATAACCAATTATCCGGTAATAATGGCAACGATACGATTAACGGTGGTAGTGGCAACGATCGCCTCATTGGTGGTAGTGGAACTGATCGCCTGACTGGAGGAGCGGGTAACGATATTTTCGATTTCAACTCACTTTCTGAGAGTCAACCTGGTTTTGCACGCGATGTGATCACTGACTTCGCTGGAAACGGGATCTTTGCAGGTGACCAAATCGATCTATCTACCATTGATGCTAACTCCATTTTCGCGGGCAACCAAGCCTTCACTTTCATTGGCAGTGCTGCATTCTCCAATGTCGGTCAGGTGCGTTATTCCGGAGGCATTCTTCAAGCTAACACCGATTTTGATGTTTTCACCGAGTTAGAGATTCAACTCGTAGGAGCACCAGGATTAGTAGCAAGCGACATTATCGTTTAATTAATGAGAATCTAACAGTCGCAGTCTAATATCACAATTAGATGAATCACTCTTAATTCTTGCTAGAACCCCACCCCACCCGCAGGATGGGGTATTTTATTGATGGCAATTAGCTGAACGCAGCACTACAGAAAATTACCAATGCTTACTCATGTTCAATCGCGCCGCGTATGCATGAGAAAATCAGGTAATACAATCGCAACAGTTGCGATGATGCCAGGGAAGGAAAAAAGATGTCGGAGAATTTGAGAAGCCAAATTGTGACGCAAGGAGTGCAGCGATCGCCTAATCGAGCTATGCTGCGGGCAGTTGGTTTTAAAGATGAAGATTTCAATAAAGCCATTGTGGGTATTGCCAATGGTTACAGTACGATTACTCCCTGTAATATGGGGATAAATCAACTGGCACAAAGGGCAGAGGTTGGAATTAAAACTGCCGGGGCGATGCCGCAAGTGTTCGGCACGATTACCATTAGTGACGGGATTTCGATGGGAACTGAAGGGATGAAATATTCCTTAGTGTCGCGGGAAGTCATTGCCGATTCCATTGAAACCGCCTGTACTGGACAAAGCATGGATGGTGTGCTGGCGATTGGCGGTTGTGATAAAAATATGCCAGGGGCAATGTTAGCGATCGCGCGGATGAATATCCCTGCAATATTCGTTTATGGTGGTACTATTAAACCCGGTCACTACAACGGACGCGATTTAACTGTTGTCAGTTCTTTTGAAGCTGTCGGTCAATACAGTGCTGGAAAAATTGATGAAAAGGAATTATTAGAAGTTGAAAGTCGCGCTTGTCCTGGTGCTGGTTCCTGTGGGGGAATGTTCACAGCTAATACCATGTCTTCAGCATTTGAAGCCCTGGGAATGAGTCTACCCTATTCTTCGACAATGGCAGCCGAAGATTCCGAAAAAGCCGACAGTACGGAAAAATCAGCGTTTGTGTTAGTCGAAGCCATTCGCAAACAAATCTTACCCCGCCAAATTATCACCCGCAAATCTATAGAGAATGCTATTTCTGTAATTATGGCGGTGGGTGGTTCGACGAATGCAGTGTTGCATTTCTTAGCGATCGCCCGGGCTGCTAATGTAGAGTTAACCCTGGATGACTTTGAAACTATCCGCGCCCGTGTTCCGGTTTTGTGTGATTTAAAACCAAGTGGTAAATATGTAGCTACAGATTTGCACAAAGCTGGTGGCATTCCCCAAGTAATGAAGATGCTACTTGCACATGACTTATTACACGGTGATAGCCTCACCATCAGCGGTCAAACAATTGCAGAGATATTAGCAGATATACCAGAAGAACCATCCGCCAATCAAGATGTGATTCGGACTTGGAATAACCCGATGTATGCCCAAGGACATTTAGCCATCCTCAGAGGTAATCTGGCGACGGAAGGGGCTGTCGCCAAAATTACCGGGGTAAAAAAACCAGTAATTACTGGCCCCGCACGGGTGTTTGAATCGGAAGAAGCCTCTTTAGATGCAATTTTGGCGGGTAAGATTCAAGCTGGTGATATTCTAATAATTCGCTACGAAGGGCCTAAGGGCGGTCCTGGGATGCGAGAAATGTTGGCTCCCACCTCAGCAATTATTGGGGCTGGTTTGGGTGATGCGGTGGCATTAATTACCGACGGACGCTTTTCTGGCGGTACTTACGGTATGGTGGTTGGTCATGTTGCCCCAGAAGCGGCAGTTGGTGGTGCGATCGCGCTTGTAGAAGAAGGCGATAGTATTACGATTGATGCACCTGCACGCCTCTTGCAGTTGAACATATCTGAAGAAGAATTAGCCCGTCGTCGTGCTAATTGGCAACCTCCTGCACCACGTTACACTAAAGGCGTGTTGGCGAAATATGCCAAATTGGTATCTTCTAGCAGTCTTGGGGCTGTGACAGATTTAGACTTGTTTTGATTAACCTGACATGATGTGAACTACCTACACTGACCTGACGGTACAGTGTAGGTTTCCCAATTTATTCCCAGTGCGGAATATAGCATATATGTGTGTGGATTATTGGAAGCTAGAAAGGCAGTACTTTTATTTCTAGTAATTTTTACCTAAATTTTATGAGTTTTTGTAAAAATCTTGAAGAAGTTTCAGGAAATTTACATAGCGGATATGATGTCAATAGAGAAATCACGGAAATTTAATTGACAGTCAACTGCTTAAAACCCAAAAGGACACAAAATGAGTTCTGAATCTAACGTCAAACTGACGATCGCTCTTGCTAATCCAGACTTAGATGCAGAGGAGCAAGAACGGGAAGCACGGAATCTGCTGCGAGAAATCAAAGACTTAGATGTAGAAAGTGCTGAACTCGTAGCAGTTACAGAAATACCCGAAGGAGCCAAGTCTGTTGGTGGTTTTTTGGTGGGGGTGTTGCAGACAGAGGTGAGCCTTGCCAATTTTAAGAAATTGCTGGGATTTTTGGGCGATCGCTTGGGTAACAAAAGCATTGAATTGGAAGTTGAGGCCAACGGCAAAAAACTTAAGGTGAAAGCTAGCAGTCGGGAAGAATTAGCCGCCGCCATTGAGCAAGCACAAAAGTTTGTCGCAGGTAACTAAGAAATTCATCAGTAAGGAAAAATAACTAAATGGCAAAAGTAGCACTGCTAATAGGAGTCAGTGAGTATGAATCACCGCATCTTAAGGCTTTGCCTGCGGCTACGCAAGATGTAGAAGCAATGCAACGAGTTTTGCAGGATCAAGAGATAGGGGGTTTTGATGTGAAAACGCTAATAAATCCAGAGCCAGTAGCGATGCAAGAAGCCATTGAGACTTTATTTTCAAATCGTCAAAAAGATGACCTTGTGCTACTTTATTTTTCTGGTCATGGTATTAAGGATGATGGTGGAAGGCTTTACTTTGCAACTCGTATAACCCGTCAAAACCAACTGGGAGAACTCATCAAAGCGTCAACAGTTTCAGCAGATTCCGTACATGACATCATTAACGATAGTCGTAGCCGTTCTAAAAGACAAGTAATAATTTTAGATTGTTGCTTCAGTGGAGCTTTTGCCAAAGATAGAAAAGGTGAAGATGAAGTTTTTCTAGATTTTCAGAAGATTCAATTAGGTGGAGAGGGTCGAGTAGTTCTTACATCTAGTAGTTCAACTCAGTATTCTTTTGAATCTATTTACACTCAATATCTAGTACATGGAATTGAAACTGGTGAAGCCGATGAAAATAACGATGGCTTTATTTCTGTTGATGAGTTGCATCAATATGTTCAAAGAAAGGTTCAAGAAAATAATACTGAAATGAAGCCGCAGATCCAAGCGGTAATTAAAGAAGGCTATAATATTGTTCTGGCTAAAGCACCTATTCACAACCGCGAGACTATTTATCTTGGAATAGTTAAATATTGGGTACGTAATGGTCAAATTTCCAAGATCGGACGTTTAGCATTAAATGAGCAACAAAATCGCCTGGAGATAGAACCTGACAAAGCTAGTGCACTTGAAGAAGAAGGTTTAAAACCATACAAAGAGTACCAGAGAAAATTGAAGCAATACAAGGAAGCGTTTCTTCAGGCGATTCAACAAGAAAATCCTATAATTGAGCAGACTCGCAATGAATTGATCCTCTTCCAAAGACTTTTACAACTAACAGATGAAGATATAGCCTTAATTGAAGCTCCCATAATTGCAAATCTACAAAATACAAAAAAAAAGGATAAATTTATAACCCTGACTGTTAAGGAAAAGTTTCCGCAATCTATAGTATTGGTTGTCGTAGCAATACTATGTTTTGGAACAGGCATCATCTCAAGTTTCTTCATAGGTAAACTTTCTAAATATTTTAGTATTAACACTGAACCTTGTCAAAATAATGTACAAAACAATGGTATGCAAAATACTTTAACAAAAGAGTTAGAGATTAGTTATGGAGGGCAAATTTTAAAACCAGGAGATACCAACTCTTGCAAAAAAGCTGGAACTCAGGCATTCGCATCAGGCAATTATGACGAAGCGTTAAGACATTTTAAATTATCTATTGAAAAAAGTAATTCTAATGACCCAGAGGCATTGATTTATTTGAACAATACTAAGGCTCGTCAGAAAGGAGATAAGCTCAAAATTGCCGTGAGTATACCCATTGGTACTAATCTAGGTTCTGCAGAAGAGATAATGCGCGGTGTAGCTCAAGTTCAAAATGAAGTTAATAGCAGTGGCGGTATTAATGGCAAGTTATTACAGGTGGCCATTGCTAACGATTATGAAAACTCATACACTGCTACAAAAATCGCAAAATCCTTAGTTCAAGATCAGGAAGTCTTAGGTGTAGTGGGGCATATTTCTAGTGATGTTACAAAAGAAGCAGGTAGAGTCTATAACTCCGGAGAACTTGTAGCTATTTCCCCTACTAGCACTTCTGTTAAAATTTCTAATTTTAGCCCCTATATTTTTCGTACAGTTCCCAGCGATACATTCGCAGCAGAGGCATTAGCCAAGTACATGGTAACAACTTTACAGAAAAGAAAAGCAGCAGTTTTCTTTAATTTTGGCAACGCTTATAGTGAATCACTAAAGCAAGAGTTTATTAGCGCTGTTGAAAAAAAGGGTGGACAGGTATTAAAGGAACCGGAATTTGACTTATCAAAGGATAATTTTAATGCCGCTACTGCTGTGGAACAGGCAATTAGGCAAGGCGCACAAATATTAATGTTAGTCCCGGATTCTATCACAATGGACAAAGCGCAGAAAGTGGTTCAAGAGAATCAACAAAGGTCACGATTAAATGTACTTGGGGGAGACAACGTTTACAGCAAAAATACTTTAGAAACTTGGGGAAAGCAAGCTGAAGGTATGGTGGTAGCAATTCCCTGGAATATTAATAGTAAACCCAATTCAAGTTTTGTCCATAATTCAAAGTCATTGTGGAAAGCTCCGGTGAATTGGCGAACGGCGACAAGCTATGATGCAACGAAGGCAATCATTGCAGCTTTAAAGATAAATACCACTCGTAAGGGACTACAACAAACCTTGCACGATCCAAGCTTTTCAGTTGATGGTGCTACAGGAAAGATTCAGTTTTTACAATCAGGCGATCGCAAAGATAATACCATCTTCTTAGTCAAAATTCAACAAATACCTGGCACTGATAAATATGAGTTTGTACCAATTCAACCTTAATTTTGCAGCTTTAGTTAATAGCGATCGCAATTAATTATTAAACGAGCGCTCCAAAGCCCAATTAATAATCAATTTCTTTCCACCCATGCATGGATGCTATGCCTTTTGTAACCCATTCGATCACAATTGGGGGAGCTTCTGATATCAAGATACTAGGATAAACTGCTGCACCCCATTCGGGATGCACTAGCACACGGCATTGATTTTTAATCACTGGATAATTGAGCAAAGCTTTGACAACTGCTGTGTCATCGTGAGGAATTGCTCCGGGATGGGACAGTAAAGGATAGCCTGTACGAGGGTCGATTAGGTCTGTTAAATAGCCGCGATCGCGCAGATTAAATGCCAAATCGCAGCCAAATCGCATAAACTTTTCTCGTAGGCGTTCTTTCTCTGTCTCTACTTCTGCCGTCTTTTCCACTAGTTCATAACGCGATTGCTGTAAGACAATCACTACTCGTAAAAATGGCTGCCGTTTCCAATCTGGTAATATCCGTTCGCAGTTGGCACAGATATATTGACTGGGAGGATGAATTGAAATTTGAACTGCTTGTCCCGTTTCACCAACTAAATTAATGGGACAGGCTTGCTCCGAAGTGTAAACCTTGGGATAGTTCACTAAATTGATTCAGTTTATACAATTTTTTTAATTTCATCTCCGGTATAGATAATAACTCTTAAAAGTTCCAAAAAATCATCATTTTTCTCTAATATATTGCTTTTTTTGGAAGTAGTTGCTAATAATTTGATAATTTTAATCCGAATTTTATCCTTTATTAACCTGTTCTCAAGGCATTGGCATAGGTGCAGTGTGTGGTAAACATAGCGATATCTACGGCGGGCTATGCCTACGCTCCTGAAATCTGTTCGATCAAAATCCCAAAAAATGACCTGCATCTCAGAGGATTTGTAGTCAAAACCAAAATGTCTAACTGTCAGCAAAGTACTACAAAATAGACATTCTGTGAGGCAAAGCACTGCGAAGTTTCTCTCAAAAGTGAGCAGAAAAGATAAAGATAATCTTGTCTGCTTGGAAAGAGTTAAGCTCTTAGCCTACTTTCAATAGCACTCAATTAATTGAGTTTTAAAGAATTCACTGGCACTTCATCCCAAGAATCCACTGTCCGCAATCGCGCCACCCAACCTGCTGCCTTTTGCGTCTCGGTCAAATTATTCTCAAAAGAATCATGACAATCTTTAGCTTGAGATTCATTACAAGTGGCAATACAGGCATGAATCATCCCAGACGGATCAATTTGCTCATTTACCCAAATAGTCATGGAATATTCCCTCGAAAACTGTAGCGAAAAAACCTATTCGTCATTTTAGAATACTATTAGAGTCGAAAATTATAGAGCAAAATCGGTAACAAATAGTGAACTAATCCCAATTACCGATTACTAATTTACATTACCCAGTTCCACTTCATCTGTTAGGCAGATATGATTTATCTCCTCTTTCATAGCGACGGCGATAAAGTAATTCTAACTGTCCACCATATTCCTGAATCCAGGCAATCTGGCGCTGGTAGAGTCCTCGGAAGGTATTGGCAAATAAAAGTGTAAAGATTGCCACTACCAATCCTGATGCTGTGGATACTAAAGCTTCACTAATTCCAGATGTTACACCTGTTGTTTTACTACCGCCCACATCTCCAATATTCAGAGAGGCAAAAGAGTTAATTAATCCTAATACCGTGCCGAGAAGCCCCAACAGGGGCGCAAGACCAATAATTGTCTCAAAAATATTTTGGGAACGCTTGAGCAAGGGGATTTCGCCTTGGGCTTCACTTTCTAATGCTAAACGAAATTCTTCTGGTGTCGGCTCCTCCAATTCTAAAGCGGCTAAAAAAATTCGAGCAATGGGTAAATCAGTATTTTTCTGCAATTTTTCTAAAGCGCCAACTACATTATCAAGACGATAAAGTTGTAACACCTCTCGCACAACCTTATTTTGCCGATTACTTATCCTTACCCAAAAAATGATCCGTTCGATAATCAGCGCCACCCCTAACAAGGAGAACCCCAGCAGAGGCCACATGACCACGCCACCTGCTGTAAACAGATTATTAATTTCCATCTATTATTTTTTAACTCTCCAACAACGCTAGATTAACAGATCGTTGTTTGAGCGAACTTGATATCATTTCTCAAAAGAAATTGCTCTGCAAGTTTTAACTAGATTTTTCCGATCTGTATCTCACCTCACTCCTGCTTTTTCTCCGCTATCCTCAGTTTGGCCGATCGCGATCGCGGATTCTTACTAATTTCCTCTTCTTGGGCAATAATTGGTTTCTTTGTCAATACCTTTAATAAAGGTGAATTTCTTAAACCATGCTTCACCGGGCGGTCTTCCAGGCTGTGGAAACTGATAATCACAATTCTGCCACTAGGGACAAGGGCATTTGGTGCTTTATCTAAAAAGGTTTCTAGGGATTTTAACTCATCGTTGACGACAATTCGCAGAGCTTGAAAAACACGGGTAGCCGGGTGAATTCTCCCATAACGGTATTTGGGAGGAACAGAAGAAGCGATCGCATCAGCCAATTCTGTAGTCGTGTGTAACGGTCGCCGTTCGACAATGCGTCTCGCAATGCGCCGCGATAATCTCTCCTCACCGTACTTAAAGAAAATATCTGCTAATTCCGCTTCATCCCAATTATTAATCACATCAGCAGCAGTTAGCGATCGCCCTCGATCCATTCGCATATCCAAATTCGCAGCTTGACGGAAGCTGAAACCCCTTTCTGCTTTATCTAAATGGTAAGAACTTACCCCCAAATCAGCTAAAATACCATCGAAAGTGTTGGGGGGAAACTCGTAGTCAGCAAAATTGCGATGAATAAATTGTATGCGATCGCCAAACTCTGCTAATTCTTTCCTCGCTGCTGCTAAAGCATCCTCATCTTGGTCAATTGCCGTTACCCGCACATCCGCCGCCGCTTCTAAGATTAGGCGACTATGACCACCACCGCCTACAGTCGTATCAAGATAATGACCTCCTGGAGATACCGCTAGACCTGCAATCACTTCTTGCGGTAACACTGGTAGATGGGAAAATATCGGTTCTTCAAGAGCTAGCTGACGATTCATGAGACTTAGGGCAAAAAACCACAGATCAACTTTAATTATCTATTCTTTTGTTTGTGTCTTTGTGTGTTTCTAGTAAAAGGGCGGTTAGAAACCGCGTCTACACGAGACTTTACCCACCTCCGTGGGTTTCAAATACTCAATTTTTCTTTAGTCCGCGCAGGCGGACTTTGTTTATGTAGCCGCGAATTCCATTCGCTGGGGCTTAAGTTGACTATTTTTTATTTTTCTTCTGGTAAATCATTGTATTTGGTATGCGTTTTAATTTTTTCTCAATATTTAAATGGCTATTTAAAATAAAAATGAATACATTACCAGGCAATTCATTTTCCTGTAACAAGCTATTCACAAGTTTAGAGTTATCGGAACCAAAAATATATATGCTTAGCCCAAAGTAGCCAAAAAAGCAACATGCAATTTATAAAAATGCGGTTGTTTATTAGCAAAAACTTCTAACTTCTGAATTAGCCGATCAAAACGCTCTTGATTGAAAGTCATAAATATGTATTAGCGTCATAAACCTGTAATATAGCTGACGCTATATCTCTATAGCTTACGTAGAAACTCAGAAGTCAATAGTTATCATTGAGAAAACGCATCTTCTTTTACCCCATTCTCCCAGCACAATGAGATAAAAAAATTCGATGCCTTAATTAAGTGCATATCGAGCTTCCATATAATAGTTGAAGAAGTGCAACAAAATTAAACATCAAATCAAATCTCTCTTCCCACAACCCTTACTTTGGCTTGACAAACAAGATAAATTGGGTCTAGTTGGCATCTGCGCGGTTGAATTCAATATTTTCACGAACGGAGAACACGAAATCTATGACCAGACTAGAAACCCGCACTGAACCGATGGTGCTAAACATGGGGCCACACCACCCTTCAATGCACGGGGTTCTGCGGCTAATCATGACTTTGGATGGTGAGGATGTCGTTGACTGTGAACCAGTCATCGGCTATTTGCACCGGGGAATGGAAAAAATTGCTGAGAACCGCACTAATGTAATGTACGTCCCTTACGTTAGTCGTTGGGACTACGCGGCGGGAATGTTCAACGAAGCTGTAACCGTCAACGCCCCAGAAAAGCTTGCAGGTGTCGCTGTTCCCAAACGCGCTAGCTACATCCGCGTCATCATGCTGGAGTTGAACCGCATCGCTAACCACTTGCTATGGTTTGGCCCCTTCCTAGCTGACGTAGGCGCTCAAACTCCCTTTTTCTACCAGTTCCGGGAACGGGAGATGATTTATGATTTGTGGGAAGCTGCCACAGGTTATCGGATGGTGAATAATAACTACTTCCGTGTTGGTGGAGTAGCAGCCGATTTACCTTATGGTTGGGTAGATAAGTGTCTAGAATTCTGCGACTACCTATTGCCCAAAGTTGATGAGTACGAACGCTTAGTAACCGATAACCCCATCTTCCGGCGACGTGTTGAGGGTATTGGGACTATCACCCGTGAAGAAGCAATTAACTGGGGACTTTCTGGCCCAATGTTACGCGCATCTGGCGTGCAATGGGATTTGCGAAAAGTTGACCATTACGAATGCTACGACGATTTCGACTGGGATGTGCAGTGGGAAACCGCCGGTGATTGCTTTGCCCGTTATGTGGTACGGATGCGGGAAATGCGCGAATCTGTGAAAATTATTCGCCAAGCAATTAAAGGACTTCCTGGCGGCCCTTACGAAAATCTGGAAGCCAAGCGTTTAGCCGCAGGTAAAAAATCTGAGTGGGACGCATTTGATTACCAATTCATCGGCAAAAAAGTTTCCCCCACTTTCAAGATTCCCAAGGGTGAAATCTATGCCCGTGTAGAAAGTGGCAAAGGTGAATTGGGAATTTATTTGGTTGGCGATGATAATGTCTTCCCTGCACGTTGGAAGATTCGCGCTGCAGATTTCAACAATCTCCAAATTGTTCCACATTTACTGCGTGGGATGAAGGTTGCAGATATTGTGGTGATTCTCGGTAGTGTTGACGTAATTATGGGGTCTGTGGATAGGTAGAGTAAATATCTATCTAAGTACTTTTTAGAGCAGTTGTATTACAGTGCAACTGCTCTATTTTTTTAGCTTTGGGCAAAATTGACGATTGTAGTGATTCTAAATTGCATGGAATATACTTTGACCTCTCTCCAAACCTTTCTCTTAAAAGGAGAGAGGTTCTCCAGATTACGTGAAAAATCACGAAGATGACTCCACTAATTCGCTGCAAGTGGAAACAGAAGAAGAAACTCATTTTTCTAATCAAGATGATAAGGCATTTAAGACAGAGAAAGTTTTTCGTCAAAGAGCAGAATCAATTTATCAAGAATATACAAGCAGATATAGGAATCATATTTGATTTCTGAAAAAGTGTACGAGATAATACGGAGAGAGA
>NZ_JABXKQ010000027.1:0-61401 GCF_017114945.1 Nostoc sp. JL34
TTGAATACCCCATTTTCAACCCTAAACTGTTTCAATGCACCTAATTTCTGTTGATTCTACTTGCTCGTCTAAAAGATATCAAATGGGTTCTATAAATCTGTTATGGAAAAAACCGAAAAACAGAAAATGCTCGCAGGCGAATTATATCTTGCCGAAGATCCAGAATTGGCTGCCGAGAGTAAGCGAGCTAGTCATCTGTTGCGAAGATACAATTCTACAACTGAAGAACAGCAAGAGCAACGACAGCAAATTTTGCAAGCATTATTTGGAAAGATAGGCGACAAAGTATCAATTGTGCCACCCTTTCACTGTGACTATGGGAGTAATATTTTCGCTGGCGATAAATTGTATATGAACTATGGCTGTGTAATTTTAGATTGTAATCCAGTTCACATTGGTGAAAATGTCTTATGCGCTCCTTATGTGCAAATTTATACTGCTTATCATCCTGTAGAGCCGGAAATTCGTCTTTCTGGTAGAGAATTAGCTGCCCCAATTAACATTGGTAATAATGTCTGGATTGGTGGCAGTGCAATTATTTGTCCAGGTGTAACTATTGCTGATAACACAACTATTGGTGCTGGCAGTGTAGTTGTCAAAGATATACCTGAGAATGTTGTCGCTGCTGGCAATCCCTGCCGCGTCATTCGGTATCTGTCCTAGAAATTTAAAACTTATAACCTCTAGCAATCCAATAAAGCCAGTCTGCGATCGCTTCTTGAGTTTCACTGTCAGCATCAATGGCTGCTATTTCAGACAATTTTGCAGAATATACATCTTCATCCTTACCATTAATATAAGCCACTTCTACAAACATATCTTTTAAGCACTCCTCATCTGGGGCCATTCCCAGCACTTCCACTTGCTTCTCTTCGACAGAACCTGATTTGCGTCCCTTCTTAGTCCATTTAGCCACAAAGGGAAAATTCAGAGTTTCTTCGAGGTAGTAGTACCAACCCATAGCGCGGTCTTCTTTGTCTTCAGCATCTACAATAATCTCTGTTTTAATGCGATGCTCTCGGTTTTCGTCGGCTTCAACACTAGGCATAAGATAACGCTTTACGTATAATGCATTTTGATAATATTACCAAAGTCTAGGCTAGGAATTATTTTTCTAAAACATAGTTAAGTATATCTAAGATCGCGTCTGCTTGATTGCTTATTAAAACTGGAGAACCCCAAAGAGCCGAAGCTACGCTTTGTCTCCCTTAAGAGCTTGTAGGAAGGGAATTAAGAGGTGGAGTGTAATGAGTGTGGAAATCATAGCCAATTATTTGGAGATGATATCAACTCTACAAAAAACCGCTTGTCATTGACAAGCGGTTTTTTAGTTATTGCACTCAAGAGATAACTTATTTATTGCACCGAGACGCAAAGTTTTTTCTTAGTGCTTTAACGCGAAATTTTTTAAAGATCAAACAAGTCTCAAATCAGGATAATTTGCCAACACATCATCAGATGTCAGGGTATCATTTTCAGCTTGCGGAGTCCAAAGAACTTCAATTGCCAGAAGTTTCTCACTGGGGATACTACCAATTTGCCGCAAAGCTTGACGCAAATCATCAGCACTGTTAATCGCTGTGGGGATTTCAAATTTACCTAGTGTCGCCGCCAGCAAGGTAACGATAATGTATTCACCAGGGCCTTCGGTAAATAGGCGGGTGGGGTTGTCGAGTTCACCAGGCGCAGGTAAAGCATCTTTAGCAAGGGCTGCTTTTAGCTGGTTGTTGACATTAGAAAGAGTTTCTTCGCTAAACTTACTGCGTTCTGCCAGTGACAACCGATTAAACTGACCTTCAGCTGAATTCAAACTGGCTTGTTGAGTGCCACCACCTGCATATACAAAGTATTCAGGATGGCGGAGTAAAGCTAAGCTGGCTTCTTGGAGGATTTCTGCTCTCCCCTCTGGGGTGTTAGTATCAGCAGTTTCAGCAATGTGATTGAGTTCATTTTGCAATTCACGGGCTTGAGCTAACAAACCTACTTGCAAACGAGTTACAGAAACAGGAGAGTTACTGCTGTAATCTGCTTCTCCAGTTTCACCGCTAGAGACACGGCGGAAAGTTTGCAATAAGAAATTAGCGATCGCCAAGAAAATTAAGATGGAAAATATACCACCAAATCCTCCCCCAATACCCCAGAAGGGAATTAGGAAGGGAAAGCCAAAGCCACCACCAAAACCACCACCAGGATAGTATCCGCCCCCGCCAGGAGGTGCATAGGTGCGCGGTGTATAGGTGCGGCTGGAAGGTGCTCTAAAGGAGCCACCACCAATGCGACCTCCACTGCGGGCTGCTAATGCGCCATCGGCGTGACCAAGAGCCAAAGCTAACACCAAGGTTAGGGCTAAGAAGGTTTTTAACAGCGGTTTGATGGTTTGTTGTAGTTTTTTACGCATAAGACAATCGCTTGAAAAACAGAATTATTTATGATTTTTTCCCATGCTCTTAGGGGTGTTGCGGTATCTCCCTAACGCCAGCCCATAACAAGCAAGCGAGTTTCTAGCATTCACGTAGCATTTTTTTTGAGAGGCTACATATTCAATTTACCGCGTCTTATCTTTGGTTAGCAGCGATCGCAGGGGGGATTTCTCGACTGGGGAACCGTACCTGAAGACATGTTCATCATTACAGAAATTTGCGAAGGAGCAATTCTTGCTAGGTCATTGGACTAGCACTATCAGACTACAGTTTTGAATTATACAGACGATTTGATTTTTTAGTGATTATTTTGACTAATTTTTTTAATACTTCACTGAAATAGTGCTGAGTGGGAATATTTATAAGTACTACTCCTTAATCAGTATCCAACACTCCTAAACCTATTTGTTTTGTTACAATATGAGAGAATATTTCTTTAATATGAACAGTATTTACTACATCTAGCGGCTTTAAATTTACGTATACATAGCCAGCTAGTAAGTCTCCGTAATGCCTATCAGTAGAGCCAGCCAGACACAAGATAACCATCAACTACTTATCCAAGGTTCTGGCATTTTGGCACAACAGTAGAGAATATTTAATATATTCTATTGAAGGTAGTCAAATTTCGTAATTTTTGTCACAGTTGTTCACTGAGTAATTTGGCTACAAGTGCCAACTTTTATTTATTGTTCATCATGCACAGAAATTCTCAACTAGTGAGAATTTTTCAGCAAAAATCAAATCAACACAATAAAAAAATCATCTGGCTGGCTAATCTTCTAAAATAAGCTTCAAATTTGTCTACACATTCGTTTTAAAAGAAATAAAATAATAATTATGGCTTTGAAAGTAATCCTAATTGTAAATAAATTAAAAATTATTTGAAATATAGTTATCAAATTTATTATGGAACATATTTCTCAATTAACAGCCGAAATCAGAGACAAAGCTGCATACCCAGATATCCTAGTCATATCCCGGATATTTCTCCCGAAAGAAGCTGTAATTGGGGAATATATCTACAATCGCTGTCTCCAAGATCCAGAACGAGTTATTGTGCTGGCGGCTAGTTGCTCAGGAGATAAAGTATTTGATGAAGGTCAAAAATTTCCTGTATATCGTTGGTCTTATCCTAGATACTGGCAAAGTGGTTGTCTGGGAAATATCCTGAAGCCTTTCCTCAATATCGTCTGCTCATTTGTCCTAGCAATTAAACTCTATTTTCGCTATCACTACCGTTATATAGAGTGGGGCCACGGCTATGATTTTCCTTCACTGTTGCTATTGAGCTATTTCTTACCTATTCGCTTTTTTATCTATCTGCACGGCAACGATCTTCTTTGTACTTTACACAATCCCGTGCTGCGATCGCTATTTAAATTAACACTCAAACGCGCTGAAGGCATTGTTTGTAACAGTTCTTATACACGAGACTATCTTAGAACTGCTTTCCGATTAGATACTCCTACCCACGTCATTAACCCAGTAATCAGACCAGAAAAATTTGGTAATAATGTAGCGAGTCCCAGTAGTCTTGATGATTTACGTGTTCGCGTGCGTCAGACGTACAACATTCCCGAATCAGCAATAGTTATTCTCTCCATCGGTAGGCTAGTAAAACATAAAGGTTTCGACCGAGTAATTGATAACATCCCACTATTACTAACTTTTGGCGTCGATGTTCACTATATAGTCTGCGGCCAAGGGCCAAGTGAATCGGAACTGAAATCTCTGGCGCATCGTTTGCGGGTAGATAAGTGCGTCCACTTTGCCGGATATGTGCCAGAGCGGGAATTAGCAGGTTATTATGCAGCTTGTGACATATTTGCTATGCTGACTTTATTAGATACTAAACCTAATAGTATGGAAGGTTTTGGTGTCGTTTACCTAGAAGCAAGTTACTTCGGGAAGCCTGTAATTGCCCCTCGTTTAGGCGGTGTTTTAGACACAGTTCAGCATGAGGAAAATGGCATACTGGTTAATCCTAATTCTGGTTATGAAGTTTTTCAAGCTTTCAATCGGTTGTGCAAAGATCAGCAACTACGTGAGCAACTCGGACGCAAAGGTAAAGAATTAGCCAAGCGTAGAACCCTTCATCGATCGCTTTACAAATCAGAGGGAAAAAACGCAATTTTGTGAGATGAATGCAAATCTAGTAATTGCCAAAAGCTAATGCCATTAATATATCGCAATCCTAAATGATGAGATTCAAAAAATACTAATAATGGCAATTTATTATCAGTCCTATTTTTCAATAGCCTTTAATATCAAGTTCGGGTGATTACTGATAATAAAACTTATTAATGTAGGTTGGGTTGAACGGTAGTGAAACCCAACATGAACAAGGATCAAGCGTTGGGTTTCGTTCCTCAACCCAACCGATAGATGTTATAAGTATTTAACCGAACCTGACATAACAAATGGCTTCGTAAATGAGCAAGATTGCAGTGTACAATCTCGCTTGTGATGTGATGAAATGTGTAATGGAAACTATCTGGTTTGACATAGGGCAATTCTTTCGGCATTACGCGAAGCGCCGAATACAATCTTTTGTATTTACAGTCATTGGATGTCTTGCTGTAGTGAGCGTGATTACCTTTGGGACAATGTATGTTTTGGCTCAACCTGCTTCAACCTCATCGGAACGTCCTGCTGTTAAAGCGCCAAATTTGGGGCGACACTTTCAGGAATTTGGGCGTGAAGGCTCTATCTTGATTTACGACTCAAAAAACAACCGCATCTATGAACACAATCCTCAACGTAATGTAACTGCAATTGCTCCAGCTTCAACATTCAAGATTTTTAACGCGCTGGTGGCACTAGAAACAGGTGTAATTCCTGATGATGTGGCGGTTCTCACTTGGGATGGAATTCACCGAGAAATTGATGCTTGGAATCATGATACAAATTTGCGTCAAGCCTTTAAGGATTCAACTGTTTGGTTCTATCAAGTACTGGCACGTAGAGCTGGATATGAACGAATGCAGCAATTTATTAACAAAGTAGGCTACGGAAACCGTCAGATTGGCACTGCCGCAGACATTGATCGTTTTTGGCTACAACAGCAGCTATTACAAATTACACCCAAAGAGCAAATTAAGTTTTTGCAACGATTATATCAAGGCGATTTGCCTTTCTCGCAACGGACAATAAATCTTGTCAAAGACATTATGGTACGTGAACAAACTCCAGAATACACATTACGGGGAAAGACGGGATGGTTAACGAGTACTAAACCAAATATTGGTTGGTTCGTGGGTTATTTAGAGCAAAACAAAAACGTCTACTTTTTCGCTACAACTCTTGATATGCAAAAACCAGAAGATGCACCTACCCGCATCGAGATTACACGACGCAGCCTTACAGATTTGGGCTTGCTGACTCATATCAACTAACCACCGCCAACAATAGTTACCACTTCTAATTGATCGCCTGGTTGCACTTTTGTTTCCGACCAAAACTGGCGGTGTAAAATTTCGCCATTATACTCCACAGCCACCAATCGAGGGTTAAAACCCAACTGTTGCAGTAAGTCGGGTAAAGAAGTTTGCAACGAACAGCTATGGGTTTCCCCATTTACCTGAATCGTAATCTCATTAGACATAATATATGTGTGGGGCATTGGGAATTGGAAATTGGGTATTGGTTACTCTACTTTGGGCAAATGACTAATGACTAATGACTCTTTTAAGGTTCTGGTTTAATGCGATTGAGTTGGGAGAGCAAATATTGTGTTACAAGGGTAGGCTGTTCGGCTTGCATGAGCGATCGCACCACTGCTACACGTTCGGCTCCAGCATCGATCACATCATTGATATTGTTGGCATCGATTCCCCCAATGGCAAACCAGGGAATTGAGCAATTTTTGGCAGCATACCTGACATATTCTAGCCCTGTTGCTGCTTTACCTACTTTCGTAGGAGTTTCATAAACTGGCCCCACACCAATGTAATCGACACCTTCAGCAATTGCTACTTGCATTTCTTCTTTATTTGTGGTAGAGAGACCGATCAGACGCTGGGAACCCAGTAATTGCCGAACGATGGCAATAGGCATATCTTGTTGTCCCAGATGCACCCCATCTGCATCGACAGCCAAGGCTAGATCCACGCGATCGTTAACGATGAACAAAGCGCCGTAGATGTGGCATAACTGCCGTAATTTTCTAGCTTGTTCCAGACGCAAAGAATCATCTGTGGTTTTGTCGCGGTATTGTAAAAGCGTTAATCCCCCTTTGAGTGCAGCTTCGACATTGTTCAACAAAGTTTCACTAGGGGAAGTAACAAGATACAAACGCGATCGCCATAACAATTGATGGCGCTGATGTCCCATTAAACTACTTTCTAGGGTATAAACTTGATAGCGCATCTGCTTACAAGCTTTAGCCATATTTGGCTGGTAAAGCTTACTGTATTCTTCCAACACCCGTAATGCTTCTTCTATGCGGCAAAAGTTAGCTTGCAACACCGATTTGATACTAGCTCGTTCTTCTTCCTGAGGATGGGTTAACTCAGTCCCCGGATCGCCTGGTGTATCTCGCGCCGCCCGCAATTCAGAGGTATGCCACTTGGCTACATCTTGTCGCAAGCGCTTGCATTCAAGAGCCAACTGGGCATTATTCAATCCAAACCGACACCATTCCTCGATAATTCGCAAGCCCTCACGAGCCCGATCTAAATTGGCATCTAAAATGCGGTAAACAACTTGCTGTATTTGCTCTTTTTGGCTGTATGGCTCGACCATTACAACAACCCCATTAGTGCTTTCATCAAAGTGTGAATTATCATAAGTCCTAGTAACCATAGTTAAATAATTTGCTTTTTTTTACTAGATTTTTGCTGAATCTACGCAAAACAACGTAGTAGTGAGGGTTACGGTAAATTATCCCATGTTCCTATAGACAGTGATAAGGGTAGTTTGAGGCTACAGTTTCCCACTAAGCTTAGTCAAGTATTTTACGGTAAACGACAAGCTGACAAAGGACTGAGAAGAGGAAATCCACAATAGAGATATGAGTGAAAAATGAATGTAGAGATGTAGCACTGCTACGTCTCTACAAGGGTTCTGGATAACGCATATTTAATTTCATTCCTACATCTAATAGATATAGGCGTGAAAATGACGTAGGCACAATTCATCAATTGTACTTACCAAGGATTTTGGGCAACACATAATTAATTTCTGAAGAAGTCTAATATCATTTATTACTCTGTATGAAATATCGCCAATCAGTCAATATGTGAGTAATATTATCGACATAATCCTCTCTAAGAGTATAAGAATTTATTATTACTTCTAAGGAGTCGTGTTAAATATGATTCTCCCTCGTGTTTTTCCTAAGTACAGTAAAGTAGATGTTTTGCTTGCAAAGCTGAAGTTTCTGAAATCAGCAAGGCTTTTATTATTTAGTTTGTCAGTATTATCTTTTACCCTAGGTATAGGATTGGCAAGTATAGCGTTCCTGGATAGTGCGTTAGCGCAGCTCGCCGTTGGCATTCGCGTTAGCGTCTCTGAAAGAGAAGCCTCTCGCATCGCTCAGATTCCATCGACACCAGATTCAGCACCTCTGAATGAGAAAACACCTTCTCTGGCTAACGTGTTATTTGTCAACCCTAATGTTGGAGATGACAAGGCAGGCAACGGCAGCGAATCTGCTCCTGTAAAAACGATTACCCAAGCGTTGCGATTAGCTAACGCCAACACTGTGATTATGCTCTCCACAGGCACTTATAGCGCTGAGACAGGAGAAGAATTTCCCTTAATGCTGAAATCGGGTGTTTCAATTCAAGGCAACCCTAGCAATCAAGGTAAGGACATTATTATTCAAGGAGGCGGTGATTACCTGAGTCGGAGTTTTGCCGGTCAAAACGTGACAATTGTGGGGGCAAACCAAGCGGTACTGACTGGTGTGACGGTGACAAACCCTAATCGCCGTGGTTACGGTTTATGGATTGAATCTAGCAATCCGGTAGTCGCAGAAAATACATTTAGTGGCAGTACCCAAGATGGGATTTCTGTCAGTGGTAATGCTACACCCACCATTAGCAAGAATTACTTCGATCGCAATGGAGCCAATGGCATCACAATTGCTGGTAACTCCAGTCCCCAAGTGAAGGAAAACGTCTTTCACCAAACGGGTTTTGGGATTAATATTGCCCAAAATTCCACTCCTATAGTCATCGGCAATCAAATTCAGAACAATAGATCGGGAATTGTGGTACAAGCAAATGCCCGCCCGATTTTGCGGAATAATTCTATTCAAGATAATAAAGAAGATGGTTTAGTTGCGATCGCTCAAGCAATGCCAGATTTGGGTAGTGCATCCGAACCTGGGGGTAATACATTTCAAAATAATGGCCGCTACGACATTAACGCCAGCGCTGCTAAACAGGTAATTTCTGCTGCTGGTAACAATCTTGTGAGCGATCGCATCACTGGCAAAGTAGACATTAACGGGACAACAGCACTAGCAACCCAAAATTCTCAATCTGTTCCTGCTTCCAATAATGTTTTACGAGAAATCCCAGCAAACGCCGAAATCACCTTTTCAGCTCCCGAAATCTCTGAAACTACCAATAGGCAAACCAGCAACAGTATTTCAGCAAATAATCCTGTTTCTACACAATTAAACAGTCAATTGCTGCCATTAGTACCAGCCAATGTACAACTTTCCCCACCTATATCCAATCAACAACTGTCCACCCCTAGAGTCGCTGGATTTCCGACTCCTAGCAGTTTGTCTGCTAGACAAATCCCAACTAACACTCAAGTTGCACAGTTGTCTAATACAGCACAGTTAAATTATGTGCGGATTGATCCTAATACGATTGAGTTTACTGCCCCTGAGTATCCATCCAATGCAGTTGTACAGCCACCAGTTCCAAGTATGAGGGAGCAAACACAGCAGTCATTACCAATATTAGAAGCTACTGCCCCAAATGCTTCAGCAGTTTTACCACTTCCTGATAATAATATCCCCATTGCTAATACTGGCAATATACGAACAAGTTCTGCAAGTATTCCATATCGTAGTAATGCAACACAGTTCGGTATCCGTTATCGCGTAGTAGTGACACTCTTCAGTGATAAGGATAAAGATTTAGTGCGATCGCTTGCTCCTGGTGCGTTTCCCACCGTTTGGGAAGGTCAAAGAGTTATGCAAGCAGGAGTATTTAGCAGTGAATATAACGCGAAAGAAATGCTAAAAACCCTTTCTAGTAAAGGTTTAAGAGCCATTATGGAGCCGTTGAATTAATTGGGCATTGGGCATTGGTTATTCTCCTTGCCCCCATCTCCCCACTCCTAAAAACCCTATACCGATTTATGATCCAAACGAGTCGCTTGCTCTAGGGCGGCTTTTTCTTTGGCTCGGCGGACATAGGGTTGTAATTGGGTGCGATCGCAGGCTGTGAAAATACTCAGGTTTTCTAAGGCGATCCCTCGCATTAACATTTCTACGCGCCAAGTTTGTTGTGCCTGGGCGATCGCTGGCGTTTGTCCTTGGGGAGTTAATAGTCCTTCACTCCATGCTTGCCAACGTGTCTCAAGTTCTGATTCTGAGATGGGTGTACCTATATCATTCAGAAACATGGCTGTTTGAGTATCTTTACGACTTTTCAGCCATTTGATTAAGGGATTATTGGTAAAAGAGCCGTAGCGTTTGCCCAAAATCCACTGATTCACCGGCACTTGACGGACAAATCCGGGGATTGTGATTTGTAGGAAGTGCCCTTGAGCATCGTAGATTTGGTGCGATCGCTGCAAGCTAATTATTTCTGTGACGGATAATCCAGCCCCAAATAACACGTAAGCCAAGGCATAATCTCGGATTCCCAATTTCCTAGCTTGTTGCAGAATTTCGTGAACTAAAGTAGCTGGTAAATCAGCTACTTCTGTGGTGATAAACCCTCCTTGTAAGCAGTTTGTTGCTGATTCTGCTGAGGATGACATCGCTCCATGTAAAAACAATTCCACCAAATTTTCCAGAAAATCATCTCGATCTTCCCAAAGTTCGTGAAATTCGCTGGTGAACTCAATTACGGCATATCCCAAGATCATCCCATTCAGCAAACTGGCTAATTTTTCTGCGGGTAAATAGGTATTTAAGTGTCCTTGCTGGATTACAGTAGCTAAATACTGAGCTACATAGCGGTTTGCCTCTGTTACTCCCCTGCCTAGTGCGCGGCGATTTTCTGCCGGGAATTGGTCGGCTTCACCGACCACAGACCGGACGAACTCTGGCACCCGTTCTAATGCATGTAAGCTATCACTTGCATAATCTTTAAGAGCTTGGTAAACATTGCCCGGAGGTGTTGCCCGCCGCACCAGCGATTCACCTAAATCCTTGAAGGCCGCGGACTCTTCCAGCACAGCCAAAAGCAGTCCATGCTTATTGCCAAAATTCCGAAATAGAGTCACTTCGTTGACTTCGGCTTTTTCAGCAATTTGGCGGGTTGTGGTAGCGCTAACTCCCTGAGCAGAAAACAACTCAAGTGCAGCTTGAATCAGGCGTTGACGAGTGGAAATGAGTTGAGATGACATAGAGAAATGCAAGTGGCACTTGCAGGAAGTATCAGAGTTCTGCTAGCATAACAAATGTAAGTGATACTTGCTTTATTCTACTGTAACGAACTAGTATACAGGGCGGGTAAATCCCTTGTGGGATGGCATCCGATAAAAGGCAAATCGCTTCATCATCCATCAACAGGAATTTTTATGACCGCAAATTTTGGGGCGATCGCCCCTGAGAGAGGCAACTCACCTCAACTCAGTTGGACAAATGTAGTATTTTTTGCTACATTTCATGCTTTAGCACTTCTGGCTC
This sequence comes from Nostoc sp. JL34, assembly GCF_017114945.1. Lineage (GTDB taxonomy): Bacteria > Cyanobacteriota > Cyanobacteriia > Cyanobacteriales > Nostocaceae > Nostoc. The sequence continues at coordinate 11,248 of NZ_JABXKQ010000027.1, forward strand.
CTTGGTTTTTCTCCTGGCCAGCATTAGGTTTGCTAGTGTTTCTCCACTGGTTATTCGGGAGCATTGGTATTTGCTTGGGATATCACCGACTACTGAGCCATAAAAGTTTCCAGGTTCCTAAGTGGTTAGAGTATGCGATCGCCCTCATTGGAGCGTTGGCTTTGCAAGGGGGGCCAATTTTTTGGGTAGGTGGACACCGCCAGCATCACGCCCACACAGAAGATATCAATTTAGACCCCTACTCTGCTCAAAGAGGATTTTGGTGGAGCCATATATTGTGGATTTTTTACCCACGTCCAGAATTTTTTGACTATGACACCTATAAAAAATATGCCCCTGACTTAGCCAGACAACCCTTTTATTGCTGGCTGGATCGCTACTTCTTGCTATTACAAATACCCTTCGGGCTACTGCTATATGCTTTAGGAGGATGGTCTTTTGTATTCTACGGAGTGTTTCTCAGATGTGTCTTGCTTTGGCATTCAACCTGGTTTGTGAACTCAGCATCACACCTTTGGGGTTATCGCACCTTTGATGCCAATGATGGCGCTCGTAATCTTTGGTGGGTATCCCTCGTCACTTATGGAGAAGGATGGCACAACAACCATCATACTTATCCCCACATGGCAAAATCTGGGTTGTCTTGGTGGGAGATTGATGTTACTTGGTGGAGTATCTCAGTGTTGCAGACTTTGGGTTTAGCCAAAAAAGTTGTCTCGCGTCCTCCTCAAGGTGCAACTCACGGCTAAATTGCAACTAAATTATCATAAATTTGTTATGCCGATTGCTTCTCGTAGTCGGCTTACTAATTTTTACCAGTAGTATTTCACTGTAAAATCTAACGGTTAAAAATTAACCTACCCTACATTACACAGCAACTTTAAAAGACTTGTGTGTACACGGTGGCCCTTTGGGAGAAGACCGGACTACCTCATGAATTATCAATTACGAATTATTTTAAATGCCTACAAGAATTGAAATTTAAAATTCGCTGAATCAAATCGGCTTCTACAATTGGTTTTAAGATATAGTCATCTGCCCCCACAGCCAGGGCCCGGTGCAGGGTATCAGCATCGGCATGAGCCGAAAAGAAGAACACAGGTAGCCGACTCCAGCGCGGATCGCTCTTGACTACCTGGCACAATTCAATGCCGCTAAACACTGGCATAGCGACATCCAACAACAGCAGATCGGGAGTGGTGGCTTCCAATACTTGCCAAAACTGGCTTGAATCTGCCAAAGTTGTGACCTGAAAGCCCCACGGTTGCAGTTGGGCTTGTAACAGGGACAACAATACTAGATCGTCATCCACAATCAGCAGTCTGGCATTGATAGTGTCAATTCGGTAGAGGAGTTGGCTGACGGCTTGAAACACTTCGTTAGGCATGGCAGGTTTTTGCAGAAAGGCGTTGGCTCCTAAACGGCTGACTTCTAGGCGCTTGGTTAAATCGCCAAGTCCTGTCAGCACCAGCACGGGAATAGTGGGAAATTGGTGCTTCAATTGTGCCAGCAGGGTCAAGCCGCTTTCGGTAGTATTGGGAAAGGTAAGATCCAATACGATGGCATCGGGCGTGAGGTACTGAAGCCGTTGGCGGGCAAGAGTGAGGTCAGTGGCGGTTTCCAGGTGAATGCTCCAGTTTGGGGCATTTGCCTGCATTTGCTCAATCAAGTCAGTATCATCATCAATCAACAAAACCAGGCGATCGCTAGACTTCAGTACTAAAGTGGGCGATGTTGTAGCAAAAGTAGGTAACTGCTGGATAACTTGCCGGAGTTGCCCAAGCAGCGATTTTAGTTGAACCGCTTCCTCTGATTGCACAGCAGCCGTTGGTGTTTTGAAGGTGTGTTCTATCTGGCGGGCAAGTTCTGCTGCCTGCGGCATACCAAATGCCCCCAAAGAGCCAATCAGCCGATGGGCGAGGGTGTAGGCGAACTGCCGTCGGTCAGGGGTGAGAGTATTAGTAAAGAGGTGGGCGATCGCCTCCTCCAGCTTTGCTAGTTGGTTCTGCAATCGCTCCTGAGAATCCTGCCACATCTGCTGAATTGCCGCCACTGCCTCCACCTCTGCATCATATCGATTTGCATTCAGTGGGTAGGATAAGGAAGACGCAAGGATGGGAAGATGCTGTGAACCAGCACTTAAGATTGAGCCGCTTTGCGATGAGGAAGTTGGAGTATTAGATGCCACATTCTCCACTTGCAAAGACCCCATCGCCTTTGGCGTTTCCCCAACTCTTAGAGACGCTACGCGAAGGGAGAAGACCGGAGTAGCTCTGGTTCCCGTCGAGACTCCGACTTCCTCACCGTGTCCCCGCGTCCTTGCGTCCTCCGACCCCTGCTCCCGCTCTTCTGGCAAAGATTTCAGCCGATATCCCAGCCCATACAATGTTTCAATCGGATCGCAATTTAGCCCAGCCATCTGGAGTTTGCGCCGCAACCCCCGAATTTGAGTTGTTACAGCTTCTTCACCAGGACATTCATCAATCGAACAGATGCGATCGAGCAGAGTCCTTCGGTCAAAAATTCGCCGCGGATGTCGCAAAAATAGCTCCAGCAGTTTGTATTCTTTAGGTGTGAGATGCACGCCTTTTCCTTGACACATGACTTCGCAATTATTCGGATCAAGCTGCAACTGACCCCAGCAGAGTACTTTGGTTAAGACTGTGCTGCCTCGTCGCAGTAATGCCCGAATCCGAGCTAGCAGTTCTGATAGCTCATAGGGTTTGGTAATATAGTCATCTGCTCCTGCCTCAAAACCTGCTATCCTATCTGCCGGATCAATCTTCCCTGTGAGCAGCAAAATAGGCTCTTGCTGATTCTGCCTCCTTAGTTGACGACACAGGCGAATTCCATTGTCGTCGGGTAGCATGACATCTAGCACGATCAGGTCATACTCTGTTGCTTCGGCTAACTCCAGTGCCGATCGACTATCACTAGCGGTATCAACTGTAAACTGCTGTGCTACCAGAGAAGTGGTGAGAGCAGCCGCTGTATCTTTATCATCCTCAACGATAAGCAGTTTCATCTTTGAGACGGGCAAAGGATTGTCAAACTTACCTAATTAGGTAGCATCTCAGGTTAATGTAACGAAATTTTTCTGTTTATCTTTAAGTACAAAAATTTCAACACAACTACAGAAGATTAATCTTAATAACACAAAACAAGTATCCATCTGTAATACAATTAAGCTTAAATAAATTAATAGAAAGCTTCATCTATCCAATAGATTGAGAATAGTTTATGCCTAATGACATAAATTAATTCGTGTTAATTTCATTTGGATATATTCATCTGATTTAGGGTTTACTCCATTAAGTTTGTACTCATCAATGCCCGCCTATTACCCCTCTTCTGTCACTTTCTGGGTATTCTGAATAAAAGAATAAAAAAATAAAACCCTGAAAGGTAAGTAGGGCAATGGATGTAGAATTACAAATCTTGAAACATTTGGCAAGAGATGCTCACCCAACAGTTGCTACCATAGATGAATATTGTGCAGAGTATAAAGACCTGTTTAAAGAAGTAAGAAATTATGAATGCTTCAAATATTTACATCTGGGAATAATGTCACAAATTAAAAGAAAATCATTGCCAGAGATAGCGAAAGTTGTAAGTATAAACTCCGCCCAATCATTACATCATTTTCTAGCCAATTTAAATTGGTCATTAGATAAATTAAAACAACGAAGATTAAATAAACTCAAAAAAGTACTAGATGGAAATGCGATTACAGTAGTAATAGATGAAACAGGAGATAGAAAAAAAGGTAAAAAGACTGATTATGTAGCAAGACAATATCTAGGAAGTGTAGGGAAAATGGATAATGGGATAGTTTCAGTCAATGCTTATGGAGTTTACTCGAATATAACATTTCCTTTAACTGTAAAAGTATTCAAACCGAAAGGGACACTAAAAGCAGAGGATAAATATAAAACTAAAATAGAGTTGGCATCAGAAATTATTGCTGAGTTAATGGAATCAGGCTTTAATATTAAATTAGTACTAGCAGATAGCTTATATGGTGAAAGTAGCCAGTTTATTAGAAAACTAGCTGAATATAAATTAGATTATGTCGTAGCAATAAGAAGTAATCATGGAGTCTGGCTTCCAGCAGAGCAGAGCGTTAGGGCGAATAAGTGGTGTAAATTTAACAGAACATTTAGCAATGAAAAATCAGAAACTAGATACATTAGGGAAATAATTTATGGTAAAAAAAGAGCCATAACTTACTGGGAAATAACTACTGATCCAGAAACCATGCCAGAGAATTCTACTTCTTTTGTGATGACAAATCTTCAAGGTAATCTCAAGAAAATTTTAGGAGATTTATATGGATTAAGAACCTGGGTAGAATATGGTTTCCGACAGTGTAAACAGGAACTAGGTTGGACAGATTATCGTTTCACCAATTTTCAACATATTGAGAGATGGTGAGCCAGCGCGGTCTTGGGGGTTTCCCCCATCAGCGACTGGCGAACCCGAAGGGTGGGAAATTATTTTTTGTGTTTATACGATGATTAGTTTAAATTCTTCAGCCTTGTTAGGCTTAAATAAATCTCGTCAAATTGAAACTGAGGTACAAGAAAATAGTGATATTGATTTTTCTAATCATCAACAATGGAACCATGAATGCGGATGGAAGAATACCTTAAATAATCTGCGTCTCATTGCCCAACCACTCTTACTATTTTGGTTGATTTATCCCTGGATACATATTTTCCCAAATTCTAATTTATTGCTGGGATTCAATCAATTAATTAGTGAAATGAATCAATTTAAACCCTGTTATGCTTCTGGATAATTTCACTTAGTTACTACTTGCTAACACCGGAGAGTGACAGAAGAGGGTTAAACAAGAGCGATCGCGCAGTGATCAGAGTTTCTGTATGCCAAAGGTTGATATTGTGGCTCAGAGGTATAACCTGAGTATTAATCTACTTCCTACTTTTCCTAACTCGACTACTGACGATTAGCTCTTTCTTGGGGGATAATCTCCGTTACTACCCTACCGCTAGAACTGCCACCTTTGACAACAATATTTTCTGTTTGCAAATTACCAACGGCTGTTTCACCTGCAAAATTTAACGGTGGGTCAACTTGCTGATAAATCACATTTCCCTGAGCTTCAACTAACTTATTGTCTAGATACCAAGTTAGTGTATTGGATCTCAGAGACTGGCGACGCTGACCAATGGCGTTGACGTTACCTGTTAAATAAACCGTTTTTTGCGGTATTTTCATTTCACCTTGATTGGCGGTCACAGTAAGATTTTCGATCCGGTGGAACATCCGCACGGGGGAATTTGTAGTGGCAGTTTCTGCGTTCATGTTCCAGGTCATAGAGTTACTAGCTATTTGGACTGGTGGGTCTAGTAATTCTAATTGAGCATTCTTTTGAATAGTGGCAATTTTTGTTTTTAAGTTGACTTCGGCAGAATTTCCTTTGCCGCGATCGCTAATTTTATTATTTTTGTAGCGATCAATTTGTATGGGGCGATCGCCAATCAGTTTTTCTTGTTTAATATTCCAGATCAAATGCTCGGTTCTGACTTGTAACTGGGGATCAGCAGAATTTGCTACTACTCCTCCAGAAAATTCCATGCGCTGTTCGCGGGTTTTAACTCGCGCTTCCTGCGCCACTGCTTGTAGTTGTTTATGAGTACCGTTAATCTGGTTGCGGACAATCAATAAATCTTCTTTGGGACGCCATTCTAATTCATTACCTTGCAACACAATCCCATTACTAGGGTCTGTGGCAAATATCTTACCTTTAAGAAACAACTGTTTCCCATCCTGTTCAATATCTGCAACATCTGCCTTGATTTGGTAAACTACTTTGCCATCTTGGTATAGCTCACCATAAGGACTCTCAGCCTGACCAATTTGTTTTTCTTTGGTGTATTTTGCGGTTTTCGCCCTGACTTTCCAAATTGGTCGTCCCACTTCATCTGCTTGTTCTAGGGTGACATCAAAGAAAGTCAAATTGCTATCTTGATCGGATGAACCCGGAGTATTTTGTTGGGAAACTGGGGGGGATTTTCCCCCGCAGGCGACTAAACCAAATACCAATAAAAAGGTCAAAGGTAAAAGAAGGAAGGAGGGAGTGGAGGAGAAATTTTGAATTTTTCTCTTGCCCCATCTCCCTCTTTTATGAAATTGATACGCCATTATTCTTGGATTTCTAGGTGTCCATCACTAGTTCTGGGGTCTTCCAAAAAACCGATACCAGATAACGGTCGATACGGATAGCTTTGGCGAGGAGTTTTTTGAATATCTTCTTTGATGGCTTCTAAATCAATGTAGCGATCGCTTACATTAATTAAGCTGTCGCTGGTCATGGAACGCAAGCTCACCACTTCTACCCGCACGCCACGATAACTAACTGAATTTACCGCATAAGCTAAATCCCCATCACCGCTGACTAAAACTGCGGTATCATAAGAATCTACTAGCGCCATCATGTCTACCGCTATTTCTACATCCAGGTTAGCTTTTTTAGAGCCATCTGGTAGTTGGACTAAATCCTTAGCAATGACTCGATAACCATTGCGACGCATCCACAGCAAAAACCCCTGTTGCTTCTCGTTTGTCCGGTCTACACCAGTGTAGAAAAAAGAACGCAGTAGTCTAGAACCTCCAGTTAATCGACACAATAGCTTGGTGTAGTCGATTTCAATCCCTAGTTGCAGTGCAGCGTAAAATAGATTTGAGCCATCAATGAATATGGCGACTCTACCCCGATTCTCCAAAACCTGTTCTGGCGTAAAGATTGAATCGTTTTCCAAATTATGCAACATTGTTGTGATACCTCAATTTTTATCCCTGTTATTTTTGATACAAATTACCAACTTTTAGATGCTAGTCACAGCGGCTTATGATAATGTTCCGGGGCTAATTTAAGTTGAGCCACGATAAATTTTTTGAGAGAATAAGAAATTGAACAAAATCAGAGTTTGATAAGGACTAATCGTTTTTCGGGGGTTCTATTCGCTTAAAAATCGGTTGGGGTGTACCCAACTGTTGTTTGCTCGATAGTAGCCCCCATATAGCATGGGTGGCAAAAGGAGCGGTAACTGAAGTTTGTTTTTGATCGTTAAAGTTTATTCCAAAGCCTAGCTGCTGATAAATATCGCTACTAATTTTCGGAATAATTGGGGATAGCAGATAAGCTGCCAGTCTAACTGATTCTAGAACTGCGTAAAGAACCTTTTCCACCGACTCCTGCTGTCCCTGTTTATATAATGACCAAGGAGCTTGTTCATCAATAAACTTATTACTGGCTTGCACCAGTGAAAGGATTGCCCCGCAGGCTTGATTGAAAGCTAGCTCCTGGTATGCTTGTTTCACCTGTTCCCCTAGACGTAAACCAATTGCTTTCAAAGGATTTTCGTCAGGAATCGCTTCATTGCCGATTGATGGGAGATTATTCTCAGCGCAGTACTTCTTCACCATGTTCAAGGTGCGATTGAGCAAATTACCTAAATCATTTGCCAAATCTGCATTCAAAACATTAATGAACCTAACTTCATTAAAATCTCCATCCTTGCCAAATTCGATTTCCTTAAGGAAGTAATAACGAACGGCATCACTACCATAGCGCTGAACTAACGCCACAGGATCAAGGGTGTTACCCAGACTTTTGCCCATCTTTAGACCATCTTTGGTCAAAAAGCCATGCCCAAATACTCTTTCTGGCAATGGTAAACCAGCCGACAACAACATTGCCGGCCAGTAAACTGCATGGAAGCGCAGAATATCTTTACCAATTAGGTGCAAATTAATTGGCCACCATGTTTTTAAAGCATTTGCTAAAGTCGGTTCTGCATCTGGTTCTAATAATGCTGTGACATAACCTAGCAGCGCGTCAAACCAGACATAAAGGGTGTGCTTAGGATCAACTGGTACGGGAAAACCCCAATCTAGATTCACTCGCGAAATGGAAAAGTCTTGCAGCCCTTGATTTACAAAGCTGAGGACTTCATTCCGTCGACTTTCTGGTTGAATAAAATCTGGTCGAGATTGATAAAATTCTGTCAGCTTACTTTGATATTTAGATAAGCGGAAAAAATAGTTTTGCTCGTCTCGCCACTCGACTTCTTTGTTAGTATGAATCGGGCAACGGTGTCCTTCTAAGAGATCCCGTTCTTCTTTGAATTCTTCGCAGGATACGCAGTACCAACCTTGTTGTTGTCCCTGGTAGATATCACCAGATTCCCAGACTCGCTCAAAAAATTCTTTGACGATCGCTTCATGACGAGGTGCAGTAGTCCGACTAAAGCGATCGTATTGAATGTCTAGTAACTGCCATAAACTAACGAAGCTAGGGACAATTTCATCACAAAACTCTTGTGGCGCTTTCCCTAAACTTTCTGCCGATCGCTGAATTTTTTGTCCATGTTCATCTGTACCTGTAATTAGTAATACCTGATGCCCCAGTAGTCTCTGAAATCGCGCTACTACATCTGCTGCGATCGTTGTATAAGCACTGCCTATATGGGGGACATCGTTTACATAATATAGGGGTGTGGTTAGTGCAAATGTCAATTCTTTTTTATTCACTAGATTCATGCAAAATAAATATTAACTTATTAAAAGGTTTTACATCTTAGCTGTGTCAGCAAAACCACGCGATTATACAATATTATTACCATTTTTTCCATAATAACTTAATATAGCAAACTTTTCAGGTAGAAAATTGTTTTGTAATATGCATCAATTCAGTTCATTTTTACTTACAAAGATGGAAATTAACTAATCATAATTTTTTTGAATAGTTTCTATTAGAGATTCTTGTGTTCAAGAATACATAATCGTGAATGCGAAAAATCTAGCTGCTTTTGCAGATTAGATATTTCTATCTTAAGACGGTAATGGCAATAGTAAAGAAATGTAAAAATTAAATTAAGATAAATCGCCATATTTACCGGAAAAATATATTGATTAGGTATGAGTCGAAATAGCCCCCTAGAGATTTCTCACGCTTTGGTGGCGGCACTCTCAACGCAAATGTTCCGCTATTATGAGGATCGCATTCCCCAAGATGCCAGCGTGTTGGTAGTCAGCAATCACCGCAGCTTTATGGATGCACTGATTTTAATGGCGGCGTTATCGAGTCCGATTCGCTTTGCTTGCCATCACTATATGGGACAAGTGCCAATCATGCGGGAGATTGTCACCGAGCAATTGGGGTGTTTTCCTTTAGAGGAAACTCAAAAACGCCTGCAAAGCTTTTTTTCGCAGTCACAGATGCTATTGCAGTCTAAGCAGATGGTGGGAGTATTTCCAGAAGGGACTGAACCAATGGTGAAGTTTACTGTGCCAAACCAAGTGGGTGAATTTCAGCGAGGATTTGCTCATTTGGCATTGCGAGCTGATGTGCAGGATTTAGCTATTTTGCCGATCGCGATCGCTTCCTTAGAAGAGGTGAACACTTCTGGCTTTCCCTTAAAGCTTTTGAGTGTATTTGACCCTTCAGAACCTTTATTTAATCAAGGTGGTTGGCATCCTTTGGTAATTTATCGCCGGGTTGCCGTATTAATCGGTCGTCCTTATTGGATTACGCCCCAACATCATAAAAAATATCATGGCAAACAGGCCAGAACTGTTGTGGCTGAACTGACGGAACACTGTCACAGCGAAATTAGCAATTTACTGCGTCAAGGTTGCTATTAGAACCATTAGATTTTGGATTGTGAAATGTTGATTGTTCCGACAATCAACGTTTCAAAAGTTTTATACCATTAACAAATGACCATTGACTACTGACTAATGACCAATGACTATCCCAGAAGTTGAGCTAAATCCTTGTTTCCTGACTCCTGAACGAGTACAGCCAGAGTATCCGTTATTGGTATATTTGCCAGGAATGGATGGAACTGGTCAACTGTTGCGATCGCAAACCGTTGGATTAGAAGCTGGCTTTGATGTCCGCAGTTTGGCGATCCCCCGGAAAGACCTTAACACTTGGGATGTGCTAACTAAGAGTGTACTGGACTTGATCGACGCCGAATTAGAAAAAAGCCCTAACAGGCCAGTTTACCTGTGTGGTGAGTCCTTTGGTGGTTGCTTGGCAATGAAAGTGGCAATCCAAACACCTCACTTATTTAGGCGAATTATCCTAATTAACCCAGCTTCATCCTTTCGGCTTCGTCCTTGGTTAAGTTGGGCATCTCAACTAACTTACTTAGTGCCATCAGGATTGTATGATGTTGGCGCACTGGGGTTATTGCCGTTTTTAGCATCTTTGCCACGCATTTCTCGGAGCGATCGCCACGATCTGCTGAAAACTATGCGTTCTGTCCCGGTAGAAACCGTTCTTTGGCGATTGTCTTTACTGCGAGAGTTTCATGTTGATGAGGAACAGTTAAGTCGCTTAACTCAACCAGTTTTGTTGATTGCTGGGGCTAGCGATCGCCTTTTGCCTTCTGTCACTGAAGTGCAGCGGATCGCAAACATCATACCAAACAACAAGATTGTGGTGTTGCCCAATTGTGGACATGCTTGCTTGCTAGAGCAAGATACTAATCTCTATGAAATTCTTAAGGATAACGACTTTTTAGAAAGTAAAGCTGATATGGGTACAGGGCTAGAAGTGAGAGGATAGGGTGAGGAGCGAGCGATCACTCTTTTGCCAAAATGGGTAGGCTTGCTCTCAAAAGCCCGCTTGTTAGGTAGCCTCACATCTTTAGGCTAAGTAATACACTTTGCTAAATAGTTATTTCCTCTTCTATCATCTTATGAAAACGAGCAACAAAGTCGAAAGCTGCTTCGTTGTCCACTTCTATCCAATAGTCACGCTGTTTAAGCGGTAACTCAAGAAATACCTTCAGGGTATAATATTCGTCTTCAGGATTCAAGACAAGGTAATGCGTAGCAGCTAAACTGTGAAATTTTTGATGAGAGATTTCCTTTATAGTGAGTTGCTCAGAGTGTGATGAAAAAATGTGCTGGAGTGTTTCCCTGGCTTCCTCTGTTGTATCGGAAGATGGGACGAGAAATGTGTATCTTATTCCGTGCCCTATATTTTTCTGTACCACGTTTTTGACGCAGGTATTTTGTAAATCTTGGTAGGGAGAAGGAGTAACAACCCAAATTGACTTGCAATCAGCATTTACCTCAATTTTACCGAGGTCACCTGGAGTGTATAACCATTTATACCCAGTTTCAGTTTCACCCTCTTCACTCTCCTCAACTCTATCTAATGCTTCCTTAAGTTCAGGCCACCAAACATCGAAGGTTTTTCTGAGAATTTCATGCTCCAACCTTCTCTCAGTGCCCAACTTCTTGTTGATGCTGGATAGTAAGTTGAATACATCTTCTTTTTCATAAACTGTGGATTGAAACTGTGACAGAGGCCCTTGTAGTTCCGAAGGCTCAACATGAAATAGAAATGGTAACAAAAATGAGCGATCAATAGACTTTGATAATGCTCCTGCTTCAAAGTTTAGCCAAGGTGCTCTAACGTTATAGGGTGTTAAACAGATAATCCCAAATTCTGTATCTTCAAGCTCTTTAGCAAGCACATCACCCCAACGTTCGCCTTTGTTAATATCTCCAGAAGAGACAAAAGGGTTAACAGCCTGTATTACATAAGGCAGCCAGTCACGTAACACACTAGCAACCTTATGACTGACTCTACCAGACCAACTTATAAATACTTTCATGCGAAGACTCAAATGGATAATAGCTAAAATTCAATAAATTTGTTTTTATTAGACTTTATGAACTTATTACAAATACAAAACCGATTTAAGGTTTTCCGTATCTGTTATACAAAAATTTTGTTGTAGGGCTAATAGGTACGTCACATTCATACGGAGCAATATAAAAAATGATATTGCCTTACGAGCTTCCCTAAAAGCGTAACAGGAATTATTGCTCTAGTTTATGAAGTTGTGCTTTTCGGGAGATGTCAAGCCCCTCATCCTTTCGCTACAAGTTTAAAGAGAGAGGCTTTACAGGATGGTGTCAAGCAATGGCAGATAAACCCCAAGAAATAGAAGTGAATAAATTAGTTAATTCACCCAGAGAAACTTCAGAAGTAAAAATCCAGGCTCAATCATCAATAGAAAATGAACCTTCTGTATTAGAGTCTTTGATTAAAACTGTTGCTCAGACTGGTCAAGCAGTTTTAGACACAGCATTCGGAGTGGGAGAAGCGACGGCGAAAGAAACGCATAAGTTAATTGAGCAAACAACTCAAACCAGCGGTCAGGTTGTGAATCGCCTTAGCGAAAATTGGCTGATCAGAAAACTATCTGGAGTATTAAATCTCAATTGGTTAATTAGTGATACTGACCTTGTTGATTTGGAAAAAGCAGAAGCCTCGGTAAAGAAGCTCAAGCAAAAGTATCCCAATGAATCACCTAGCCAGATTGCTCACCGAATCATGGTGGAAAAAGCAACTCAAGCAGGTACAGTTGGACTAGCCACTAGTATTTTGCCAGGAGTAGCGGTGGCATTGTTGGCAATTGATTTAACAGCCACAACAAAATTGCAGTCAGAAATGCTTTATCAAATTGCATCTGACTATGGGCTAGATTTAAAAGATCCTGCCCGTAAAGGTGAAATTTTGGCAATTTTTGGGTTGGCCTTGGGGGGAGGGCGTCTTTTGAAAGCTGCGGGATTAGGCTTGCTGCGAAATGTGCCCTTGGCGGGTGCGGTGATTGGAGCTAGTTCAAATGCGACGATGATCTATTCATTGGGGTATGCTGCTTGTCGATTTTACGAAGCCAAACTAGATGAATCAACTTCCTTAGAATCGCCACAGACATTGGCAACATTAAAAGCCGAAAGTGAAAAGTATCTAGAAAGTGCGATCGCTCAACAAGCTCTCATGGATCAAATTTTAGTTCACATGATCCTAGCTAGTCATCCAGAAAAGACTTGGGAAGAAATTTTGCCAGAATTAAAAGCTGTAAACCTTAGTCCTAAATCGTTAGATGCTATTGCTCAAAATATCAAATCACCCCAGCCTTTAGATGTATTGCTCAATCAGCTAAATCGTGATTTTGCCATACCCTTGTTGGCTCAGTGTAACAAAATTGCCCAGCTTGACAATCAGATTACAGCAGTTGAGCAAGAAATAATAGAAGCGATCGCTAACAAATTTGACATTGACACAAATGCAATTGGGGCATAGGGAATAGGGGATTGGGCATTGCGTAGGAGATAAAAGAGTGAAGTGTATAGCTTCATTTACGAGTATCAAAGACTCATTAACGGAGTTCTGAGGTGGATTAATGAGTATCAAGGACTCGTTAACGAGTGCTATTTATAACCAAATCGCTAAATTATTATAGCTACTGATCTCTCCTCCCCAATGCCCAATGCCCCATGCCCCATAACCTATTCCAACTCCCCTCACCATGAAATAAGAATTTTGAGCAATACTGGTACAAGAAGGAATATTTACACAAAATCCCAAAATGACAATTCAACCTAGTGATAAGCCTTTGCTAGAGTGGGCAGGCGATAGTTTGGCAATTGGATTATTTGAAGATGCAGTAGAGTTAACCGGAGAACTGGCAACTTTAGATCAAAAATTTTCCGGGGTTTTAAAAGAACTAATTACCGAAGAAGAATTTAAAGGTAAAGCCAACAGTACAATCTTCACCCGTGTAAATGCTGGTAGCCCAGTGCGGAAATTGATTGTAGTAGGTTTAGGAAAACCAGAAGCACTAAAACTAGATACTCTGCGCCGCGCTGCTGCTGCTGTAGCCAGGGTAGGAAAAAAGCAAAAAAGTAAAATTCTAGGATTTAGTTTTCCATTATGGAACAACGATCCAGCGGCAAGTGCCCAAGCGATCACAGAAGGTGTCGAATTAGCACTTTACCAAGATATTCGCTTTAAATCAGAACCAGAGGAGAAAGGTTCACAAATCAAAACCATAGATTTACTAGGATTCGGTGGACAAGAAGCCGCTATCACCCGCGCCAATCAAATCGTTTCTGGGGTAAATTTGGCACGGCAGTTAGTAGCAGCGCCAGCCAACGCGGTAACACCAATTACTTTAGCCGAAACTGCTCAAGCGATCGCCAACGAGTACGGTTTACAACTGCAAATTCTAGAACGGGAAGACTGCGAAAAGTTAGGTATGGGTGCTTTTTTGGGAGTAGCTCAAGCTTCCGATTTGCCACCGAAATTCATTCACCTGACTTACAAGCCAGAAGGTACACCCAAAAAGAAACTAGCAATTATTGGTAAAGGTGTAACCTTCGATTCCGGCGGACTCAACATTAAAGGTGCTGGTAGCGGCATCGAAACCATGAAGATGGATATGGGCGGTGCAGCTGCCACCTTGGGCGCAGCAAAAGCAATTGCTCAACTCAAGCCAGATGTTGAAGTTCACTTTATTTCAGCGGCAGCCGAAAATATGATTAGCGGTCACGCCATGCACCCCGGAGACGTTCTCACCGCATCAAACGGCAAAACAATCGAAGTGAACAACACTGACGCTGAAGGACGTTTGACCCTAGCAGATGCCTTGGTGTATGCCGACAAATTGGGCTTAGATGCGATCGTTGATTTAGCCACCCTAACTGGTGCTAACGTCATTGCATTAGGTGATGATATTGCTGGTTTATACACTCCCGATGATGCTGTAGCCTCCCAGATCGACAAAGCTGCGGAAACTTCAGGGGAAAAGATTTGGCGGATGCCAATGGAAGAAAAATATTTTGAAGGGCTAAAGTCAGGTATTGCGGACATGAAAAATACAGGCCCGCGTCCAGGCGGTGCTATTACTGCTGCCCTTTTCCTCAAACAATTCGTCAAACAAACCTCTTGGGCGCACATAGATATTGCTGGCCCAGTTTGGACAGATAAAGAAAATGGCTACAACAGCGCAGGGGCAACTGGTTACGGCGTTCGGATGCTAGTTGATTGGGTGCTGGGAAGTGGGGAGTAGGGAGTAGGGGAATTGGGGACTGGGGAGATGAGGAAGTCGAGAGAAAATGACTGATACCCAATCTCCAATGCCCCATACCCCATGCCCAATACTCGACAATTCGTGCTATCTTGAGCTTGCCAGCAAAAATTGTTGCAATAGTAACAGAAATAAATTGGCAGTCAGAAAGTTAAGCTTTTTCGGCAAAGCCATCTGGTAAAATTTGTAAGGTTTCTAGAAGCTGTGAGCAATGGGATCGACTCGCGTACGGATCGCAATTGACGCAATGGGAGGGGATCACGCACCCGGTGAAATCGTTGCTGGCGCATTGCGAGCACGGGAAGAATTGGGTGTAGATATATTGTTGGTTGGTGATCCCCAACAAATAGAAGCTGCCTTGCCATCAAAAACAAGTTTAGGGCAGGTAGAGATCGTGACTGCTGAGGAAGCGATCGCTATGGATGAGGAGCCTTTAAATGCAGTTAGACGCAAACGCAAGGCTTCTATTAATGTGGCGATGGATTTAGTCAAGCAGCAAAAGGCAGATGCCGTGTTTTCTGCTGGCCACTCTGGGGCAGCTATGGCATCAGCTTTGCTCCGCTTAGGACGATTGCCGGGAATTGACCGCCCAGCCATAGGGACTGTTTTTCCCACGATTATTGCTGGTAAGCCAGTGCTGGTACTTGATGTGGGCGCAAATGTAGATTGCCGTCCCAAGTTTTTAGAACAGTTTGGTGTCATGGGATCGGCTTACAGTGAGTATGTCTTGGGTACAACTGAACCGAAGGTGGGTTTGCTGAATATCGGTGAAGAAGACTCTAAAGGCAATGATGCAGCCGTCCGCGCCCACCAACTGCTACGCGAAAATTCCCAAATTAATTTTATTGGCAATGCTGAAGGGCGTGATGTACTTTCCGGTCGCTTTGATGTAATTGTCTGCGATGGCTTTGTGGGCAATGTATTATTAAAATTTGCCGAGGCCGTCGGAGAAGTGATTCTGCAAATTCTGCGGGAAGAATTACCCCAAGGATTGCATGGTCAAATCGGTTCAGCACTCTTAAAACCAAACCTGAAGCGGATTAAGCAGCGAATGGATCATGCAGAACATGGTGGTGCTTTGCTGTTAGGCGTGGCAGGAGTCTGTTTTATCGGTCACGGTAGCTCACAAGCACCTTCAATCTTTAATGCAATTCGCATGGCAAAAGAAGCTGTTGACAACCAGGTGATACAACGAATTCAGTCCCAATATATCCTAGAGCGCGAGAGCGGTTAGTCATTAGTCATTGGTCATTAGTCATTAGTCATTGGTCATTAGTCATTTGTAAAGCACAAAGGACAACTGACATAGACGCGCCAGCGGCTTCCCGAAGGGCAGGACAAATGACAAAAGACAAAGGACAAAAGACAAAGGACAAAAAGCTGATAGCTTGGGAGATTAGGAGTGCAAAACTTAGGCATAGCAATTACCGGAAGTGGCTCGGCAGTACCAGTAACTTCCTTACACAACCAGATATTAAGTGAACTAGTTGAAACATCAGACGAATGGATTACCACAAGAACGGGAATTTGTCAACGGCGATTAGCGCTGCCGTCTGAGTCCTTGAGTGTACTCGCTACTGCTGCCAGCAATCAGGCGATCGCAGCTTCGGGGATTAAACCAGAAGACCTAGACCTGATTCTGCTGGCGACTTCCACCCCTGATGATTTGTTTGGTAGTGCTTGTCAAGTACAGGCTCAATTGGGAGCTACCAACGCAGTAGCCTTTGACTTGACAGCTGCCTGCTCTGGCTTTGTGTTTGGTCTGGTTACAGCAGCCCAATACATTAGAACAGGTGTCTATAAAAATGTACTGTTGATAGGGGCAGATATCCTCTCTCGCTGGGTAGATTGGCAAGATCGGCGCACTTGTGTATTGTTCGGTGATGGTGCAGGGGCAGTAGTATTGCAGGCTAACAAAAGCGATCGCTTATTAGGATTTGCACTTAAAAGTGATGGCACTCAAAACCATCACCTCAACCTTGCTTATGCAGGCGCTTCCCAAGAAATACTCCCAGGTGTAAATATCACCAAAGGCACTTACCAACCGATTACGATGAACGGCAAAGAAGTCTACCGCTTTGCTGTGCAAAAAGTGCCAGAAATCATAGATAAAGCCTTGTTTCAAGCTAATCTCAGCGTTGATCAAATAGATTGGCTACTGTTGCATCAAGCTAATCAGCGGATTATCGATGCCGTTGCCCAACGCCTAAATATCCCAGAACATAAAGTTATCAGTAATCTCGCCCAGTATGGCAATACCTCAGCTGCTTCTATCCCCTTAGCTTTAGATGAAGCAGTCCGGCAAGGCAAAATTAAACCTAATGACATCGTTGCTGCATCCGGTTTTGGTGCCGGTCTTACCTGGGGTGCGGCAATCTTTCAATGGGGAAGATAAATTATTTTGTCCTTTGTCATTAGTCATTTGTCCTTTGTTAATGACCAATGACCAATGACCAATGACAAATGACCACTGACCACTGACAAATGACCAATGACAAAAACTGCATGGGTGTTTCCCGGACAAGGTTCCCAAGCGCTGGGAATGGGAATGGACTTATTAGATATACCATCCGCTAAAGACAAGCTTGCCAAAGCTGAGGAGATTTTGGGTTGGTCTGTAACTGAAATTTGCCAAAGCGAAGAAGAAAAGTTATCACAGACGGTGTATACCCAGCCAAGTCTTTATGTGGTTGAAAGCATTCTTGCTGATCTGCTTCTAGAACGTGGACACCAGCCAGATTTAGTTGCTGGCCACAGTTTGGGAGAATATACTGCCCTTTATATAGCGGGTGTCTTTGAGTGGTCAACTGGTTTATATTTGGTGAAGCGTCGTGCAGAACTCATGGATAGTGCCGTCGTTGGGATGATGGCAGCTTTGATGAACTTTGACCGCGAACAGTTAGAAAAAGTCATTGCCCAAACGCCTGATGTGGTAGTAGCAAATGATAATAGTTCAGCTCAGGTGGTAATTTCAGGTACAACTGAAGCTGTACAAGCGGTGATGACTCAAGTTAAAGCCAAGCGTGCGATTCCACTCAAAGTTTCTGGAGCATTTCATTCACATTTAATAGCACCAGCGGCTGCGGAATTCCAAGACATTTTAGAATCTGTGGAATTTCAGCCAGCTATTGTGCCAGTGTTGTCTAATGTAGAACCAATTGCATCTATTGATGCCAAGATTTTAAAGCAGCGCCTGAACAAACAAATGACTGGTTCTGTAAGATGGCGAGAAATCTCTCTGCAATTATCAGCTAACGGTATCCAGCGAGTGCTCGAAATTGGCCCTGGTAAAGTACTAACTGGCTTGATTAAACGTAATACCCCTGACTTAATATTACAAAATATCCAGAGTGCAGCTGATTTACCTGTTTAATTTTTTTACAACTTTATTTCAATTACAAATTCTGTACCTTTATCGAAAACAGAGTTAAAACTTAATTACCACTATGGGTTTATTCGATGATTTGAGGAGCGATAAGTAATCCTAATCCCATCCCTTTACCCACAGTTTTTGTAGTAAATAAATGGTTAAAAATCTTTTGTTTCACTTCTTCATTTATTCCTTTATCAGTATCAGCAATAGAAATTTTCACACCTTTATTTTCGGTTTTAATTATAATTCGGTTAGGACTGGTCTTAATTTCCTCAGGCACGATAAACTAGCGTTCGAGAACCATTGTAGAGTTATTCGCTAACTTTATATCCAAGAATACTGACTGTAGTGCTAACCATAATGCTAAATCCTAAAGATTTCTAGATTTAGTGTTCCCAGATGGGTGAAGCAATTTATATCAACAGCTTTTTGCGTTTGCTCTGGGCCTTGCGATCGCTTATGCTAAATTCAGTTGATTTGCATTATCTTTTGTGGACAAAAACCGCGAACCGTTTATCAGTCTGGCACTTTACCACGCCTTTAAATGGTCAGTCGTCAGCCCCATGCTTCACGCTTACTTTCGGGGCCAGATTTATGGTACGGAAAATGTCCCCCAATCAGGGCCGCTACTGATAGTGAGTAATCACGCTAGTTACTTTGACCCGCCGATTGTCTCCAATTGTGTACGTCGTCCAGTGGCGTACATGGCTAAGGAAGAGTTATTTAATATCCCCATTTTGGCGCAAGCGATTAAATTGTATGGTGCTTACCCCGTGAGTCGGGGAAGTGCCGATCGCAATGCCATCCGTTCCGCCCTAGAATATCTGAATAACGGTTGGGCTGTCGGTGTTTTCTTGCAAGGGACTCGCACCCCAGATGGTCGAATTACAGACCCGAAAAGAGGCGCATTGCTGCTGGCGGCGAAAGCAAAAGCCCCAATATTACCGGTGAGTGTGTGGGGTACTGAGGAGATTTTACAAAAAGGATCGTCTCTACCTCGCACAGTTCCCATCACAGTGAGAATTGGTAACTTGCTTGATGCCCCCACTTCCAGTAATAAAGAGGAATTAGAGGCGTTGACACAAAAATGTGCCACGGTAATTAACGAGATGCATGATTTAGGACGATGAATTAGACAAGCTCAGATATATGCTTTAGGGAGGTAGCGATCGCTCCTTAGCCTCTATATATTGAAGGTCAACGCGCTCTAGCGATGAAGTGATCCTATTTCACATTAATAAGGAACAGTGCCTATTGATATCAAGTTAATATAAGGCAAATTTGAGAGAGATAGGAACCCTAAATTGTTTTTCAAAAATCTCAGTAGTCTTCTAGGCTATATTAGCGGAGCTTAACGCACCATTCCAAGCTTATGGTATTGGTGATGTCCTCTCGGTGATAACACACACTATGTATATTTGAAAAATTAAATACTAGTCCTATAGTATTATTTTTCTGTGAACAGCTTTTTAGTAAATGCTTTTTATCCAAAATCTAAAATACAAAATACAAAATACAAAATTGATATGAGCGGCTTTGAAGCCAAAAATTTTTGGGAGCGATTAAATAATCTGGCGTTAGTCCGCTTTTTGCTTTTGGTTGCTTCTGGTTGGGCAATTATACAACTTTTAGCTTACTTTGAAGCGGTCATTGTTATTTTTACATTTGCGGCAATTTTAGCTTTTTTGCTCAGTTATCCTGTACAGTGGCTGCGGCGTTTTTTGCCCCACAGTGTAGCTGTTGCTGTGGTTTTTTTGCTCAGTATTGTGATTATTGGCAGTATGATAATTACCGTGAGTGTAACGGTTTTATCTCAAGGACAACAATTAATTGATAGTATAACTAGGTTTTTAAATTCTCTAGTACCTTTATTAGAGCGACTAGAAGGAATTTTACAAAGCCGTAATTTGCAGATAGATTTAAGTTTTATTGAAGAACAATTGCGGAATCAGGCTGTATCAACTCTTGTAACTAGTTTAGCTATTTTACAAGGGTTCATGACCAACTTTGTAACGTTTATATTGATTGCAGTTGTGGCTTTCTTCATGTTACTAGATGGAGACAAGTTGTGGAATTTTATCATAAAGATAGTACCCAAGCAGCGCCGCCATAGATTTACAAATATAATCAGACGTTCTTTTTTAGGATTTTTTCGAGGTCAGTTATTATTAAGCGCATTTCTCACAACTTCGACTTTCCTCGTTTTCTTAATACTAAAAGTACCTTTTGCTTTGATATTGTCAATAATAGTCGGAATTGTTGATATCATTCCTGGAATAGGAGCGACATTAGGAGTAAGCACAGTTACTTTATTTGTATTGTCTCAAGGTGTTTGGTTAGCATTGAAAGTATTGATAGCTTGTATTGTCCTCCAGCAGATACAAGACAACTTGATTGCGCCCCGAATTATGCAAGGTGCGCTGAATCTTAATCCTGTAGTGGTATTTTTTGCTTTGCTAGTAGGCGCTAGAGTAGCAGGGTTGTTAGGTGTTTTTATATCTATTCCCATTGCTGGAGTAATTGTATCTTTATTTGAAATTGATGAAATGAAATCTGAAGTTTAGTTATTAGTCATTAATCATTTGTCATGGGTCATTTGTCAGGAACTAGGAACTAGTGAATAATGTAAAAATAGCCATCTAAAAATAAACATTGGGAAGTAATGTCGGATTTAAGAGCGGAATTAACAGAAATTTTGGATGAGGCAGAGTGGGAATGGCTAATTCCTCATGTACAACGAGATGCAGTAATTTTGGTGGCACTTGAGTTAAACTTGCTGGATGTTGGAGTAGCGATCGCCAGCGATAATATTCCATCAGTGGAACAGTGGATTGATGAGCTATTGATTACCAAACCCACGACAGTACAGGTGGGAGAATGGAATCTTGAGCGTAGTAAGCGATTTAATACTCTCATCGTCCAGCCTTATGTTCTGGCACAAGAAATAGTCGCTGCTTAACTAAATTCCGCGGATTCTGGTCAAGAGAGCTAATAAAAGCAGTCAACCGGAACCCATTGCTCAGTTTCCAAGAGTGATTTTGGATTCGGGGCGTTGGCATCCGAATCCAAAATTGACAGACTATTGACTGAAGCAAAATTTTCTCCTTTAAGATTTATCCATCTAGGAGCTAGAATTGTTACGATAATTTCAGATTAGATGTTGAAACCTTGATCCAATCTGAAACCTTAGAACTATTAGAATGGCATCGCCTTTGCCAGCACCTCGCCACTTTTGCGGCAACTAAGCTGGGGGCGACAGCTGCGCGTCATCTGAAAATACCCGATTCTCAGATCCAAAGCGAACAGTTGTTAGAGCAAACCAAAGAAGTCTACCAACTGGAAACTCGCCTAACTACGGGACTGTCATTTGAGGGAATTCAAGATATTGGCGATTCCCTAGAACGGGCAGAACGCAGTGGAATTTTGACAGGGGATGAACTGTTAGCGATCGCCACCACCCTCGCTGGTGCCAGAAATTTGCGCCGTGTCATTGACAATCAAGAAGATTTGCCGATATTGACTGATTTGGTTGCCGATTTGCGGACTTATCCAGAACTAGAACAGGAAATTCACCGCTGTATTGATGAACGGGCCCAGGTAACTGACCGCGCGAGTCAAAAACTGGGAGAAATTCGCACAGACTTGCGGCGATTACGCAGCCAAATTACTCAAAAGCTGCAAAATATCTTACAGGCAAAATCTGGCGCAGTTCAAGAACAGCTAATTACGCAACGCAGCGATCGCTTTGTTATCCCCGTAAAAGCACCCCAAAAAGATGCCATCCCCGGTATAGTCCACGATACCTCTACCAGTGGTGCCACTCTGTATGTGGAACCTAATTCAGTAGTGCCTCTAGGCAACCAACTGCGGCAGATCATCAGGAGAGAGCAAGCCGAAGAAGAAGCGATTCGCCGCATTTTGACAGAACTTGTAGCCGCAGTCAAACCAGATTTGGAGAGGTTGTTAGCGATCGCTACCACTTTGGATCTGGCAACCGCTAGATCGCGATATAGTTACTGGCTAGGAGCAAATCCCCCGCGATTTATCCAGCGGGAAGACAGTGAAATCATTACCTTGCGGAATTTACGACATCCTCTGTTAGTGTGGCAGCAACAGCACGAACAAGGGCAACCAGTAGTTCCTGTAGATTTGCTGATAAACCCGCTAATTCGGGTAGTGACGATTACCGGGCCAAATACTGGCGGTAAAACTGTAACCTTAAAAACTTTGGGATTAGCAGCATTAATGGCCAAAGTGGGTTTATTTGTCCCCGCCCGCGAACCAGTAGAAATACCTTGGTTTGATCAGGTGTTGGCAGACATTGGCGATGAACAATCATTGCAGCAAAGTTTATCCACATTCTCTGGACACATCCGCCGGATTAGTCGGATTTTAGAAGCATTAGGAGATGGGGAATGGGGAATTGGGACTGGGGACTTGGGACTGGGGACTGAGGAAAAGGAAATTCCTAATCCCCAATCCCTAATCCCCATTACCCCTTATCCCCAGAGGGGGCCCCACCTTCCCCAATCACTCGTTTTACTTGATGAAGTTGGCGCAGGCACCGATCCAGTAGAAGGTAGTGCCTTAGCGATCGCCTTGTTGAAATATCTCGCCAACCACTCCCAGCTAACTATTGCCACCACTCACTTCGGCGAACTAAAAGCCCTAAAATACGAAGATGAGCGGTTTGAAAATGCTTCTGTAGAATTTGACGAAAGTACTCTGTCGCCTACTTATCGTCTGCTGTGGGGCATACCTGGACGTTCTAATGCTTTAACCATTGCCCTCCGTTTGGGATTAAAACCAGAAGTGGTAGAAGAGGCAAAAACCCAAGTGGGAGAGGCCACAGATGAGGTTAACCAGGTGATTGCTGGCTTAGAAGCACAACGCCGCCGCCAGGAAACCAAAGCTGCGGAAGCCCAAAGTTTGTTGCAGCAAGCAGAACGTTTATATAAAGAAGTATCGGCAAAAGCCTCAAGTTTAGAGGAGAGGGAAAGCAGTTTGCGGGCTTCACAGGAAGTAGCAGTGCAACAAGCGATCGCTCAGGCAAAAGGTGAAATTGCCCAAGTAATCCGTCGTTTGCAGAAAGGTACGCCCACAGCCCAAGAGGCGCAGCAAGCTACTAATGCTTTGAATCAAATTGGCCAGCAATATCAACCAGCAACGCCAGCAAAACCAAAAGTTGGGTTTATGCCCAAAATAGGCGATCGCGTCCGCATTCCAAAATTAGGACAGATAGCGGATGTGATCACAGCCCCTGATGAAGATGGCGAGTTAAGCGTTCGCTTTGGGCTAATGAAGATGAACGTGAAGTTGCAAGATGTAGAATCTCTAGATGGTCAAAAACCCGAACCAGTTGTTAAAGCCAAACCAGCCCCAGCAGCAGTAACCCCCCCACCGCCAGCTGTCCCAGAAATTCGGACTTCCAAAAATACCATCGATTTGCGTGGAAAACGAGTAGCTGATGCCGAATATATTTTAGATAAAGCTATTTCGGAAGCTACAGGCCCAGTCTGGATTATTCACGGGTATGGTACTGGGAAACTGCGACAAGGAGTTCACGCATTTTTGCAACAGCATCCCAGAGTGAAGACCTACGAACCAGCAGAACAAGCAGATGGTGGCAGTGGTGTTACCGTTGCTCATATAAAATAAAGTTCACTTGCAAATGGTAATCCTCAGAATCTTTTGGGAAAATACCAACTAATCTTTACTGTTTGCAAGTTTCTTTATTAAGAAGTTGGTACATTATTCTTTACGACTGGCTACTTATTGTATATTTGTACATTTCCCATTTTTACTCTTAATTGTAAATTCGGAGAATTCTTGTTCTATAAATTCTCGTGTTAACCCAGACGGGCCAAATCGCGTTTCTAACGGAATCCCATATTTCTCGTTAAAAGATTCAGCTACTTCTGTAAGGCTATCCCGCAAACTACCAGCACCATATAGCTTAACCGCGAATGCCTGAGTTGGCAGAATCACACTGATAGCACAAGCTATCAGTGAAAAGGCGAAAAAATGCTTTTTCATAGTTGTTATATTTATTGGGCTGCTATTTATACTCAGTAAGTTATCTCAAACCAATACTTAAGTATGGATTGCAGTAACCGTCTCAACTATTACATCTACACATCAAGTTTATAAATGAGTTCTGAATATGTGCGTAGTTTGCGGCTAGAGTCATAGTACCAACTAAGTTGGAAAAAATCAATTGGTCAACATCTTCAAACGCTGACTTTATCAAATTTTTAAGTTTGTCATCAGTTTTATAGAGGCATCAATCGTCCTGATGTTGCCCAGCCTGTCCTGAAATAACAGGCTGCATATAAGCGAAAATGGGGTGGTATTTGTCCAGCAGCAACAGCATCTTTAGCAAACAGGCAAAAGATTTGTATAGTAATTATGTATACATAAAGACCAAATAATAAACATCAAGAAACTTCAAAATTTAAAACCGCAAACAAATTAGGAGGTATTCTACATAATTAATTAGCGATAATTAGCGGTTAGCATTCAAAACAATAGTTTATTTATACTCTTGTACGGAGCTAGCAGCGAAAGTTGGGTAAACCTTAACTAGAATTGATAATTTTCTACTTTGTCGAAAATAAATTTTCATCTAGAGTAGGACAAAGATACCTGCTGTTTACCACATAGAAAAAAGCTAGCTGAAGCTTCTGGCTCATAGCTAGAGGAAACCAAGCTTGATGCTTAAGAGTCTGGTTTCAAAATGGGTAACAGCAACATCCCCTATCAGCTTGATCACCTATGCTAAAAGTTATGCACTCGGCCGCCAACTCAGCCACTCCAAATTCCCAGTGGGAGGATTTAATCAAGCTTCCAGCCCCAAACACAGTCCAATGGGACAATATTAAAACCCAATTAGACTTAGTGCTGTTGGCGCTAGAAACCTTAACTGGGATTGGTTCAGAGGCTATGCTTTCGGCGGCAACTGATCTGAATTTAGAGTCAAGAGTGCCAGACCGCGTAGCTTTATGGCGATTGCGCCAATCAAATCCCCTACGCAAAGGTCAAGGAGGGCGAAAAAAGCTAGATGTTGAAGAAGCGCGATCACTTGTTCTGATCATCTGCTACTTAGCCAAACAGCACCAGGAATTGATTCGCCGCGCTGTCGGTCTGTTGGAACAAATGGCAGAAAATAACCGGGAACCTCACCAGGCTGCTTTACTTGGAGATTATATTGATGCTTTTTGCAACACCTACCAAGAGCGGATGGAAGAGGATGAGCAAATCTCAACGGATTTACTAACAAACCTGGCACTAAAACTGCTTGTAGATTTACTTTTTTACAGTGCTCCTGGTGGGCATCGCCGTCTCTGGCTAGCACTTATAGACCGTTCAACAAAATTTTAAATTTTAGATTTGAAATTCCTCAACCAAAATTCGCTTGTGATTTGTTTGCTCGGTCAGGAAACTCTTTTGATGGTCGTTAGCTCTTGGGCGATGCGCTATCAGCACTGCTTCCTCCTTGCACGCCAGTTTGCATAAGGGAAGGAACTTTACAAAGTTCTGAGTGGAGGAATCCGCCGTTTCAACTTTTCTTTGCAAGCAAGTGGCTCAATTTTTTGCAAAATCCCAAATAGTCTTCCTCGCAGTTCCTGCCATGCCTCTATCAAATTCTGTCATTCGTCGCTACACACCCCCGACTTGCACGCTAGAAGTATTCGCGCAAAGCTCACCTCTGTCCCGTTGGATGGGGAAAACAGTCCTTAAACACCTGAGCTTTGAGCTACGTTTTGATGATCCCCGACTCCCAGAAGAACACAGAATTCCAATTCGGGGCGATCGCGAGCAACTCGAAGCTTTATGTGATGCTGTCACAAGCTATGTACAGCAGTTTCTCCAACAGTCTCCAGAAAGCTTTTGGGTCAGTTTCTCCGGTACTCAGCAGTCAAGCACAGCACTGGATGAGCCGGAATTAAAGTCTTCAACAAAAACATTAAATGCCTTTAATGCCCAGATTTCAGGGGCAAATATCCACTTAGAACCAAGCAGCTATTTAACTCATAACCTATTTCTTGGTTCTCTTGCCAACTACTCATCTGGCCCCGTAATTCAACTCAGTTTGCTGCAACTATTTGATTTGGCAAGTGCTTTAGATGAATACTCGACTGATGTCATGGCACTCCCAACTCTCAACAACACAAGTTCGAGTCTGAGGTTCCCGGCTTGGGCACCTATTGCCGCAGTATTAGTTATAGGTGTAGGTTTTTTACCAGTTACTTGGCAATATGCTAACAACATTAGAGAAAAGCAGCAGACAGCCAAAACATCAGATTCAGCAGCGGTAAAGACTGCTCTACAACCCTCACCTTCATTAAACTTTCCCACACCTGAACCTGGACTCAGCCCTCCATCAGATAATTTGCTAGGTTCGACCCCTCCAATTTCCACATCAACTTTACCCCAAGCACCTCTAACAGCCCCTAGTTCCAGTTTCTCTACACCGCCACCTCTATTTCCACCAAATAATGCACTGACAATACCTCAAGGGAAGACAGCAAACCTTCCCAGGAATCGAGCGATGCCTCCGGCGAGCTTCGCTAACGCACCATCTACCAAAATCCCAGGCCAGGAAATTGCCATATTACCAAATCTTGGACAGAACCCTACAGGATTAAATTCCCAAAGTGGTGCTCTCCCTCAGCTGCGGAATTTGCCACCTAGACTATCTTCTAACGCAGGCAGCTTACCAACTAATATCTCACCAATCCTCCCCCCGTCTCTTGACACTGTACCCAATAATAATCGTGGCAATACCCCTACCCAACCCTCCTCACTAAACTCACAACAATTAGACGAAAGAATCAATTCCCTACAGCAACCTTCTCCAGGAGAGAAACCTGCTTCACAAGTTCCCTCCTCTAGAACTGCGGAAAATAATCCTTTTATCGATCAATTAGGGGACGGACGAAAACCCACCAGATCCACAGAAGTGGCTACTGGCACATTATTTGATACACCTCAAGTAGCAGAAGCGAGAGAATACTTAACAAAGCGTTGGCAACCACCCACTGGACTAGGACAAACATTAGAGTACAGTTTGATAGTCAGCGTTGACGGCACAGTTGAACGAATTTTTCCCCTTAATAAGGCAGCAAGAGAATTCGTTGATAGCACTGGGATGCCTGAAGTTGGTAAACCTTTTGTTTCCGCTAATAGAGGCGGACAAAATGTCAGAATTCGAGTTGTTCTCAGTCCTGATGGCAAGGTACAGACTTTTCCAGATGAATAAGTAAACTAATCTGTTCAATGCCACTTGTAAAACTGGTACAAATCTTGTGCCAGTTTCTATTTACTGCAATTGCTCTTGGGCTTACCTTTTGAAGTCCAGTTAACAAACTGATCTTACTATTGATACCAGTAAACCTAGCATTCAATACAATTACTGTTAACACCAATTCTCCAAAATTAAACTTTAGATACAAGTCTGGAAACCCAGATTATAATCTTACGCATATAAAACGAAAAACAAAAGGACTGGATATACCAGTCCTTTATTATATTGATTTAAAGTTTTTATCTTAATAACGGGATTTTTTGGTCTTCAACTTTTGCTTTTTACGCCGACGTTCGCTAGCAGCAACTGCATGTTCCACCGGATAACCCACTACAGGAATTACCTGATATTTGCGCTCGTCTTCTAACTTTCTTAGTTCAGTGTAATCAACCCAATGAATGCAATCAACCGGACAAGTGTCAATTGCTTCTTGAATAATTTCCTCAGCGTCTCCATCTTGCCGAACCACGCGCGATCGCCCGTAATCTGGTTCAATATAAAAGGTGTTACGGGCAACATGAGCGCAATGCTTACAACCAATACAGGTGATTTCGTCAACATAAACACCATTTTGGCGCAGCACACCACCCAATTCCGGTTCTAAACCAGAACGTTCTGGGGCATCCCGTAAAAAACCCCCTAGTTCTGGTTCAAAACCGGAACGGTTATCTTCTTGTTCTTCCGGCGACGGCAGAAAATCAGCCATTACGCACTCCAGCGCTGTACTACCAGGCGAATTGAACCATCTTCATTTTTTTGTTGTTCAGAGACTTGAAAACCAACACGAGCGGTTTCTTTCACAACTGTTTGATAAGCATAGCGCTGTGTTACTTGGCGCAAAAATCCATCTACAGACAAATCTTGCTGCCAATATTGCAAGTCAGCCACCAGTTCATATTCTTTGCCATTCCATCTAAAACCGATGTCATAGCCATTTTCCTGCTCAATACTAACTTCCGCAGGATGGGTTTGACCGCGATAGCCACGGACTTCGCGTGGGCCGGGTTTCCAGTCTACGCCCAATTCAGTCAGAGCATCTTTCAAAGAATCAAGGTTACGGATTTGAGTCTTAATTTGGCTAAAGTGTGACATGGTGGTTGTGAATTAATAACACTAAACTACTGTGAAAACTTACCAATCGCTGTAAGTGGTGTGTGTATTCGCCAGATTAGATTGCTGCACCTTAGCGGCGAAATATTCTGAGGTTGGCTCATGATTAAGTACTTGCCCCAACTGTGCCTCTATTGCTGCTGTAACCTCAGCGCAAGAAGCACCCACAATGCCAGTAACTTTCTCTTGTACCCGACCGTCTGGATAGATTATGAACTCTAATGTCTCCATGCTTTTGGCCAACCAGGATAAGTACGCTTGAATTGTACTGCCTTAGCAGAAGGCTACAAATATAGCCGTAGGAACATTTTTACTTAGATATTAGATACAAACTTGCTATTTGTTAACTAATGTTCCATCTTTCAACATATATATCTCAGAATCTTTACAAAACTTATTAGTATTATAAGCACATACATCAGTATTTAGTTAGTTTCTCTTAACCTCATTGATTAGTCAAGGTAACTACTGGAGGTAGTTCAGTAAGCTGGAAAAGTCCTAAAAACAAGCATTAGAGGTAGTATAACCAGCAAGACAATTCACAAAAATATAAAATTTCTTGAAAAACTTTATTATTACCATTTGATTTACTTTATTATCTTCCGGGTAGGTTGGACACAGTGCAGTGTAAGCCGACACCAAACAATAGTGCGTACGTACGTGAATATCGTATTAGACCTTTGATATAGTGACTTTAGCTAGTATTAATTGTGAAGGGATTTTTAGACTGCGTTCACTGAAAGTGTTGGCGCAGCTATCGCTATTTTCTGCTATTGGTGAAATTTACCAACCTTGACTCTAGACAGTTAAATATGTACAAGTTTGCCCCAGCTTGCGAGAAAGAGCAAATAGTCTTTGGTGCTGCGCGACCTGGATACACTGACAAGAATGTTCAGGATTGGATAGAATTCATGAAGCACCAAAATATCAAGCGTGTTTGCTGTCTTCTTGATGAACAACAGCTAGCTTCTTACTCCAATCTTCTAAACACATACAAACAGGAATTTGGGAATCAGTTAGTTTGTTGGGCAGCAATTGCCGATTTTCATTTATCTGATTTAGAAAACCTCATACACAAAATACTTCCTTTTTTAATAGAAGCAGATAAAGAAAATGAGAAAGTTGTTGTACACTGCTCTGGTGGAATTGGACGTACTGGGCATGTGTTAGCGGCATGGCTAGTTAGTGTTCGAGGATTATCAAATCAAGCTGCAATAAATGCTGTCAAAAGAACAGGTAGAAATCCTTATGAAGCTGCGATCGCTGCTATATTTATAGGTAGAAATCCCTTGAAAGTTGTAAAAGAACTTAACGTGCTTCTGAATGATTGCCGTCTAGCAGTGGATAAAATATTTTGAGTTTACTATTATCTTATTTAATCAGTCCTTTGCGAGGGAAATTATATGGCAATGGTTCTAGATAAAGTAGTTCCTTTTGGGAGGTCAATGGATGAATATATAAAAATATTCAATTTAACAAATGCAGATTTAAATAAAAGAATCATTGGGATTGGGGATGGGCCAGCAAGCTTCAATGCAGAAATGACACATCAGGGTAAAAGTGTAGTTTCTGTTGATCCACTGTACCAATTCTCCAGTGATGAAATATTGCAAAGATTTAATGAAGTAGTAGATAATATTATTAATCAAGTTAAGGCTACATCAAATGATTGGGTATGGAGCTATCATAAATCTCCAGATGATTTGCGGCACAATCGAGTCAAAGTTATTCGAGAATTTCTGTCTGATTATGAAACTGGCAAAAAAAGCAACAGATACACAGTCGGGGAATTGCCAAAATTGGCTTATGATAATCAAGAGTTTGATATAGCTCTTTGTTCGCATTTATTATTTTTATATTCAGACCATCTCGATTACGATTTTCACTTAAATTCAGTAGGTGAGATGTTGCGTATTGCTAAAGAAGTTAGAATATTTCCTCTCATAACTTTAATGTGGAAACATTCACCACATTTAGATGAAATAGTTAAATATTACACTTCAATGGGTTATAAAATAGATATTGAAAAGGTTGAATACGAATTACAGCCTGGTGGAAATAAAATGTTGAAGATAACCAGAGATGTTATATAAATCGTATCCATAAAGAATTGGTATAACCATGCGGTTTATAGAATTATTAGGCATATTATTCAGCAAACATTTCAGCCAAGGTATCTATTCTGCTTGAGCAACACTAGAGATATCAATGCGGTATTTCATGAATCGGCTGGCAGATTATACTTGCGACGCTGCTCGTCAGCAAAATCATCAAATGAACGGAATCTATCCATTTCAAAGTCTTCTAATCCCTGCTGAATACCCTTAATAGCTGCTTCTGAGTCTTGCACCTCCCACTCTAGGACAGCCTCTAGCAATTGGGTTGCAACAAAACTAACATCTTGTCCTTGCTGTGCAGCTTTCTCGCGCAGTCGTACTTCTAATTCTGGGCTAAGGGAAACAACGATCACCATAATTCAGATATTTTGCAGAAGGTTTATAGATATGATTTTATTTCAGAATATCTGATAAAGCTGCGTAGGCGTAGCCAGGCATAGCCAGCCGTAGGCATCGCTCTGGCCACAATCACTCATGCTGTCACCATTGACCGTACTGAATCAGGGGATGTTGGCTCAAAATGTAACACCATAATTTGCTCTGGACGTAAACCGACAGATTCGTAAGTGCCATCGTTGCATGGGTGTAGTCTGATGAAGGCATCGCACTGTCCCAAGCAAACTTCATGGGTTTTGACAACTTTGAGAATAATCTGTGTGTTAGTCTGCATTTTAGTGTTGGAAACTATCTAGCAACGACTTGAGGCTGTTCATAAGCAGCTACAATTGCCTTGAATTTATCAGCGTACTGATAGATTTCATTGAGGTTATCGATAGAAACTTTATCCGAAATTCTATTGCCATTTACCTCTTTCGAGAAGATTTCTAACTTCTTAGACTTTGATTCATTAAAATACAAACGAACAATGGGTTTCCAAGTATTCCCATCAAGCAGAATATTACAGTAGCTAGCTGTATCTCTATATGTTATTCTTGCTGGATCTAATACCTGACGTAAAATCGACTTAAGTATGTAATATCCTTCACGCTCGTCATCTGTAAACTCAGATTGTTTTATGAGCGGTTCTGGTTTTATTTCTGGTTCGGGGTTTACAACCTCTGATTTCGTTTTTGAGCGTCCTGCTGCTTCATCTAAAAGGGTTTCAATTTCCTCACGAATAAATTCTTTAATAGCCCTTTGTGTATATCCAGTAAACTCATTTTTTAATTGCCCTACAAAATTATTACCAGGGCATAATTCTTTGAAAAAATATTTAACAAATTCATCACTGGGCGCTTCAATTTGCTTTTTAAGCAGAGTCTTAATACCACCTACGTACTTTAACTCTGAGGCGGCTGTAATAGCTTCATCAATATTAAATGCGGATTTTGTTAATTTACAGAGTTCGCGGATTGCTGACTCATTTAAATTAAGTAGGTCTAATTCCAAAAATGGAGTTTTATCCATTTTATTAGGTTTTTCTAAGTCAGCATATAACTTGTAATTTACCCCATCTGTTAGTATACCAATGCGAGCTTCAGTTGCCATGAAGTATGCAAACAACTGGCTCCACTCATAATCATTCTTAAAATCTGTACCGTAGCGTTTGCATTCAATTAAAATTGTGGGCTGACTATTTTGGAATATTGCATAGTCTAGTTTGTACTTTGTAGCAGCTCCCACATTTGCATCATACTCAGGCATAACTTCATTTGGGTTAAAGGCATCATATCCCAAGATTTGCTGAATAAAAGGCATAATTAGGAAGTGCTTTGTAGCTTCTTCAGTCTTGATACTACTTAATTTTGTAGGGATTGTAGATGCAAAAGCTTTGACTTGATCAACGAAATCCATGATGTGATGCTCCAAGACATTTGATTATGGCTATGTAGCCTATAAAGCTATAATTCACAAAAAATCTGAATAAATAACAGGGTTTTGAAGTAAAACACTGATAGTGCAAACGCATCTTATTTTTATAATGCTTACTAGACAAAGGTTTTAGCCATTATTTAATTTAGTTACTAAAATTTAGACCCTTATTGCACATGGTTTTCAGAATTTAAATGCGTTTCCCCTAACACCACTGATTTACATCCATTGCAGGGATGAATCGTATAGTATTTCAGCATCTATCCGCAAATCGTCAAATTTCAGTGCATTACGGGGTCGAGGATTTTAAACAAGACATAAAGAATTTGCGGACGATGGGTAGACTACGATCGCTGTCAGTGACACTTTGCCCATCAATAACCTTGTCACCACTCTACTGAGTTTCCTTTTATTCTGATTCAAATTCCCGCCAGAAGTCTATTGACTTCTGGTAAATCTATTGAGAAGCTAATAGTTAGATTTACTAATTAATAGAAGTGCATCAAACTTGTGACAATACTGACGGGAAAAATAAATCGATCGCAACCTGCTAGCGAACCAAAACCCTTGATTCTGGAAACTCAGGGACTCACACGCCGTTTTGGTAAGTTAACCGCAGTTAATAACCTGAGCATATCTGTGGAACAAGGCGAAGTGTTTGGTCTGCTTGGCCCCAATGGAGCAGGGAAAAGTACAGTTATTAAAATGTTGACAACCTTGCTGCCTATCAGTGCAGGGAAAGCAACCTTAGCTGGCTATGACGTGGCTCGTGAATCTAATCCTGTGAGACGGGCTATCGGCTATGTACCCCAGGCGCTCTCTGCTGATGGTAGTCTCACTGGTTACGAAAATCTCTTAATCTTCGCCAAGCTGTATGGAATACCTGCCAAAGGCCGCGATCGCCGCATTTATGAAATTTTAGAATACATGGGTTTGCAAGATGCGGCGAAACGCTTGGTACGAAACTACTCTGGTGGGATGATTCGCAAGCTGGAAATCGGCATATCAGTTCTGCATCAACCGCAAATTTTGTTTCTTGATGAGCCGACTGTCGGACTAGATCCCATCGCTCGAACTCAAGTATGGCAGCTTGTACTACAACTCTGTGCTGATTACGGCACAACTATATTTTTAACAACCCACTTTTTAGAAGAAGCGGATAGCTTATGTAACCGAGTGGCAATTATGCAGCAAGGTGAAGTCGTTACCACAGGCACACCAACTGACTTAAAAGCTTCTTTAGATAACCCAAATGCAACTTTGGATGATGTCTTTATTCACTATACAGGCGACCAGTTAACATCAGGAGTCAACTACCGTGACACAGCAAGAACCAGACGTACTGCTCAACGGTTGGGTTAAATCACCACCCACTGTCCGAGTAAATTTGATCTCTGCAATTAAAGAGCTAGTTACGAAAACCCTGGCGATCGCAGAATTAGAAATCCGTAAACTCCGCCACGATCCCACTGATTTAGTCGTTCGGGCTGTGCAACCAGCTTTATGGCTGCTAATTTTTGGGCAAGTTTTTTCCCGCACTCGCGCGATTCCTACAGGGAACTTACCCTATTTGGACTTCATTTCTGCTGGCATTTTGGCTCAGAGTATTCTGTTTGTGGCAATTTTTAGTGGTGGAATGACGCTAATCTGGGAGCGAGATTTAGGCATTGTCCATAAATTTTTAGCTAGTCCTACGCCTCGCGTGGCGATGGTGTTGGGCAAAGCCCTAGCGTGTGGGGTGAGGTGCTTATCTCAGGTAATATTCATTTACGGATTAGCATTTTTATTAGGTGTCAAACTAAATCTTCATCCTTTAGCTATTCTCCAAGTACTGCTGCTAGTCATACTGGGAGCGGGTTCTTTTTGTATTTTCTCATTAATTATTGGCTGTTTGGTGAAAAGCCGAGAAAGGATGACGGGTATTGGACAATTGTTAACCATGCCGTTATTTTTTGCGAGCAATGCCATCTATCCGATCTCGTTGATGCCCAGTTGGTTAAAGTTCATTTCCCATTTAAATCCGTTGACTTATCTGGTTGACGGGTTACGTAGCACCATGCTGTTGAATGGCACTAGCATCTATGGCTTTGGTCTGGATTGTACAATTCTCTTATTCACATTAATCATTTTGGCCATCCTTGGTGGAAAACTTTATCCACGGGTGGCCATGTAACTAGGAGAACAACAAGCCCATGACCGTGGATAAACCTAATCAAGGTGCAACTTCCGAAGAATGTGCCGCTAGAGTAATGGAGACAGTTCCATTAGTGATGCGGTTTATCCGAGCGGATATGCGTGCCCATAGTGCCGCTTTTTTATCTATACCTCAATTGCGATCGCTAGCATTTATCAACCGCAATCCTGGGGCTTCATTATCTGACTTGGCAGAGCATTTAGGTGTCACCTCTGCCACGGCATCAGCAACCATAGAACGCTTAGTACAACGCGACTTCGTGAAACGGATTGCTCATCCTCAAGAGCGGCGGCGGGTGTTGCTCAATTTAACTGAAGATGGAAAACACCATCTTAAGCAATCCCAAGATCAAACTCGCGCTCATATTACCGACTTGCTAAAAGGTCTTTCAGAAGACCAAATTTCCAACATTGAAGAAGGCTTAACTCTACTAAAAAATGTCTTCGAGAAAACAGAACTCAAAGCCCCATAACTTTGAGGTTGCACAACACGATCCCTTTGCAGCCTTTAAGTTTCGAGACTATCGGCTATTTACCATTGGACGGCTAGTGCTGTTCGTGGGGTCGCAAATGCAAACTGTAGCGATTGGCTGGGAACTCTATGAGCGGACAAACTCAGCGATCGCTTTAGGTGGTGTAGGACTGGCCCAAGTCTTGCCGATGATTGCTCTCACCTTGATTGTCGGACATGTAGCCGATCGCCGCGATCGCAAACTCATCATGTTATTCTCGGTGATGTTGCTGGCTCTCTGCTCGCTGGCTTTGGCAGTGCTTTCCTATACTCAAGGTGCAATTTTTCTAATTTACGCTTGCTTGTTATTAACAGGTGTCGCTAGGGCATTCCTCAAACCAGCCAGTGATGCTCTCATGTGGCAGTTGATACCTATCAGTGCGTTTACCAATGCAGCAACTTGGAATAGTAGTAGTTTTCAGTTAGCCGCAGTCATTGGCCCAGCCTTTGGAGGATTTGGGATTGCGCTGTTGGGAAGTGCTACAGGAGTTTATGTATTAGCAGCGATCGCCGCGTTGCTATGTTTCATTTTAACGCTGGCGATCAAAGAGCAAAAAGTCATCCGCGCAACTGAGCCAATCTCACTCAAAGCGCTATCAGCCGGTGCTAAATTTGTTTGGCAGAATCAGTTAATTTTAGCCGCGATTACATTGGATATGTTTGCTGTATTGTTGGGTGGTGCGATCGCGCTCCTCCCGATCTTTGCCAAAGATATTTTACACGTGGGGCCAGTGGAATTGGGATATCTACAAGCAGCCCATTCCATCGGTGCTTTGACTATGGCCATTACCCTAGCCTATTTACCACCGTTACGTAAAGCAGGCCCAGCCTTATTGTGGTCAGTAGTTGGCTTTGGGGTTGTCACAATTATCTTTGGACTTTCTCGTTCGTTTTGGCTGTCTATGTTAATGCTGACCCTTGGTGGCGCACTAGATAGTATTAGCGTTGTGATTCGCCATACATTAGTTCAAATCAGAACACCGGATCATTTACGTGGTCGGGTTGCTGCTATCAATAGCGTGTTTATTAGTGCCTCGAATGAATTGGGAGGCTTTGAGTCAGGCTTAACTGCGGCTTTATTTGGCCCAGTGATTTCTGTTGTGGGTGGTGGAATCGGCACAATTGTAGTAGTGATTGCTACAGCCATGATTTGGCCGGGAATTCGGAAGTTAGGGGCTTTGCAGGAGTATAAATAAATGAAAATGTGAGTATTAGATGATCAAGTGATAGCCACTACTAAGTCTTCCATAAATAACAAAAATCCCACCTTATGCAAAAGCTACAAGATAGTGATTCTTATTTCTTGCTGGGGTAGGATTTTTGTTTAGCACAAGTAGTACATCGCGTAATTAGAAGGTAGACAAATCTAGAGTTTTAGGATGATGTCTAACTTCAATTCGCCCTTAAATTTATGTAATTGGTACTAAGCAATTGGGAAACTGCCACCACTAGCACCAAAATTTGGTATACTGCCAGACGTTAAAATTCCATACTTAGCAAAGTCAAAGCTGTCATCAGTTGGAATTCCATATTTAGCAAAGTTGAAGCTGCCAGCCGTTGGTATGCCAGAGCTACCCAAATTAAAGTTGCCATCAGTTGGAATTCCATACTTGGCAAAGTCAAAGTTGCCATCAATTGGAATTCCATACTTGGCAAAGTCGAATGTGTCAGCCGTTGGTATGCCAAATGCGCCTCCAGGTGCGAACGGATCGCTGAGGTTGCCAGGATAAAGGCTATCAGAGGCGTTATCAAAAAAAGAACTTGCATCAAATGCCATTACAGTTAATCCTTCTATTAGGACATAAATTTTGCTTAATCAAAAAATGTCAATAAGGCACAATGAAGCTTCCTTCGTAAATTTATTATTGTTTTTTTATTGCTAATTTTGAGTGTTTTGGACTAAATTACAGAGTATTTTCATGAAATTTACTAGCCAAAAAAACCTGTTAGTAACGCTATTTATACAGATAAATATATAAAAGCTAACTTATTTTTACAATGAAAAATCTTTAGATGCTTGTGTCAAATCTTTAGATAATTTTCCTAATTAAACGAACTGCATACTCCTACGCAGAAGCAAGCTATACGTAGTGTCTCTTATAGAAGGCAGTTCGATAATTTACATGATGGCTACAATTATTACCCAAAATCAACTTCAAAAGTTGCATCCAGGCGATCGCACAGATATTAAGCTGTCGATTGGGATATAGAAGATTCTGGCTGACGACAGAATAGGCCAGAAAGAACTCCTAGCAATGCGTTGTAGGAGTTCTTTGATTGGTTTATATAATTTCCAGTCTGCAATTGTCAATTCCCCGAAAAATTTATGCTTCTAGGATTTTAGAGATTTTTAACTCGCAATTATATACAAATGTTCTCAAGTAAGTTATTATTCTCATGATGATTTGATAGTAATTATAATTAATAAGGTTATCCATGCTTTTTCCCTTCTTGATCATGTTCCGAGAGGGCGTTGAAGCTGCACTTGTCGTGGGTATCATTGCCAGTTATCTGAAGCAAACCGGGCGTACCTATTTGATGAAGTCAGTGTGGGTTGGCATTGCGCTAGCAACCTTTTTTTGTCTAGTTGCTGCAATTATTTTGCAAATAACCAGTCAGGATTTTCCGCAACAAGAACAGGAATTATTTGCAGCTGTAATTTCTATCGTTGCAGTTGGGGTTCTCACCTGGATGGTTTTCTGGATGCGCCGTGCTGCTCGTTCTCTTAAAGGCGAGTTACAGTCTCAAATTGAAACTGCCATTCAGTCAGGGGATAAATGGGGACTGGCGCTGGTGGGGATGGCATTCTTTGCCGTCCTGCGGGAAGGTTTGGAAACTGTAGTGTTTCTCCTGGCAACATTCCAGCAAAATTTGGGAATTCAAGCTCCCGTGGGAGCATTGTTTGGATATGCAGCCGCAGTAGCCGTCGGTATAGGCATTTATCAAGGTGGTATCCGCATCAATCTAAGGCGATTTTTTAAATGGACAGGAGCCTTCATTATCCTGGTTGCTGCTGGACTGTTAGCAAGTGGCGTGAGAGCTTTCCATGAAGCCGGAGTGTGGAATTTACTGCAAACAGTAGTATTCGATGCTAGCGGGGTACTTCCCAATAATGGGTTTCTAGGTTCACTTCTGGTGGGATTTTTTGGATATAACGATGCTCCCACCATTAGCGAGGCGATCGCCTATTTTGGCTATCTAATTCCTACCATGTTGTTGTTCTTCTTGGGAGAGAACGCCCGACAGAAGAATATAGCTAGGCATTCCTAGTAACTTCAATAATTTTTAGGACAATACAACCATGAAAAATTTTTTAAAGCACTCAACAATTATCTGTTTGATTGTCTTGACAGTCGCTGCCTGTGAATCCAACAAATCAAGCGATACTTCTGGGAGTAATTCTCCAGAAGCTAAAGTAGCCAGTGATACTTCTAGCAGCAATTCTGCGGAAACTGCTTTGACTGTGACAGATAAAGGTTGCGAACCTAATCAGCTGACACTGACATCTGGGCAAAACAGTTTTGTAATTACCAATAAAAGCAGCCAACCTTTAGAGTGGGAAATTCTGTCTGGGGTGAAAGTGATTGAGGAACGGGAAAATATTGCTCCTAGCTTCGTTCAAAAACTTAAAACCAATCTAGAACCAGGTGAGTATGATATGGCTTGCGGTTTACGCAGCAATCCCAAAGGTAAAATCACAGTGAAGGCAGGAGGAGATTCTCAAGCCAAAGGGACTGTAGATCAGGGTAAATTAGTAGGTGCGATCGCAGAGTATAAAGTCTACGTCACCAAAGAAGTTGACCAACTGGTGGCAGACAACAAGACCTTCACAGATGCCGTAATTGCTGGCGACCTTGCCAAGTCTCAGAAACTCTATGCCTCTACCCATGTTCACTGGGAACGCGCAGAACCAATAGCTGAATTGTTCTCCGACCTCGATAAAACGATGGATTCCCGTGCTGATGACTTTGCAAAAAAAGAGGCTGACCCACAATTCACTGGATATCATCGCATAGAGAAAGCTTTATTCCAAGATAAAACCACAAAAGGCATGAAACCTTTTGCCGAAAAGCTACAGAAAGATGGACTAGAGCTACAAAAGCGTATTGCCTCCTTGACCATTGAACCGAAAAATATGGTTGGCGGTGCTGCTGGTTTGATTGAAGAAGTGGCTGCTACCAAAATTTCTGGGGAAGAAGACCGTTATAGCCATACTGACCTCTGGGACTTCAGCGCTAATGTAGAGGGTTCTCAAAAGATTGTGGAGTTATTGCGCCCCGTCATCCAAAAAGCTAACCCAGAACTACTGACACGTGTGGATACAAATTTCACCAAAGTTAACCAAGGACTTGCTAAATATAAAACCCCTGATGGTGGTTTTGCTACCTACGACAAGGTGAGTGAAACAGACAAGAAAGAGATGAAAACAGCGATCGCTGCCCTTTCGGAAGATTTGTCTCAGCTGCGTGGCACTCTAGGCGTGAACTAATTTTTGAATAATTCCTAGAGGAGTAAACTATGTCTAGTTCGGAGCAACCAAGTTTACGCATTACTCCCCGCATCAGCCGTCGTGACTTGCTCATTGGGATGGCAGCAGCAGGTGGAGTAGCTGCTTTGACCAGTTTGGGTTATCGCACTCTTTTGGAACCTACCGAAGACCCATCTGAAGAGACTGTGCCATTTTTTGGGATTCACCAAGCAGGTATTATTACCCCTGCCCCGGCTTCTGCCTTAATGGTGGCATTTGACACAACTGCGAAAACTAAAGCGGATTTGGTGCGGTTATTTCAAACCTTGAGCGATCGCATTCAGTTTCTCATGGCAGGGGGAACACCCAAGCTACGCGACCCCAAATTTCCACCCAGTGATTCGGGAATTCTTGGGTCTGTAGTGGTTCCCGATAACCTCACTATCACCCTAGCGGTGGGTGACTCGCTGTTCGATAACCGTTTTGGACTTGGGAAATTAAAACCTAAGCGGTTAAACACCATGCCAGGTTTTCCCAATGACCAACTTGACCCAAATTTGTGTCATGGGGATATACTGCTGCAATTTTGTGCCAACACTGAGGAAGCGAACATCCACGCTTTGCGGGATATTATCAAGAATCTGCCTGACTTGATAACTTTGCGTTGGCAAATAGATGGGTTTCTACCACCGAATACTCATAAAAAGCTTGGCAAAACCACGGTGCGGAACCTACTTGGTTTCAAAGACGGGACGGCAAATCTAGATGCTAGCAATGAAAAGTTGATGAACCGGATTGTCTGGGTACAGCCAAACAACGACGAACCAGCTTGGACAGTAGGAGGAAGCTATCAAGTGGTGCGAACGATCCGCAACTTAGTCGAACGCTGGGATCGTACACCACTACAGGAGCAAGAGACAATTATTGGGCGCAATAAAGATTCTGGCGCACCTTTGGGGATGAACCACGAGAAAGATATTCCCAATTATGCCAAAGACCCCAAGGGTCAACAAATCCCCCTAGATGCTCATATCCGCCTTGCTAATCCCCGCAAATCAGAGTTGGGTTTGATTCTGCGGCGTGGTTTCAATTATTCACGCGGGTTTGACAAAGCTGGACAGTTAGATATGGGTTTGTTGTTTGTCTGTTTTCAGGCTGACCTAGAAAAAGGCTTTGTAACGGTGCAAAATCGCTTGATTGGGGAACCTTTGGAGGAGTATATTCGCCCCATTGGCGGTGGATATTTCTTCGCTTTACCTGGTGTTAAAGCTGTTGGAGGTTATCTTGGTGAGTCATTACTAGAAGCTTAATTTTTAATTTTTTGACGATGGTTAGCCGCTTGCGATCGCAAAGATTCGGCAAAAGCGATCGCGTCCTTGCAGATTTATCACTTGCGATCGCTGGTGCTTGAGATTAGCTCAAAACAATCTTGGTTATGATGGTAGATATCAACCTTGTTTCTAATCCACAATATTGAATACTAGATCGTTTTGATCGGTGAGCATTATGAGCAATAACCTTGCGGTAGACGCTGTAAAGTCTTTTAACTTAGGAGACTTCGATGAATAAGGAGTCGCCTTTTGTAGAAACTGACGGATTGCTCTTGTATAAACAAGAGTGCAAGACTCCAGAATTCTTAAACTCATCCTTCTGCATACATCTATTTGGTGAACTAGTTGTCGTAGATCACTATGTACTGTTGTTTCCTAATTCAGAAACTCTCACAGACTACGCTAAAACTCTGATCAACTATGATGCCAAAATCACGGAAGGACCAGGAAAATGGCCCGATGATTTTTGTCCAGAGCAAAGCTTATTACCCGAAGATGCTAGCATGTACTTTCTCTCAGCCTTAATGCCATCAGGTATGATTTTGGTACTGCTTGCGCCTAACGCCCCAGATGAACAGATCGCTAGCTTATTCCAGGAGCAAGGTTTTAATACTCTCCATCACGTCGCCATTATTGTTGATGATATCTATGCAGCAGCAGAGGTGTGGCAGAACAAAGGCTTTATTCCTCTGTCTATGACTCCTCAAGAGGATGGTTCCTTATGCCAATGGTTTTTTCGCAACTGGGCAGGTCAAATTATAGAGCTAATCTGCCGCCAATGGATGGGTAAAGAGACTTTTTCCTGTGAGAATATCGCTGGTTTACGCCTTTCAGAATTGGCAGCCTAAATTTATAATTCGTAATTCGTAATACTCGCCTCCGGTGAGAAGCAAGCTACGTAATTCGTAATTATTTGGTCAAGTATCCTCTTTGCGACGGTGGTTAGCAGCTTGTAATAATAGAGACTCTGCAAAAGCGATCGCGTCACTTGCAGATTTACCACCAGCTAACTGCGCTAGTTCTTCCCGACGAGTGTTTAAATTATCCAAGGTAGTAACTCTGACAACTGTACGCTGTTCGGCATTGTCATTGTTGGCTTTTTTACCTTTGCCTTGATTAATAGTTTGCTTATCTACACGAAAATGCCGATCGGCCATTGCCGCAACTAAAGGTTGATGCGTAACACATAACACTTGGTTACGTTGACTTAGCTGGTATAATTTTTCCGCGATCGCTTGGGCTACTCTTCCCGAAACCCCAACATCAATTTCATCAAATACCATAGTTCCAGCAACATCAACCTGAGAAAAACAAG
Source organism: Nostoc sp. JL34 (assembly GCF_017114945.1). Classification (GTDB taxonomy): domain Bacteria; phylum Cyanobacteriota; class Cyanobacteriia; order Cyanobacteriales; family Nostocaceae; genus Nostoc. Next base: position 53,712 of record NZ_JABXKQ010000027.1, read on the forward strand.
CTTTTAAAGCCAGTAAAAAGCGGCTCATTTCGCCACCAGAGGCAACTTCTGTTAAAGGTTGCAGTGGTTCTCCAGGGTTGGAACTAAATGTAAAGGTAATTTTATCTGCTCCCATCGCAGTTGGGAAAGCTGGTAATATTTCAACCAGAAACTTCACTTTTTCCATCGCTAGGGGTTTGAGTTCAGCTATTAAACGTGATTCTAAATTAGCAGCCGCCTTACTCCGCAATTGAGTTAACTGATTACTTGCTTGGGTAAGTTTCTCAAAACACGCCTTTTCTTGCTGTTCCAGACTTTCGATAGATTGTTCGCTGTCATTAAGTTGGGCTAATTCCCCTTGAATACGTTGGTAATAAGCGATCGCTTCTGTAAGTGTCGGCCCATACTTGCGGCAAATTTGCTTTAACTCCTGAATTCGTTCTTCCACCTCTTCCAACCGTTGCGGATCGGCTTCCAAACCGTCCCCATAAGCATTAATTTGCCTTCCCACTTCCATTACCGCAGCTTGCGCGTCCCTGACCAATTCCAACAGGTGTTGTAGTTGGGTATCGTATTCCACCATGTCATTTAATATCGCCTCACTGTCTCCCAATAAATCACCTGCGGCGGGAGTTTCATGATCGTTTTGATACAAAGCTTGATAAACTTTGTAACTCATTTGTTGCAAATCGACGACATGATTCAGGCGTTCCCGTTCTTGTCCCAACTGTTCCAATTCATTAGGCTCAGTCAGATTGGCTGTTCCCAGTTCTTGTACTTGATAAGTAAGCAAGTCTAATTGTTGCAGCCGTTCCCGTTCTGATGTCCGGCGTTTTTCTAGAGCTAAATGCGCTTGTTGGTAACTACTAAAGCTCGTGGCGACTTTATGACGCTGCTGCATTAGAGAGTCGCCGCCATACAAATCTAACCAGTCGCGCACTTGAGCAGATTGTCCCACTTGTACCGTTTGCCCTTGGGCGGTAATTTCCACCAGGCGATCGCGCATTCCTCCCATTATCTGCCGATTTACCAACACACCATTCACCCGCGATCGACTACGGACATTACTCGCAGTGGCTGTGATTTCTCGGCTAATGACTACAGAACTTTCATCAAGCAAATCTATTTCTTGTTCAGTCAACCAAGCGGCTAGGGGGGCATTTGAGGTGAAAGTAGCTTCTACCATCGCCCGACTTGTTCCGGTGCGAATGACTCGACTAGAGACTTTACCGCCTAAAGCGGCATCAATGGCATCCAAGATAATTGATTTTCCAGCGCCGGTTTCACCTGTTAACACATTTAGTCCCGCGCCAAACTCCAATTCCAGTTGGTCAATTAGGGCAAAGTTTTCGATTCGCAGGCAAAGCAACATCAAGCCAAATTCTCCATGAGGGCAGATGCCAGATACTTTTAACTTACAAGATAATAAGTATGATCTTTCAGCAACTAGCAATACCTACTACTATTGAACTAGTATGCCCGTTTAAGTGTAGCAGACCTATTAGTACTAGGGAGCAGGGGGAGATGAGGAAGAAATAACCAATCCCCAATGCCCCATTTCCAATTCCCAATTTCTAAACATATTGTTACAATACTTAATGTGATCGTTCTGACTGGTGGCCTTTTTCATGATTGTTAAGACACTTCCCCCTAGTTCCCGACCGATTCAGGAGGACAGTCGCAACGGCACAAATCGCCGAGGCGAACTGGACGTTATTGATATAGTGCCAGAAGATGGTACATCAAGCTTAGTTGTACGCTCACCAAGCCTCTTAGCAGCGCAAAAAGTGAGGACAGCAGCCCAACCTGAGACGCTTTACGATCCCGTGGGCATAGCAGCGCATTACCAAAATAAAAAAGTGCAAGTTTTACGGCGAATTTTTGCCGTGTTGGGGCCGACTCTATCCTTTGTTTTTGGATTGTGGTCTGATAGTAAACGGGGAATTGTCGTCAAAAATGACCGCCGCCGAGCCACTCAGCTACGAGTATTGCTGACCCAATTAGGGCCTGCTTACATCAAAATTGGACAAGCTTTGTCCACCAGACCGGATCTAGTTCCTCCCGTATACCTAGAAGAATTAACTAAACTACAAGACCAATTACCGCCTTTTCCCAACGAAATTGCTTACCAGTTTATCAAAGAAGAATTAGGCGCACCTCCAGAAGAGGTTTACGCCGAACTCTCAGCGCAGCCAATTGCTGCGGCTTCATTGGGGCAAGTGTATAAAGGTAAGTTAAAAACTGGCGAAGAAGTCGCTGTTAAAGTTCAACGCCCCGACTTAAGAGAGGGGATTACCATTGACTTGTATATCTTGCGTAACCTCGCCGCCTGGGTGCAGAAAAAGGTTAAACGGGTAAGAAGTGACTTAGTTGGGATTCTCGATGAATTAGGCGATCGCATCTTTGAAGAGATGGACTACATCCATGAGGGTGCAAATGCTGAACGTTTTTTTGAACTATACGGTCACATAAAAGACATATACGTACCGAAAATTTACTGGGAATATACCAATCGTCGCGTCTTGACGATGGAGTGGATTAACGGCACCAAATTAACCCAGACAGAAGAAATTAGTGCCCAAGGGATAGATGCTCGTTATCTAATTGAAGTGGGTGTGCAGTGTTCCCTACGCCAGCTGCTAGAACATGGATTTTTCCATGCAGATCCTCACCCTGGTAATCTGTTGGCAACAACCGATGGCAAATTAGCTTATCTTGACTTTGGGATGATGAGCGAGATTAAACCACCGCAACGTTATGGTTTAATTGAAGCGATCGTCCACGTTGTCAACCGCGACTTTGAAGGATTAGCAAAAGACTACGTTAAGTTAGATTTCTTATCACCAGAAACCGATTTAACACCAATAATCCCAGCTTTTGCAAGAGTCTTTGCTGATGCCGAAGGAGCCAGTGTTGCCGATCTTAATATTAAAAGCATCACTGATGAACTATCGGCTTTGATGTATGAGTATCCTTTCCGCGTACCGCCCTACTACGCCTTAATTATTCGCTCCCTCGTGACACTCGAAGGTATTGCAATATATATAGATCCCAACTTTAAAGTTCTCAGCGAAGCTTATCCCTACGTTTCTAAACGCCTGTTAACAGATCCAGCACCGCAATTAAGAGCATCATTACAAGATTTGTTATTTAAAGATGGCAGATTTCGCTGGAATCGCCTAGAAAACTTGTTAAAAAATGCGCGTAACAGTCAAGACTACGACTTTAATTTAGTGCTGAATCAAGGCATAGAATTTCTGTCATCTGAACGCGGTGCTTTTATTCGTGACAAGCTAGTAGATGAATCTGTTAATGGACTCGATGCTTTAGGTAAAAATGTTTTGCATAACTTTACCTCCTTATTGCGAGAACGGGTAGGATTGACAGCAGTGAATAAAACTCCAGCGGCCACAGTTGAACAACAACAAACTTTGGAGCATATCAAACGTATATTAGGTATTCTCCGAGAAACTAGAGGCTTTGACCCAGTGCAACTGACATCCCAAATTGCCCAGTTATTGGTAAACTCAGATGTACAACGTTTAGGTCAACAAATTGCCAACCGCTTCACGCAGAAAGCTATAGCCAGGTTAATTCGGCAATTATTGGCATCCTAGTAAAAGTTATGAGTTAAAAACTTTATTTAACTCATAAGTCATTTATTTTAGCAATTATATAATCCAACTCTTCTAGCTTGTTGTTTCATCCTACTTTCACCGTACATTTTAAATAGCACACCAAAAAAGCTTTTTTAAGTAATTTTGTGTCAAATAACAATTTGATTTTTATAATCCTTTTCTAGCGGTAATTTTAGCCATTCCAAGGCAGTCCTTGTCAGCCTTGCTACTTTTAATTATCTCTAATGATTATAGAGTGAATGAATCGCATAACTATACGTATTTAGGCTAAATATTTAATACAGACAATGGCAATGTATACGACGGGCTACACCTACGCATTTTATTAAGCCTAACAACGTAATTTGCCGCTATGGTAACAAAATTTGCTGACCCATTTTTCAAATTATTGAAGTTTTAACTAATTTTTATATTCAGTATATATACAGTTTATTTTTACAGTAAATAGTCTTTATTATAACAATTGACTACAAAATAAGACTTACTACTAGGACATTATAAAAAAACTAAGTTTAAAATATCTGCAAAGTTTGATCCAGTGCAGCTTTATGGCGACACTACTTATTATCTGGGAGCAATTCTTTTAGGTGCTTTTTCTGATAGAGGTTTGTTTATTGACAATGATGGCACACCTAGTGGTCTGTGTCATTAATTTTCAGAGGTTCGTGGTGAGCAATTTATCCCTCAATTTCAAGGGTTTTAGTCCTGACTACAAACTTTCACAATTCATCAAAACTAATGACATCAACACTAGTACACTTTGGCATAAATTTGCTCACCTTTAACAAGTTGCTCTGAGCAACTTGTCTGCTTAAGTGAGGTGGTAGCTGTATTTACGCAGTGCTGTACTAGTGGTTTGCGTCAGTAATTTTTGGGGTTCGTAGTTAGCTATTTATCGCTCAATTTTAAGGGCTAGAGCCACTGACTATTTTTGTATTTAACTAAGTCTAAAGTTCCCCAACAAAATTTGAAATTTAATTCACCTGATTTATGTTATCAACCTTTCCCACTACTGCCCCAGAAGAAAATAACTTAATTCAATGTGATGCCGATCAGGGATTTATTTCCTGGCTAAGTCAAGCTGGAGGCTCAGTTGCTATCACCACCTACCAAGCTGGAAAACTGGCAGTTGTGGGCTGGAATGGGCAACAAACTACCATGCTGTTACGCCAATTTTCCAAACCAATGGGGTTGGCAGTTCATGGTTCAAGTCTGGCACTAGCTAGTCATCACGAAGTCTGTTTATTAGCCAATGCCCCTGCATTAGCTTATGAGTTCTTAGAAGACCAGCCTGGACGCTATGATGCCCTCTACCTGCCACGGATGACATACTTCACAGGCGACCTCAACATTCACGACCTGGAATTTGGCAGAGAAGGGCTCTGGATTGTCAACACCCGCTTTTCCTGCCTTTCTGCCTTAAGTCCAGACTTTAGCTTTGTACCGCGCTGGCATCCCAAATTTATTTCCGAAGTAGTGCCAGAAGACCGCTGCCACCTCAATGGGTTAGCGATGGTGGATGGCAATCCCAAGTATGTGACTGCCCTCGGTGCGACGGATACCGTTGGGGGATGGCGACAGGGTAAAGCCAACGGTGGGGTCGTGGTGGAAGTGGAGAGCAATGAAATTATTTTAGATGGATTATCAATGCCCCATTCTCCAATCTGGCATGACGGATTTTTATGGCTGCTCAATTCTGGTGCTGGGGAAATATGGCGCATTCATCCAGAATCAGGAGACAAACAGGTAGTCTGTGTGCTGCCTGGATTTCTGCGGGGATTGTGTTGCGTCGGGTATTACGGCCTAGTCGGACTTTGCCAGATTCGGGAACGGCATATTTTTGGGGGGTTGCCCATTACCCAACGGTTTGAGCGGTTGCTCTGTGGTGTGGCAGTAGTGGATTTGCGAAATGGCCAACAGGTGGGGATGCTGAAGTTCACGACAGGCTGTCAAGAACTTTATGATGTGCAGTTTCTCTCTGGTGTACAGCGTCCGATGCTTTTAAATCAAGAACGAAAAGAAATCCGCCAGGCATTTACTGCACCAGAGTTTAACTACTGGCTGCGACCAAGTGCGGTGATTCCTAATGACTAAGGAATCTGCCGAATCAGAGCGTAATTGTTGAAATCAAATTTTTAGTTTTTTTTCAGAGGTTTTTTCATGACTGAATTCCAAGTCAATACCACCACCACCGGCAATCAATCTAACTCCACAGTGGCGATAGATGCAGATGGGGATTTTGTCATTTCCTGGACTAGCAATGGTCAAGACGGATCTGCTGATGGGATATATGCCCAACGCTACAACCATGCTGGGGTGGCTCAAGGGGACGAATTTAAGGTCAATACGACCACCACCAACAGTCAATCTAACCCCACAGTAGCGATAGATGCAGATGGGGATTTTGTCATTTCCTGGACTAGCAATGGTCAGGACGGATCTGCTGATGGGATATATGCCCAACGCTACAACCATGCTGGGGTGGCTCAAGGGGACGAATTTAAGGTCAATACGACCACCACCAACAGTCAATCTAACCCCACAGTAGCGATGGATTCAGATGGGGACTTTGTTATTTCCTGGCAAAGCTATGGTCAGGACGGGTCTGGTGATGGGATATATGCCCAACGCTACAACAATGCTGGGGTGGCTCAAGGGGGCGAATTTAAGGTCAATACGACCACCAGCTACAATCAAAATAACCCCACAGTAGCGATGGATGGAACGGGGGATTTTGTTATTTCCTGGCAAAGCTATTATCAAGATGGGGATGGCTATGGGATATATGCTCAACGCTACAACAGTGCTGGCGTAGCTCAAGGGGGCGAATTTAAAGTCAATACCTATACCAGCAGCTTTCAATATAATCCCACAGTAGCGATAGATGGAACGGGGGATTTTGTTATTTCCTGGCAAAGCTATAGTCAGGACGGATCTGATAATGGGATATATGCCCAACGCTACAACAGTGCCGGGGTGGCTCAAGGGGGCGAATTTAAGGTCAATACCTACACCACCAATAGTCAATCTAACCCTACAGTAGCGATGGATGCAGGGGGGAACTTTGTCATTTCCTGGACTAGTAATGGTCAGGACGGGTCTAGCAGTGGGATATATGCTCAACGCTACAACAGTGCTGGCGTAGCTCAAGGGGGCGAATTTAAGGTTAATACCTACACCACCAATAGTCAATCTAACCCTACAGTAGCGATGGATGAAGGGGGGGACTTTATCATTTCCTGGACTAGCGATGGTCAAGACGGGTCTAGCAATGGGATATATGCCCAACTAAACACTAATAGTGGGGTTCCTCCGACAATCACCTCTGCTTCTATCTCTGCCTTGGCATACACAGAGAACGCCACTACAGCCATAGACTCAGCCATCACCGTCAGTGATGTCGACTCCCCCAATCTGGCTAGTGCCACCATCAGCATTACCAGTGGTTTCGCCTCTGCTCAAGATATCCTCGCCTTCACCAACCAAAATGGGATTACGGGCAGCTACGAAAACAGCACAGGCATTTTAACCTTAACTGGCAGTGCCACTGTTGCTAATTATCAAACCGCACTGCGTTCCGTTACTTATAGCAACAGCAGTGATAACCCCAGTCTTACACCTCGTACTATCAGCTTTATAGTTAATGATGGGACTGCTAATAGTACTGCTGTCACGCGCAATCTTAATATTACGGCAGTAAATGATGTGCCCATTACTACTGCTACCAACTCTGTCCTGGCATACACCGAAAACACCACTATAGGTATCGACTCAGGTATCACCGTCAGTGATGTAGACTCACCCAACTTGGTTAGTGCCACCGTCAGCATTACCAATGGTTTCGCCTCTGCTCAAGATACTCTTGCCTTCACCAACCAAAGTGGGATTACGGGCAGCTACAACAGCAGCACAGGCGTTTTAACCTTAACTGGCAGTTCCACTGTTGCTAATTATCAAACCGCACTGCGTTCCGTTACTTATAGCAACAGCAGTGATAACCCCAGTCTTACACCTCGTACTATCAGCTTTATAGTTAATGATGGGACTGCTAATAGTACTGCTGTCACGCGCAA
>NZ_JABXKQ010000027.1:61501-69387 GCF_017114945.1 Nostoc sp. JL34
CTATCAGCTTTATAGTTAATGATGGGACTGCTAATAGTACTGCTGTCACGCGCAACATTAATATTACGGCGGTGAATGATGCTCCCGTCGCTGTTAACGACAGCATCACCACAAATAAAAACACACCTATTATCATTAGCGCTACTACTCTGTTGAGCAATGATACAGATGTGGATGTCATTGACTCTTTGAGCATTACTGACTTTACTCAACCTAGCCAAGGAAGCTTAGTTAACAACGGCAATAATACTTACACTTATACCCCTGGTCAAAACTATTTTGGCTCCGACGGCTTCACTTACACCATAAGTGATGGGCACGGAGGCAGTAGTACTGCTACCGTCAACTTGACCATTAATCAAATCACCCCTCCGATTAATGGCACTTCAGGTGCAGATAACCTGACTGGTACGGGTAATATGGATATCATCTCAGGATTGCACGGTAATGACACGCTCCAAGGACTAGGTGATGACGACACCCTTGATGGCGGTGATGGAAATGATTTCTTAGATGGTGGTACAGGAACTGACAGTCTCATTGGTGGTAAAGGTAATGACACTTATACTGTGGACAATATCAGCGACACTATTATTGAAGGCTTAAATGCAGGTACAGATTTAGTCAAGTCTTCGGTGAGTTGGGTGTTGGGAAATAACCTGGAGAACTTGACGTTGACTGGAAGCTCGGTAATTAATGGTACCGGTAACAGCCTTAATAACATCCTCATAGGAAATACTGGCGCTAACATATTGAGCGGAGACAATGGCAATGATAACCTCTTTGGTGATTCAGGCAATGACACGTTGTTGGGTGGTGCAGGCAATGACACCTTGGATGGAGGTTTAGGATCTGACAGTCTTGATGGTGGAATCGGTAATGACATTTACATCGTAGACAACCTGAACGATTCTATTATTGAAGGCTTAAATGCAGGCACAGATTTAGTCAAGTCTTCGGTGAATTGGGTGTTGGCAGATAATTTGGAGAACTTGACCCTGACTGGAAGTGGGGCAATCAATGGTACTGGTAACAACCTTAAGAACATCTTAATTGGAAATACTGCCGCTAACATCTTGAGTGGAGGAGATGGTAATGATAGTCTGATTGGTGGTGCAGGCAATGACACGTTGTTGGGCGGTGCAGGCGATGACACCTTGGATGGAGGTACAGGGATTGATAGTCTTAATGGTGGAGCGGGCAATGACATTTACACTGTAGATAACCTCAGCGATACTATTACTGAAGGCTTAAATGCAGGCACAGATTTAGTTAAGTCTTCGGTGACTTTAGCGTTGGCAGATAACCTAGAGAACTTGACCCTGACTGGAAGTGGGGCAATCAATGGTACTGGTAACAGCCTTGATAACATCTTGATTGGAAATACTGGCGCTAACATCTTGAGCGGAGGAGATGGTAATGATAGTCTGATTGGTGGTGCAGGTAATGACACGTTGTTGGGCGGTACAGGCGATGACACCTTGGATGGAGGTGCAGGGATTGATAGTCTCAATGGTGGAGTAGGCAATGACATTTACACTGTAGACAACCTCAGCGATACTATTACTGAAGACTTAAATGCAGGCACAGATTTAGTTAAGTCTTCGGTGAATTGGGTGTTGGGAAATAACCTGGAGAACTTGACTCTAACTGGAAGTGGAGCAATCAATGGTACTGGTAACAGCTTTAATAACATCCTGACGGGAAATGGTGGCGCTAACCTCTTGAGTGGAGAAGATGGCAATGATGGCCTCTTTGGTAGCTCAGGTAATGACACCTTGCTGGGCGGTGCAGGCGATGACACCTTGGATGGAGGTACAGGGATTGATAGTCTCAATGGTGGTGTCGGCAATGACATTTACACTGTAGACAACCTGAACGATACTATTACTGAAGGCTTAAATGCAGGCACAGATTTAGTCAATTCTGCGGTGAGTTGGGTGTTGGGAGATAACTTGGAGAACTTGACCCTGACTGGAAGCTCGGCAATCAATGCTACTGGTAACAGCTTTAATAACACCCTCACGGGAAATACTGGTGTTAATCTCTTGAACGGAGGAGATGGTGACGATAGCCTCCTTGGTAACTTAGGTAATGACACCTTATTAGGCGGTGCAGGTAACGATAGCCTCTTTGGTGGAATTGGTCGAGATACGCTGACTGGTGGAAATGGGAGAGATAGCTTATATCTAACTGATACCCGCACTGGAGGCTATGATGTCATCACCGATTTTACTGTTGGAGATGATACTATCTTCGTTTCCAAGGCAGAATTCGGACTCAGCCAATCTCAGAATACTACACTTGAGTCGGGCTTGTTCCGACTTGGTACGAGTGCGACAACAGCAGCCGATCGCTTTATCTACAATCAAACTACGGGTAACCTATTCTTTGATAAAGATGGGGTTGGTGGTACGGCACAAGTTCAAATAGCTCAATTCTCAAATCAGGCACTGCTTACTAGTACAGATATTACTGTAATTGCCTAACTTTGCTCACTCTAGCCAATAAAAGTAAATGATCCAGCAACAGACAGATAAGCTGTTGCTGGATCACGTGTGATAAATACACTTTTGGGGTGCTGTGACTTTATAGGCAACATAATAACTTTTAACTTTCCTCTTGGGGATAACCGTTTTTCTCGCGTTTGAGGCTTTCTTCCAAGGCTTGAATTTGTTCACGACGAGCTTCCAATTCTAAGGAACGCCGCGCTAAGTCTTGGTTTTGTAAGGTCAGGGATTGTCGCCAATGTTCTGCTCGCTCGGCTTCGTGCTGCAAAAATTCCGGGGTAATGCCGATGGTGAGGTAGCTTTGTACCAGATGGAGTACCCAGTTGGTGGCGTCTTCTATTCTTTCAATGTCGCCTGTAGGGGAAAGTTCCACTAAAACAAGCAAGTTCTCACTCATGATTTTTCCCTTTCCCAGCAGAATAAAAGCCTCTTCGGGAATTATCGCCCACAAGTTATCAGCTTCTTGACGCGCCAATAAGCGTAACTGGTGCTGGTCTAAAAAATCGTTTTTACGCACCTGGGCTAGATATAGCATGAGGGTCACTTCGCTCCAATTCAAAATCACCGAAGTTCAGATCGCTGGAAGGCGTCGCTCTCTTGGTAAATTGCTCCTCTTGGGGAGATCCCAAGACCGCATTTTCCGCTCCGACTTCTCTCAAAATTCAAAATAAAAAAACAACTGCCAGAATAGATATTTTGATTTTGTTAATTAGTAATGGGTAATTGGGAATTATTGACACTCCCATTACCCATTACGCATTACAGTTATCCTAAGTCATACAGGCGATGCCTACGACAATCCCTTTAGGCGATCGCGCAAAATTTCTGCTTGCTTCTGTGCTTCTGCTAAAGCATCCCGCGCTCCCTGTACCACGTCGGCTCTAGCTCTATCCACGAAGCTAGGATTGTTTAATCTGGTACTCAGGGATTGAACTTCGGCTTCGGCTTTGCTCAGGCTTTTCTCTAGTTTGGCACGCACAGCTTCAATATCCACTACGCCGCTTAGAGGAATTAGCACTTGTATTGTACCAACCACACCAGCGATCGCATTTTCTGGTTCTTGTGGTTGTTCTAATTCTCTCTGCGGGAAAAAGCGTTTCCATAACCTAAGTCTCGCTTGAGCAGTTAGTAAATTTTGGCTAACAAACCAAGCTGTGTAACCAAAACCAACTATTTCAAAGAAAGTTCCAACGATGGGAATGTCATCAATCGCATACCCCACAGCTAAACCCAATCTACCAAAGACTATCGCCACAATAATTAAGCCAATTGTCTTTAAACCCCTCTGAGGTTTTTTAACAGCAACAGTTTGGTTTTCTTGCTTGTCAGTAATGGTTAAAGTTTCAACTTTCGCCAAATCTTTAATATAAGACTGCCCAGCAGTGAGAATTTCCCGCTCCTTCTCACTTTCAGTTTGCAAATTCGCTGTTACTTTTACGCCTGGTTTAATATCCGCTTCAGCACGCAAATTCCTAATTGTGCGGATAGTACCAATCAACAATTCAAATTGTTCTTCTAAAGCTGGATCAATTAAGTTTGCATCCACCTGGGGATAGATTTGTAATGGTAAAGTTTGCGAGGAATCTGCTGGTTGTTGGGTGAAAGTTTGCCAAATTTCCTCGGTAATATGAGGCATGAAGGGATGAAGCAGTTTCAAAATTCCTTCTAGCACGTAGGCAAGGGTTTGCTCTGCTACCCGTCGTGATGCAGGATCGGCATCTGTTTGCAATCTAGATTTTACCAGTTCAATATACTGGTCACAGAAATCACCCCAGATAAATTCGTAGAGTCCTTTTGCTGCTTCCCCTAAACCGTAATTATCGATGTAATTGGTGGTTTGTTTAACAACTTGATGATAGCGCGAGAGAATCCAGCGATCGCTTAATTCGGTCGCGACTGGGTTCCCCAATTGTTGCGGTGTTTGTCCATCCAAATTCATCATCACAAATCGGGCAGCATTCCACAACTTGTTTGCAAAGTTGCGGGATGCCTCCACCGATGCTGATTCATCCTTTTTGCGATCGTACTCCAATCGGATATTTTGTCCAGCCCCCGCCACTTCCTTAATTAGGGTATAGCGCAGGGCATCAGTACCATATTTGTCAATTAATAACAGTGGGTCAATGCCATTACCTTTGGTCTTTGACATCTTCTGACCTTTTTCATCCAGCACCAAGCCGTGGATGTAAACTGTTTGGAAAGGCATTTGCCCAGTAAAATGCCCAGCCATCATTGTCATTCTGGCTACCCAGAAAAAGATGATGTCAAAACCTGTCACCAAAGTGGTAGTCGGGTAGTAAGTTACTAAATCTTGAGTTTGTGCCGGCCAGCCCAAAGTCGAAAATGGCCACAGTCCAGACGAAAACCAAGTATCTAGCACATCTGGGTCTTGTTCTAACTTGACATTTTCACCAAATTGTATTTTGGCTTTTTCCCAAGCTTCATCTACCGATTTCGCGACTACAAACGGCGTGTTATCTGTAATTTGCCCATCTGTTTCACTGACAGCGTACCAAGCAGGAATTTGGTGTCCCCACCATAATTGGCGAGAGATACACCAATCATTGAGTTTTACTAGCCAATCACGATAGACCTTTGTCCAGCGTTGGGGGACAAACTCTGGGGAAGTTTGCTGGTCGAGGAATTCGAGAGTTTTGTCAGCTAAGGGACGAATTTTAACAAACCACTGAGTTGAAAGAAGGGGTTCAATGGGTACTTTACCGCGATCGCTGTAGGGAACGGTATGCTTATAATCTTCTATCTTCACCAAAAAGCCATCTGCCTCTAGGCGAGAAACCACATTCTTTCTAGCAACAAAGCGGTCTTGTCCCTGAAATTCCCCAGCGTTGGCGTTGAGAGTGCCGTCTTTGTTCATAATGTTGATCAACGGCAGATTATGACGCTTACCCATGTCAAAATCGTTCGGGTCATGGGCGGGAGTTATTTTCACGCAGCCAGTGCCAAAAGTGGGGTCAACGAATTCATCGCCAATGATGGGAATTTCTCGTTGTAGAATAGGCAGAGTTAAAGTTTTACCGATGAGATGTTTGTAGCGATCGTCATTAGGATTAACCGCTACTGCCGTATCTCCCAGCATAGTTTCTGGTCGAGTTGTCGCCACCTCTACATAACCGGAACCATCGGTGAGGGGATAGCGGAAGTACCAGAGATTTCCATTAACCTCTTGATTTTCCACTTCCACATCTGACACAGCCGACTGAGAAGCTGGACACCAGTTAACTAAATATTCACCACGATAAATTAAGCCTTCCTCGTAAAGACGAGTAAACGCCTCGACAACAGCTTTAGATAAACCCTCATCCAGAGTAAACCTCTCCCGTGACCAGTCCACCGAGACACCCAAGCGTCGTAGCTGATTCAGAATCGTTCCTTCAGACTCCGCCTTCCATTGCCAAGCGCGTTCTAGGAACTTCTCGCGCCCCAATTCGTAGCGAGTCTTACCCTCTGTCTTGAGTTGTTTTTCCAGCATACTATGCACAGCAATGCTGGCATGGTCAGTTCCGGGTAACCACAGGGTATTGCGCCCCTGCATGCGGTGGTAGCGGACAAGGGTATCAATCAACGCACTTTCAAAAGCGTGACCCATGTGCAAACTGCCGGTGACATTCGGCGGTGGAATGACGATGCAGTAGGGTTCACCGTCTTTATTTGGGTCAGCTTTGTAAACTTGGTTGTCTTCCCAGAATTTTTGCCACTTGGCTTCAGTGGAAAAGGGGTCGTAGAGACTGGGGAGATTGGGAATGGTTGCGGTCATGCGGGGCAAACTAACTATGGAAGGACTCTAATAAATTTTGCCACAGGGTTGGAGAGGGTTTGATGGAAACGTAGACATCAAGGCTATAGCCTCCTCTGAGAGAGGCTTCCCTTCGGAACGCTGCGCGTCTGGCAGAGAAGAGGCTATCTGTAAGTGTTGCCATGTTTTTGGGAAACCTAAATACTGAGGTCTCAAAGATTAAGCCCTATGGTCAGCATTCCCGGATATCACGTTAGCAAAGAACTCTACAACGGTTCTCGAACTTTAGTTTATCGTGCTAATCGAGAAACTGACCAAAAATCTGTGGTGATCAAGCTGATGAAAACTGCTTATCCCAACTTCAGTGAATTGGTACAGTTTCGCAACCAGTTCACTATTGCCAAGAATCTGAATTTACCTGGAATCATCCAAACTTACAGCCTGGAACCCTATCAGAATGGCTATGCCTTAGTGATGGAAGACTTTGGGGGAATTTCCTTGAAAGAATGGGGAATGGCAGTAAGTGTAGAATCTCTAATTGAGTTTTTCCGAATTGCGATCGCTCTATGTAATGCATTAGATATTTTAATTCGTAATCGGATCATTCACAAAGATATAAAACCCGCTAATGTTTTAATTAATCCAGAAACTAAAGAAGTTAAGTTAATTGACTTTAGTATTGCATCTCTACTGCCACGAGAAACTCAAATTCTCATGAGTCCTAATGTGCTAGAAGGGACACTTGGCTATTTATCTCCAGAGCAAACTGGACGGATGAATCGGGGAATTGACTACCGGACTGATTTTTATTCTTTGGGTGTAACTTTTTACGAATTACTAACAGGACAATTACCATTTCAATCAGATGATCCGATGGAATTGGTACATTGTCATATTGCAAAACTTCCGCCTTTAGTACATGAGATTAATCCGCAAATTGCGCCTGTACTCTCATATATTATCAGCAAATTGATGGCGAAAAATGCCGAAGACCGCTATCAGAGCGCATTCGGGCTGAAATATGATTTAGAGAATTGTTTACATCAGCTAAAAGAAACGGGGAAAATTACAAGTTTCCCAATTGCTCAACGGGATGTGTGCGATCGCTTTATTATCCCAGAAAAACTCTATGGTCGTGAGCATGAAGTTGAAACTCTCCTAAAAGCATTTGACCGTGTTACCAATAATCAGACAGAACTAATGCTGGTGGCTGGGTTCTCTGGTATTGGTAAAACGGCAGTTGTTAATGAGGTTCACAAACCCATTGTCCGGCAGAGAGGCTACTTTATCAAAGGCAAATTTGATCAATTTAATCGGAATATTCCCTTTTTTGCTTTTGTGCAGGCGTTTCGAGACTTAATGGGGCAATTGCTGAGTGAAAGTGATGGCCATTTGTCAACTTGGAAAAATAAAATTTTACAAGCACTAGGTGAAAATGGGCAAGTCATTCTTGAGGTAATTCCTGAACTAGAACAAATTATTGGTCACCAACCACCTGCAACAGAACTTTCGCCAAGTGCAGCACAGAATCGGTTTAATTTATTATTACAAAGATTTCTGCAAGTATCAGGGTTAGCGCGTCTCAAACCCTATTGACAGGGGGATTATGGCAGAGGTACTGA
>NZ_JABXKQ010000134.1 GCF_017114945.1 Nostoc sp. JL34
TCATGTTTCATATCTAGCAAGCTTTTTGCCGTTTTCTATCCGTCGAACTCACGTTTATTTATGGGGAATACAAAGGTAGAACAGTTGCATCCAAAAGAAAATTGCATAAAAAAACCCCCGGTATTTATACTAGGGGTAAGAAATAATACCATTTCACTTAATGTTTGTCTGAGATGACCCTGTTTGTGCCTCTGCTCTACGCAAAAGGCTGGAGTTATTTCTCAAATATTACAGTAAAAAGCGATCGGGTATAAATTAGCCAGCACTTGCCAAAAGTAACTCTCGTTTTTCTGATTTTTGTACTCTCACCTGAGAGTCATCATCAACATCGATAAGCGCTGTGTCTCCATCTGTAATTTCACCAGACAGCATTGCTTCGGCGAGAGAATCTTCTAGGAGGCGCATAATTGCCCTACGTAATGGCCTAGCGCCGTAACTGGGGTTATAACCTTCTTGTACCACAAGCTCTTTGAAGCGATCGCTAACTTCTAGGATAATTCCCTTTTCTGTCAAGCGGCTAGCAACATCGCGAAGCATAATTTCGGCGATTTGCTTAACTTCATCCTTGGAAAGCTGGGTGAAGACGATAATCTCATCAAGACGGTTAAGGAACTCAGGACGGAAGTAAGCTTTCAATTCTTCATTTACCAAGGTGCGGATGCGGTTATAACTAGCGTCGGCTTGAGTGTCGAAGTCAAAGCCTAAACCACTACCACCTTTTTCAATCACCTTGGAACCGATGTTTGAAGTCAAAATGATCAGCGTATTCTTGAAGTCCACTTTCCGACCTTTGGCATCGGTAAGATGACCGTCATCCAAGAGTTGCAGTAGCATATTGAATACATCGGGGTGCGCTTTTTCGATTTCGTCGAATAGCAGCACTGAGTATGGTTTCCGCCGCACCGCTTCTGTAAGTTGTCCGCCTTCGTCGTATCCTACATAACCAGGAGGCGAACCAATGAGCTTGGCGACGGTGTGGCTTTCCATGTATTCGGACATATCTAGCCGAATCATCGAATCTTCCGCGCCGAAGAAGTAGGCAGCTAATGCCTTCGCCAATTCTGTTTTACCGACTCCAGTGGGGCCAGAGAAGATAAAGCTAGCAATGGGACGATTGGGATTTTTCAAGCCAACGCGGGCGCGACGGATACCGCGAGATACAGCTGTAACTGCTTGCTCTTGTCCGATGAGCCGCTGATGCAGAGTGTCTTCTAGGTGTAGAAGCAACTCCGACTCAGATTCAGTGAGCTTATTAACTGGTACGCCAGTCCAAGAAGCAACGATTTGGGCGATGTCTTCTTCGTCAACCACAGTCGAGTTGACAGGTTGCTCGTTTGGTGTAAACGTTGCTTGCAGTTGTTCTGCGAGTTTTAACTCTTGGTCGCGCAGTTGTGTAGCTTTGTCAAAATCTTGGACTCTGACAGCTGCTTCTTTTTCTTTGGTAACGCCAGCGAGTTCCCGCTTCAGTTCTTTATTAGGAGAACTTTGGGAGTTCCGCAGACGAACGCGAGAACCAGCTTCATCAATCAAGTCTATTGCCTTATCGGGCAAGAAGCGATCGCTAATATAGCGGTCTGATAATTCTGCTGCTGCTACAAGTGCCGCATCCAAAATTGTGACTTTGTGGTGTTGTTCGTAAGCGCCGCGCAAGCCGTAAAGAATTTGTACGGTTTCCTCTACTGAGGGTTCCCCGACCTTAATCGGTTGGAAACGACGCTCTAGGGCAGCATCACGCTCAATATGCTTGCGATACTCATCGAGGGTAGTTGCGCCGATGCACTGGAGTTCACCCCGTGCTAAAGCAGGTTTGAGGATGTTGGCTGCATCCAAGCCACCTTCTGTACCACCAGCGCCAACCAAGGTGTGGATTTCGTCAATCACCAAGATGATATTGCCTACAGTGCGGACTTCTTCCACGACTTTTTTGATGCGTTCTTCAAAATCCCCACGGAAGCGAGTTCCAGCTACCAATGACCCCATATCGAGGCTGATAACTTGTTTGTCTTGCAAACTTTCAGGAACATCCTGGTTGATAATCCGTTGAGCTAGACCTTCTGCGATCGCAGTTTTACCAACTCCTGGTTCTCCAATCAACACCGGGTTATTCTTAGTCCGGCGACCAAGAATTTGGATCGCCCGCTCAATTTCCTTCTGACGACCAACTACGGGGTCGAGTCTGCCTTCTTGGGCTAATTTGGTCAAATTCCTGCCATACTCTTCCATCGTTAGCGGTTGGGTGCGCTTTTGATTACCACTACCAGCAAAAGCCGGTGCATTTTCACCCAAACGGCGAACTATGGCACTGCGGACACTCTTGAAGTCAACCCCTAGATTTTGCAGTACTTTGGCGGCGACACCTTCACCAGCCTCGGTTAATCCTAAGAGTAAGTGTTCAGTGTTAATGTAATTCTGTCCCAAACTATGAGCTTCTTTAAACGATTGCTCGAAGAGGCTTTTTACTTTAGGAGTAAAAGGAATTTCTGGTGGTACAAAGCCAGAACCCCTACCAATAATTTTTTCTACCTCGCGACGTGCATCTTTGAGGGTAACGCCTAATTCAGCTAGCACTTTAGCAGCAACCCCAGTTCCTTCTCCCATCAAACCCAGGAGAATTTGCTCAGTTCCTACGAAGTTATGTCCCAGGCGACGTGCTTCCTCCTGAGCTAACATAATTACTCTAATGGCTTCGGAAGTGAAGTGTTCAAACATAATGGGTTATTGCTCCCTCGCTGCTTGGACTTTGGGTGAGATAAAATTCACCCTCATCTAAAGTTTTTTGTATTTTCTTAAGGACTAATGTAACTTTATTTAAAGTTAAGTGGCAGTGGTGAGAGCCGTAAGACATCAGGTGTACTTGCCGTCTACTAGGAGTGCTGAGTAGTGAGTGCTGAGTGGAGTATGTAGGAAGTCAAGAGTTGCAAAGTTGACAATTAAGCTTTCGGTATTTGACAATTTTCTTTTGTCTGTCCTGTTTTCCACTGTCAGGTAAACTTAAAATTCAGGACTTAGCACTCTCAACTCAGGACTGACAATGACTGAAGCAACGGCCGGTAAAGATCAACAACATCCACTTTATAACCGCGATCGCCCCCTTATTGATATTTTACTCGCTCAAGAGGCGACAGACTACAACTTAGCAGAATTGGCTAGACTGCGAATGCGTTATCAAGGGTTTCCAGGGGCGAGAGACATCCAAAAAGACTTAGATAAAGTCTTGCAGCAGTGGGGTTTGAGCGAAGCCGAGCTTTTTGAGAAAACTCGTCAAATTCACGATTTGGGAGGAATTTACAAAAGTCGCGGCAAGAAGGATGAACAGGATTGGAATTAGGGCAGGGGGCAGGGGGAGAAAACCAATGACAAATGACAAATGACTAACTCGCCACTGGAATAACGATCGCTAATTCTGTGCCTTTGCCTAACTCAGATGTCACTGTGAGTTGTCCCCCATGTTTTTCTTCTATAATCTGCCGGGAAATGACTAATCCTAAACCAGTACCTTTACCTACTGGTTTGGTGGTAAATAAATAACCAAATAGTTTTTGCTTGACATTTTCGGACATTCCCTCACCATTGTCTTGGATTAGGATCGAGACGTGATGCCGATCTTCAGACAAGGTGGTGGTAATTGTGAGACGATTGGGATTGTCTTTAATTTGTTGGAAACTACGCCCTTTGTTAGATTCTTCTAAAGCATCAATGGCGTTGGCGATCAGATTCATAAAAACTTGGTTGAGTTGCCCAGGAAAGCATTCTAATTGAGGTATTTGCCCGTAATTTTTGACTACTTCAATGGCAGGGCGATGCTCATTGGGTTTGACTCGGTGCTTGAGGATGATTAATGTACTTTCAATACCTTCATGAATATTAAAATGAACCTTGCGATCGCTATCTCCTCTAGAGAAGGTGCGGAGACTGGCGCTGATGCCACGAATCCGATCACTACCTTCTTTTAGGGAGTCGATGAGTTTGGGTAAATCTTCTTGGAGATAGTCTAAATCGATTGTGGCGATCGCTTCTTCAATTTCTGCTCCCGGTTCGGGAAACCTTTGCCGATAAAGGTTAATTAGTGCCAATAAATCGTGAATGTAGTCCTGTGCAGGTTTTAAGTTGCCTGCAATAAAATTAATTGGGTTATTTATCTCGTGGGCAATGGCTGTAACCAGGTTGCCCAATGCAAACATTTTTTCCTTTTGGACGAGATTGTATTGTGACTCTTGCAAATCTTGCAATGCTTGAGTTAATTGTGCTGTTTGTTGTTCTATGGTGATTAAATCGCGATATGATCTTAAAGCCGCGATCGCACTTGTAATTAACTTTTGGCGAGTTAATTCCACTTTCAACTTATAATCATTGATGTCATAATTCAAAATCACTGATTCTTCAGGCGCATCTCCCGGTTGTCCTGTGCGTAAAATCACCCGCACAATCTGGTTTTTCAACTCCTCCCGAATATACTTAACCACCCTTAACCCAGCATCATTAGTTTCCATCACCACATCTAATAAAATAAACGCGGTATCTGAGTGAACTGCAATCAGCTTTTTGGCTTCTATTCCCGAAAAAGCTGAGAGAAAATTTAAAGGTTTGCCCTCAAAGGTAAAACTTCTCAA
The DNA here is from genome assembly GCF_017114945.1 of Nostoc sp. JL34. Taxonomy (GTDB): domain Bacteria; phylum Cyanobacteriota; class Cyanobacteriia; order Cyanobacteriales; family Nostocaceae; genus Nostoc. Next base: position 4,611 of record NZ_JABXKQ010000134.1, read on the forward strand.
AGCTAGCTTGGTTGCTTGGTGGACTTCAACATCATCATCCACAATCATAATTTTCCAAGCTTCAGAAGTCTCTTGTCCCAGACTCTCCACCTCCAACGGAGTTAATTGAGTTTTATCACTTATCTGCTCTTGATCATCTTCAAACACCAAGACTTCATCGTCTGTCGGTGAGAGAGATATATCGGTATCGTTAAGCATTGTCAACCAACTTTGTGAAAAAGAACAAGAAAACTTAATAGTTTGTGGACAGAGGTAGTGTCACTGTAAATAGGGTTCCCTTTTCTACCTCACTGTAAACATCAATTGTTCCTTGTAACTTTTGAGTAACTAAGTTATAGGCAATATGTAGCCCTAAACCGCTGCCTCCTTGTTGCCTAGCAGTAGTGAAGAAAGGTTCAAAAATTTTGTTTAAGTTTTCTTGCGGAATACCGCAACCATCATCGCTATATTCAATCACAACGCGCTCGCCTTCTTGCTTCACCTGAATCCGCAACTCCCCTGATTCGTGAAGCTGATAGGCATGAGTTAAGGAATTCATCACTAAGTTGGTGATAATTTGCGCCAAAGCCCCAGGATAGCTGTCGATTCTAACAGTTTCATCTCCTGCCACAGTCAGGGTATGGGAAGCTTGTTTGAGTTTGGGATTTAAGCTGGTAACAATTTCTTCCAAATACTGCTTGACTACAAATGTCCGTTGTTCCAAACTGGTTTGATCTACAGCTACTTGCTTGAAGCTTTGCACTAGTTCTCCGGCACGATTGAGGTTGCTGAGAATCAGGTCAGTACTTTCTTTAGCAATTTCCAAATAGTTGTTTAAAACTGAGCGCTTTAATTGACCTTGTTCAACAGCCGTAATAAACGATCGCGTTTCGTCAGCTAAAGTAGAAGCAACGGTGATACTGGTGCCCACAGGTGTATTGATTTCATGAGCAACTCCAGCCACAAGACCACCCAAAGCCGCCATTTTTTCAGATTCCACCAGCTGCTTCTGTGTAGCCTTAAGGTCTTTTAGAGCTTGAGACAACTCTTGAGTTCGTTCGGCTACCTTTTGTTCTAAGGTATTGTACAGGGTAGCGTTTTCAATGGAGATGGCAGCTTGGGAAGATAGCAAATTCAGAACTTCCATCCGTTCTGGCGTGAAGGCTCCAGTTGTGAGATTATTTTCTAAATAAACAATCCCAATCAATTTGCCTTGATTGAGCAGAGGAAAACTCAAGATAGATTTAGGTTGCTGTTGATGAATGTAAGAATCACGAGTGAAGTTACCTTCATTAGCAGCATCGCTTAATACAACACTATCTTTGGTACGAATAACATAATCGATAATAGCATTAGATAATATTGATTTACTGAAGGTTTCGATGGCGTAGGCGTAGCCTGTCGTAGACATCGCTTCTCTGACTTTAACTGCATCTGAGTCAATTGTTCCTGATGCTGCAATCTGCCATTCTTCCTGTTCTTTGAGAAGTAAATAACCCTTTTGTGCCCCAGCATTTTCGATGACGATTGTCATTAGTTTAGTCAGTAAAGTATCGAGCTTGATTTCTCGGCCCAGAACGTGGGAGGCTTTGAGGACGCTGTTTAAGTCTAAGGAAGTTGATAGGGAGGTACTAGTATTGGTGATACTTTTAGAGGTTATAAATTGAGAGTTCCTTCCGATTTGGGTAAAAAATTGGGGATAGCGTTTTTCTAAATCTGCTACTTTTGCTTTAGCTCCCCAACGAGTGTAGGCATAGTGGGCATTAAGTAGATAATCTTGAGCAATTCTATCTTTGCCCCATTGGAGATAAAATTTGGCAGCGAGTTCATTGGCGATCGCTTGTTCGTTAAGATATTCATGTTCTGTCGCTTTGGCGATCGCGCGATCGTACATCTCAATTGCTTCTGCTTTCTGTCCTAAAACTCGATGCTGTTCAGCTTCCACTAAATAAAATTTGTGCAATAAATTTGTCGGCGTGTAGTTCGCCCAATTCTGCATTTTGGCTTGATTGGCTGTGACTTTTTCTAATAAGCCTTTTTGTGCTGACGGCAGTGCATCAGCATATATTGCTAATGCCGTTAGAGAATCGTAAAAATTGTAAAGTGGTACGATTATGGCTCCGGTTACTGCATTTAGACACTTTTCCAACTCTTGGGCATTGGCTGCGGCTTGCAGGAAATCTTGGAAAAGATAGCAGAGAATAAGCTTTGAGCAATATAGAAATGCTAGTCCAGTGCGATCGTTCGCTTGCTGATGCCAAGGTAGCATTTGCTCCTCGTGATAAGCTGCCCCACTTAAAAGACAACTATTTTCAGTTACCTCTAGCATATTTAAGGTTAACTGCCAATAAATAGCTAGATACTCAAAAGCCATTTTGTTCTGGACTTGACCAATGGCATGATGATAGCTAGCAATTTGCCGTTCAACTTCCACCAAGTTTTGTCCACACACCCAGGAATGCAGACTATCATAGAATGCACAAAGACCAGAAAATTGTATATCTCCTCTATCTCTACCAATTTGATAGGCTTCTTTTAAGGGCTTGATGGTTTTCTGGACTGGTTGTTGCCAATGGTAGATAGAAACATTAAACACAAAGTTGATGTGACATTCGATATATTGAGTATCGTAAAGTTCTAATAGGCTTAAAGCAAGTTGACCAAATTGATAGCCCAATGGAATCTCTTCCGATGTTCCACAGAGAATTAAACCGTACATCACATAGCCAAGTGTTGATAGTGCCGTATTGCCATGTTTTAGAGATAAATTTACCATCTCTAAAATAAGGAATGGGAGTATCTTATGTCCTACCCGAAAGGCAGGTGACATGATGCTGGAAATAATTTGCATTGCTGCCAGTTGTTGAACTGACTGCATTTCGGGCAAGTTGATCAAGTCTTCGACTTCCCTTCCCGCCAGATGAACTGCTGTTTGCTGTAACACTTTGCTCAGTTCTAACTGACTCAGAGTAGAGGGAAAATGAATTCCCAAGGCTTGCAGAACTTCTAGACCCGTTGCGAGCGCTTCCTGCAACTTGCTCTCAAGTGTAAGGGCTGTGATTTTAATGTCATAAACTTTTAGCTTGTCTAACAAAGTTTTAGCGTGTTGTAATACCTCTTCCACGCATTTATTCATTTGTGCGAAGTCACTGCACATAAGTGCTACTTCTGCTGCTGACTCGAATAATGTTAATGTGAGGTCATAGTTTGTTTGCCAACAGTCTACTGCTAGTAATTTACTGCCCATTAAAAAATATCCCAAAGCAGCTTCATAAGCAGCAGATGCCTTAGCTTTAGCTCCTGCCAATAAATTCAACTTGATTAATTCATTCTGTTTGCTTTGGGTGTCAATTAACTCTGCACCAATGTTTAATTGGTTAACAATTTCAAAAATTTTTTCTTCTTGCTCTGCTGCTGATGTATTGCTCAACACCAGTCGCCCAATTTTCAGGTGGGTTGCTTTCTTTTGCGCTTCTGGAATCAAATAATAGGCAGCTTGTTGGACGCGATCGTGCTGGAATTTCCAAATAGCTTCACTAGCTTTTTTCTCATCCTTGAGAATTCTCAGATGATATTGATTATTTACGGGGATAATTAAACCTTCTTTTAGTGCTGGTAATAAATGCTCTAACACTTGCTTGGCTGATTGTTGAGAAATAATTGCCAAGGTGGACAAATCAAAATTATTACCTATACAAGCAGCTAACTGCAAATTTTTCTGAGTTTCTTCTGCCAGATTGACAATTTTTTTTGTCATTAATTCTACTACATTATCGGTAATATCCTTGGCTTGAATCTGCTCTAAATCCCAGCACCACTGCTTTTTTGTGTAATCAAAGCTGAGTAACATATCTGTATAGAGAGATTTCAAAAATTCAGTGATAAAGAAAGCATTACCCTGAGTTTTCTGGCAAACCAAATTAGTTAATGCCTGACTAAAGATGGTTGAACAGCCCAATGCTTCCGCAATTAAAGCATTCACATCTTTTAAAGTCAGGTTTCCTAAATGAATCTTGGATACATATCCGCCCTCTTTTTCAATCTCATCCAAAGTCATCGCCAGGGGATGAATGAAATCCACTTCATTATCTCGATAGGCTGCGACGATGAGTAAATTTTGAATACTGCGATCGCTTAAAATAATCTTCAGCAGTTTTAGCGAAGCACTATCAGCCCATTGCAAGTCATCAACGAACAAAACTAGGGGATGTTCAGCCTGACAAATCGCCTTGATAAAGTTTTGGAAGACCAGATTGAAACGGTTTTGGGCTTCTTGTCCACCTACCTGAGCTACAGGAGGTTGTTCGCCAATCACTAATTTTAAATTGGCAATGACATCAATTAAAACCTGTCCATTATTGCCAACAGCAACTAATATTTTTTCTTGCCATTGTTTTAAAACAGATTCGCTTTCAGTTAATAATTGATTACACAGGTCATTGAATGCTTGAGAAATGGCGTAGTAGGGAATATTACGTTGGTACTGGTCATATTTACCAGTAATAAAATTACCGCGTTTGGCTGTAATGGGTTTATGAACCTCATTTACTAAAGCTGATTTGCCGACTCCAGAATAACCTGCAACCAGCATTAGTTCATTTGTACCATTGGCGATGTGATCGAAAGCTGCCAATAGCGTCTCTAATTCTGGTTCTCGTCCATAGAGCTTTTGCGGAATTATAAAGCGATCGGAGACATCTTGACTAGCTAACGCAAAGACATCAATTTTCCCATTGCTTTGCAGTTGATGCAAACATTGTTCTAAATCTGTCTGAATCCCAGAAGTAGACTGATAGCGGTCTTCAGCATTCTTCGCCATCAGTTTCATCACAATCTCACATAACACTTGGGGAATCTCTTCTCTGTGCCCTAAAAGTGGTGGTTGTTTCGCAATATGGCAATGAATCAACGCTAGAGGATCGTCTCCTAAAAATGGCACTTCTCCTGTTAGTAATTTGTAGAAAGTTACTCCTAAAGAATAGAAATCGCTGCGATAGTCAATCGCCCGATTCATTCGCCCCGTTTGCTCAGGAGAAATGTAGGTAATAGTACCTTCTAGAACATTGGGATTTTTAAATGATTGAGTTTCTCGTGACAAAACTGTGGAAATACCAAAATCGATTATCTTAATCTGTCTAGTGTTGGGATTAAAGACAATATTAGAGGGATTAATATCTTTGTGGATGATGTTAGCAGCGTGGATTTGTCTGAGGCTTTCGACAATAGAAATACCCAATCGAAGAAACTGTTCTAACTCAATTTCTCCAGCTAGTTGCAATTGAGCTAAAGAACTACCGCTGAAGTCTTCTAACACTAAGACTGGTCGTTGTTGGTGAATTTCCAAAGCGTAAACTTGGACAACTCCTGTGAGATGGAGATTGTGGATAATGTCATATTCACGTTGGTAACAAGCAATGCGTTCTGGCGAGGGATAAACATCTCGCAGGGTTTTGAGAATTACAGGTTGATTATCCGCTTCCCGATAGCCTCGATATATCAGAGAATTACTGCTTTCGTAGATTTGTTCAATAATTTGATAGCCGGAAAGCGTGAGCATAATTTGGGTACTCCTCAAAAGTGGGTCAATGCTGTCCCAGTCACTTTGTTAGAGTTAGTGTACCCATCAGCTTGGTGGAGTCTTATGCAAGTACGGCGCTGATTCTGGAGATTTTGTTACAAAGTTAATGGAACAACCCACGAGTTCCCATCCCCGTTAGGGGAAGTGGTTATGGAAAGTTAGTGTAGAACCCCGCATAATACTGCGAATGTACATGAACGTTTCCATCCCCGTTAGGGGAAGTGGTTATGGAAAGAGTTACCTTCTGCAACCCTTACTGTGCAAACAATCGACACCAGTTAACGAAATTATGCGGTTTTCCAGTTCTGGTGAGTGGTGTCGATGAGCTTCAACACACTTACTTGAAAGTAAAATATCTTACTTAAAATTGTCAACAGTTCGGCTTCGCTCAGAGTCAACAGTGAGCGAAGCCGAAGGGTCAACTTTTATTTCCTCTTTCTCTGGCTCCAGTTGCCCCCGTTGCTTGCCATACTCCCGCAGCTGCTTCAACAGGTTTTCTTGGGATGAGTTAGGGATAGATGGACTGGGACTTGGTTGAAGGTCAGTGTCGGTACTTGCAAAATTAGTAGGTGAGGGATTAATTACATAGACAGGTAGCGACTTGTCATGAAACATCGCCTGTTGGGTTGGCGCTGGGGTAGGAATTAGATTCTTTGGTTTGCTCACAGCAGCTTTTACCGAATCTAGAGTAGTAGCAACCTGCACTTGCTGCTGCATTTGTTGTGTAGAAGATACTAAACCACTTAGACCATTAACCAATTGCCGTAGATTTTTACGGAAATTAGGATCGCCTGTCAATTCATCTAAATCAGATGTAATTTTTTGGGTATTTTCAAAGGTTACTCGTGCTGAATCTAAAGTTTGTTGCAGCAACACCACATTCTTGGGATCGTTTAAGGTTTTAGAAGCATCACGTAAATTAGCTGAGGCTTGCGCTGCATTTGCGGAAAGCGTTTCTAAATTGTTGAGTAATTCTCCCTGAGTCAATCGATTCACAGATGGTGATAAGCTACTGACTGTAACCCGCAGTTGGTTGCTGGTTTCGGTGATATTGTTCAAAGCACCAACCAGCGCCGAACGATTTGTTGTCAACAAATTATCCAGGTTATTCAGCAACCTATTTGCTTGAGTTGCAGTTGCGCCAAATTTATTTACTGTTTGATTTGCGGATGCATTAAGTTGGTTTGTCGCCCGTTGCACTGAATTAGCCGTGGCGGAAAAGGTGTTAAGTTGTTGTCGTAAGCTTTTGGTCAAACCTTGTAAATCCTGACTTAACTCACTAAAACTGGATGCTGCACCTGTGGTAGTTTCTAGAACCCTATTAACATTTCGATAAAATTTCGGGTTATTGTATGCAGCAGCTAGGTCAGTTGAACTGCGAATTAGTTCATCAACACTAATGCCAACCTGACCTTTTAACCGAGAGCCATTACAGACTATGAGACTGGTATTACAACTTTTATCTAGGGGTTTAGCAATCACAACCCCAGTAGGTAAGGTTGCTTTTGGTGTGATGTCGATAATACTTTCGCTAATTAGCCCACTTTGATTAGCTTCCACCACTACATTGCGGGGGATAATTAGGTCAGTTTGGGCAATTTCAATCTCTACATCAATGGCATTTGGCCCTGGTCGAACCTGGGAAATAGTTCCTACCTTAACGCCACGATAGCGAACTGCTGCCCCCTTTTGCATTCCGCCAGCGTTGGCAAATTCTACAATAATTTTGTATGAACGACCAGCAGCAGTGAATCTATTTAACCACAGAAAGAGTAATCCAAATACCCCTAGTCCTAGCAGGAGTAATAACCCCACAGAACCTTCTCTAAATGTTCGCCCAGACGCGAAGCGGCTTGTCATAAGACCTCGCATTTTTTTGCCTCCACCAACAACCAACAACCAATTAGGAGTTAGGAGTTAGTAGTTGAATTTAACTTCTCACTCCTCACTCCTCACTCCTCACTTTTAAGTTTCTAGCCGGCGACTTGAATCGGCCCTTTCACGCTTCCACTGAGAAATTGTCTGATCAAGGGATGTTCTGTGTTGTATGTTTCACTAACTGTACCCTGCCACTGCACTTTACCTTCATAGAGAAATATAAGTCTATCAGCTGTACGGCGGATAGTGCTGTCTTGGTGGGTAACAACGGCGTATGTACTACAAACTCCATGTAAACATTGCAAATACCGGATTAAATCTTCGATTACTGTTGAGGCAATGGGATCAAGTCCGGCTGTTGGTTCGTCGTATAGTAGAACTTCCGGGCCTTCACTGGGATTATCGGGATTAGACATAATCGCACGGGCAAAACTTACCCGTTTTCGCATTCCCCCGGAAAGTTCGGCGGGGTAGAGGTGGCCTATTGCTGGCAAACCTACCATCTCCAATTTTTCTTTTACCAAATCTCGGATGCGCGATCGCGGCAGCTTTGAATTTTGATAAAGTAAAAATCCCACATTTTCCTCCACCGTCAGCGAATCAAATAGCGCCGCCTGCTGAAACACCATACCAATGCCAACCTGCTGGCCACCATCCTCAATCAAACCGTCTCTCCGCACTCCTTGTACATAAATTTCTCCCTCATCAGGAATAAGTAATCCCGCCATTACCCGTAAAATTGTTGATTTACCAGTCCCTGATGGGCCAATAATCCCCAGCGCTTCTCCCCTATAAATGGTCAAGTCTACATTATCTAGAACTTTACGGCTACCAAAGGACTTAGAAACACCTTTCAGTTCAATCAATGGTTCAGTCATTAGTTATTAGTCATTGGTCATTGGTCATTGGTCATTAGTCAGTAGAAAATAAACAAATGACTACTGAGAACTAACAAAGGACAAATATGCCCAATAGTGATGTCATAGTTATTGGTAGGATATTGTATACTAAATTATAAGTACATGATTAGCATTCTAATTAGCAAACTTTATTTTTTTAGCATAATTATTTAGTTATTTGCGATGTTTAACGTCTCAAAATACCCTCAAAGCAAGGCTGACGAAGACACCGTAGTAATTAAACGTCTCAGTGACAGGAACTTAAGACTCCAGTTTTTTGTAGACATTAGCCAAGTTATTTAATAGCATTAATATACTAATTGAGAGTATAATTACTCAGAAAAAAGCTGCGATCGCAAAAGCTAATTAATAAGTTGATAAAAAATATAGAAATCAAATTTAATTTTTACAAATTAAAAGGTTCAGACTCACAACTTTTTAGATAAGTCAAAACCTTTTTTTCAATAACTATTAAGTATAGCTATATAAAGATTTAGTTTCTGCAATCCAAAATTCTTGGAATACAAGTTTTAAAAAAGAGTGTGACAGATAGATTAACATAACTGAGACACAGAAGTGATTCCCAATCAAGAATGGTAGAAGTAGCAAAGTTATTAGATAATTTGAGAGTTTTATAGTATATTCGTCAACATTGGAGTTGGCAAAGTCCAAGATTATTCACTAGTATTGTAACAATTACTGTTAAAAATAAAAGCAGAAATTATGAGTAGTCAATTAGAACAGTTTGCAAGTGATAATTCCTCTGGTATTTGTCCTGAAGCGCTGGAATATATGATTAGAGCAAATCAAGGTAGTGTTCCAGCCTATGGAAATGATGAATGGACTCAAAAAGCAACAGATTATTTTCGGGAACTCTTTGAAATTGATTGTGAAGTATTTTTTACCTTTAACGGTACAGCCGCAAATTCTCTATCTTTAGCTGCTCTTTGTCAGTCATATCATAGTGTTATTTGCCATGAAACATCTCACATAGAAACAGATGAATGTGGCGCACCTGAATTTGCATCTAATGGTTCTAAACTACTACTGGCTCAAGGTAAAAATGGCAAATTAACATCAGAGTCTATAGAGTCCATTGTCACTAAGCGGACTGATATTCATTACCCCAAACCTAAAGTGATTAGCATTACACAATCAACTGAGTTGGGAACTTTATATTCTATTGAAGAACTTTTAAGTATTAAAGAAGTTGCGAAAAAGCATAATTTAAAGATTCACATGGATGGCGCTCGTTTTGCAAATGCAGTTGCCGCTATGAATAAAAGTCCTGCTGAAATTACTTGGAAAACTGGAGTTGATGTATTGTGTTTTTGTGGTACTAAGAATGGAATGGCATTAGGTGAAGCCATTCTTTTTTTCAACAAAGCGTTAGCAGAGGATTTTGATTATCGATGCAAGCAAGCAGGCCAGCTAGCCTCAAAAATGCGGTTTATTTCGGCTCCCTGGTTGGGTTTATTAGAAACTGGTGCTTGGCTAAAAAATGCCAGACATGCCAATCAATGTGCTGAATACTTAGAAAATCAACTATTAAATATAGAAGGCGTTGACTTGATGTTTCCTAGAGAAGCCAACGCCGTATTTGTAAAACTACCTGAAGAAGTCATTCACAGCTTAAAAGCCAATAATTGGCAGTTTTATACATTTATTGGTGTGGGAGGAGTACGTTTTATGTGTTCTTGGAACACTACTCAATCAAGGATTGATGAGTTAATTGGTGATATTAAAAACGCAACTAAGTAAGCAATTTAGCCTACTTGTATAGGACTAAAATTCATTTTTGAAAATATCCTTAAAATGTTTTAGCGACAGCGTAACGCACCAAATCCTAACGAATGGTGCGTCGCTTACTTCGCATGAAGTTTTAACTGTAATTTTGATTGTTGCCACAATCCCAAGTGCTTATTTTTAGCATTAGCTTCTGCAATTAAAAATTGGGTTTTGCTCTCGTAGCAATTGTGTAAAGACTCTTGGTCAACAACGGCGTTACCTGACTCTACCAAAAGGAGATTTACTGACCGATTATCTACAAACACTTCACCAGCGGGGCGACCATTTTTAAGTTGTTCTGTGCTTCTAATTACGACAGGAGTTTGAGGTGGTAATAGCTGTTTTAGTCTTTGTGTTGCTGCTAAACCATAGCGCTTGTCAGTCGCCTCTGGTGCATTAATACACGCTAGCTTGATTGTAGTTGTTTGTCCTGCATTATCTTTAAACAAAATTGTGTTCCCGTCTGCAACACCAACGACTGTACCTAGCACCAAAATTAGTTGAAGTAATTCCATCATTTTGTGTGTAATCTTTTATGCATAAATGGAATTTTATTTCAGTGCTGAGGTTGCTAGTGTGATTTAGCTCACAAGTTGCAAATCAAAATAAAAGTAATAAATATTATCATTGCAAAAACCTGGCATTTATATCAATCAAAACTTCATTTAATAACTACAGGTAATTGAACACTCACAGTAGTTCCTGCCAAGAGGTCAGAAGAGATTAACAGTTCTCCACTATGAGCATTGACGATGCGTTTGGTAATAGCAAGTCCTAGTCCAGTGCCACAAGGTTTTGTAGAGAAAAATGGCTGAAAAAGTTTGGCGATAATTTCTGATGGAATTGGCTCACCGCCATTATGGACATTAATGCAAACTTTATCTGTATAGGAACAATCTACTTTCAATTTAACAATATCTTCTGCTGGAATTGCTTCGCAAGCATTGCGAACAATGTTGATAAATACTTGTTTCAGTTTGTCCTTATCTCCTAAGATTATTACCGTAGGTGATGCCGGAATAAATTCAATTTGTCGTTCTAAAGCTTCTGGCATTTCACGAATGCATACAAGCAACTCATAAATGAATTCATTCACGTCTAATTCAAAAACTTGCAACAGTTGGGGCTTGGCGTAGAGTAGAATTTCACTTAATAGGCGTTCTAAACGATTAGCTTCACTCAGTGCCAACGCTAATCGCTCTTGAGCAGATTCTGTTAAAATGGTTTTTCGGAAATATTTTAATCCCATAATCATTGTAGTCAAGGGATTACGAATTTCATGCACAATAATAGCAGCGAATTCACCAATTGCTGCTAATCTTTCCTGCTCTAAAAGCTTGGCTTGGGCTGCTTGTAATTCTGCGGTACGTTTTTCTACCTCAGCTTCTAGAATATGATTAAATTTGCACTGTTGTTGATAGAAATGATAGTTTTCAATTGCTGTTGCAGCTCGTTCAGCAAACAATTCCACAATTTGGATATCTTCTTTTGTAAAATCATGTGGTAGACGATTAAAAGAACAGATAGTACCAATCACTTCACTTTCAGCAGTCCGCAATGGTATCCCTAAATATGCACAATAACCTTCTGGAGCCTGTCCATACTCTGGGTGTTTTTGAGCATCTTTTATTGCTAATGATTCACCCATTTTGATAACAGTACCAGTTAGTAAACCATGTAGTGAATAAATATGTTCGCCTTCGCCCATTTCAAGGCTACTGGCTAGAACAGTTTCAAAGCCCTCTTGGCAAAAGGTAACAACCGTCCAGTCAACTCCAATGAGTTCGCTGACTCCGCAAGCAATGTTGTGTAAATAACTACCCAGTTCGCCAGTTCGATAATTCAAAGAAGATAAACGTGATATTATTTGCCGCTCACGATGCCAAGTTTGCTTGTGCAACAAAATTTCGTCATCACTGGTTTTGCTCATGGATGCCTATTGCATGGGTTTTGCAGCCTGTTTCCGCAAGCTTGGTTTGGGTAGCCGCGATTTTAATCGTTGAAATACAAGATGTGAGTTGATAGAAAGATTTTACTAGAGACAACTCCTATTTGCATACAACGGGAGTGGAGAGTGGGGAGTAATGTAGTAAAATTACTTGAAAAGTGGTTATGAATTATAAAATAGCAATTTTTCGGTAATTCAGAAGTAGATAAAGTAGATAATAGGCAATGGCTATTGAGCGACAAATTACCTAATTACTAGAAAGCATCTCACAAGTAAATCACTATGACAGTCAATTTACAAGGAATATTACAGCAACCAGGACAAGGTTCTTCGTACTGGGTGCTTGGAGATTTGTATACCTTTAAGGCGGTAGGTGAAGAAACTGGTCAAGCTTATGCTCTAATTGAAATCGCCGTTCAACCACAAAACGGTACACCTCCCCACATTCATAGTCATGAAGATGAAGCTTTCTATATTCAAGAGGGAGAATTGGAATTTCAGCTTGATGAGAAGATTATCTTAGCAATTCCTGGAACCTTTCTTCACTCTCCTAAAGGTCAACTCCACAGGTTTACAAATATCGGTACAAAGCCAGCAAAATTACTTTGCTGGTTCACACCAGCAGGGTTAGAAAAGTTTTTTAGGGAAATAGGTGTGCCAGTCTCAGAGAAGACGCAATTACCTAGCGTTAATCCCGCAGACATGGAAAAAGCTTTGGCTGCTGCTTCAAAATATGGTCTTGAAATTATTCCGCCGTCTGCTGAATCTTTGCAGGTATAGTATTTCGATTTGATTATTGAATCTATTTGTGGAGGGAATAGAAAAGAAGGAATCCTATAGATACGATGAGATTTAAGTCGTATGATTTTAGGGACTTGACTTTCTGAAAATATTTGTGATTCTGTATTAGCCATCTTTAATGCTTTAACACAGCCTTGTATTTTAAAAGTTTTCACTCCTAACTTTATTTATATGCCAGAACAACAGCAGTGGACTATAACAGCAACTGAACAACCACCAGAGTGGTTTATCCAAGCAGTGAAACAGTATACACCTGCATCAAGTGGACTGTATGCAGCGCAGTTGTTGTGGCAACGGGGTATTAAAGATCGTCAACAATTAACAGCTTTTATTAACTATAAAACTTATCAACCAGCAAGTCCCTTTGAGTTTGGGCAAGAAATGCATCTAGCGATCGCACGGTTGCAACAAGCATATAATACTAAAGAAAAAATCGCCATTTGGGGAGACTTCGATGCCGATGGTATTACCGCTACATCGGTACTTTGGGATGGATTGGGGCAGTTTTTCGCTCAAAATACTCAGTTAGTTTACTATATTCCCAATCGCCTGAAAGAATCCCACGGGCTTAATAATCAAGGAATTGATAACTTAGCAAAACAAAGTTGCAAATTAATAGTTACTTGCGATACAGGTAGCACAAATGTTGAAGAAATTATCTATGCCAAACAGCTAGGTATAGATGTAATAGTTACAGACCATCACACTTTACCAGCCGAACGCCCACCGGTTGCAGCGATTATCAATCCCCGCTATTTTCCAAAGGAACATCAGTTATTTAATCTTTCTGGGGTGGCAGTAGCTTATAAGTTGGTCGAAGCACTATATCAAAGCTTGCCCAATGTTGCAAAATATCCGTTGGAGGATTTATTAGATTTAGTTGCAGTTGGATTAATTGCCGACTTAGTGCAGTTAAGTGGAGATTGTCGCTACTTAGCACAGATGGGAATTCAACGACTGCAAGAAGATTTTAAACAGCCAGTAGCAGCACGGCGGCGGCCAGGGGTAGGAAGATTATTAGAATTGTGCCAGAAAAGTGGCGATCGCCCCACAGATATTTCCTTTGGTTTGGGGCCAAGAATTAACGCCGTTAGTCGCATCCAAGGTGATGCTAGTTTCTGCGTGGAATTATTAACTAGTCGGGATGTCAAACGTTGTAACGAACTCGCCGAAGTTACAGAACTCGCCAACGCCCGCCGCAAATCTTTACAAAAAGATGTGCAAGCACAAGTGGCACAAAAACTTACTCAACTAGATTTATCAACCACCAGCGTCATTGTCTTAGAAGATGCCCAATGGCCTGCGGGTGTATTGGGCTTAGTCGCCGGACAGATAGCACAGGAAACAGGACGCCCGACGATTTTGTTGAGTACGGAAGGAGCAGGGGAGCAGGGGAGCAGAGGCGCAGGGGAGCAGGGGGGCAGGGGAGCAGGGGGGCAGGGGAGCAGAGGGGCAGGGGAGCAGGGGGGCAGGGGAGCAGAGGGGCAGGGGAGCAGGGGAGCAGGGGAGCAGGGGAGCAGAGGCGCAGGGAAGCAGAGGAGCAGGGGAGCAGGGGAGCAGGGGAACAGCACTTCGGCTACGCTCAGTGACAGGGGAGCAGAGGAGCAGGGGAGCAATTCTTCTCCTCTGCCCCTCCGCCCCTCTGCCCCTCTGCTTGCAAGGGGTTCCGCCCGTTCGGTGAATTCTGTCGATTTATACCAACTGGTGAAAGAGCAAGCACATTTGTTACACCGCTTTGGAGGACATCCCTTTGCAGCTGGTTTGAGTTTGTTGGTGGAGAATATTCCTTTATTTACAGCGGCGATTAATCAGCAGTTGCGGCAATCTTTAGGTAGTACAACTCTAACGCCAACTGTGCAAGCAGACTTGACGGTAACGGTAGCAGACTTGGGGAAAGAGTTATTTTTGGAACTGAAACTGCTAGAACCTTGTGGAATGGGTAATCCTGTTCCGAAATTGCTAATTCAAAACTGCTGGTTTGAAAATTCTTGGCATCGCAATCAGCAGGATTGGCAAGGGAAAAAGGTACAGTACATTAAAGCTGAGTTTGATATTCGGGATGATTCTAGCAGAAGTGCTTTTCCTGGCTTATGGTGGGGACATTACAAAGATGAATTGCCCATAGGAAGGTGTGATTGCATAGCAGAACTAGACTACAACACCTTCAAAAAACGTTATGAAATTAGATTAATTGCCGTGCGTTCTTCTGCTAACTCAGCACTCACTACTCAGCATCTACCCTTCATCGTAGATTTACGGAATCAGGAACACTCAGCAACTCAACATGGGCTAAACGCCCCGCTACCGCTAACAGGACTAATTATTGAAGATTGTCCCACGAATTGGGATGATTTACGTATGTGGTTGCGGCGATGTTTGGCAATAAGTCGCTCTACGTCCGGGCTTGACAATCAGCAACAATTAGCGATCGCTTGGTCTAAACCTAAGCATCAACCACCCAATCAAATTTGGCTGACTCTTGTCGGAATTGCTAAATATCTAAGTCGCACAAATCAACTAGTTACCCGCGGACAACTTTTAGAGAAAATCGGTATCAGCGACCAAACTTTACTTGTCGGCATCAAAGCTTTAAAATACTTAGGGTTCACAGTTCAACGACAAGACCGTTCTTTACAAATTACCTGGAATCCAAACGATAGTTCCGAAAACCTTGCTGACGAAGCAGTTGCGCGATTTTTAGCTGCTGTCCGAGAAGAACAATTTCAGCAACAGTATTTTGCAGAAGTTCCCTTATCTACGATTGTGGCGATCGCCAGCTATGACAGTAAATAATTTAAAGGGTTTATAGCGTTTACTACACAGCCTCTTTCCCCCTGCTCCCTGCTTCCCCTGCTCCTCTGCTCCTCTGCTCCCCTGCTCCCCTGCTCCCCTGCTCCTCTGCTCCCCTGCTCCCCTGCTCCCCTGCCCCCCTGCTCCCCTGCCCCCTGCGGTCTAAATGATAAGTCTTTAGCAAGACACAATACGAGTTCTATCGGGTGTCATCCCTGAAGTTAAAGAGGTGTACCAGAAGGCTGTTGCACCCTCTTGTTAACAGTTTTTCCTTCTACAAAACCATCTCTACCTGTAATCAATCTAGAGCGACGATTACGAGTAATATAATTCCATCCCCACTGAATTGCTACTACTATTTTAGTGTCAAACTCGATTAAGAAGTAGATGTGAATTACTAGCCAAAAGAGCCAAGCAATGAAACCTTTGAGTTTGACTAAGCCTAAATCTACAACAGCTAAATTTTGCCCAATCATCGCCAAAGTACCCACGTCATTGTAACGAAATTGTGGCAAAGTCTCACCTTTAAGCCTGCGTTTAATGAGTTTAGCTACATACTCTCCTTGTTGTTTGGCTACAGGTGCAACACCAGGTAAGGGTTTACCATTTTGATGGGAAAAGTTGCTTAAATCTCCCACTACAAAAATGTTTTTATAACCCTTGATAGACAAGTCCGGTTCTACAATCACACGTCCTGAGCGATCGCACTCTACATCTGTATTTTTTGCTAGGGCTTTCCCCATCGGCGAACCTTGAACACCTGCTGCCCACAAGATAGTTTTTGAGTTAATTTCTGTCAATTCATCGCCTTGCTTGAAAGTAACGATGTTATCTTCAATCTTTGTCACTCTGGTGTTAGTGTAGACAGCCACACCCAACTTTTGCAAAGATTCTGCTGCTACTTTCGATAATTCTGGTGAAATGTGTGGGAGGATGCGCTCGCCCCCTTGCAATAGTAAAATACTCGCTTCTGAGGTGTTGATGCTGCGGAAATCTTCTGTGAGAGTTTGGTATGCCAATTCTGCGATCGCTCCCGATAATTCTACACCGGTAGGCCCACCCCCGACAATCACAAAAGTCAACAAAGCACGGCGTTTTTCAGGATCGGTTTCTTTTTCTGCCGCTTCAAATGCCGAAAATATCTGGCGACGCATTTCTATGGCATCTTCAACAGTTTTCAAACCAGGAGCAAATTCTTTCCAGTTATCTTTACCAAAATAGGAATGGTTAGCACCTGTAGCGACAATCAATGTGTCATAAGGTACTACTTCATCACCCAAAATAACTTGTTGCGCTTTTGGATCGATATCATTTACCTCTCCCAACAGCACTTTTGTATTCTTGCTTTTGCTGAATACAGATCGTAATGGTGCAGAAATATCAGCAGGTGATAGCGTACCTGTGGCAACTTGATATAAAAGTGGCTGAAATAGGTGAAAGTTACGTTTATCAATGAGAGTAACATTTACATTTGCTTTCTTCAAAGCTTTTGCTGTATACAGTCCACCAAAGCCGCCACCAACGACAACAACCCGATGTGGTGCATTCTTTTCAAGTGAGACTTCCATCAGAAATATTTCCTTGTGTTAAGAAGTTGTAACTATTCTTAACAAAGATGTAACAGCATTATGATACTGGTTGCTGTCTATTTAGAACAATTGAAGAAATGATGAAAGTAGTCAAAGTTAGTTTTGATATCAAGTCCGGCTAATTAGTTTTAATTTCCGAATCTATGCAGAAAGCCCAAAAACCCCTCTCCTCGGTCACTGAGCGTATCTGAAGTGCTTCTCCTCTGCTGCCTTAATGATATGAGCGGCAATATTGTTACCGCTCATTATTTTTATCAATCAAGCCGCTCAAAATGTGCTTTGAATAATTCCGCCATCTACTTGCAGCATGACTGCCTTCACAAATGAGGCTGCTGGTGAACTCAGAAATACCGCAACATTGGCAAACTCTTCTGGTGTCCCGATATGACCCAAAGGGACTGTCCCATTGATTCTAGCAATTTCTGCTTCTTTCGTTTCACCATTTCTAGCAATGCGGGCGTTGATTAATTTTTCTACCCGTTCTGTATATGTCCAGTAGGGGCACGGCATGCCGTGCCCCTATGGGTGTACCTCACGTAAACGAGAACCACCATAATTTACAGTAATTTGAAGCCAAGGTTATTGAGAGCTTCACGCAAGCGATCGCGTCCTCTCAATGATTCTACAGTGGCGATGCGTTGGGCTGAGTGTTCTGACCAATCACCAGCAATATTCATCTTTTGTTCAGTATAGAATTCTTTGATGATGTCGTTGTAGTGAGCGATCGCTTCTTCTTGTTCTGCCAATTTATAAGTTTCACGATGCAGTATCGCTGATTGGGGCAACCTTGGCTTAATCGCCGCTTCGACTTCAGGATTTGGATAGCCTACACACAGCCCAAATACAGCATACACAGAGGAGGGTAAATTCAATATCTCTGCTACCTCTTGCGGACGGTTGCGGATTCCACCGATATATACTGTTCCTAAACCAAGCGACTCAGCTGCAACTGCTGCATTTTGCGCCGCCAACGTTGCATCAATTGTTGCCATCACAAACATTTCCAAATATTCCAGCGCATCATGAGATATGCCGCGACTGTCAGCAACGTGACTTAGACGCGCCAAGTCTGCTAACCAAACCAAGAATAAAGGAACCTGCTTAATATGTGCTTGGTTTCCCGCCAGCTTGGATAACTCCTCTTTGCGCTGTTGATCTTCGACTGCTACCACACTCCAAGTTTGCAAATTAGAGGAAGTAGATGCAGATTGGGCGGCTGCAATTAGCAACTCCAGAGTTCCCGGTGGTAAAGGATCGGCTAGATAAGAACGAATTGAACGGTGAGATAGTAGTGCTGTGAGCGAATCATTCCATGCAATTTCGGGATTGAAGGGAATTTCACCGTAGCGCGATCGCAGTAGTTCTGTAGGATTAGTCATAATCAATTCCAAGATTTACATTTTCAAATTTGCTACTAATATCAATTTCATCTGTAGGTGCATACATCTCTATGTCCCTACAGCCGATTCATTGTACTAGTTTAAGTTTTTGGTGAAAATGCAGCATATTCTTCTTTTGTCAACATTGCATCCTTCACATTTACCTCTTTGGGAATTAACTTCAATTTGTAATATGTATCTGCAACACCTTGTTGTAGATTTATCAAATTTTCGTCAATTGGTACAATCCCAAAAGTCCGCCTGTTAGTTGCTTTTTTCATCGTTTCTAAATCAATTCCTAACACAGGCGCGAGAGTTTTTGCTACTTCTTCTCGATTCTGTTTAGACCATTCTTCGAGATTTTGAATTTCCTCCAGTATTGTCTTGACAGTTTGGGGATTTTCAGTGACAAATTTACGAGTCATCAAATAATATCCTCCCTGTTTATTAATTCCTGTGCCATCAATCAGGACTCTAGCTTTAGTTGCCTCTTGAGCCGCTGCATAAAATGGGTCCCAAATTACCCAAGCATCCACACTGCCTTTCACAAATGCAGCACGCGCATCAGCCGGAGCCAAATATTTAGGTTCAATATCTGTATATTTTAATCCAGATTTTTCTAAAGCTTGGACTAACAATAAGTGGGCACTAGATCCTTTTTGAAAGGCAACTCTTTTGCCCTTCAAGTCAGTAACTTTTTGAATTTGCGAATTTTGAGGAACAAGAATTGCGGAACTAGCTGGAGTAGCCGCAGTACCAACAACATAAGTTAGTGATGTTCCCGCTGCTTGAGCAAATATTGGCGGTGATTCTCCCACAGGGCCAATATCAATACTACCCACATTCATCGCTTCTAGTAGTTGTGGCCCCGCTTGAAATTCAGTCCACTGTACAGTAATACCTTGTGGCGCTAAACGCTTTTCTAAAACACCCTTAGTTCTCAGCAGAATGGTCGTTTTTTGATAGCCAAATCTGACTACTGTTGCTTTACTAGAAGCAGAATTACCCTGAGATGTAGTACTGGAATTAGGGGCATTAACAGTCGGTGTCGATGAACAAGCAGCAAATAGCAGGCTCAGACAAAAACCTGTAACAAAAGCCCCCACTATTGGCAAAGGAGAAGAAAAGAATAATTTATGTTGGTCGTTAAAGAAGATATTCGTGAATTTTATCAACGATATCCACTTGGCAATGAAACGGCGAAAGATGAAGTTAATCATCAAAATGAGTTCTCTGAATTATATTAATACTATAAACCTATAGGTTTAACGGTGTATATAAATAATTTAGGTTTGATTGACATAAAAATAGCGGGAAGTTGGGTAAATTGATACTTCTCCGCCTATTATCCCAGTGCCAAAAAACACAGCACTAATTTAGCAAATCGGGTTCTTCGCGCACAATCCGGTCGTAAAGGGGCTGAAAACTGAACCACCCACTTGTATGCGATCCCACTTGAGTCTGTGTTAAACGGGCTGTTTCGTGTTTGATAGTTGTGGGTCTACCCGCAGCTTCAGCCAGCAGTTGGGCTTGGCACGATCGCTCTAAGCTAATGTACCAAAAGGCAGCTTCATCTACTGTATGTCCCACAGTTAAAATGCTATGGTTACGTAGGATTATGGCTTTCTTTGGCCCCAAGGCTTGCGCCAGTCGCAGACCTTCAGAAGTTTCTAAAACAACACCTGTAAAATCGTCAAACAGGGCATGGTCTTCGTAAAAAGCACAAGAATCTTGAGTTAAGGGGTCAAGGAGACGCCCCAAACTAGACCAGGCCTTACCATAAAGTGAATGGGCGTGAGCCGCCGCGATTACATCAGTTCGAGCTTCATGAATTTGAGAATGAATCGCGAAAGCAGCTTGATTCACTTCAGCATCGCCTTTAACCACCTCACCTTCTCTGTTAACTAGAATCAGGTCAGAAACTCGGATATGACCGAAGTATGTCCCGAATGGATTGACCCAAAAATGGTCTGTAAACTCAGGATCGCGAGCCGTAATATGGCCTGCGATGCCCTCGCTGAAGCCAAACTTACCAAACAGGCGAAAGGCAGCGGCGAGGCGTTGTTTACGGTGCAGGCGTTCGTCTTCAACTCGCTCGAAGACTGGGGGTTGTGGTCTATTGGGCATGTTCTTTTTCTTCCTCTTCTTTACAGGGAGCGTTAGAATATCCAGAGCGAAAGGATTTGACGCTGTGAGATTCTGGGATGAACTGGTGACGCAAAATGCAACCAGTATCATTACCCAAGATATGAATGGATACAGATGCGCTCTGGGATGTGGTTTTGACGGCGTGGATATCACCATCTGGGGGTAAGAGGCCGTAGATATCTCCTGGTTGAAGCGATCGCACTTCAGTTACTTGTAATTGTGCGTGTCCTTCTGCATCACCGCTATCTACACGGCGATAGACTGTTTCTTCTTGATTACCTTTATATAAACCAATCAATCCCCAAGCCAAATGATCGTGGACGGGAGTCGTTGAATCTGGGGGAATTACCAAACTGAATACTGACAGGGAACGGTCTTTGGCGCGATAAAGCAACCATTGACCAATACCGCCACCCATCCGGCTTTCGGGATTGACTTGGGCAAACTTTTCCGGTAGCCATTGCTGTTGGGCAAGGAGTTCTTGAAAATAGGGTTCTAGTTTGGTGAGAGTTTGGGTGCGATCGCCAACAGTACTAGCGCTAATTTCCCGCACTGTTGCTACAAAGGATTGTAGTTCCTGGCTCTCAATAAACCATTGGTCTTCTGGCAATGGTTCTAAGATGGTGTGGTTCGTCATCTATATTCCTCAGTTTGGGAGGCGACTAAGATAAATAGCAATTTATTTTATCTTTACTGACAATAGTACTAGTAGTTTTAACACCAGGGTGAATCTTGCAGCCAAGTTGCTCAAGTTTTAGATGAGAAAGGGACTCTTTCAGAATGATACTAAAAGGATATAGCTAGAATCCGGTAGCTTTACCTTGTGACAAGAGCAGCCTAGTACGGCTGATACGGACTAGATATAACGGTTGTTGGTTGGTATCGAGAATCAAAACAAAAACCCCAGAGCTAAAGTGAGGTTAGTCCAGTCCTAGTTTGCTTGTCTGCTTGAAGCCATTGTCGGGGTACAAGAATTTTTGGCGTTGCTGAATCAAGGGATGATTCTTGTAGGGTGGGCGACACGAGAGCCTTGAAATACAAGGGACAGACAAGATGCCCATCCCACAAAACTAGCAAAATCATCCCGCAAATATGCAACGCCGAATTTTTAAATGCTCTTGGCGAAGTCGTATTTGCCTCCACGTTCAAGGGCGCGTTCGTAAGCAGGTCGTGCATGGATGCGCTCGATAAATTGCTTAATCTTTGGTCGGCTTGAGATCAGTTCGGCTTCCATAGCAACTATTTCTAGAGGAAAGCTCATTTGGATATCAGCGGCGGTAAATTCTTCGCCTACAAACCAGGTACTCTTATGAAGTTCACCTTCTATGTAGTCAAAGTGAAGCTTGATCTGGGGCGCGATAAATGCATCGTTGACGCTGCTGTCTCCTGTCGAAAAACGGTTAAAGACGAGGTTCATCACCAGAGGTGGCATTGCAGAGCCTTCAGCGTAATGCAGCCAATAGGTATAGCGCAGACGCTCCGGCGTACCGGATGGTGGGATTAGCCGACCATTGCCGTAGCGACCCACTATGTATTCAATGATAGCGCCCGACTCAGCAACCGTTTCTTCTGCATCTGTGATCACTGGTGACTTACCGAGTGGATGGACTGAGAGCAACGATGCCGGTGCCAGCATCGTTTTCTCATCGCGTTGGTAGAACTTAATCTCGTATTCGATACCTAATTCTTCAAGCAGCCATAGCACGCGCTGCGATCGCGAGTTGTTGAGATGATGGACAACGATCATAATAGCTACTTTTTGACAATGGGGTTATTAGGAGCTTTTCATCGTCTCAACCTATCATCAGTTTCCCCACTCTTCATCTATCTGGTGGTTTGTCTTGGGTATGTAAGTAGAGGTATGTAAAATAATTAACAATTTCTCTTCTGCTTCCCCTGCTTATCCAAACCGTATTGGAGTGGGAAGAGTTGATGCAGTCTGGTCAAATACTTCCACCATTTCAAGAGACGATTTTTAGCAAGCGTTCGTTAAGACCGTACAATAATGGTCGGTTGTTACACACACCAGTCTGATTGTTATTAGTCAGAATGTAGTGGTGCAATATATTACACTTAGTTCTTGCAGACGTTTGTACTTAAGCTGATTGTAACTCTTTTGTACTGGCGGCTGGTGGAACTAACCCTCAATATTTAACTCCAGACAGAGGTAGAGTCAGCATAGTTGATTAATATCTGGAAGTTAGAGCCGTAATCGTCTGAAAGTGCCAAAACTGAAAGAAATGAAAAATATTATCTCGATTGTTTGGAATAACTGGTTAAAACGACACAAAGACTCTGTTTTACTATTTGACTCAATTGTTGCCGCTAGTGAGATTGCCCTGATGCTTAACGGTCAGTGGGATGGCTGCAATGGTGTGATGGTAGACAAATGTGATGAGGTAGCTATTAACACTGCTGCCAAAATATTAGAAGCTACATGGTGTTATCAAGGAGCTTCCAAAGCTGTTTTAGACAGAGTAACAACTGATGAAATTTTACGCCGTTATGCAATAGGAGAAAGAAATTTTATTAATGCTAATTTGAGGTGTGCAGTACTTACATCAGTGAAGCTAAGTGAAATTAACCTAAGTTATGCTCAGTTGAGTTGGGCAGACCTAAATCAAGCCAATCTCAGTAAAGCTGATTTAACAGCAGCAGACCTAAGTCAAGCTAATTTAAGTGGAACCGACCTGAGTAAGGCATACCTAATGAGGGCAAACCTAAAGGGGGCAGACCTGCAACAAGCTTCACTTCAGGGGGCTAACCTAAGTAGCGCTAACTTAAGTGAAGTTAACCTCACTGATGCAGATTTAACAGGAGCTAATCTAGCACTAGCAGACTTAAGAGGGGCAAATTTTCACGAATGCAATTTGAGTGGGGCTAACCTAACAAATGCTAAGTTAATTGAAAGTGACTTGGCTTTTGCTAAACAATGATCGCGCCTAGAGGCATTTTGCTTAAGTAACCAACGATAATAATGTGCGTAGGCGTAGCCCAACCTAGACATCGCTAACTATCAGCAAGCTTACACGCTCATTGCATAACTCTGCTATCAATCGGTAGTGAGAATTCACGAGACCATTCATTCCACGAGCCAAAATAATTTCTGGCAGAAATTCCTGCCTCTTCTAGTGCTATTAATGTATTAGCAGCTCTTGAACCCTTAAAGCAATAAATGTACACAATGGAATCTGAAGTAATACCTACTGACTGACAAATTTCTCGGATTTCATCTGGCGATCGAAAGGTGGGGATTTCCGATTCAAATGTCATCAACCGATGCCATTCTAGCCATACAGCGTTAGGGATTCTGCCTTTGCGAGGACAAAAATCAACAGCGTAGGGAGAAGAACTCAACCCAAGCCATTCCTCGCTGTCGCGCACATCTAATTTAATAATTGCTGGATTGTCAATTGCTTGCAACATCTCGGTGGTAGTCACCATCATATCAGCGTTAGGATGCAATCTAAATATGCTGCTTTCACGTAATGGTACTTCATCGGTAGTAGGTAATCCCGCCCTAAGCCATGCTCTATATCCACCGTGTAAGATAGATACCTGAGCGCAACCTAAATACTTCAGCAAGAAAGCTGCTCGACAAGATTGACCATAACCTTTACTTAAAGTATCTTCATACACAATTAACCGTTCTGCACCCGATATTCCGACCCTGCTTAGAATTTGTGCAAAATACTCTTGCAATTTCTTTAATCCTGCTGGGTAGGAATTCTCTAAAAGATAGGTGAAAAAATCTCGAATATTTATGGATTGAGGAATATGAGAAATAGCATAATCTTCGGGAGTTCGCGTATCGATAATGACAGTCTGTGATAACTTTTCTGCTAACAGAGACGTGAGTTGTTGAGGAGAAATGAGGAGTTTTGTATTCACGCTTTCATGCTGATGTTATCGTACCATTAGGCATTATCGCGTTCAGTAGAGAGAGCGTTTTGTCATGGAAATCACAGGAGAATGAATGTTGAATGTTACGAGAGAACTTTTGTGGCTAATCAATACACTCTGCTTTCGCTAACTAACTTTTTTCTTCTTTACAAGCTTTACGCGAGCGCATCCAAGAAATATTCGACCAACTTACTTTTGAGCAGGTAATTTCTGTCTCTTCTTACAACTTTATCCTGGAAGCTTTATTCTATGCAGCTTCATATTAAATTGGTATAAGCTTTTTGAGTTCCTCTAACTGGGGATGATCTTCACCTCGGTAGTTGCAAAAGAACGTTGCCGTTGCTACTAGCACAGTTTCTAGTTCATGACCTTGAGGCACTGCATTATATAAAGCACGCATTAATTGAATAGTCAGTGCTAAAGTAGCTTGAATTCTCAGCGTCAACCAGATTGCTTGAGCTAGGTAAACCAAACCGTTGCTTTCATCTGTTACACCTAAGTTATTCAGAACTGTTACCAAATCACCGTATGCACTTGTTTGTGCAAGTGTGGAAGCAACTTGCTTCCAAAGTGCGATCGCTTTTGGGATATCCCCTTGTTGGGCGATTACCAGTGCCATGTTGTTGAGGGTAGTGGCTTTACCTTTGACATCGCCAATCTGCTCGGATATTTCTAAGGATTGTTCCCAAAGTGCGATCGCTTTTGGGATGTCCACACAAATCAATGAGTGCTGCTAACTCCGTTTTATCCAGGCGACGCGAGCCGTAATTACAGCGCAGTTCAAAAGTTTGCTGTTGACTGAGGGCGAAGGTGAAGCTTAGGGACATGGCTGACAGCAGGAGTTTCCACAGTAACCTTCACCGTATTATCACCTTTTTCCCGAAATTATCGCCGATATTCGTCGCCACAATCGCCGATAAGCTGGTATAAATCGCGTGATTGGCGAGATACTGCATTGATGCGATCGCGATCGTCAGCATCTAAACTAAAACTAAATACTTTGGCGTTATCTTCTATATGTTCAGATACACCAAGTCTGGCACCAACTATCACACCGCCCACAGTTGGCTGATCTAAAATGTAACGCACTGCTATGTTGGAAATACTTACCCTATGCTTATTAGCAATTTCCTTTAAGATAGCTAGCAACTCTTGAAATAATTGCCACCCACCCCAAGCATCGATCATATTTTTATATTTTTTCAAACTAGCAGTAGCTAGATCAAATCCTCGCGGTTCCGGTTTCCCCAAATAGTTTTCTGATAACAAACCGCCGCACAGCGTACCATAAGTAAAAAGCTTTATATCATGCTGTTGACAAAACTGCATTATATTAACTTCGGGACGGCGGTCAACAAGGGAAAATTGTACTTGGTTAGAAACGATTTTGATACCTGCTTCGGTAATAATCTTCAAGTTTTCCGTGTCAAAATTAGTTAAACCTAGATGCTTAATTTTACCCTCAGTCTGAAGTTCTGCCATATATTTTAGGGCATCCAGGTAATTTTTATCCTGATATTCCCACCAGTGAAATTGCAATAAATCTAACGATTGCACATTCATTCTTCTCAGGGAAATATCAATATTTTCCTCAACGAGTTTTTTTGTCATTTTGCCTGGACGAGGCACCCATTTTGTAAAGGCTTGTACCTGAGATAAAGCCTCTTTTCCACGAGTATCAATTAGTTGACAGCGAAACTCACCAATAAAGTCTTCTGCGGGGCCATAATGATCTGCTAAATCCCAAGTAGTGAAGCCTGCATCTACATATTTGAACATCGTCTCAATAGCGACTTGGGGATTGATCTGTCCATGTCCGCCAGAGACTTGCCACATCCCATTTAATATGCGGCAGATGTTCAAATCAGGAGTAAATTGGAGACGGCTAGCTGCGGGTAAGTTCATTTTCAAGTTTAGGAGTTAGGAGGAACCACTGCCTTGCTCTGCTCAAGAGAGTTCTAGCAAGTGCGTTGAAAAGGGAGGAATTAAGATTTTAATGATATATAAATCATAGCTGATCATTATTAATTCCTAACTCATAACTCCCAACTCCCAACTTCTAGCTTTCTAACGCCAGTCTTTTTCAGATTGTTCAATAACGTAAGCAGCAACGTCTTGAATTTGCTGTTCAGTGAGACGCTTTTTGTAAGCTGACATATTATTTTTACCATTGGTAACGATAGATGTAACTGCCTCTATTGAATTCATGCCATACTTTTTCAGCGCTTGCTTTTTGAGATTTTTACCTCGCCTAATTATGTTGCTACCGTTGATATGACAACCAGCACAATGAACACTAAATATTTGTTCACCATTAACTGTGTCTACTGCACTAGCAGGTAAAGTAAAAGTACTGATTAATAACAAAAACGTTACTAATACTAATGTGAGTAATTTTTTCAATTAAATTCTCCATATTTTGACATCCTGGTTACAGCTATTTACAGCTATAAGTATCAGAACTAATACTAAAGTGATTCAAAGTCAGTTGTAAATCCAGCAAAATTTGCACAATCTTCTTGAAAAGCCTCTGCATCACTAACATCTTCAATTTTATAAGACATGATGCGCGTCCCATCTGGCATTTTTTTGGAACCAATCAATTCACCTTGATATTTCTCTGCGATCGCTTTAAAATCAACACCATAGATTTTCCAGGCATCACCCGAACAAGTAATATTTACTCGCCACATATTTTCATCTCAATTACTACCAACAAATATTAATCATCTCACAAATGGGCAACATCTTACACATCACCTCTTTGGGACTGGAATTTTCTATCTAAAGGAAGTGCCTAGCTCAATCAGGCTACGCCATAATGTGGGTGTAGGAACATGTCTAAAAACTTTTATCCCAATTAGTTAAATTCCAAGAGTTGAAAATGCCTAACAATATCAAACAACAAATTCAAGCCGACTTGCAACAAGCTAAAGAAACCGGACAATTAAGAACTGATCGGATTCGAGAAATTGTAAAATCCGCAGTCTCTCAAGTAGCTTCTGAGTTTAAACAAGGTTCTACTGAAGTTCGTAGCATTGTAAGAGATGCAGTTTCTGCTGTAATAGAAAACTTCCAAGAAAAAGGTAGCGAACTCAAAGATGAAGTGACAGCTTCTATTGAAGGAGCGCTGGAAGGGATTAATAGCAAAAGACACGAGAGCATTGCTCAAACTCAAACAGATATAAAAAGGTTACAAGCTCAACTGGATGGTGAAGAAGAACAACTCCAACAAGAGGTTGATGTAATCTTGGCAGAGATTGAAGAGACAGGTAAGGAAAAATCTGCGAGTACCAAAACTGCAATTGATTCTGCTGTCAATGCGATTAAAGATAGTGAAGAAGTCGGATTGTTAAAGAAGCGTTACGCACAACTGCAAGCACAGCTAGCCATTGTCCGAGCTAATATGGCTGCACGCTACGGCGGACGTAATATGGAGGTTCAAGATTATCTAGACGAGGCTAAACACTGGTATGATAAAGCTCGTCCCCAAGCGGAGTCTGTAGCTGTACAGGTAGGACAAAAGCGATCGCAACTAGAAGATAAACTAGGTGAAGCTGGTACATCTCTAGCAAGAAAAGAACGCCAAATTAAACAAACCTTGAGAGAGTTACTTCTAACAGCGGCTGACTTATTCAAAGATAAAGAACCTGCTGATAAAGAACGGGAGACGATTCATAAATAGACTGCTTTGGCATTTAATTGACTTAGAAAAATAGGGTGGGAATTTCCCCACCCTATTTTGGTGAAAATTTATTTACAGATTTTTTCTATTTAATTGAACTACAGATATAACTCATCTTTTCGATGTTGCTGATTGCGGTATGATAAATAAATGGGTAATTGTGACACTACAATTACCCATTTATTTATCAAATTGCTATTGCGTATTAGTAAATACGTCCTTCTCGATTAACTTGCTCATCATGCTTGGCTATAACCCAAATTGCATGAATACTACCAGGAAGCCAACCTAGAACTGTGAGCAGAATGTTAATAAACAGAGTTGGGCCAACTCCAACTGTCAAGAAAACGCCTAAAGGAGGCACTAACAAACCTAGAAGAAAACGAACTAATTTCATGATGTTACAATTTTGTGATTTTGTTTAATACATTCATTTGAGGATGCCGAATGAGGAAATCCACCTTCGGAGATTTTATGTATGGTAGAAACGTTATGTAACTGGCATTTCTACCGCTTCTAACTAACTTATCTAGAAGAAGGTAATTCAGCTTGACTCTTTACATCACCACTACTAGCTAAAAGGTTTCTTTCAACAAAATAGTTGTTAATGAAGGTGTTAGCAAAAGTTAGGATTACTGGGCCTAGAAGGAAACCAATAAGTCCGCGAACTGCGAACCCAGGAACTAGCACTGCTGCTAACCAGAAACATAAACCGTTGACGATGAGCGAAAATGCTCCAAATGAAAGAAAGTTAAGTGGCAGAGAAAGAGCAGACAGAACTGGTTTAACTGAACCGTTAATTAAACCAATTACTAAAGCAGCAATCAAAGCTGCGGGAAAATTAGCAATATTAACGCCTGGAACAACTAAATCAACAATCAATAGGCTCAAAGCTGTAGCTAGGGCGGTTAATAATGGAGTCAACATTGTTTTTACCTAATAACTAGAGATTTTCTATTTGCAACTTCTTATATCATCTTTAACTATCTGCTAAAGTTTCACCTCTCTTGCAAGATAGAATTTCCTTCTACCATTAGGTCTATCATTGAGAAAACTATAGCAGTTATCAATACATAGTATGGGCGCACATCTGCACACCCATACATTTAGACATAGGAGTAGAGACGTAGCACTACTACGTCTCTACAAGAGTTCTGGATAACACATATTAATTTGTGGAGATATCTAACGGATTTCAATGTTTTCAGGGTGCGTTAAACAAATTTAACACACCCTATAAATTTAAGATTAATTTAATGTCACACCGCAAAAATCACTCAGATTTTCCAGACTCAGGCTTATAGTAAAGGGCTGATTTATATAAGACTTGTTCTTGATGAGTTTCTAAAGTGCAATCAGACAAAGGGTAAGTTACACAAGTAACAACATAACCAGCCCGTATTTCGCTTGGACGCAGAAATTTTTGCTCACTTTGATCGACTTCACCACTAATAAGTTTAGCAATACACGCAGAACATTCGCCTTGTTTACACCCAGATGGGAGGCGGATACCAGCTTCTTCCGCCATATCCAGAATATATTGATCGTCTGGTACTGGAATGGTGCGATCTAATCCAAGTGGAGGATTGATAAATCGAACTTGATAAACTGCCATCTGCTGTTTATAATTATTGTTTAACTGCTTTCATCGACAAACTAATCCGTTTGAGTTTCTCGTTGATTTCTAACACCTGGACTTTGACTACTTGTCCAACTTTGACAATTTTGTTGGGATCGTCTACAAATCTATCAGCAAGTTGGGATATATGCACCAAGCCATCTTGATGTACGCCGATATCGACAAAAGCACCGAAATTGGCGACGTTCGTCACAATTCCCTCTAGTTCCATTCCTACATTTAAGTCCCTGATTTCCTTAATTCCTTCTCTGAAGGTGGCATACTTAAACTCAGCCCGAGGATCTCTACCTGGTTTTTCCAGTTCGCTGAGAATGTCGCGCAGTGTGGGTTCGCCGACGCTATCGGTAACGTATTTTTTCAGGTTGGTCTTTTTGAGTTTTTCGGCAATTTGTGTTACCTGATTTAATGACACATTTAGATCAGATGCGATCGCTTCTACTACAGAATAACTCTCTGGATGCACTGCTGTATTATCTAATGGGTTATCACCGCCGCGAATCCGCAGAAAACCCGCTGCTTGTTCAAAGGCTTTCGGCCCCAATTTAGCAACTTTCAACAGTTGTCGGCGATTTTTAAAGGCTCCATTCTGGTTGCGATGGGCGACAATATTATTGGCAACTGTTGCCGTAATCCCAGAGACGGATGTCAGAAGTTCTTTGGAGGCGGTGTTTAAGTCTACGCCGACGTAGTTGACGCAACTTTCTACAGTGTCATCCAATTTCTTTTTCAACAACTTCTGATCGACATCGTGCTGATATTGTCCCACACCAATGGATTTGGGGTCGATTTTCACCAGTTCTGCCAAGGGGTCTTGCAAACGGCGGCCGATGCTAATAGCGCCGCGCACGGTAATATCTAAATCAGGAAACTCTTCCAGCGCTACAGTACTCGCAGAATATATAGATGCGCCAGACTCATTCACCATCACCTTAACTGGTTTGCGTTCTATAGTTTGCAATATTTGTGTGACAAACTCCTCTGTCTCGCGGGACGCTGTACCGTTACCAATAGCGATTAACTCAATTTTGTACTTTTCAATCAGATTTTTGACAGTTTGTGCTGCTTTGAGTCGTTGTTCAGCCGCTTGGTGGGGAAATACCGCCTGATATTCCAAAAATTGTCCAGTTTGGTCGAGGACTGCAACTTTACATCCAGTTCTAAAACCAGGGTCTATCGCTAGGGTTGGTTTCATCCCTGCTGGTGCAGATAGCAGCAACTCCCGCAGATTAGTTTCAAATGTCTTGATTGATTCTATGTCTGCATAAACTTTTTTCTCAGAAATCACCTCTCCCATAAGAGAGACTTTCATCAAACGGTTGAATGCATCCTTCAGCATCGCCTGATAAAAATCTCGAATTGTCCGTACTTTGGTTTTAATTTCTTTCGACTCAAGATAGTAAAGTACCGTATCCTCATCGAAAGCAATTTCAAAGCTTAATATTTTTTCGGTTTCACCCCGACACAACGCCAGCATATTGTGGGGTGCAATATTTTTTACCCTAATTTGATAGTTACGGTACATCTCAAATTTGGTTGTACCTTCAGGATAATCATCTTTGATGCGGGAGACAAATACCCCTTCTTCTAAAAGATAATCGCGGATATACGCACGTAACTCAGCTTTTTCAGCTACTTCTTCTGCCAAAATATCAGCAGCACCTTTCAGCGCTTCTTCTGCTGTTTTTACTCCCTGCGTTTCCGAAATATACTTAGCCGTTGCTTCCTCCAGGGAAGCTGTTGCAGCATTTTTGACATTTAAAGATTTGATGAACTCAGCCAGTGGTTCAAGTCCTTTTTCTCTGGCGATAGTGGCGCGGGTGCGTCGTTTTGGTCGATAGGGTAAATATAAATCCTCAAGTTCGGTTTTTTGTAAGCAGGATGAGATTTTGGCTTTGAGTTCATCTGTAAGTTTACCTTGTTGAGCGATCGCACTTAGAATTACCGATTTCCGTTCTTCTAGTTCTGTTAAATAAGTATATCGATCAGCCAGTTCACGTAGTTGCACTTCATTCATCTCATCGGTGCGCTCTTTACGGTAACGTGCAATAAAGGGAATTGTTGCACCCTCCGCCAAAAGTTCCAGCGCGTTTTGCACCTGATGGGGTTTGAGGTTTATTTCAGTTGCCAGTAGTTGAGGAATGTTCAGCATTAGGTGTCTAAAATGAAAAAATGAAAATCCTACTTCTAAAGGTAATATGCTAAATCCTTATCCTGGCGCAAGGCCAAAGTTTTAAGCTAATTTACCAGATGATTACTTACAAGAGTGTAATTGGCGAAATAGACAAAACCCACTTACGCAAGTTTTAAACCCTTCCAATCCGCGTAAATGAGTATGAGTTTGTATAGCATAGCGCAGCTATACTGAGTCGGGACTATACAATGAGTGTCGTCGAAAGGCATTGTGTATGCTTACATACCAAGCAAGCTTCGCGTAGCATCTTGTAACCTACTCTTAAAGTAAGCTTGGCGCACCATCAACTACAGAAGAAGGAGTTATTCGATAAGCTTTTGGGCGCTTCATCTGTCGCAATAATTATTCCAATTGATATAAAATCCGCCGTTACGTAATCTTGATTATCTCTAATATTTATTTCCATAGACTGTTGTGGCTAAAACCTGATTGGATGTAAAATTAATCGAAATTCCCGAAACAATTTCGTTTTATAAGCACAACAACTTTTAGTTCAGAGGTTAGTAAAATGCCTTTGTTTTTCTTGATACCACTGTGTACTGCTTTAGCTACTGGCTACTTATTTAAAAAGAGTACTGATGAAATTGCATATCTTGCAGGTGTATTTGCAGCTATTAGCTTGATTCTAAGTTTAGTATTAGCACCCTGGCAGATTCAGTTTGGATTTTTAATCATTGTCTTCATCATTACCAACAGACTTTTACAGAAAAATGAGTCAAAACTATAGAAAAACAACCTAGAGAAATTGAATAATCTCAACCACCAGAAAATCATTTGTGTGGCTATGGTCTTAACTACTTTAAGACTAGGTTTTTAAATAGAATGATTCTTATTATTAATAAAAGTAGCTTTATCTTCCCCTGAGCCGATGAAAGCTATGCTTAGTTTAAGTGGTGTTGAAATTTTGATCAGTAAAACCACCCCAAGTTTTAAAACTATACTTGTAATCAATAGAATATCAAATTTTATTTAATATTCAAATCAAAAATAGGGGATTCTAACTCATTTAGTGCGGTAATTAATCTTAAATCATTTCTGCCTGAGATATCTGAATTTTGAGATTCTTGTGGATAGAAAACGATTCAGACTCTCGACATTCCTCTATAATTTTTATTGTAATGTAGTGTATCTTCGCACTACAATATTCAAAGCTTACACTGTTGTTCAAGTTTAAATTCTGCTTTCGGAAATCCTGAGCTTTGCACTTATGGAGTCTGATACTAAGTCCCGACTTCTGCCAGTTTAGTACTCAGAAAGTGCTTCATAAATGTACAAATCCTCAAAATAAAAGTTTATATATCAAAGAAAGGTTCGATTTTATGAAGTTTTTGTTTAGGTATCTTTACTGTAAATAAATTTTTAATGTTAAGTTGCTAATTCTGCAAATTTAGTACCTGAAAAGTGCCTGATAAATGTACAAATCCTCAAAATAAAAATTTATATAGAAAGAAAGATTCGATTTTATGAAGTTTTTGTTTAAGTATATTTTCGGTAAATGAATTTTTGATGAAGTATGACGATAAATTTGCAACATGCTTTTCTCGTGGTATTCTAGTAGGTGATTATATGTAACAATAAATTTGGAGGGAAAATCCTAGTTAGAATTACGAAGAACAATCAAGTAAGCCTAATACTAAACTGCTTAAAAACATCCCAAATCCGATGCTATCAATGTCAACTCCGAGTTGAGCAGCCGATTCTAGTCTCCATTAGCTGTTAGCGTCGTCAAAAACTCTACTTAATACATTCAGTAAAATCCTCTAGAAAGCTGTAAAGCATATTACTGTAGACGGATTCATCTAATCTATGATTTACGCAGCAAAGTAGACTTTTGTTACTCATTTTGTTCCCATGTCCAAAAAGAGCATATATACAATCGATTTGAGTAAAAATTTTATTAATCGGCTAAGTTCCCAGCCAAAGTTATAAATATGTCTGTGAGCCTGGAGAAGTTCTATGGTACATCAGTAAATTAACAAACTTTCCTAGAACAAACAAATAGAGAACATTGATCAATCCAGCTAGGTTCTTGGCAAAACTCTCAACTTCACTACATCTGTATACTTTGTAACCTAAAAATTGCGATCGCACTAAAAGTAGTGTTGAAGCAAAACTGGGTGGTGCAGAAGATATCTGTAATTCACAGTTGGACAATCGCTAAATTGATTGTGCCAATTACCAAGCAAAAAACTGGTTTGTTTGCCTGGGAGTATACCCAGTAAACCAATTTAGCGTACTCTACTCCGATAATGTCGAATTCTACCACGATCAAACAACCTGGAAGTTTCATAGTATTTAGTTGCTAACTATAGGACATGGGCTTCAACGGTCATTTTGATATCAGTCCCTTCAACATAGCCTTCCTAATTTTGTTGTCTATTTACTGAAGTGGAGGTCGAATTGCAGAGAAGGTGTGACCGAAATCCGAAACGTTAAAAACAATAGACTGTTTACTGTCCGGTTCATACCTACTATCTCGATTGAGGTCAATATACTATGAAATCAATATCGCAAATTTCCCGTCTTCAAATAACTCCTTATATCATCTTGTTTGTCAGTATTTTATTTAGTATTTCTGGTCAATTGCTGATGAAGCATACCATGAGTAATACAAATGAAGGATTATTTACTTGGGAATTTCTTCAACAATTAGCATTAGCTGTTAGTGTTTATTGTTTAGGAATAGCAAATTGGATATTGGCCTTGCGATCCGTCAAATTGAGTATTGCTTATCCACTGACTAGTTTAAATTATGTTGGGATACTTTTTGGCTCATACTACTTTTTTAATGAGGTAATTACACTAACTCGAATAGCAGGAGTCATCACTATTTTTATGGGTGTTCTTTTAGTAGCTATTCCACCCAAAAAATCTATATAAGTTTATAGTAAAATCCACAACAAAGTATTGACAAATGAACATCACTAATTGGCTACTTTTAATGGTTGTAGTTTTCTTGGGAACAACAGCTAACTTGTCACTAAAATATGGACTTTACATTTCTAGCTCTACTAAGGGAGAAAGCGCATCTATCCTAAATCTGTTACTTTCTCGTTACTTTTTTATCTGGTTTATTTGCTATACATTTATGACTCTATTGTGGCTTTATGTATTGCGGACAATTCCTTTGAGTCAAGCATTTCCAGTTCTAGGATTAATGTATGCACTTATACCCATTGCTTCCCACTATTTTCTAAAAGAGCAGGTTGCATTTACCCAGTGGTTAGGAATTTCTATTATCATAACTGGTGTAGTTCTTGTTGTAAACTAATAGCTGTATAGGTAATAAACCAGGTTATTAATATTAAAATAAAAGCCTCTGAAGACAAATCTCAAAAACATCCCTACAAAAATCTAAATTTATGAATATAGGCATTGTTGGCGGGGGTATAACTGGGTTAGTATTAGCCCAACGTCTTTCACATCAAGGACATACAGTCACTGTATTCGATAGCAACAAGCAACTTGGTGGACTTACCACCTATCATGATTACGGGTTATTTACCTGGGATCGCTTTTATCACGTTATCCTACCTTCTGATACTCATTTAATAAACTTTCTAAGAGATATTGGTCTTGGAGATAAACTGCGTTGGCATCGAAGTTTAACAGGATTTTATGATAATAAAAAGCTTTATTCTATTAGTAACACTATAGAGTTTCTGCGCTTTCCTCTATTTGGACTTATAGGTAAAATTAGATTAGCTTTTACTCTCCTGTATGGTTCACGCCTTAATGACTGGCGACGATTAGAGAAGATTTTAGTTGAAGATTGGCTATTAAAACTTGGTGGTAAAAATACATACGAAAAGCTCTGGAAGCCATTGCTTCTATCCAAATTAGGAGAGAATTATAAGCGAATATCGGCAGTTTTTATCTGGGCTTATATCAAACGACTATTTTCAGCGCGTGATTCTTCATTAAATAAAGAGCAACTTGGTTATGTCTCAGGAGGTTACAAAACTGTTTTTGACCATATAGAAAAATTAATTTACGCGGCTGGAGGTCATATCCACACAGGTGTTGCGGTAGAATATATCGCACCTCATTCAGGGGGTGGAATGTGGGTAGAATATCAGGGTAAAAAAGAGCATTTTGATAAAGTCATTTTTACTGGGCCAGTTAATATTCTGCAACAGGTTGCTGCTAAGGAACTGGTGAAAGTTTCAGACACTGGTGAAACAGTAGAATACCTGGGTGTAATTTGTATGGTACTTATTACTCGCAAGGCTCTAGTTCCTTATTACGTAGTAAATATTGCTGATAGAAATATTCCTTTTACCGGAGTCATCGGTATGAGTAACTTAGTTTCTTTACAAGAGACAGCAGGATATCACATGACATTCCTACCAAAATATATACTTTCCACTGACCCGTTATTAAAACAGCCAGATGATGAATTGCGGCAAGTATTTTTCCAGGGTATACGTTTGATGTTCCCTGAACTCAAAACAGATGACATTGTGGCAGCACACATTAATCGAGCTATTAAAGTACAGCCACTACAAGTTTTAAATTATTCAAGTCTTGTTCCAAGAGTGAGTACAGAAAACGATGATTTTTTCGTCGTCAATACCTCACAGTTGGTCAATGATAGCGTCAACAACAACGCAGTTGTGCGACAGGTCGATGAATTTCTTAAAAACTCAACATTACTGAATTATTGAAATTTGAGTAATGATATTTTATTTTAAAAATCACACGAGGTCTTTATGAGTCTTTTTGTTCTTTTACCCGCATACAATGAGCAAGAATCAATTCGCCCTTTGTTCAAAAGATTTCAGACATTGCAGCAAATCTCTAATATGGAGATAAAACTGATTCTTGTTGATGATGGTAGTAGTGATGCAACTGCTCAGACTGCTTTAGAAGAATCTCAATCACTGGGGATATTACTGAAATTAGTCCAACATCCCAAAAATGCTGGTTTAGGTCAAGCAATTAAAACAGGTTTTACGACTTTCTTAGAAATTTCTCAAGAAGGTGATTTTTTAGCTGCGATGGATTGTGATAACACTCAACCACCAGAACTTTTAGTAAAGATGTATGACACTATGATAGCTGGGAGCTATGATATTGCGATCGCATCTAGATATCGAAAAGGCTCTAAAGTCATCGGCTTATCAAAATTTAGAGAGCTAATGAGTTACGGAGCCAGCTGGCTTTTTAGAATTGCTGCCCGTGTTCCAGGTGTAAAAGACTATACTTGTGGTTATCGGCTGTATAACCGTACTTTCGTCAGTAAACTGGATATGTATTATGGGGACAGTTTATTTACTGAAAGTGGATTTGCTTGCATGATAGATTTACTGCTGAAAGCCAAAGTACTCAAACCAAAAATCGCAGAAATTCCAATGGTTTTGAGATATGATCAAAAGCCCAGTGCCAGCAAAATGAAAATTCTTAAAACTATTACTCGAACCCTAAAGCTATTGTTTAAGAATTTAACATCGACAGCGCCAACTTCTAATTTAGGTCAGACTTTCAATGAGCAAGAAACAACAAGAATTCCGCTGAAAATGGCAAATCGTAAATAAACTTGAGAATGATAGTCTGGATTAAATTAAGGGTTTGCGGCAAACAAGATTGTATATCAATACTGCGTAGGTTTTGTCTAAAAAATAAAAATGTGTGGGTTGAGTTTAGGAACAAAACCCAACAAACCCCGCAAAATTTAGGGTAACGCATTGCCTCAACCCAACCTACGAATATTCTTAACCGAGCAGTATTGGATTGTATATTTAATATGAGTTAGTCATCAAAAAGCTTCTGTATTCTGGCCATAGTTGGAGTTTTTCTTATGCCACTCCTAGCTCATGACTGCCTTTGTTGAGAAGAGTGCCAGTTAAATACATACAGCAGTTTTCTTTTACATGAAGTACAAAGCTATGGGTTTTGAGGCAGGAGGAAGGAAGTAGAAACTCTTTGTGTTTGATTTTGAGTCCTGTATTTTGTACCTCATCTACTTGAAAACTGCTGTATATATAAATACACCTTACTTTACACCTACATTCTCAAGGGTGCGAACTTTCAAAATCTCAGCCCGCCTTTGCGGGCTTTTTTATATAGTCCCAAACTTCTAGTCTGAAGACGAATTTGCCAAGGTGTTGCTAAAGAGGAGGGAAATCCACACCGCCTTTCTGCTGACTGTGGCTTTAACTCATTTGTTAGACTAAACACACCAAGATTTTTCAGTCAAATCTCTGAATTACGCCAGCAGACGAGGCTACCCATGCTTACAAGTACGCTACTTCTCTCAAATCAACTTCCTACCCTCCAATATTCCTCCACACCAGAGCGTTTCGATGAAACCTGGGAAGCCCCCCTGGCTACTCTCCTGGGATTAGGACGCGCCGCCGGCGCTGACTTCATCGAATTATTTTTAGAGCGTCGTAACTATATTAGTTGTCTTGCAGAAGATGACTCTATCACTAGTATTTCACCCAGTCTGTCTACAGGTGCGGGAGTCAGAGTATTTCGCGGCAAAGCTGACTGCTATGTTAGCACCAATGACCTTTCTTTTTCCGGTTTGAAAGCAGCCTTAGAAAAAGGTCTTTCTATCTTGGGATTACAACTACCCACTCCGAAAGCTTTCATCCCAGAAATAAACCTAGAATTACTGAGAGATTACGCCACGAAAAGAGGTAAAGATGCCTGGCTACCAGTGTGTAGCTCCATCCGAGAAATGGGAGAAGTCCTCCTTGATGGTACTGCTCACCTAAAACAAAAAGCTAGCCACGTCCAATCACGTCGTGCTACCTATTTCCGAGATTGGCAAGAAGTTTTAATCGCCGCTAGTGACGGTACTTTTGCCCGTGATATTCGCCTCACCCAGTCAGTAGGATTTAACCTATTGTGTGCTGATGGTGCTAATCGTAGCTCAATTGGCGATCGCGCGGGTAACACTAGCGATGCCAACTTCTTGAGAACTTGGGATTCTCAACAAGCCGCTGAGAAAATAGCAGAATCTGCTGGAAAAATGCTCTACGCAGATTATGTAGAATCGGGTACTTATCCCATCATTATGGCCAATCACTTTGGCGGCGTCATCTTCCACGAAGCTTGTGGACACTTGCTAGAAACCACTCAAATTGAACGCAATACCACTCCCTTTGCTGACAAAAAAGGCGAAAAAATTGCCCATGAAAGTTTGACAGCCTGGGATGAAGGACGTTCTGAAAATGCCTTCGGGACAATTGACATGGATGACGAAGGTATGCCTGCTCAAAGAACCCTCTTAATTGAAAAAGGCGTTCTGAAAAACTTCCTAGCAGATAGAACAGGTTCCTCACGCACCGGACACCCCAGAACTGGAAGTGGCCGCCGCCAAAATTATACTTATGCCGCTGCTAGCCGGATGCGTAATACTTATATTGATTCTGGCGAATATAGCAATGATGAGTTATTTGCCTCTGTTGATAAAGGTATTTACTGTAAAAAGATGGGTGGTGGTAGCGTTGGTGCTACAGGTCAATTTAACTTTAGTGTTGATGAAGCTTATTTGATTGAAAATGGCAAAATTACTAAACCGCTAAAGGGAGCAATTCTCATCGGTGAAGCCAAGGAAATTATGAA
Organism: Nostoc sp. JL34; assembly: GCF_017114945.1. Lineage (GTDB taxonomy): Bacteria > Cyanobacteriota > Cyanobacteriia > Cyanobacteriales > Nostocaceae > Nostoc. The sequence continues at coordinate 44,381 of NZ_JABXKQ010000134.1, forward strand.
TAAAATTTCCATGTGTTCCCAAGATTTGGAAATTGCACCAGGTTTTTGTGGTTCCGTCAGTGGCAGTATTTACACCACAGTAGGACAACCCCACATCAAGGTTGATTCTATTACCGTCGGTGGACGATAACCTTCTCAACTTCCAGGTTCTACCTGGAAACGACTTCTTCCTGACTCTGCCACTTATTTTATCTAGGAAGCAGCAGAAGCCCTTCATTATTACACTCCCAGGCTGAAGCAGGGAGCGAAAAAATCCCAAATCCAAAATTGACTATGCCGAATATAAATGAGATTGCAAATTCCGCCAAGGACAATGCTGATAAGCTTGGCATTAAGAAATTCGACATTTATGGCTCAACAGTAGATGACACTAGCGTGCAAGTAGACCAAGGTGAGCCAAAACAAGTCAAAGCTTCAAATCGCTCTGGTGTTACTGTTCGTGTTTGGAATGAAGATAATACAATGGGTGTCACCAGCACTACAGATGTAGACCCCAAGGGACTAGAACTAGCTTTGAAAACTGCCTATGAAGCTAGTTTTTTTGGTGTTAAGGAAAATGTTCCTGATTTTAGTCCAGAGGCTACTGTTCCTATTCCAAATAAACCTCAGGATAAGACACCCCAAGCACCTGTTGCTGAACTCATAGAAAAATTGTTGGTAGCCGAAAAAGAATTACTGGCCGCTCATCCAGCAATTAAAGGTGTACCTTATAACGGTTTATCGCAAAGAGATATTGACAGATTCTATCTCAATAGCGACGGCGCAGTAAGAACTGAATCTCACTCTTTGGCATCAGTTTATCTTTACAGCAAAACTGAGGAAGATGGGAAAAAACCACGCAGTGCAGGTGCTTTTAGAATCAACCAGAGTTTAGATAATCTAGATATTAATGGTTGCATCAAAGAAACAGCCGATAAAACTATCAGCCACTTGAATTATGAAAAAATCAAAACTGGTAAATATCGAGTTGTTTTCTCAGCAGAAGCTTTCTTAAGTCTGTTGGGTGGTTTTTCTAATTTGTTCAATGCCCAAAGTATTTTGGACAATCAAAGCCTATCTACTCCTGATGATTTAGGTAAGCAAATTGCTTCTCCTTTACTTTCAGTTTATGATGATGCACTTCACTCAGCTAACGTAGGTGCAGAAAGTTTTGATGGCGAAGGAACTCCTACTCGTCAGATTTCACTGATTGAAAATGGCGTTTTAACAGGATTTCTCCATAGTGCAGGCACTGCTAAAAGGTTAAATACCCAGCCAACTGGTAATGCCAGTATTGGCGCAAAAGTCAGTGTCAGTCCCAACTTTTATCACGTTTTTTCAACAGCAACTCCTGAGCAGGAGTTGAGCTTAGAAACGGCTGAAAATGTGATTCTTATCGATGATTTACAAGCTCTCCATGCTGGAGTTAAAGCCTTGCAAGGTTCTTTTTCTTTGCCGTTTGATGGTTGGCTAGTTAACAAGGGTGTTAAGACAAGTATTGAATCAGCAACTGTTGCTGGCGATTTCTTGGAACTCTTGAAGTCAATTATTTATGTAGAAAAAGAGCCAGAGTTAACGCCAGGGGGAGTTTGCCCAAAAATCTGGGTTAACGAACTGTCAATTACCGGTGAGTAGAAGTTAGTATTTGGGCAGTACCTACCATGATAAAATAGTGGGTATTGCCCATATAGATTTTTAGTCGTTAATTGTTCCATCAGGCATGACCGCACCACGCAAATCTGCACCCGTCAGATTTGTACTACTCATTTCCGCTCTGATTAGATTTGCCTTACTTAAATTAGCACCAGTCAAGTTTGTTCTAGCAAGATAGGCATCAACTAAGTCTGCTTCAGTGAGGTTAGCCCCACGCAGGTTAGCCCTACTTAAATCAACTCTATTTAGCCTTGCAAAACTCAGGTTTACTCCAATCATCTGACATCTAGTCAGTTTAGCATCTGCCATAATTGCACCATACAAGTTAACACCTGTCAGTTCGGAATCAATGAGATTTGACCGTTCCAATCTAGCGTTCATCAGGTTAGCACCTTTCAAATTTGCACCTCCGATGTTAGTATCTGCCAGAGAGGCATTATACAAAATCGCTTCACTCAGGTTAGCATCACTCAAATCGGCATAACGTAGCGTTGCCTCACTTAAGTTAGCACCACTCAAATCAGCTTTAGACAAGTCTACACCAGTTAAATCAGCGCCCCGCAGGTCAGCCTTATGGAGGTTAGCACCCCGTAGACTAGCAGAGTACATTCTCTTCTCTTCTCGCAGGTTAGCACCACGTAGGCACGCACCAGTTAGATTTGCACCACTCAAATTTGCACCACGCAAATCGGCATTCATCAAGTTAGTATCCAGCATATACGCCAAAGTTAAATTGGCGTTACGCAAATCAGCACCCTGCAAAGTTGCACCATGTAAATTAGCATCATGCAAGTTGGCACTGATTAAACTTGCTTGATTTAGGTTCGCGCCACTTAGGTTTGTACAAACTAGATTTGCCTTATTTAGGATTCCCCGATTTAGATAGCTAAAAGTTAGGATGGCATTACGCAAATCTGCCTTATTCAAGGCTATACTGATCAAGTCTGCACCAAACAAATTTACCCCATTTAAGTTTGCCTCAATAAATTTTGTTTCTCCATTTTCATATCGCTTCAAAAGTTCATTAGCATCCATATTTTTCCTATATCAATCACCATAACATTTCCCAATTTTGCCAGTTAAAGATAGTTAAAAATTGCCATTATTCTTTGATAGGGGGTACAATAAATTGACAGGTATTATTGTCATCTTTGAGTCCCATTTTATAATTAGGATTAACTAGTGTTCTCATTTCTGGAGAAGAATCGCTGTTAAAGGGTTGATATCCGTTGGCACTGGATAATATATTGCCATAGAAGCCTCGCATAGATTGGATGATTGCACTAGCTGCTTGAATATTTTCATCCGGCTTTCCTAGAGATATCACAGCACTATTTAGTTTAGATTCAAGCTCTTGGAGAGTTGGACAAGTATCAAATAATCTCAGCAATAAATCATCAAGTTTTTCAGACTTCAGTTTCAACGAGTCTTCTTCATTGAAAGTAAATTTTTTGTAAAGTGCAGAAAATAGAACGATTTTAGCCCTAAGTGGATTAGTATACTTCATAATATTTTGGCGCAAATCAAACTGATTATATTGATGTTTGATTTGGTTGTTTGGAGATTTATCTATAGAATTTGATGATATTTGTCCAGGATGATAAAATATTTTTTCCTCTTGATGAGGTTGATTTAATAATATTCCTGTTGATTCATCCGGCGTTATATATAGCTTCTGCATTTCATGAGAAATGACACTAGCGATTAGGGTGTATTCAGCTTGTTTATTAAGGGTTTTTACAACTTTAGATAAACGATAATTTAAATTATTGATACTTGGATTCAATCTGCATAATTCTTGAATTAATTCTTGTAATTTAAACCTATCTAGCGTATTTTCATCATTCTCCCAAATACTCTTACAAGCTGAGTAGATTAATTTTTTAATCTGTTTTGAGTTTTCATGCTGTTCTAAATTTTTAGTTACTGCATTGAGGCTAGATATAGTTTTCATCGGCAAATCTCCGGCACAGGTATCAAGTAGTAACAGATGATAGAACTAGCCTTTTCAAGGTGACTCGTAAAATCTCTTTCTCTAATCACTCTCTGTGTCTTAACTAGTTTATAAGTTATTTATTTCACCAAAAAACACAGTGGAAAGTCTGAGAGCAGGAAACCTCCAGTTAGGCTTTATAAGACAGAAAACACGGATAATAGAGCTTTAGAGAGAAATTATTTTTCTAGAATTTCTCTCTCACTTTGAAAGGGCTGGTCTTATGTTATACCCTTTTTATCTAGCTTGTGTAGTCATATCGAACCACTTTGCCCAAGGTTGGAGTTGCTGATTGGGATTCAATACTTCTTGGATAAGAATGGTAGGTTGGGTTAAGCGGTAGCGAAACCCAACGAAGGGTTGATGATGTTGGGTTTCGTTTCTCAACGGTTCGGACTCGTGACACACTCCACTGAATGTTAAATTCCTTAAACCTTACCGCTTCCTATCAAATACAACAGCGCCATACGAACGGCGACACCGCTGGTAACTTGCGATTGAATAAGACTAAATTCCGGATCATCCATCAAATCAGAACTAATTTCAACACCACGGTTGACTGGGCCTGGATGCAAAACTTTAACGTTAGGTTTACAAAGTTGCAGCTTTGCACGTGTAATACCAAATAGCTGATGATATTCTCGCAAACTTGGTAGCAAATGAGCCGTCATCCGTTCTTTTTGCAGGCGCAAAGTCATGACAAAATCAGCATTTTGCAAAGCTGGTTCTAATTGCCAGTGGAGAAATAGTTTTTGATTTGGGGAGTGGGATGAGGGAGACGGGAAATGCGAGATGGGAGATGCGAGAAGTAATTTGTCTCCTTCTGCTCCCTGCCCTCTGTCCCCTGCCTCCTCCAAGATATACTCAGCAAATAACTTGGGTAAGAGGGTGGGTGGTGCTGCGAGATGCACTTCGGCACCACTGGCAATTAAACTCCAGATATTCGATCGCGCCACACGAGAATGGAGAATATCCCCAACAATGGCAATCTTTTTCCCCTTTAAAAGTTCTAGTCGGGGGTGATCTGGGTCAATTAAAGTACAAATAGTAAATAAATCTAGCAGTGCTTGGGAAGGATGTTCATGTTGACCATCACCAGCATTGAGGACACTAACTTTTACACCTAGACGATCCATTTCAGCCGCGATCGCATTTGGTACTCCTGCCTCTCGATGGCGGACTACCATGATATCAGTTCCCATAGCTAAATAGGTTTTCGCCGTGTCGAGAATTGTTTCTCCTTTAGTCATAGAAGAGGTGGCGGCGGCGAAGTTAAGCGTATCTGCACTTAAGCGTTTGGCTGCGAGTTCAAAACTACTGCGAGTGCGGGTAGACGATTCAAAAAATAAATTCGCCACCACCTGTCCCTGCAAGGTCGGCACTTTCTTTGTCCGCCGTGATAGCACCTCTTGAAAACTGGCAGCAGTTTGCAAAACTGTATCGTATTCAGCGGTAGTAAAGTCAGCCAGGGAAAGAATGTGATGACGATTCCAGGTGGTAGTAGGCATAGAATTTGGGGAGTGGGGATAAGGGGAGCAGGGGAGCAGGGGAGCGGGGGAGCAGGGGAGCAGCACTTCTCTACGAGAGGCTGCGCCAACGGCTATGCTCTGTAACCGAAGAGAAGTAGCAGTTCTTTCCCCTCTGCTCCTCTGCCCCTCCGCTCCTCTGCCTCTTCTGCCCAATCCCCAATCCCCAATCCCTTCATGTCGGTAAATGGAAAACGTTTAAAGCTAAAGAAATTAGGCTGAGGAAAGTTAAAAACCCAATTGTATCTAGCATTGTAGTCACTAATGGGCCACTAACCAAAGCAGGGTCAAGTTTCAAGCGTTTCAAACCCATTGGCAGTAAAGTACCAAGTGTAACAGCCACAATTGTATTAGTTGCCATTACCATGCCGGCAATTAAAGCCACCCATCGTTCTTGGGGTCGCGCCCAAATTAAAGAAAGCAGTATCATAGTCGTGGCTAAAGCTAGGGCTGTACCTAAACCAGCTAGAAGTTCCTTGCGGAGAATTTTCAAGGTATCTTTGGGTGTTACCTCTCCCACTCCCAAGCCCCGAATTGTTACTGTTAAGGATTGAATACCGACAGTACCACCAGTGTTAGAAAAAATCGGCATGATTACTGCTAGAACTGGGACTGCGGCAATTACAGATTGAAAAGGCGCGATCGCACTGGCAGCACCAATATATAGTGCCATGATCCCCAACAGCCAAGGCAAGCGGTTACGGATGGTAAGTAAGGGAGAGGATAAAGCTGCTTCATCACCACTCACCCCCCCCAGTTTTTGGATATCTTCTGTGGCTTCCTCTTCCAAAATATCCATAACATCATCAATGGTGACAATGCCAACCAATCGGTCTTCCCGATCAACTACGGGGATAGCGATTAAGTCGTAGCGCTGCATGATTCGCGCCACTTCTTCTTGAGGGGTTTCAGTTGTCACCTTAATGACGCGATCGCTAGCGATATCTTTGATGAAAACATCGGGAAAGGTAAACAGCAATTGGCGCAGTGAAACTACTCTTACCAGCGTCCGGTTGTCGTCTGTGACGTAGGCATAGTAAATAGTCTCCTTGTCTTCATCCTGACGGCGGATCTTGCTCAAGGCTTCACCGACAGTCAATCCTTGACGCAACCGGACATATTCGGTTGTCATTACCCGCCCAGCCGTGCCTTCTGGATAGCCGAGAATCGTTGCTGTTGCTTGCCTTTCTTCTTGACTCAGTTCTTGTAATAGCCGTTTGATTACCCCAGCTGGTAGTTCATCAAACAATTCTGCCCGTTCGTCGGGACTCATGGCTTCTACAAGTTGCACTACCTGGACATCATGCAGAGAATTAATTAGTTCTTCCTGCACTTCTGTGGGCAGATATTCAAATACATCAATTGCCTGAGCTTTGTTGAGTAAACGGAATGCGATCGCCCGTTGTTTTTCAGGCAATTGTGTAATGTAGTCTCCCACATCCACAGGTTGCAAGCGATTTAAATCCCATTTCAATTGGTTTAAATCGGTAGTATCAGTTAGCAAATCACGAATATCTTGTGTGAGCATGAGATATATCTCCTAAGTCTCCCCCGCGCTGGGAGACTTCCTCGCCAGCTCAGAGGAGGTTGATACTGCCATCTGGTGGACTATTGCCCATAAAATTTCAACAATTCAATATCGATATCTAAATTAAGGATTAAGGCATCGCTGTTCATCATCCTAACCCGGAATAGCACTCTCCGGTAGATACTGAGATATCAGTATTGAGTACTTATAATATTTATGACTAACGACTAACTTCAATTCCCTGAGTTTCAGGGAATTTTCGTGTAACTTAAGGTAGATTTTACTACTGCTAGAAGTTATGTCAAGACAATCAACGAATTTACTCGCAAACTTCATAAAGTTAAAATATTTACAACATCATCAGTATTATTTGGTATCAAGCAACTTCATGCATAGTTACCTAGACGACAAAGAATCAAAAATGGGTTGGCAGGTTTTACTTCATTGTTGCGATAATGTGTTTGAGCTTTAGCGATCGCTTCAGATGTAATCTACTGTTGGTAGCCATTGGTTGGCGCGTGTGCAAGAAAGCGGGTATAATGCGTCGCACCCACATCAGCAATAACTCGGTATTTGCCAGACGTTCACTTAACTTATTTAGCGTGAAAATTAGAGATAATAGCTTTCAAGAAGAAACTGATATATAGACAGTTTCTAACGTATAAACTCTCATCCGTAGTAATGAATATTTGCACAAATATTATATTTTAGTTTGCGATCGCTAAAATTAAGTACCCAGAAACCTATTAACACGAGATAATAATAAACTCACATCACCCTCAGCTGTTGTCCCATCAACTATTACAGAACATGTTCTGGCGTGGTTTAGGTAATTCACTGCACAGTCACAGGGTCGAATTTTGCAAGTAGTTCTGAACCAAATCATGAAAACATCTACCAAATTGCTGGCTCGCTTGGACTATTACTACCAGCAAATCAAAACGATCATCCTGACTCGGCAAAATCCGATTACTGGTTTACTACCGGCGAGTACAGCGATTACAGCCCACGGCGATTATACTGATGCCTGGGTGCGAGACAACGTTTACAGCATTTTGGCTGTTTGGGGTTTAGGACTTGCATACCGCAAGATTGACGACGATGAGGGACGCACTTATGAACTCGAACACAGTGTCATTAAACTGATGCGCGGGTTGCTATTTGCGATGATGCGACAGGCTCATAAAGTAGAAACATTTAAACATACTCAGTCGCTACTAGATGGACTGCACGCCAAATACAATACCGCGACTGGCGATATTGTTGTTGGTGATGACGAATGGGGACATTTGCAACTTGATGCCACATCTATATTTTTGCTGATTTTGGGGCAAATGACGGCTGCGGGATTGCAAATAATTTATACTATTGATGAAGTAAATTTCGTCCAAAACTTAGTTTACTACATTGGACGAGCTTACCGCACACCAGATTACGGCATTTGGGAACGTGGGAATAAAATTAATCGTGGTAGTGCTGAGTTAAATGCCAGTTCTGTAGGCATGGCAAAAGCTGCTTTAGAAGCTATCAACGGACTGGATTTGTTTGGTGTGCGTGGTAGTCAAGCATCAGTAATTCATGTGCTACCAGATGAAATCGCCCGCGCTCGGATTACCTTAGAATCACTATTACCGAGAGAATCTGGTTCTAAAGAAATTGATGCGGCGCTGTTAAGTATTATTAGTTATCCTGCCTTTGCAGTGGAAGATTTGGAGTTACGCGATCGCACTTTAAACGATATTATTAATAAACTTGCAGGTAAGTACGGCTGTAAACGCTTTCTGCGTGATGGACACCAAACCGTTTTAGAAGATCATCAACGTTTACACTACGAACCGTGGGAACTCAAGCAATTTGAGCATATTGAATGTGAATGGCCGTTATTTTTCACTTATCTAGTTCTAGATGGATTATTTCGCGGCGAACAAGAACAAGTTAAAAAATACCAAGAGCTTTTAGAATCATTACTCATAGAACAAGATGGTTTGCGTTTATTGCCTGAACTTTATTATGTCCCAGCAGAAAATATAGAGGCAGAAAAGTCAGCACCTCAAACGCAACCACGTTTACCCAATGAAAATATTCCTTTGGTGTGGGCGCAGAGTTTATATTTCCTTAGCCAAATGTTGAGTGAAGGTTTACTGGCGGTTGGTGATATCGACCCTTTGGGAAGACATTTGTGTGTAGGAAAACAGCGCGAAGCATTGGTACAAATTGCCTTATTAGCAGAAGATGAAGACTTACAGACAAAACTAGAAGTTCACGGAATTGAAGCACAAACGCCTACCCAAGTAGAACCAATTCAGGTGAGAAAAGCTGGAGAATTTTCAGCTATTTATACCCAAATTGGACTTAACGACAAACTTGGGTTAACTGGGCGGCCAGTGCGGCGGCTGCGGAGTTTAACAACATCTAGAATCTTTCGGATTCGTGGTGAAACAATTGTATTTTTGCCTTCATTTTCCGACTCTCAACAGTTTTATTTAACCCTTGATTACCATTTTCTACTAGATCAAATTAGAAGCGAACTAGCTTACATTCAAAAATATTGGAGCGACTTAGGACGTCCTACTCTGACTTTAATGTTAACGCACACCATGTTAGAAAGTGGTTCTGAAGCATTACTAGAACTGATGCAAGAACTCAAAGATGGTGTTTGTAACGGCGTGCGGGTGAAATTAGGGCGGCTAAATCAGCTAATGCTAACAGCCGGAATCCAAAGAATTGATTTTCTCCCCAATGCAGAATTCTCGCGATCGCCTGTGAAAAATGCTAGTCCACGTTGCTATTATTTAGCGTATCACCCTGAGAAAAACTGGCGCTTAGGACATACCCAAGAATTTCAAATGGAGTGTGAAACCAACTTTGGATTATTACTTTCTCATTTGCGCTCATCAGAGAATATCTACGAGCAAATTGAGTTATTGCAAACTTTAACTCGCTTGCAGGGAATGGAATTTGATACAGGGTACGGTGGCCCAGGATATCGCGTCACCGTAGGCGATTTACTAGATGAAGTTTACACCAAAGCTGGAGATTTAGGTATTTGGGCAGTGGTACGGCGGGCTGCGGGGTTACGTCAAATGGTTGATATCAGCCTATCAGATGCAGTAACAAGTATTTTGGTGCGAGGTAAGCAAATTGCTGTGGGTAAAGCTTACAGTGAAGCGTCCTTGATTACCGTACCCATGTCCCATGATGAAATTGCCGATAAAATTAATCATTTCTGTCGTGAGGATATCCGCGATCGCGTCCTCACGCAAGAGATTTTAATCTATCTTGGCATCTTAATTCGCTCAGAACCCGAACTTTTTCAGGGACTACTAACGCTGAGAGTCGGCTATCTCATCTTATTGATAACCAGCGAATTAGCGCGGGAATTACACGTAACTCAAGATGAAGCTTATGATTACTTAATGCAACTTTCACCCTTTGAAGTGAAAATGCGCTTACGTCAGGTATTAACTGGATATACTGGCATGAGTAACCTGTTGCGCCAGCAAGAATCACTGCACGTCAAACAAAAAGAAAGTGATATTGCTTGGGTGGTGTTACCAGGAATCGCCGAAGGAATAGAAGTTCCGCCAGGCGGTTGGCGACGGTTTCGCCAAGCCGAGGGGGCGACGGGGCGCGTACCAAAAGAGTTTTTTAAGCAAGTTTGGCTATTAATGCAACATTGCAAGGGTCTAGTAATTGGCGATAAACTAGAGCGGCGCAATCGTTTAGATAGCGAGATAATGCTGTCGGAAATGACAGCTGGAGAAAGAAATTTTGCTCTGTTAGTTGAGCATTTACTGAATAAAATCGAAGCTCCAGAATACCGCCAAGTTAATATTGAAGCATTGATCGAATTAGCTGCGATCGCCGCCAATAATCCAAAGCTGCAAATCGAAGAATATATCGTGTTGGATGTGTTAATTGGCCATGCAGTGCGATTGGCGTGGTTAGAGAATCATAGTCAACGCAGCGATCGCTATGATGAAGATAAGGCGAGTGCGTGGCGATCGTTTTACAACACCTCACCTAGAGATTGCGCTAGTTATATTTTGAAGGCGTTTAGGTTCTTGACGGAATTTGTGAAAGATTTTTAAACGCAGAGGGGAGGCAGCGCATTGCGGGGGTTCTCCTTTGCGTTGAAAAAAAATATCCCCCACCTCCGATTCCAAAAGCAGGGGTTTTATTAAAACTACTTAACAGAAACAGCATCAACATCAATAGTGCTTCCACTAGAGGTAGAACCCTCAGTAGTATTAGGTACTTCAGTACCCACCTCACCCTTACGAGCTTTCCAGCCTTCAATTACTAGCCCAGACACCTCACTAACTAGCAGAGTCAAAAGGAAAACATCATCAATCTGTCCCACAACGGGTATAAAATCTGGGAGAACATCAAATGGGCTGACCAAATAGACCAACGTTCCTAAAATAACCCACCAACGATACTTGGGGTTACGAAGCACATTGCGATACCAGGTGTAAAGTGATTGGATTGAAAATTTCATATTTTGAACCTCCAGTTATCTTTAATTTTGACAAATTATGCTAAAAACTCCCGGTGCGAATAACCGCCCTAGTTAGTCTGGAAGACGCTACTAGTAATCTGTCAAGAAATACAAATAAGTAGATAAGCAGGAATATTTATAACTGTGTTAATTTAGAGGGCAAATAGTTTGCCTCTTTGTCTAGCTTGAAAAATAATTAGTTATTCAACAACTGTCGATTAACTAATTGTTTGTCGTCTTAACAAATTAATGTCGTTTATTTAAAATAGCTACAAGTATTACAGCATAAAGGATATAGCTTTTCTCGGCTATATTTAATGCCATGTAGGATTTAACTCATTAGCTGTCGTAAATTACATACATAACACTTTAAGCGTCGTTTTTTCAAAAAAAGCTTTAAAATTTTTTTGCCTAACCATAACTAAATAAGTGTCGTTTTTTTTGAAATAAGGGAAAAATAAAAATTTAAATGTCGCTTTTTGGAACAAAGTAGTATTATGTTAATTAACACACAAACAACATTAAGTAATAAATAAGACATTAGTACATATATGTCTTATTGTTTCTCTCTACCTGCGAAGTCATACTCCTATTCCGGCTTCATTTCGATGCAAGCTAAATCTGTAAACTTGGCTTTTCTTAGAGAGACTTGCTGTACGCCTAATCAATTAGTTTCAAGCTATGAAGTTTGTTTATGGGTGAAACTCCAAACTCCAATCAGGTTGATGAATCTTTGCTTTTGCACGATCGCTCGGATCAGGTTGATAAAACTTCGGAGAGTGCAGATGCAAAAGAAAACAATGTAATTGTTACTGAACTTTCGGCAGAGGCTAAGTTGAGAGTGGAGGTATTACAAAGTCTGATTGGGCCATGCGATCGCAAAACCTACGGAATTAAATTAAAGCAAGCCGCAGAAAAACTTGGCAAGACGGTTCGGACAGTACAGCGACTCGTCAAAAAATATCAAGAACAAGGGTTATCAGGCGTTACTGAAGCCGAACGTTCTGATAAAGGTGGCTATCGGATTGATGATGGTTGGCAAGATTTTATCGTCAAAACTTATAAAGAAGGTAACAAGGACGGTAGAAAAATGACACCGGCTCAAGTCGCAATTCGAGTTCAGGTTAGAGCCGGACAGCTAGGTTTAGAGAAATATCCCTGCCACATGACGGTCTATCGCCTTCTTAACCCAATTATTGAACGTAAAGAGCAGAAGCAAAAGGTAAGAAATATTGGTTGGCGTGGATCGAGAGTTTCCCATCAAACTCGTGATGGACAGACACTCGATGTACATCATAGTAACCATGTTTGGCAGTGCGACCATACAAAATTGGATGTCATGCTAGTTGACCAGTACGGTGAAACTTTGGCACGTCCTTGGTTCACAAAAATTACAGATAGCTATTCGCGCTGTATTATGGGCATCCATTTAGGCTTTGATGCACCTAGTTCTCTGGTAGTTGCCTTAGCTATGCGTCATGCGATGTTACGCAAGCAGTATAGTTCGGAATATAAACTTCATTGCGAGTGGGGAACTTGCGGGGTTCCAGAAAACCTATTTACTGATGGCGGAAAGGATTTTCGCTCCGAGCATTTGAAGCAAATTGGTTTTCAACTTGGTTTTGAGTGCCATTTACGCGATCGCCCACCAGAAGGTGGTATTGAAGAACGTGGATTTGGGACTATCAACACAGATTTTTTGTCGGGATTTTACGGTTATCTAGGTTCAAATATTCAAGAACGCCCAGAACAAGCGGAAGAAGAAGCGTGTATTACTCTGCGGGAATTAAATCTGCTGATAGTGCGTTACATCATTGATAACTACAATCAGCGAATAGATGCTCGCAGTGGAGATCAAACACGGTTTCAACGCTGGGAAGCGGGATTACCTGCGCTACCAAGTTTAATTGAGGAGCGGCAATTAGATATCTGTTTGATGAAAAAGACGCGTCGCAGCATTTACAAAGGTGGATATGTAAGCTTTGAAAATATTATGTATCGGGGAGATTACCTGGCAGCTTATGCAGGAGAAAGTGTATTGCTGCGATATGACCCCAGAGATATATCAACTGTTTTTGTATACCGTCAAGATTCAGGTAAGGAAGTACTACTGTCCCAAGCTCATGCGATTGACTTAGAAACGGAGCAAATCTCCTTGGAGGAAGCGAAAGCTGCAAGCCGAAAAATTCGTAGTGCAGGCAAGCAATTAAGTAATAAATCTATCCTTGCAGAAGTGCAAGACAGAGATACTTTTCTTAAGCAAAAGAAAAAGACCCATAAGGAACGCAAGAAGGAAGAACAAGCTCAGGTGCATTCTGTAAAACCGTTTCCAACTAAAGAGCTAGTAGAAACTGTCGAAGAAACCTCTCAACCTCAAAAGCGTCGCCCCAGAGTATTTAACTACGAGCAACTTCGCAAAGACTACGATGATTAATCTGATTGAGGCTTCTGGTTTATCGATTTTGAACGCACTTTATATTTGAGAAACCACTAATTATGGCAGAAGATTTTTTGCGAAAGTGGGTGCAAAATTTATGGGGAGATGACCCAATACCTGGAGAATTACTACCGATAATTGAACGGCTAATTACTCCTAGCGTTGTCGAGCTTGACCATATCCAAAAAATCCATGACTGGTTAGACAGTTTGCGCCTTTCTAAACAATGTGGTCGAATCGTTGCACCACCACGAGCGGGTAAGTCGGTGACTTGTGATGTTTATAAACTGCTGAATAAACCGCAAAAAACAACAGGTAAACGCGATATTGTACCCGTATTGTATATGCAAGCGTCTGGAGATTGTTCTGCTGGAGAGTTGCTAACTTTAATACTTGAAAGTTTAAAATATGATGCGATTTCTGGAAAGCTTACAGACCTGAGACGGCGAGCATTAAGGATTTTAAAAGAGTCCAAAGTTGAAATGTTGATTATCGATGAAGCAAATTTTCTGAAGTTAAATACTTTTAGTGAAATTGCCCGCATTTATGATTTATTGAATATTTCAATTGTTCTTGTGGGAACAGATGGTCTGGATAATCTCATTAAAAAAGAGCCATATATTCACGACAGATTTATAGAATGTTATAGATTACCATTAGTATCAGAAAAAAAATTTCCTGAATTTATTCAAATTTGGGAAGATGAGATTTTGTGTTTACCTATCCCATCAAATTTAACTAAACATGAAACTTTAATGCCACTATATCAAAAAACAGGGGGCAAAATTGGTTTAGTGGATAGGGTATTAAGAAGGGCTGCAATTTTATCCTTAAGAAAAGGGTTAAAAAATATTGATAAGGCTACTTTAGATGAGGTTTTGGAGTGGTTTGAGTAATGAAAGCATCTTCAGAAACACCAAGATTTTTTCCAGTAGAGCCACTCGAAGGAGAAAGCTTGAGCCATTTTTTAGGTCGTTTTCGCAGGGCAAATTATTTAACTGCAACTCAATTAGGTAAATTAACGAGAATTGGCGCAGTTATTTCACGTTGGGAGAAGTTTTATTTAAATCCATTTCCGACAACGCAGGAGTTAGAAGCGTTGGCTGCTGTGGTGGAAATTAAAGTTGACAGATTAATCGAGATGCTGCAACCATTGGGTGTGACGATGAAACCAAGACCTATTCGATTGTGTGGCGCTTGTTATCAGGAGTCACCTTATCACCGCGTCGAGTGGCAGTTTAAAGATGTGATGGTATGCGATCGCCATCAATTACGCTTACTCACAAAATGCACTAACTGCGAGACACCCTTCTCGATTCCAGCAGATTGGGTACAAGGTGAATGCCCTCACTGTTTTTTGCCTTTTACTACGATGGCGAAGCGTCAAAAATATCGCTAAGAAATGCCATCGACCCTTTTATACAATATCAACTAAAGAGCGATCGCACGATGGGAATTTCGCTTGAATCCGTCTCCTTATCAGCAGCATTTGGAGGCATTAGCTAAGGTTATAGAGGTTGATGCTGATAGGTTAAAGCAGATGTTACCATCTGCTGGTGTGGGGATGAAAATTGAGCCTATTCGATGACGTGCTGTTTGCTATGTTGAGTAGCCTTGCCACAAAATTGAGTGCCAGTTTAAGATGACTCAGGGCTGCGATCGCTACAACTTAAGCTTGCTTTCAGAATATCCCAACTGTGGGGCAAGATTTAAGCTTCGAGCGTTGTGTATGAATGAGTAGTGTTAAAGGTGCTTTACCCCGTTTGTGAAGATGATGCGTAAACAAAATAATTTTTAATATTTTCTTTCTTAATCTTCCTATTATCCTCCCTTTTCACTTTCATATTGTGCAGGAAGTGCAACACGTCCATGATAGTCATGATAACGATGTGAAAAGTGTTCCAAATATGGACATTCAAGTATTGTACGTCGCCTAGCAATCTTATTATTTATTTGGTGGTACAAAAATCCGGCATCTATTGCAAAATTTTTTTTAAAATCTACTGTTAATTCTGGCAAACCTTCATTATTTAATTCATCCTCTGGAGGTACTTTTTCAAAAAAATGATACTGCTGATGACGATTGGATTTCACTAAGTTCCATTCGGATGAGCTTATTGGGAGGATTGCATTAAAACGAGTCTCTTGCGCTGTATAAACTTCACAAAATTTTACTGAATTTAATAGTTTATATGGTTTATCTTTATTTTGCCTAGCTTTATAGTCCCAATCTAAATCACAATCTTGACTAACAATAATTGCGTAAGGATGAAGTAAAGATTTAAACTGAGTTTTCTCTAGCTCTAGGGATGATTCGGCAGGAACAGGTATAAACTGTATTACTCCCGTTAAAATTTCCCCCTGCCTAATAGCCTCCTTTTCATCAGAGGCTCGATAAATTAAACTTTTGGGCATGATGCAAGCTATTCAAAATCCAAAATTAAAGGTGGTCTGACTTCACTAGGCAATACGCTCCCAGTAATCACTCCTAAACTTTGGGGTAAGCTAGTTTGTCGCAAATCAAACGGACTATCCTTATAATATTCCACCATACTTTCAAGTGCTTCGGATGCTTCTTGTAAGCCTTCTGTTGTAGAAGTTGCAACAAGCATACTAATCAAAGTTAAACATTTAACTAATAAAACACTATTTTGATGTAATTTACTTGGTAATTCTGTACCAAAAGGCGATTCTATCGATACTCTAATCTTTAGATTGGCTATATTAGGCGATAAAGTTTGCCCATGAGATGTTTGGGTATGACTTGGTATTACTTCATACCTTTGCCCAATTAAGTTATTGCTTTTAGCGCCACCAGTTGTTATTTGCATAAAGCTATATGTTTTTAGGTCGCATTGCGCTGTGTAATTCTTCGGTGATACTCCACCGAAAGAGATTTCTGGCTGTACGATTTGATTTTTCAAATATCTTCCAGACACTTTCACCTTTTTCTATCTTTTCTTCTGTAAAAAAATCAGCATCGAGCAAATAGGCTGTTTCATCAATGTTTTTTTCTATATCTCTAACCTGGACAAGTCCATGATTAAAATTTACTTGACCGAATTCAGTTCGCAATTGGAAATTTTTGATGAAATTTATAATTGATTCTTCTATCTCTGGCGTATACAATTCAGACGCAATATGTCTAGGTATTAATTCAACCCATGTTCTATTGGTGATATTCAGCTTTGACCTAATGATTAAATCGCGATATCTTAAACCTATTCTTGAATAAAATGATGGATTATAGATTTTCTCAAATATTTCTATAGCACTTTTAAATCTTTCAATAAATATTTCATACTTTTCATATTTATTGGTCACGAGTGTAATAGAACTCTTATCTACAGAAAGCTGCCAACTTAAGTCTTCGGATTTAAATTGATACGTCAATTCACTAGGAACATTTGAGCTAAATTGGGTTAAAAGGTTTGATAATTCAACTGGTATTTGCAAGTTCCTAGAAGCCTCAAAAATAGGGTATTCAAACCTTACACTATCTTGAAAATCTACAGGTTCTTGGCTTGTAATCTTCAAAATAGTGGGAAACCTGATTTGAGCAATCACCTCGATTAGAGGATTATACTCATAAATTACTCTCTCATAATCTGGGAGCTTCATCTTTTAAAAATTGCCATGACCAAGTAAAACAACCTTCATATTATAGATTAGCCTAATTCAGACTATTAGTTCAGTGATGTTTACCACACTTGAAAGTAACGGCTTTTAACCAATGGCGTAACATAAGTAGAACTTACACTACATCTTATTCCACAACTGTAAAGGTTAGATAAAAAATAAATGTAGCTTGTTCTGGCTAAACCCCGGCAAAGCCCTGCAATCGTGTCTCTTTATCAGGCAAATAAGCAGATATAAAGCACTTGAAGACCTTACCGTGATTGAGAACGAGCAAATGTACTAGTTAGTGGACAATAACCAACTCCCCAAGCTCTTTTGGCAAATATAAGATTCCATGTTAGCGTTAAGCGTCGTGTAATGGTAAAAATGGATGCATTACTGTGTATTTGCTTGTTCGCTGATAACTTGGTCTACTCTACTACGGAAATCAGGGTCGGAGTAATACCGCTTGGAATTTTCTATTACTAGTTTGAGTATTTGTTTACCAACCGTATTTAGATTGGAGAACTTGAGCAGACGGTTTAGGGTTTCTGGCTTAATATCCCGAAGTAATTGTCCAATAGCAAAGTTAAAGAACGGGGAAGCAAAAATTTCTACTCCTGCAAAGTCTAGCTCAACTTCATTAAGAGCTAATAATTCTGGATGAACCAATTCATCTTTATTTTGCTTTGGATCTTCTCGATATGGGATAGAGTTTCCCTGCCAAGGTGCCATATCCTGGCAAAAGGCATACATAAACCCATTTTGTTGCAGATTTCTCTTGACTTTTTTATGAAGAGTATGTTGCTGAAAAGTGACTTTTCTACCTTGTGATTCAATTAACCGAATTAATCCACCCAGAAAAGCTACTGCGTTTGGTCGTAGAAACCAACATTTGGAAAAGTCGAAGATTACTTCTGATACCATTTCATTTTAATAATGATACAAATACCTTGGTAGGGGCATGGCATTGCCATGCCCCTACGATAAATCTATATGTATCAGGATTTTCGTGAATTGGTATGAGCAGTCTTGGTTGACTTTTTGCCAAAGTTGAAACAAGCTATCAAAGTCATCTAGGTTATCGTTGACAGTCGGAATTTGAAGAGTAACGCTCACAATTCCCTTTTGAATGTTTCGTTAAGTATCGATTTTAGCAGAGCTTGTAAGGGTAATTGGTGAGTTTTATCTATAATTCTCCTTTGAATGCTTTGTCCAAGATAGAAGGTAGTAGAGCATCAAGTTCTTCCATTGCCTGTTCTCTTAGGTGTCTCATTGCGCCTACTTTACTTTGTAGTTGATCAAGGTAGGCGACGATACAGTGTTGTTCGGGGAGGGGTGGAACAGGTATATGGAACTCGCGAATACGTTTAATACCTAAATCTGGAACACCAACGCTACGAGTAGCATTAGCAGCTTGAGCGATGATAGAATCACTACGTAAATACCATAATAAAAATCTGGGTAATACGATATCTCTATTAGGTTTAACAACTACTAAAACATGAGAAAGTGCGAAATCCCAAATTTCCGTTAATATTCTCGCCTGGCCTATAGTACCAATCCGAGAATATAAAATATCACCGATGGCAAATGTACAACGCTTTAACTGTTCGTCATAAGTTTCTTCTGTCACATACTTTGCCGTCTTCTTACGAATACTTTCTGAGCCTTCAAAATCAACTGTAGATATAAATGTAACACCATGTTCTGAATAATGTGGCATTCTATGGCTTGGATTAGGATCTATAATTTCTGCTACTGAGCCAACATTTAACTGCATCCAAACATTTTCCTCATCTACAAATACTTTATGAAGAATACTGTCCAATAAAGCTTGTGCTTCTTGATTGACTTTTTGACGTAGCGATCGCACTTCCTCAACCTTCCCCACCAGTTCCTCAACCCGCGCCACAACCCGCCGTTGTTCCTCTAGCGGTAGTAAAGGGATTTCAACAGCCAAAAATAAATCTGGTTTAATCCTATTTTTACCACTAGTACCTTGCGAAAGTTGAGCGCATTTATCCCAAAATTCTCTCGTTTTCGTATACCAATGTAACCACCTCGGCAAAACTTCATTTAAATCAAGCTCAAATGTTGGAAACTCTCCAGACGCAGCACATCCATCAACATCTTTTCCTGCAATTGCAATAGAGCCATGTCTAACCCATATTTTATTGATGATTAGGTCGCCTTCTCTAACAATGGATAAAGTTTTAGCTGCTGTCTGAGAACCATCAATAGTTTCTCGTTCATATGCACCTTCTCCCCACCACTTAACACCCATAGTGCGATATGAAGTGCCAGGCAATACATCTACACTTCGTAAAATTTGTTTTGCAATCTTCCTCAAAGGAATTGTAGTAATTCTCATGTCTCTAACTATGCCAATAGCTGCTGAATCTCTTTCATAATCTCAGCAACCCGTCTATCTTTCTCCAAAATATCAGCTACCAACTGCTCAGGTGGTAAATGCTCAAAATCCTGCTGATTATTAGGATTTTTGCGGTCAAGATTATAAATTGCCCAGTAAATAGCATCTCCTTTGGCATTTTCATCTTTAGCAATATCGCGTTGACTTCGCTCCTCAGTTTGAGCCTGTTTCACCTCATCTTTGACAACCTGAATCTGATTTTTAATCTGTGCAACTTCTTTCGGTGGTGAAAAGTCCAAAATTGAATTCTGTAAACCTTGAATTTTATCGGTTAATTCTTTAACTGTCTTTGTAAGCTGATTAGCTATTTCTTCTGCTTTCTTACCAGCATCCCAATGAGGTGTGGCTTCTTTTCTCGCCTGATTATAAGCTTCCCTAAAGTTGTACTTATAAGCCTGTCCATTCTCTTCTCGATTCTTCCACCAAGCCACACATTCAGCAAAATTTTCATCCTGGATCGGCTTAGTTTTAGTGTAAGTTTTCCGTCCTTTTGGCAAAGGTAACTCATAGTACCAAATCTCATTCGTTTGTCCCGAACGGTCAAAAAACAACAAATTTGTGGGAATGCTAGTATAAGGCGCAAATACCCCATTAGGTAAACGGACAACGGTATGCAGATTAAAATCCTTGAGTAAATCTTCCTTGAGTTTGGCGCAAGTGTTATCCCCAAATAGCACCCCATTGGGAAATACTACTGCGGCGCGTCCTGGTTTGGGTCTTTGTCTGAGACGACGCATAATTAACTGAAGGAATAACAACGCCGTTTCTTTGGTTTGTCTATCTGGGGGAAAGTTATTTTTAATTCTGTCTTCCTCCTCACCCCCAAACGGCGGATTTGTGAGAATTACGTCTACCCAATCCTTTTCACCCATCTCCGAAAGGGTAAACCGCAGACTATTACCATCATCAATATCGGGATATTCAAACCCATGTAACAGCAAACTCATGTGCGCTAACATCAAAGGCAAGGATTTTGCCTCACTGCCAATAATGCTTTTTTGTAATATCTGCCAATCTTGGGCGCTACAATTCTTTTTCAGGTATTCATACGCCTCAACCAAAAAACCACCAGTTCCGCAAGCAGGGTCAAAAATGGTTTCCCCCAGTTTCGGTTCCATCACCTGCACGATAAACCGCACTACCGGGCGGGGGGTGTAAAACTCTCCCGAATCTCCCGCCGCGTCTCGCATTTCCTTCAGCATGGACTCATAGAGGGTGCTGAGGAGGTTCACTTCTTCTGATTTATCAAAGTGAATATCATTTACCTTACTCAGCACATCCCACAGCAAAGTCCCGCTAATCATGCGGTTAGTGACATCTTTGAACACCTTGGCGATTACATCAGCGCGATCGCGTCCGGTTTTGCTTTTGAGATTCCGCAAATAGGCGAGTAACCCTGCACCTTTAGTGCCATCTGGTAGAATTGCCTCATCATTGTTGATGAAACTTTTAAGGCGATCGCCCGTAAAACTTTCATTAGCAGCCCAATCTCGCCAGCGATAAGGCGGTTGAATCGTTGGTTTATAGGATATTCCCTCTAACTCTGCTTCCACCTCATGCAGTTTCTCGGAATCATCTAAAAGTTTCAAAAACATGATCCAAGTCAACTGCGGGAGACGGTCTAATTCTCCATTCAATCCCTTATCCGTCCGCATAATGTCACGCGCTGACTTAACCACGCTTCCCAGTTTTTGAGCGGTAGTGACGGGTTTATCGTTTTGTTTTGTAGTGCGTTTGGGCATCCTTATTAATTATTTTTTGCTTTAAAATCTTTAAAATTTCGCTGAAAAGCGTACATTAATCGTTGAATTTCATTTACTTGTCTAGGGATTATATTATGTTCCCATTTCTTACGATGATTACTTAGCAATTTTTCAATATTATCTGATGTTCTGTTAGATATAAAATATATGTCCTCTTTTACATTTAAATCTGAAGCTAATCCAATAAAACTTCTACCTAAATGTAATTGTAAATCTGATGTATAATGCTTGCATTCAATCGCTATAATTACTTTTGTATGTCTAGGTTCATAGGAGATATTTCTACAGCTTCTAGCCTCTTCTTGTAATAAAACACATAAATCGCATTCATGAGAAACTTGTGAGCGCCCTTGAATTCTAATCCCTACATGAGCTTCTAATACGGGTTTACTATTAAATTCTATGACAGCATGAGTGTAGGGTTGCGTTGCCACATAAATTTGCCCTGGACTACGACGAAAAATTAAATATTGAGCATCTTGTTCAAGTGCGTTTTGAAACCTGATATTTGCTCCTTCGTTTTTCGCTGCTCTAATCAAAATACTAAAAATATAAGCTTCATATAAATCTGATAAATCAGTTGAGTTACCAAACCCTAGCTGAACCAAGCTTCCTATCCTACTTCTAATTCCTTGAATTAGAGATGAGTTAATAGGCATTATTTTTCAAGCTCCTGGTGCAGCTGATTAAGTAAATTTTGTATTTCTCTAGCTTCTTGCTGACGTAAGTTTATTGTATCCGAAGAGAAAATAAACTGATGACTATTTTCTTCCTCTTCAGAATAAAATTTGATTTTTGGCTCTAGTTGTGGATCACTAATTTCTTCCGTCAAGAATTCCCCTACTTCTTTTTCTAGCTCTATAGTGTTTATAACTGCTGTCTCGAAAGCATTTAATAAAAGCAATACTTTTTCCTTAGCTGTATAATCTTCTCTTTTAATCCTGGGTGTTTTTTCTCGATTTTTTTTAGCTAATTTATCTTCTATACTAACTATTTTGCCTTCATGAATAGAGTTATTTACTTGTTCTATAATCCAACCTAGTTTATAGTAATTAATTATTTCTTCAATCTGACAATATAAGTTTTGATATTCATTAGCGTTCATAACTATCGTTTATGCAGTATAAAGTAAGTTTTGTAACTGATTTACTGCTTCCTTAAGCTGTGCCACTCCACCAAACCGTTGAGCAATTTCAGCCACATTGCCATATTTATCAAACTCGCGGTTTGCCTTAAATGTAGTTGGGATATTAAACTCATCAACTCCTTTCTGTGCGTACTTGTCCAAAATAATCTCTAAAATTGCTCTAGCATCTTCCCCATACTGCTCAAAAAAGTCAGCCTTGCGACGACGCAACCTTTGAGCCCGTTGCTTGCAAGTCTGCACCGGAGCATCAAAGGCAATATGACATAGTAAATCAAAAGGGTCAGCTTCGGGAAGATTAGTAACTTGTTTTAACTCATCAAAATCAATATCCCTATCTGCCAACAACTCAATAATCTCTGTACGCTGTTCTGGATCTGCCCAGCGTTGCTGTATTTCCATAGTGGAACGATACAGAATGCGAACTTGCTCTCTGGTATAGTCAATTAATCGAGACAAGCGCAGTTGATTGTCTGGGTTTAAATCATAAATTCTTTCTTCAACAATCTCTTCGCTTCCCCCGTCAGCGTAATATTTCCGAGGTGGTATGTCATCATCATCTGGAAGTCCTGGAAATCCAGACTTTTCATCGTCTTCCAAGTCGTCTGTTTCTTCTTCTAACTCTGCTGACTCTAATTCCTCTTCATGTTCAGAGAGTATTTGCCCATTATCATCTATCTCTGATTCATTAATAAGGGCGGGTTCCCCGTCAAAATCTCTATCTTCAAACAACACCGTGCTATTGGTGTAGTCAAGTATATTAAACGACCGTTTACCCCGTTCTTCTCGTACACGGGTTCCCCGCCCAATAATCTGCTTAAAGTCTGTCATTGAACGAATAACACGGGCAAGCACAACATTTTTACAGGTGGGAATATCTACCCCTGTTGTTAGCAACTTAGCAGTAACAGCAATAATGTGAGTTTCATCTAAGACATCTTTAAATTTGTAGAGATGTCCTTTACCCACATCACCAGCATCAGAGGTAATGCGAGTTATATAGTTAGGATTTGTTTTGGTGATATCGTTGTTGAGGTTGCGTAATTCCTTGATCATTGCCTTAACGTGTTCCTCATCCACGCAAAAGACAATGGTTTTGGCATAGTGATCGCCACTTTTGAGAAAATCAGTAATGTGTTGTGCGATCGCTTTTGTCCGCGCTTCTCTCACTAACTTCCGCTCAAAGTCAGGTGTTAGATAAACTTCATTAGGAATTGTTCTTCCATAGCGGTCAATCTCTCCAGCGTTAGGTCGCCATCCTTGGCGATCGGAACGGGTAGTAATTCGATAAACTCGATAGGGAGCTAAGAAACCATCATCAATCCCTTGTTTGAGGGAATATGTGTAAAGGGGATTGCCAAAGTAGCGATAGGTATCAACGTTGTCATCCCGTAGCGGTGTTGCTCAGCAATTCTCATTATGAGAATAATTATTATTATCATTGTGAACTATGCAAAATT
>NZ_JABXKQ010000117.1 GCF_017114945.1 Nostoc sp. JL34
TTGAATACCCCATTTTCAACCCTAAACTGTTTCAATGCACCTAATTTCTGTTGATTCTACTTGCTCGTCTAAAAGATATCAAATGGGTTCTATATTAACAATAAAGTTTTCTGCTGATCTTATTCTTATATTTATTTATTTCTTGATTCTGCCTTTTGAAGGATGCTCCTAAACGTAATAGACTTTCTTTATTTATATCTACAGTTTCAATAGTCTCATAATGCAGATTATTAAATTCCTGATAATTTGTCTAAATTAATCTTTCATTAGTAATTAAGCACCAATGGTTCAAATTTACAAAGCTCAAAATACATGGTTTTTCATCTGATGCTAAAGCTACTCCTTCTAATACATAAGCTTTCGTTTCCTCTGAAAAGCTGTTAAAAGACATAATAACTTTACTATTGATTTTATATCGGCGAAAAATAGAAGCTATTATGTCAGGACTTATTGTTTTTTTGGTATCGCATCTCGCATAAAGTCGCTGCATGTCTAAATCTGTGGTTTCATTTGAAGGATATCAAATTTTGCAAGATATCTACTTATGATGATGAACGTTGCACCTGCAATTGTAGTACTAGGTCAAAATAGCGTGACAGTAGCACGCAAAATAATCAGCGTTCTACCAGGGGCGACGCTATACGGTCTAGAGAATCGTACATCTGGAGTTGATGTCAGCTTCACGAGTTTTGGTGAGACGTTGCGCGAGTTATTTGTCCAGGGAAGGCCGCTGATTGGTATTTGTGCCGCCGGCATTTTAATTAGGACTCTAGCTCCCCTACTCTCGGATAAACGACAGGAACCACCAGTGCTAGCGGTGGCTGAAGATGGTAGCGCTGTCGTCCCCCTCTTGGGCGGACTTGGTGGGGTAAACGATTTGGCACGCCGCATTGCCGAAGCGCTGGATGTCAAACCTGCAATTACGACCACAGGCGATTTACGTTTGGGTACAACGCTGTTATCTCCTCCTCCTGGATACCATTTAGCGAATCCAGACGATGCGAAGAAATTTATCTCAGATTTGCTAGCCGGGGCACAAGTCAAGCTAGAAGGAATAGCACCTTGGTTGAGCGGTAGTAAACTGCCTATAGACCCAAACGGAGATTTGACCATTCAAGTTACAGAACGCTTGGTGACTCCCACAGCCAACTGCCTTGTCTACCACCCAGCAACGATCGCGATCGCAATTAGTGACATCATTGATGATGCAGTAGCTTTAGTCCAGCAGCTACTAGCTGATGCCAAACTAGAAAAAACATCAGTTGTCGGCATATTTGCACCCTTTACTACCGCCGCCGATCCCACAATTCACGCCGTCGCAAGCGCCTTGGGAGTCCCTGCCCGCTTTTTTACCCCAAATCAGCTAGAAAGTCTGTTATCACAAGGTTATAGCCCCGCGCAAGCCGCAGCGATCGCCGCTACAGGTACATCTCCCTTATCTTCCCCTTCTCCTAACATTGCGATCGCTATTGCTCCCCAACCAATTGACCCCAGCACCATCGGTCAGCCACGCGGACGATTAGCGATCATTGGCACGGGCCCTGGTGGGGAGCAATGGATGTCTCCTGAAGTAAAGGAGATACTCAAGTCGGCAACTGACTTAGTAGGTTATAAAACCTATTTAGATTTAGTTGGTTCTCTGGCTGATGGCAAGCAACGGCATGAGTCTGACAACCGCGAAGAAGAAGCACGGGCAAAGATGGCCCTTGATTTGGCTGCATCTGGGCGATATGTAGCTGTAGTTTCATCTGGCGACCCCGGTATCTATGCAATGGCAACAGCGGTTTTTGAGGTATGCGATCGCTATGCTAAACCCGAATGGGACAGTATCGACATTCATGTGGCCCCAGGTATCTCCGCTATGCAGGCAGCAGCAGCAGCCATTGGTGCGCCCCTTGGACATGACTTCTGTGCTATTTCCCTCTCTGATATTTTGAAGCCTTGGTTTGCGATCGCCCAACGAATTACTGCTGCTGCGGAGGCTGATTTCGTCATTGCTTTCTACAATCCTGTTTCCAAAGAGCGTACCTGGCAACTGGCAGAAGCGAGAAATATTTTGTTGCGGTATAGAACACCGGATACACCAGTAGTATTGGCACGAAATCTCGGTAGACCAGGACAGACAGTGAAAGCGATCGCACTTGACCAGTTAGCACCAGCAACCGCCGATATGCGGACAATTATTATCGTCGGTTCCACAAAAACCCGAACCATTAAGCGCAGCAATGGTAGTATCTGGGTTTATACGCCGCGGCGCTATACCGATTTCAATCCACTTCTTTAAGCGATCGCATAATAAAACCCCAGGATTGGGAATTCATTCCTGGGGCTGTTATACCTGACCACCCTTACCTTTTTAATGTAAAAATCTTGTCAATATTAAAGTTTTAAAAGACATATTTATCTGTGTTTTGTCCAAAAACAAATGTGTAAATTAGTAAGCTTGTGTTAGCCTAAATCGCTGTTGCCTAGAATAATAACAATCTAACGATACACTTCTACATAAAAACAACTTTTATATCTAGCCATGAAGATATAACTCAAGTAATTATGTCTATTATAGTAGTTCATAAGGCTTGCTTTTTTTGAGCTAATAATCAACAATAAAAACATCATGATTCATACATGATTGTAGCCGAGAAAAGTGACAGAAGCCCTTATTTAAGTCCGTGAAAACGGACTTTTTTATTTATATTTATACGTGATTGCGGATTTTATTAATTGATGCTCAATTTTGGCTTCTGAGTTCAGAATCAATTAGTCGGTAATTCAAACCCGCCACGAATTCTCTAGACATATTTTTGCAAAAGTCAACCGCTCCCAACTAAATGGAGCTAATTTTTGTGGCTACAGACTTAAGTCTTACTATATTATGGGTAAATAAACAAAATTGACGCCACAAGGAATGATCTCAATGTCAGGTTGAATAATCATTAGGACTGACACGGGGACACAGAGAGTTTATTTTGATAAGCAATTAGACAGACATAATATTATTTAAATTTTCCAGATCGCCAACTTCCTAAGAATTTACTAATTTTAAAATTTATTAAACCTATAAAGAATAAACATAACTAGAACAATTATGTCCAAAGATTTAATATTAGATAATTTATGGTGTAAGGTTACTTAAAAATTAACTTGTTATAAATTCTCAAAGTGTTGTTTCATTTACGAAAGAAAGTTGAAGGTGATCGCCGAAAAACTTCTGGTAAATTCATATAGTTTTATATTGACAAAAAAGCAGTACTAGTATAAAGCCAAACTATACTGAGACAAAGAGACACGAGAAATTAACAAAAGTACGCACTTTGGGCATCGTGTCGTTTTTAAGCTGAGAAAATGTTTTGCATGATTAAGAAGTGTAAAGTTATGTTACACTCAGTTACGAGTCAGAAGTCAATCGCAACCGACATCTGACAACGGTCTAATTTATCAAACATTCCCACAGAACTCACAAAATGACTCTATCGATTCGTCCCGATCTAACTTCTGCTGATCAGGTAGTATCATCTTTAGCGACTGGGCAACAGCAAACTGTAACAGAAGCCGAAATGATGCAGGCTGTGCGTACTTTGCTGATTGGATTAGGAGAAGATCCAGACCGCGAAGGATTAAAAGATACTCCAAAAAGAGTGATGAAAGCCTTACAGTTTCTCACGAAAGGATATCATGAATCTTTGGATGAACTGCTAAACGGAGCAGTATTTACAGAAAACGCCAATGAAATGGTTTTGGTTCGGGACATCGATATTTTCAGTTCCTGTGAACATCACATTCTGCCGATTATTGGTCGTGCTCATGTTGCTTACATTCCCAATGGTAAAGTAATAGGATTATCTAAAATTGCGCGTATTTGCGAAATGTATGCACGACGTTTACAAGTTCAAGAACGTCTGACTGTGCAAATTGCTGATGCTTTACAAGGATTACTCAAACCCCAAGGGGTTGCAGTGGTAATAGAAGCAACCCATATGTGTATGGTAATGCGCGGTGTGCAGAAACCTGGTTCTTGGACTGTTACTAGTGCAATGCGTGGTGTTTTTGCAAAAGATGTGCGGACTCGTGAGGAATTTATGAATTTGATCCGGCACAATTCTAATTTTCATTAAATAGCCTCGGCAGACATACAGCAGTTTCCTTTTAGATGAAGTACAAAGCTACAGGTTTGTAGGCAGGAGGCAGGAAGTAGAAACTCTTTGTGTCTGATGGAGTCCTGTATTTTGTACCTTATCTACTTGAAAACTGCTGTAAATATGAGATGTGACTCTTCCTGATTTTTAAAGCTGGGATTTAAACTCATCTTTGCTCCTCAAAACTGTTTGGGTTTTGAAGGGAAAACTTTGATATTTTCAGACTAAATTTTGATAACCTATCAGCTTTTTATAGTTTGAGTGATTCGTATAAACCTAGTTTTAATGCCAAGAATAACTATCAATAGATAGAGAAATTTTTGGTTAAAAAATGATACTTTGAGATTATAGAAAATAGATAAAAACTAGTTATGAATAATTCAGCATTATTTGCCCTTAACCTACTAGTCTGTATAGTCATATCGCCAGTTAGCAAAGCTGACATTGTTCAAAGTTCAACTAATCATGCCATCAAAATGTCTTCATTTAACCTCAGTTCCCAAAAATGGAAAAACCGCGTGCTACTAGTCTTTGCACCCTCTGTTGATAACTATACTTATCAGCAGCAAATGCAACTATTACAACAGCATAACAGCGGTTTTGCAGATCGGGATTTAGTTCTCATTCAGGTTTTGGCAACAGATGAAAGCTATGCCAACAGACAGCCAATAGATGAGTCTTCTGCTGCCAAGTTGCGCGAACGCTTTGGGGTTGACAAAGAAAATTTTCGCGTGATTTTGGTGGGCAAAGATGGCGGTATTAAGCGCAGTGATACTACACCAGTGCAGGCGAAAGCAATTTTTGAGGAAATTGACGCTATGCCTATGCGTCAGCAAGAAATACAAGAGCAAGGCAGAAAATGAGCTTCCCTCTGGAGGCGGCTGCCGCGCGAGGAGGACTAAACGCGCATGGCCTTCCTGGATCGCATTCACACACGTCCAGTCTACCAACGGGCGCTGGAGCGCGGCGGTGCTTACGAGCTTCTGAGTTAACGCGATAATTCCTGATAAATGTTTACTTGCACTGTAAGATTTAATCGGATAATCTGAGCGTTCGAGATTGTTTTCTAGAGAAACTAATGAACAAATTCATACTGAGTTTGCTTTCTTCTCCTGTACTGATTAGCTCTATTCTCTCTATGGGAGTAATGCTCAATCAAGCGCAGGCTATGGAGCCAGAACCAGGAGCCAAAACCACAGACCGGCTATCTTGTATACGCAATAAACATAAGGTGGGTTTAGTATGTGCAAGAGCTTCCGTATTGGCTCAAATTCCTAACTATCAGCGTGAAATAGAGTTTTCTCAAGAAGATGCTCCAATGCTGGAGTTCAATGATGAAGAAAGCAATGTGGCAATCAACTTATTTGGGTGTGATTGTCCTGCCTGTATAAATTCTTTACGTCAGATGCGCGGCGCGACACCTTTGGTATATTAGGATTATACAAATTTATCTTTGCTTAATGCGAGTTTGACGGGTCATAATATCGTGTCCGGTTCAAGACTTATCATTAAGACGGCAGGGGAGCAGGGGAGCAAGGGGGCAGGGGGCAGGGGGAAAGAGGGTTTCCTGGTTTTTGCACAGATGCGGGA
>NZ_JABXKQ010000074.1 GCF_017114945.1 Nostoc sp. JL34
CTCTAGAATTAAGAAATGGCAAATGTTTTCGGAGAGTGACAGAAGAGGGGTATAGTCAATGAATTACAGCAAATTTTGTAACTGTTTTACATAAAACACCAAAAATATAACCCCTCTCCGCTACCGGAAAGGGGTTAATCACTACTGCTAAAATTCAGCAATCTCTAATAAGCGTCTTGCAACTCGTAGAAATCAGGCGAGATGTAATCCTTCCGCAAAGGCCAACCTACCCAATCTTCTGGCATCAAAATCCGCTTGAGATTTGGGTGTCCTTCGTAGATAATGCCGTACATATCGTAAGACTCGCGCTCTTGCCAATCTGCCGTCTTCCAAATCCAGTACACAGAAGGCACTACGGGGTTTTCCCGTGGTAAGAACACCTTAACTCGAACTTCTTCGGGGCGATCGCTATTATCACCGACTTTAATCAAGTGATACATACTCACCAATTCTTGTCCTGGGCCAAGGTCAATACCACCTTGACACTGGAGATAATTAAACCCATAAGCATAAAGGGCTGTAGCGGTGGGAAGCAAGAAATCTGCCGTCACCTTAATTATCTCTACACCATTCTTATCTGGTGCTAAAAACTCATGGTCAAAACCATTTTCCGTCAACCACTGGGAAACTTTACCCGCTTGTACCAATGCCTCTTCTTTCGCCGCTGGTACTGGTTTAGATTCTTCTTCAGCCACGGGTTTGTTCCTCCTTTTGCGCCTTTTCTGTCAGCAGTGCAGGTGGTATTGGCATACCAATCGCTTCCGCCAATTCCTTCGGTGGTGCATAGCGAGTGTCTGACTGCAAATACTTACCAGTTAAGATTTCTTCTACTGGCTTCAAATTATGAGTCGTGCTGTAGTAGCGATGGGTTTGCTTAATTTTATCCCGCTCTTGCATCGATTCATTGGAGATTTTCTTCCGCAGCTTAATGATTGCGTCGATAATTGCTTCTGGACGGGGAGGACAACCAGGCAAATACACATCTACAGGAATCAGTTTATCGACTCCGCGCACTGCTGTGGGGGAATCAACACTGAACATCCCGCCAGTAATTGTGCAAGCTCCCATTGCAATTACATACTTTGGCTCTGGCATTTGTTCATAAAGACGCACCAGTTGGGGAGCCATCTTCATCGTAATAGTCCCTGCCGTAATAATTAAATCGGCTTGGCGGGGGCTAGAACGGGGAATTAGTCCAAAACGGTCAAAGTCAAATCGGGAACCAATTAAAGCTGCAAACTCAATAAAGCAGCAAGCAGTACCAAATAACAACGGCCACAGACTAGAAAGCCGCGCCCAGTCGTAGAGATCATCAACCGTCGTCAAAATGACGTTTTCTGAGAGGTCTTGAGTGACATTGGTACGCTCAATGGGGTTGATGATTCGTTCTTTGTCCTGGGTTGTTAAGTTAGAATTCAAGACCATTCCAAAGCTCCTTTACGCCATGCGTAAACTAAAGCGACTACAAGAATTGCAATAAAGACTAGCGCTTCAATAAATGCCAATAGCCCCAAACGGTGGAAAGCTACCGCCCAAGGATACAAGAAGACAGTCTCCACATCAAAGACGACGAAGACCAGAGCAAACATGTAGTAGCGGATGTTGAACTGAATCCAGGCTCCCCCGATGGGTTCCATGCCAGATTCGTAGGTGGTGCGCCGTTCTGGGCTGTAACTACTGGGTCGTAGGAGCTTGGATGCTGAGAGCGCTAAGGCAGGCACTAGGCTACAGATGATGAAGAAGCCTAGAAGGTACTCGTAACCGCTGAGGACAAACACAATGAGTATCTACCGCTTATGGAGTATTTTAAGTAGTGAGTTTTGAGTGCTGAGTGCTGAGTGCTGAGTGCTGAGTGCTGAGTGCTGAGTAGGGAATCTCACTTCTTTACTCAGAACTTTCGGAACTCGGAACTGTTTTACCCAACGCCCAATCCCTTAACTGCGTAACTTTCTTTTACATTATATCTGTTTGGTTTTTCTGAAATCTGCGAAACAGACGTACTTCAGGTATTTAATTCGCTTTTGCTAGTGATAGAAAAGTCTAACAATTATGTCATAATTTTTAACGTATATTTAAGATTTCTTTTCTGCGAGGCCTTAGCCATGAGCGAACCAGATGTTGAGACTCCGGTGTTAGACCGCTACGAGTGTCGCGCCTGCGGTTATGTTTACGAACCTGAGAAGGGAGACGACAAGCATGATATTCCTTCAGGGACACTCTTTGCAGAACTGCCCATAAATTGGCGCTGTCCAGTTTGTACCGCTAAGAAGACCGCTTTTGCCAACATCGGCCCTGCGGGTACTGCATCCGGCTTTAAAGAAAATCTCGGTTACGGTTTGGGTGTCAATAACCTAACGCCAACCCAAAAGAATATCCTAATTTTTGGTGCTTTGGCTCTTGGCTTCTTGTTTTTTATCAGTCTCTACGGCTTACAATGACAGCCCTTAAGCAATTCAAAATTCAAAATGAAAAACCCAGGATTTAAAAGCATCCTGACTGCCAACTCCTACAGAAATTTAGAAATAACTAAGAAATACTGATGCATTCAATTGTGAAAAGTTGGCAACGAATATTTGCCTTGTTAATAGTAGTCGTGATGTGCATAGGTTGTAGCCAAGTCCCCTCTGTTAGCTACAACCCTTGGAAAGTCATTTCTGTGCCAACAGACTCGAATTTATTGGATATTGCTTTTACTAATAACCCTGAGCATGGCTACTTAGTAGGTAGCAATGCCACGCTGTTGGAAACCAATGACGGTGGTAATACCTGGAAACCAATAGCACTGCAACTGGATGAGCAAAAGTATCGCTTTGACTCAGTAAGTTTTGTAGGTAAAGAAGGCTGGATTGCTGGAGAGCCTGGATTGTTGCTGCATACTACTGATGAAGGTGGTTCTTGGTCACGTATTCCCCTGAGCGAAAAGCTACCAGGTAGCCCGATCGCAGTTAAGGCGCTAGCAGACAATACAGCTGAAATGGCTACTGATGTGGGAGCCATATATAAGACCACAGATGGCGGCAAAAACTGGAAAGCGCAGGTGGAATCAGCAGTGGGTGTGGTGCGTAACTTGGAACGTTCTGCTGATGGGAAATATATTGCTGTTTCTGCTAAGGGTAGCTTCTACTCGACTTGGGAACCAGGGCAAAATGCTTGGGTACCCCATAACCGCAATAGTTCTCGGCGAGTAGAAAACATGGGCTTTGGTGAAAATGGGCAATTGTGGTTGCTAGCTAGAGGAGGTCAAGTTCAGTTTAGTGACCCAACTAAACCTGAAGAATGGCAAGAGGCAAAATATCCAGAGTTATCCACCAGTTGGGGTTTACTAGATTTGGCATATCGTACACCCGATGAAATTTGGATAGGTGGCGGTAGCGGTAATTTGCTACGCAGTGGCGACGGTGGCAAAACCTGGGAAAAAGACCGTGACATAGAAGAAGTAGCTGCTAATTTATACAAGATTGTGTTCTTAGAGCCAGAACGGGGATTTATAATTGGCGATCGCGGCGTTTTGCTCAAATATCTACCAAATCCTGAAGCAGCTTAATGGGGATTGGGGATTGGGGACTGGGGATTGGGGACTAGGTAAGAGTTTTGCCAATGCCCAATACTCAGTAGCCAATCTCTAATACTCAATACTCAGTAGCCAATGCCCAGTACCTATTTCTGAGAAGAACGTTGCAACTTGTAACTCTTTCTTAACTTTGTAGGATAATAAACTCTATAACATTCTTTGTGAAGGCAGGAATCTAAATGTCAGGTACCACTGGAGAACGTCCGTTTTCGGACATCATTACCAGCGTTCGTTACTGGGTAATCCATAGCATCACCATCCCGGCATTGTTTATTGCTGGTTGGCTATTTGTCAGCACTGGGCTGGCTTATGATGCCTTTGGCACACCCCGCCCTAACGAGTATTTCACACCAACGCGGCAGGAAGTGCCTATTGTGAAGAACCGTTTTGAAGCTAAAAAACAAGTTGAACAATTTATTGGAAAGTAGTTTGAGATCATGACTAGCGGCAATAACATCAATCAACCAGTTACCTATCCAATTTTTACCGTTAGATGGCTGGCAGTTCATACCCTAGGTGTGCCAACTGTATTCTTTTTAGGCGCGATCGCCGCAATGCAATTTATTCACCGTTAGGAGCAATTATGGCAGAAAGATCGCCCAATCCCAATAATCAGCCGGTTGAACTAAACCGGACTTCGCTATACCTGGGACTACTACTAGTTTTCGTTCTGGGGATTCTGTTTTCCAGTTACTTCTTTAACTAATTGGAACTACTGTTGTTAATCTTTGTTTATTGAACATGTGTTGATTTGTTGTTAAGGGAGGAGAGAAGCTGTGTCTGGAAGTGGGAGAATTCCCCTGTGGGTCGTCGCTACGATCGCAGGTTTAGGTATAATTACAGTCTTGGGCATTTTCTTTTATGGTGCCTATGCCGGACTCGGTTCTTCGATTTAACATTAGTTTGAGCCGAACACTATAAGTTAGAATTTTTCAGCATTTGTTGAGAAATCAACGTTAAAAAAACCGCCTGTCTCAATGAGACAGGCGGTATTAATTTTGGTCAATAGTCTAGAAATGTATCCAACGAAATTGAGCAGCTGTCGTGTCTTTAATTTTCCAGAGTGTTCTTGTTGCAACAAGGGTTTCAAACCATAAAAAGTGCAAGTTATACGCGCAACAGCTTAACTCTTGCTTGTCGAAAAACTTGACTAATAAACGCCACTTGCTTTTCCCTTGGCGCTAGCCTCTCCCTTTGTAAGAAGGGCAGAGGCTGCGCGTAGCTTGCTTAAGAGCAGGTGTACAGTTCTGGAAACCAGAGAAACGCAGTAGCTACCTAATGACCACATCAGTTAAGTATCGCTGATATCGTCGCTTTCAATGTATAAAAACAGAAACGCGAAGACCACACCTGGCAAAACCCAACCAATTATGGGAATGAAGATAGCAGGCAAGTACGAAGTACTAGCCAAGATAGAAGGCAAAAAAGAAGCTGCCATAGTAAAGGTTCCTATCAAATCACACTACAATTCAAAATGAGCTTACTGCAAATTCTGCCAAATTTTTGAAATTCTTTCATATTTTTAACACAGCCCATATTGGGAGATGAGGAAGAGGATATGGGGAGATGGGGATATATGACTGTTCAGGTTATATGGGAAAGCTAATACGAAAATTAACCCCCCAGCCTTGCGATCGCCTGTTCCCTATGTACCCGATCATTTTCTCAACTAGGGAAGCCATAAGACTGATAAGCAGTAAGGTTTTCGCTGTTGTCTGGTTAAAGTCTTCCTTCGTGGAACTGGCTAGAATCATCTTGAATTGAGGATGCGATCGCTTTATCTGGTGTGTTTTCAAGATGGCGGAGTTTGCGGCGATCTGTCAGGTTTTCTCATGAGCGATTTTGAGAATTTTTTCTTTGCTTAGGTTTGGTGAGTGTTTTGAAACGTTTCCCGCCTGATTGTGGTTTCTGCCAACATTGCTGGATGGGATTTGGGTTCTGTAATCAAATATGTACGCAATCAGGTCAAGTAAATTCAACTACCTGGGGGATACTATGTGCAATTTGGCGGTCAGTTTCAGGCACAGGAACAAGCAACGCAGACATTAATTCTTGCAGGTACGATCATGCAGTTGTATAGAACCCATTTGATATCTTTTTTAGCTAGCTAGCAGCTAGTCTTTTGAG
>NZ_JABXKQ010000136.1 GCF_017114945.1 Nostoc sp. JL34
ACTCGTTAACGGAGTTCAGAGGTGGATTCATCCAGTTCAAATACTCGTTAACGGAGTTCAGAGGTGGATTCATCCGGTTCAAATACTCGTTAACGGAGTTCAGAGGTGGATTCATCCGGTTCAAATACTCATTCACGAGTATCAAAGACTCATTTCAATTGAATCAAGAATTTGCCCTCAGCCTATAACTCTCTTTATTAATTACGAATTAATATCACGACCTTGGCCGCAACAATTGCACAAAGGTATCACTCACAGTATGGTCTTTGGTATCGGCGGCGTATTGAACTAATTTTTCCTTCAGTTCTTTGGCTGCATCTAACGGGAGTAAAGTTGCTAGCAAAAAGTAGACACCACGAAAACGAGGGTCGTCCATGTGGTCAATGAGACGGTTTTTAGCTTCCTCACTCTCGCCGAGAAAATTCTGCACCAAAAAGAAATCCATAATCTTATCGTGGCGAAAGTACCATTCTCTCTTGGCTTCGCCTTTTTCGTCTTGCCACTGACGGCTGACAACCATTTTATATTTATCGTCTTCCAATGACTGTAATACCTGGTAAAATTCATCCGCAGGTAATGCTTGCTCATCTTTCAGCCGCATTTGATAGACAGCATCGGAGAATTTTTTTAGCGGAAATTCCTGGTTCCACTCTTGCAAATATTCTGCTGCCATCAATTGATATTGATGTTGTTGCAAGTGAAACAAATCGGGGTATTCGCCTTGGGATAGCATCAAGGCTACCACAGTTAAATCCATTGGATTAGAGAGAACCTTCTCAATGGCAGTTAATTCTTGTGGTGATTGCTGATTAGTTAGGGCTTTAGTTAAAAAACTAGCAGTGGCTTGCTCATAATCAGTACCTTGAACTTTGGCATTTTTGGGCAGTCGTGGCTGACGGGAAATCAGAAATTGCTGAATTTGTGGTTCCTCAAGGGGGAGCAATTTATATATTTTGGCTGTTGAGGGTGGTGTCCACTCTAGGGGTTGGGTGGTCATGATGATGTTACCCCGGAAATAGCTTTCGGCAAACTGACAGATTTTTGCCCTGGTGTCGGCGGTAACTTCATTGAGTCCGTCAATGCAAATATCTAATGCGCCACTGTAAATTAAATTCTTGAGAAAATCAGCATCTTGTGCTTGTCCGTGCAGCTTGGCTTGAATTGCCTCAATTACTCCTTTGTCACACTTCTGGGCAGGTAGATAAACCACAAGCCGCCCAGAAGTTTTTACCAAGTAGCGCAGATACATTGACTTACCCAGGCCAGAATCACCTTCCAAGATGACTTGTCCTTTGATGTTAGGTAGCACTTGGGTAATTGGTACGGGTTCATCTACACCGGGAATTTTCACTTTAGAATTTGGGAAGTAAGCTTCGGGGTTAAAATTATCTAACCCGGCATCGGCTAGTAGGGAAGGCTTGAAAGGTTCAAATAACTTTTCGCGGAAAAATGGAACCCAGGTGAGAATTAAGCCAACGTAGCCGACACCGAGAATGCGCCTTACCCAAGGGTTCCAGAAGAAGATGGCTTGAACTTGGGGAAATTTGGGATAAGCGAAGATGAGGACAAGCCAAAAGGCAGCATGAATCAAAATAGTAGTTCTGGCGTTGAACAACCACTGCCAAGTTTTGAGATGAACTATTACTGATTGCAGCGAATCAGCTTCGTTGTATCCGGCGTTTTTGAGGTTGTTGTAGTGAGTTTCTAGAATACCAATATCTTGCGGTTTCCAATGGACTTTTCTTGCAACTACAGCAATTTGCTTTGCTAAGTCTTCGCGTAATCGTGCAAAATCTCGACTCGGTTCCCAGGCTTGGGCAAATATTTTGAGAGTTTTATCACCGCGATCGTGGCTTAATGAAGCAGGAATTGTTTTAGTCTCAGGGAAACCCAGCCATGTAAGCATTGTTTTGACTTCATCAGTGCCGCCACCCAGGAAATAGGTTAAAAATCGCCACTGTTCAAATTCTGATTGACCTGCGTAATAGATGCTATCTAGAATTACAACAATATTATTCAGGTTTAGTTGTTCTATCTTACCCAATGCATTTGCTACATCAGAACGAAAATAGTTCTCAAAAGTTTTATCCTTGAGGATGTCAGCGATGTCTTTAACGTAGGGTTTGGCTACCTCCCCCAAATTTACCAATGCAAAAACTGCATCGCTACGATCCCTTGTGTCAACGGTTTTTTGCTTGAGGAAGTCGAGGATGTCTTTGATGTAGGGTTTGGCTACCTCCCCCAATTTTCCCAATGTCTGTGCTGCACCGGAACGTAAGCTTGAGCTAAAGGTTTTATCCTTGAGGATATCACCAATGTCTTTGACGTAGGGTTTGGCTGCATCCCCTAGATTTACCAATATTTCTGCTGCATTAAAACGAACACTTGGATCAAGGGTTTTATCTTTGAAGATGTCAGCGATGTCTTTGACGTAGGGTTTGGCTGCATCCCCCATTTCGCCCAATGCATTTGCAGCGCTAAAAAGAATAGAGGAGCGATTAAAGGTAAGGCTAAGAAAGATATGGGTGTTCTCTTCGAGGATATTAGCTTTGAGGAAGTCAGCAATGTCTTTGACGTGAGGTTTGGCAACTTCACCGAGATTTGCTAATGCCTCTGCTGCACTAGAACGAACAATTGGATCAACGGTTTTATCCTTGAGGATGTCAGCGATGTCTTTGACGTAAGGTTTGGCAACTTCACCGAGATTTCCCAATGCCTCTGCTGCACTAGAACGAACAATTGGATCAACGGTTTTATCCTTGAGGATGTCAGCGATGTCTTTGACGTAAGGTTTGGCAACTTCACCGAGATTTCCCAATGCCTGTGCCGCCCTAGAACGAACACTTGGATCAACGGTTTTATCCTTGAGGAAGTCAACGATATCTTTGACGTAGGGTTTAGCAGCTTCCCCCATTTTGCCCAATGCCTCTGCCGCCCTAGAACGAACACTTGGATCAACGGTTTTATCCTTGAGGAAGTCAGCGATGTCTTTGACGTAGGGTTTTGCAACCTCTCCCATTTTGCTCAATGCCTCCGCTGCACTGGCAGGAGCAGAGGAGCCATAAATGTTTTCGTGAAGTAGGATGTCATCCTTGAGGAAGTCAAAGATATCTTTGACATAGGGTTTGGCTGCCTCTTCCAGATTTCCCAATGCCTCTGCTACACGGTAACGATCAAATGAGTCAACAGTTTTATCCTTGAGGAAATCAAAGATATCTTTGATGTAGAGTTTGGCTACCTCCCCAATATTTTCTAATGCTAATGCTACAACAGAACGAAAGTATGTATCAACGGTTTTATCCTTAAGGATTTTGGCAGCTTTTTGAGCAATATCCTCTGGTTTTTGAACCACCGATTTCAAATTTTTTAGATCATATTCATTGAGTTTTTCAAAAGCGAGTTTCTTTACTTCGTCATATCCATCATCAAGGGCAGCAACGATACCGTTAATCTGCCAAGCTTCCGGCTTGGGCTTAAGCGGTTCTTTCGCGCTTACCCAAGGTAGCGCGAGGAGGAGAGTCAACAGCAGGATAAAGGGAAAAAGGAAAAAGGGCGACGATCGCTTTTTAATTATGTGCAAATGCATTACTATAATTCGTAATTTATTTAGTAATGAAGGCTGTTTCTGCCCTTTCCTCGGTAGGGAAAGAGAAGGGGTTAGGTTTTTTACTAGTAAATCAGGAACCGCTACAGTTATCTTTTTATCGGCTGATAACTCAACCTAGCTAGAAATGGAATATTAATGTAATTATTACAGGTACAGGAATTTAAAAAGATACACCAAAAGTATAATAATGAGCTTCCTTGAGCGATGGTGCGTAGGCGTAGCCCGCACTTCGACAAGCTACTTCGGCTGCGCTCAGTACAAGTCAGTGACCGTCGTAGACATCGCCTACTCAAACCACTGCACGAGATAATAACAATACCTCGTTCAATTGTTAGCGATCGCTAATGTCCTTTGATAACCTCTGCAAACTACTGTCCGAAAAACATCCTGCTACCTTTGCCAGTTGGGTATTAGGAACACCACAAACTTCTGTCAAAGTCCTCAAAACCGAATTGAGCATTGAACCAATTCGCGCTGATTATGTCACATTCTTACAATTACAAGGACGCATTCTCCATCTGGAATTTCAAACCAAACTAGAATCTACGCCACCCCTACCCCTGCGGATGCTAGATTATTGGGTACGCTTATATCGTTTGTATCGTCTACCAATAACGCAAGTTGTCGTATTATTGCTTCCCCCCGCAGCAGAAACAGTAATTGAAACTGTCTTCTGTGTGGAAACTACCCGTCACGAATATCGCGTGATTCGCTTATGGGAAGAAAATCCTGAACCATTCCTCAATGACCCAGCTTTGTTACCATTAGCACCACTGGCGGCAACTACGCAACCCCAAGCTTTGTTGCAACAAGTTGTGGTCAAAGTTAATCAACTTGAGCCAAGACAACGACCATAAATTTCCGCGTATACCCAAATCTTAGCGGGGTTAAAATACAATCAAGACTTGATTCGACAATTATTTCGGGAGGGTATGATGCGCGAGTCAGTGATTTATCAAGAAATTCTCGCTGAAGGTGAACAACGCGGCGAACAACGCGGACGGGAAGAAGGACGAAAAGCAGAAGGGCAATTGCTGATTCTCCGTCTGCTGACTCGACGGGTGGGAGAATTACCCCAAGAGGTGCTTAACCGTATTGAAACTCTCTCTTTAGAACAATTAGAAAATCTCGGTGAAGCATTGTTGGATTTTCAGGCGATCGCGGATTTAGAAACCTGGTTTAGTACATTAGAGTAGCAACTAATTAAATCTACTCTCTATGTCGCTCGTCAAAATCAAGATTTGATTCGACAATTATTTCGGGAGCGTATAATGCGCGAGTCAGTGATTTATCAAGAAATTCTTGCTGAAGGCGAACAACGAGGAGAACAACGAGAACGAGCGCTGATTCTCCGTCAACTTACTCGACGGGTGGGAGAATTACCCCAAGAGGTGCTTAACCGGATTGAAACTCTCTCTTTAGAACAATTAGAAAATCTCGGTGAAGCATTGTTGGATTTTCAGGCGATGCCTACGGCGGTAAACTACGCGGATTTAAAAACCTGGTTTGGTACATTAGACGTAGGAGTGAAAATAACGTAAGCACAATTCATGAATTATGCCTACCAAGGACTTCGGGCAACGCATAATTAATTTCACTCCTATGTCTATTAGATGAATTTTTCCATTTGAGCCAATGTCTAATGGCGCTAGGGGAAAAATAGTTTCAGAAGAACGAAAGTGAGTTGAGCTTGTCAGATTGCCACATTAAAGCTCAATTAACTTGAAGCCCCAAGGTTTGAGAGCTGCTAAAGCTACTTCTTCATTTACACCCTCATAAGCCTCCCATTCCAACGGATGCTCTTTGGGATGTCCGTCGCCGACATTACCTGCAACTTTAATTATCGGACAATTGGCAATGCGATCGCGCTCCAACCCTCTTGGAATTGCTAGTTCGATTTTGTGCCCGATAAACTTCGCTGTACTATCATTCGCTACAGATTCACGGATTAAACAAATATCACCAGCAGTCCCCCAAGTCGTTTGGTAAATGTGGAGGAATGATATATAAGTTGCAGGTTTGATGGATCTTTTTAGAACGTGCATTATCTGTAATCCTTACACTATGAGTCAAAAATCATAAATCATATAAGTATTTTCTATCACGTTCGTAGGGAAGAATGTTCTTAACTCACATTTTGCACCTAGCCCAGGCGATTAGAAACCGCCTGGTGGAGGATGTGAAGCTTAAAAGACGATAATTGCCCACATACTAATTCCCAACCCAATAGCTGCTAGGTGTTGCGGCATGAGCGATCGCACTGGTTGCTTGGCAATTTTTTGCGTTAATAACATAGTCAGCAACACTGAGAAAATTATCGTTGCACCTTGCAAAAAGGCAATCACAGCCGGGTGAGCAACCAATATTGGCAATTGTTCACCACTCAAACCAAGAGTAGCAAAAGTCACGGGTAAAATCCGCCCACCTTCGCCTAAGCCCAAACGTAGATAGTGAGCCAAGTTTCCCCCCAAAACTAATGGTAGGTAGCTATATGCAAGTTCTACAAATTTTCGAGGCTTACGGTTAAAGTTGAACACTTGGAGCAAGCCATAAGCCGCGAAGGTAAAAATCGCTGGAATAATTAACACTAGCAGGGATAATCCCAAGTGCTGCCAAAACTGAGTTAAATCCAGTTGTAACCCCAACCAAGATTGCAATTCTGGCAAGCGATGCAGATATATCCCCCCCAACAGCAAAAATAACAATGCTACTTCATAGCTACGGGGTACATGGGTTGTCCACAGTTCAATACCAGGGGGACGTAAGTTAAATTCAACGGAACGATGGGGACAGGCTTTCAGGCAAGTCATGCACAGTACGCAATCTCGGTTATCTTCTAACTGGGCTGGATGTGAGTATAAAGGACATCCATTGGTTTCCAACCCTTCGCCCTTTTGCGGCCCACCTTTATAACACTGATACGTGGTGCAACTGGCAGAACAAATACCTTGCTGTGCCCGGAGTTCCGTCATTGAGAGTTTGGCAAATAAACCATTCATCCCGCCGATGGGACAGAGATAACGACACCAAAACCGTCGCTCAAAAAGAGCGGAGAAAATCATCGCCCCAGCAGTAATTAACAGCAGCAAACAAGCGCTGAGGTAAGCTGTATTTTCTAAATGCCAGAGTTCTTCCCATAAGAAAATTAGGGTAAATAACCCAAACATGAACCATCCGCCCCATTTCTCAGCTTGTTCTCTCGGCCAGCGTTTGAGTTTTCGCGGCCACAGCCAGAGGGAGAGCTTTTGAGTAATTTCCCCGTAAATCATGAAGGGACAAACAGAACACCAGATACGTCCCAAAAAGGGAAAGAGAAATAAGAAGAACGGCCACCACCAAGCCCAAAATAGATTTAAGACGAAATTGCGATCGCGGGTTTGCGGCCCAATGAATAATACTGCCACAATCATCGCAAAAGCCGTTGCAGTAAAACCATAATTAATGCGATCGGGCCACCAGTCACTACGTAAAAACCGCCGTAAAGAAGGATAGGCATTTAAGAGATTTACCCGAAAGCGTTTTTTCTTAGTTTCGGCTGGCCAGAAAATTTCTTCTGTTAATTCATTAGCACCCTCCGCTTGCACGATCGCTCTTTCTACCAGATTTTTCAATTCCTTGAGGTTCCCAGGAAAATCATAGGACTGGAGGCGACGCAAAGCTTCTGGGGTGATGTGCGGTTTCGGAACGCCTCTAGCCCGAATGTAGAGACTAGTATAATATTCAACCTGCGTTTGAATATCCGCTTTCCGCACCCGTAGCGGTGGTACTTTAATAATGTGACCAACAGAGCGTTCAATTGTCGGCTGAGTTTTTTCTGAAACAATCAGAATTCTGGCTCTACTGGGGCGAGGTTCCGGTGCTGGTTCTCCAGAACGAGCCACGGGGGTATATGTGCCAGTTTTGAGCAACTGCGTCACGGGAGATAATAATTCTTCCGGCAATTCTTGGATGTTGTTGAGAACTAGAGTGCCTTCTCCCAACCATTCCAACAGTCCTGGTTTACCGCCAGCGCGACCGAATAAATCTGCACCGCTCGTTTGGAGAATACCACAATTTACTTTCACAATTGGTTCTCGCCGTTTGGGAGAACCAAAGTGGATTAGGGCTGCTATATTGTCTTTTTCTAACCCTGGTTCTCCGAAAATATCCACTGATTTGCGGTCAGCAGCCGCTTCACGAATTTGCTCCCGTAGGCGCACAGCATAGCGACTTGTACCGACAATTCCGCGTTGCGCCTTGGTGACTAAATATGGTCGCAAAGCGAGAGAACGTTCTTGTTCATAGCCAAGTGCAGATGTAACCTGAGCTAATTCTTGAGCCAATTGGCGGGAAAAAGCCTGAGCAATTTCGGGGTGTTGGGTGGCTAATTCCCGAAATTTAGCCGCAGGCACAACCCACAAGTGACATTCGGTTACCGTAGTAATTGTGAATGGACTTAATTCATCCAACAGCAATTCTTTGAGTTCAATCACTGCTCCGGGGAGGAATCCACAAGCTAAGGCTGGGTTAGTTTCATTGGTGCTATTGCTTTCGAGTTGACCTTCTACAAGAATATAAAGGGCTTCTGGAGGAGTGCCTTCGCTAACTAAGTCAGTTTCGGCACTTACTACTTGTTCTTCAATTACTTGAGCGATCGCATTTAACACCTC
Organism: Nostoc sp. JL34; assembly: GCF_017114945.1. Classification (GTDB taxonomy): domain Bacteria; phylum Cyanobacteriota; class Cyanobacteriia; order Cyanobacteriales; family Nostocaceae; genus Nostoc. The sequence goes on from NZ_JABXKQ010000136.1 coordinate 8,257, forward strand.
ATGTGAGAGAATTCCTAAAGACGTACGTTCTTGTAGCCATATAACCGTTTCTGGAGATGTCATCTTAAATTCTCCGTGTAGGCTGCTGTATAAGAGGAATTATCTCTTGAAAGGGTATGTCAAAATATCTGTGTTCAGCTGTTGTGCATTAATACACAATGTGCAATGTTTATTCTTGCAGCTTCGTGTGCTTTACATTTACAGCGCACGAGAGATGAATGCAGAGTTATAGCGAGTTAAGGGGACAAATTATGGCAATTTATCTAGACTCAGCGATCGCATCGGAAGCTGAAGTTGTTAAGCTTTGGGGATGGGTGAAAGGCATTACCACAAATCCCACGCTGTTGTCTCAAAGCAATACGCCACCAGAAACCACGCTCAAAAAATTGGTTGCCTTGACTTCTGGGCCGTTATACTATCAACTTCTGGCATCCGATCAAGCTGGGATGCTAGCTGAAGGTAGAAAAGCTTTCGAGATTATTGGTTCACAAACAATTTTAAAGATTCCGGCAACACCGCTAGGTTTTGAAGTAGTGGCGAGTCTCTCACCAGAAATTACTTGTTCAGTGACAGCGATTTATAGTGCAGCACAGGCAGCAGTAGCACGAGAAGCAGGAGCTAAAATTGCCATAGCTTATGTAAATCGCGCCACTAGGTTGTTAGGTGACGGTATTGCCTTGGTGCGGGATATGGCTAGCGTCCTCAAAGGCAGTGATACGAAAATCTTGGCAGCTAGTATCAAATCTCCCGAAGAAGCAGCTGCGTCGTTACAAGCTGGGGCGGATCATTTGACTTTACCACTGGCAATGTTGCAGGCGATCGCAACTCATGAATTTTCACAAAAAACTGTTGAAGAATTTGCTAAAGGAGGCATCGGTTTAACTAATTACTAATTCGTCATTATTGGGTTGAAGTCTCCCACTAAATTGTCTTTAAGTAGGTAGACATAATTAAATATAAAATAAACTCCTAGTTTGTAGTGAGCGATTTATCGCTCAGAGCAAGGATTATCAGGACTAAAGTCCTGACTACAAACTTTAAATTTATTTATGCCTAGATACTTATTAGTGGTCTGGAATTACGTTAACAAGTCCACATAGGGATTAAAAATATGACACAACTCACTTTGGTAATTGGCAATAAAAATTATTCATCTTGGTCACTTCGTCCTTGGTTAGCGATGAAGCAATTTGGTTTAGAATTCAATGAGATTCGGATTCCTCTCTCCAAAAGCCAAGATTTTTCAGCGAAAATTCAGCAATACTCATCATCAGGAAAAGTACCTGTGTTATTGCACGATACGCAAACAGTGTGGGATTCTCTCGCTATTTGTGAATATCTGGCTGAAACGTTTCCAACTCTGCAATGGTGGCCAGAGGATAAGGCTGCAAGGGCATTAGCCCGTTCAATCAGTGCGGAAATGCACTCAGGGTTTCAAAATTTGCGTCAGAATATGCCGATGAACTGCCGGATAAAATATCCTGGAAAAGGTTTAGCATCCGGCGTCCAACAAGACATTGACCGCATCACGAGTATCTGGCAAGAATCACGTCAAAAATTTGGGGCTGGTGGCAATTTGTTGTTTGGCAAGTTCACAATTGCTGATGCGTTCTTTGCTCCAGTTGTTCTGCGGTTTGTAACCTATGATGTGCAGTTAGATACTGTTTCTAGAGATTATGTTGAGTCAGTTTTGGCGCTTCCAGTAATGCAAGAGTGGATAAATGCAGCGAAGAGGGAGACAGAAATTATCTCTCAATACGAGTTTTAGGGAAATAGCATTATGTTGTTTAGATGGTTAGGTATTACAGTAGAGTAGGCATTGTAGCGCCTACCCTCCAAACGACAAACTTTCAGGATAATTTACTTAGTGGTGTTGCTAAACCGTCAATGCTGACGAGATTTTTTTGTTGTTGATATTCTCGAACCCCCTCTTCGCCTTTTTTACTAGCCCAGTTTACTAGAGTCTGGCGCTGACCTCGATATTCATAGAGTGGTACGCCAAAACCACAAGATATCTGGATTTTTTCAATGTCAGCGACGATAATTTGACGAGTTCCAGGGATGGGTGAAAACAGTGAGTATAGGGAGTCCCAGTCTGGAGAACTCGGTAAAATCGTGCTTCCCTGACCGTAAAGACGCAGGATAGACGCGGGTTCTTCAAAGGCACAAAACATAAAGGTTATCCGCCCATTCTCTTGCAAATGGGCTGATGTTTCGTTACCACTACCTGTGAGGTCTACGTAACCTACTCGCTTGGGAGAGAGGATGCGAAAGCAGTCCAGACCTTTAGGAGACAGGTTAACATGGCCTGTAGGACTCAAAGGTGCAGAGCCAACGAAGAAAAGGTGTTGGGCAGCAATAAAGTCTTGCAGTTCCTCATTAATACAGTCAAAAAGTTTAGACATAGACTGTCTGATTTATATTTGCAAATTTCCCCTGTTTTCAGCCTATGTCTTAGCTAAGAATCTAGCAAGGCCTAATTACCGATGTCTGGCTGATTCCAAGGGAGTAGGGAAAAGTGTTACTGTCTCATATATCGACTAGCCATTTGGATGGCATCAGCGATATCGACATCGCCATCGCCGTCAGCATCTAAGAAGGAATTCAGTACGGGATTTCCGCCAGCTTGGGGATTCTGGGCATTGGCACCTGATTGCAAAAAATTTAGTACCAAAGGTACTGCTAAAGGCAGCAATTGTTGAACTATACCAGCATCTAACCCAGTGCGTTGGGCTGCAACCTGAGCTACTTGCTGTTGTATCGCAGGAGAAAACAGCGAATTGACGGCTTGGGGGTTAGGAGAAGTCCCAGCATATTGATTTACTAGTGTTTGTGCGGCTTCATTCCCATCAGTGGCTTGCTTGTCTTGTAGAGCAGAACGCACTTGACCACCCACAATTGACAAAACTGATTGGATGGTAGAAGGATCTGCGCCTGTGCGATCGCTCAACTGCTGTACAGTATTGATAATACTTCCCAGTTGACCTAAGCTGCCCTGCTGATTGGGATTAGCGACAGCACCAAGAATTTGATCGAAAAGTCCCATAAGTTTGATTCTCTCTTTGTTCTCAAAAAGCTTGCCAAAACTGGCTTGAAGTCTTTTATGTACACAGACTTCCGTCAGTCTACTAAAAGATTAGAACACGTGATTCATAATGAACTAATAAAATTTCCAAAGCTACTAACTTAAGGATGAGTAATCGGTAAAGCGATTGCAAACTCTGTTCCTTGATTTAACTCAGATTGGCAAGTAATCTTCCCCTGATGTTTTTCTACCACAATCTGATATGCGATCGCTAGCCCCAAACCAGTACCAATGCCTCGTGGTTTGGTTGTGAAAAATGTCTCAAATATCTTTTGCTGATTTTCTGGTGAAATACCAGAGCCGTTGTCTGCAATTCGCACTATGACTAAATCATTCTGCCAACATTCTGTGATAATGGTAATTTCAGCTAAAAAATCTGGATTCTCAGTCAATTTTTCCTCTAATGCATCAATGGCATTGCTGAGAAGATTCATAAATACCTGATAAAGTAAACCTGTATAGCCTGGAATCGGTGGAATATCTCCATAATTGCGAACAAGGCTAATCCCATTTTTCAGGCGATTGTTTAGAATCAGCAGTGTACTATCTAGACAAGCGTGTACCTCTACTAACTGTACTTCTCCCTCATCTAAACGAGAGAAATCTTTCAAACTCCGCACAATTTCTCGCGTGCGGTCAGCCCCAACTGTCATTGAATTGAAGAGTTTGGGCAAATCTCCTTCCAAAAATTCCAAATCAATTTCTTCTGCTAGTGTTTGCACCGCTACGGAAGGGTGAGGAACTTCGGCTTTGTATGTTTGCAGTAGCGCTAATAGGTCTTCAGTATAGGTTTTCGCGTGTACGAGGTTGCCAGAAATGAAATTTATCGGATTATTAATTTCGTGGGCGACACCAGCCAGCATTCGTCCTAAACTAGACATTTTCTCACTTTGAATCAGTCGGACTTGGCCCTCGGCTTGTTGTTCTTCTAAAAGATGCTTCACCTGTTGGATAAGTTGATTCAGAGAGATAGTTAATGCTCCCACTTCATCCTGTGTAATTACATCTGCTTGCAAGTCAAAATTAGCTTCTTGGGTAACTCTTTGGGCAATATTCGTCACCGCGTTAATGGGATAGGCGATGATTTTACTTGTGTAGAAAGCGAGTATAGCTGCGATCGCCACTGACAGCAGCATACTAGCAATAATAATCTGAGCTTGGATGAACGCAGCCTTTTCTTGAGCTAGATGAGCCTCCTCTTGATGTTTTTGCAGCGTTTTAGCAAAGTCGGTTAACTCATGGGCAAATCTATAAAACTTGAGAGCATCCTGACTTTGACTGAATTTCGAGATTAATTGCTGCGCTTTTATAGCTCCCTCTGGCTGTGAACTTAATGGCAAAATTTGCCGAATCAGCGCCCTGAATTGTTCAAAATATCCGGCTATTGTGCTGTTATACTTTGTCAGCAGAGCTTGTAAATCTTCTTGCGAACTAGTTTGACTAAATTCCTGCACTTGAGAAAGCAACGTTTCGGCATCCGCCAGATGGCTTTTGAAATCAGAAATTTCCCTTTGCAACGCTTGCTGTTGCTGTAACAAAGGCACTATTTCTTGCTGGCGGATCTGTATTTCCAACAGTTCGCCTTGCAAACTACTTAATAAGCTTCCTTCTTCATCTACCAAGATCATCTGTTGTCTAGCTTGTTGGAAATAGCGATCGCCTATTACCAACCCCGCTGTTGTTCCCAAAACTGCAATTCCCAAAGCCAGACCGTACCCACAAAAAATTTTTTGCCGAATACTAAGCTGGTGGAATCCTTGTTGAACCCAGTTTAAGTATCTTAATTTAGGTGTTGCAATCATGGTACAACTCGCTGTTGAATTTTTTTACTAGGTGTTTTTTCATCAAAAACAAGAAATCCAGCCGCAAGTGAATAAGAACACATTTTATACAAAATGCGCTCTCAGTTTACCAAAAGTTGCTTTTTTCTACCCTAGGAAAAAATACTGAAATTATGAAGATTAGAAGTATCTGCCCACTGAATACCCGCTCAGTTCCCACTCAGTTTTCTAATTAGGGACTGACAAATACACAATCTAAGTAAATGAAAACTGCTGTCAAATATTTTCAATAATCAAGTTGAATTTATATAGTAGAGAAATAAATTGCTAGTAAAAAAAATGACCTCAAATTCCTGGGTTATCTGTCCCCAACCAAATCCTCAAGCCAACTTGCGTTTATTCTGCTTCCCCTACGCTGGTGGTAGCTCGGCAATTTTTCGCACATGGCCCAATAATCTACCTAGTAACGTTGAGGTCTGTGCTGTGGAATATCCCGGACGGGGAAGACAGATTAAGTCAGCACCCTTTACGCAATTAGAACCTCTTGTTGAAGCGATCGCTCCAATTCTCATCCCATATTTAGACAAACCATTCGCCTTCTTCGGTCACAGTATGGGCGGATTAGTTAGCTTCGAGTTAATCCGTCTCCTCCGCTCTCAGTATAGTCTTACTCCCTTTCACCTTTTCATATCTGCTCGTCGCGCCCCACAAATCCCGCTCACAAAACCACCCCTCCACATCCTTTCAGACCATGATTTGCAGAGTGAGCTACGCAGTCTTAACGGTACACCCAAAGCAGTACTAGAAAGCCCGGAACTGATGCAGATGTTTCTCCCTATTTTGCGGGCAGATTTTGCTGTCCTGGAAACTTATACTTACACTCAAAAACAGCCCCTAGAGTGTCCTATTACTGTTTTTGGTGGTTTGCAAGACCAAGAAGTTAGTCATGATAATTTGCAAGCATGGCGAGAGCAGACGATCGCTAATTTCTCATTCCATGAGTTTAACGGTGACCACTTTTTTATCCATTCACACCAAGAATTATTATTTAAACTTATATCTCAAGAGTTGCAAATGCGTAAGCGTAGCTCGTAGTAGTCATTACACAAAAAGGAGCTAGGAGTCAGAATATAGAATTTTTCTGACTCTCTGAACTTCTGATGCACAAGATTTCTAGTTTTTATCTTTGGGTAGCGATCGCTAACTTTGCCCCCGGAACCTGACGAACCCGATCCATTACCGCTACTACCCGACCATAATCAACTTTTTCATCAGCATTAATAATCACTAACACTTCTGGATTAGAACCAATTAAAGTCCGCACTTGCGCTGTCAAATCATCAACTGCAATTGGTTTTCGGTTCAGGCTAACCTGTTCTTTTTCATCTACCGTAATGGTAATTCTAGTGGGAACCTGTTGTTGTTTGGCTGTGCTAGCCTTCGGTAAATTTACTGGCAACCCTTCTGATCGTGTTAAAAACAAAGTTGACATGATGAAAAATGTCAAAATTGCAAAAATCACGTCAATCATCGGCACGATGTTGATCTGTAGCGGAAGTTCTGGTTCATCTGGTAGACGCATACGTTTTTTCTCCTTCATAACGACGACGGTAAAGTAATTCTAGCTGTCCTCCATATTCCTGAATTAGGGCGATTTGGCGTTGGTATAGTCCTCGAAAGGTATTGGCAAACATGAGTATGAATATGGCAACTATCAATCCTGATGCTGTTGATACTAGAGCCTCACTAATCCCAGCCGTAACACTTGCCGTTTTGCTACCTCCCACGTCACCAAGATTTAGCGAAGCAAAGGAAGCTATCAATCCTAACACTGTACCCAGAAGACCCAACAGTGGCGCTAAACTAATAATTGTCTCGAAAAGGTTTTGGAAACGTTTTAACACAGGTATCTCAGCCTGCGATTCACTTTCTAACGCCAAACGAAATTCCTCGGGATTTGGCTGCTCTAGTTCTAAAGCCGCGAGAAAAATCCGGGCTAGTGGCAAATCTGCGTTTTTGTGAAGTTTATCCATTGCACCGACAACATTATCAAGACGGTAGAGATTCAAAACATCTCGCACCACACGGCTTTGACGCTGATTGATCCTTACCCAAAACCTGATCCGCTCGATGATCAGTGCCACACCCAATACCGAAAACGCCAACAGGGGCCACATGACCACACCGCCTGCTGCAAACAAATTCTGAATTCCCATGTTATTTTAACGTGATCAACAATACACAGTAAGACTACCAGAATCTAGAGAAAGCTGAAACTTTTTCTCAATAGAGTTTAGAATATAATGATTATTTTTTCAAATAGAATCATCATAAATAAGGAGTTTGGAGTTAAGAGCCAGAATATAAAGTTTCCATTAATTCTGGCTGCTACTGTTGTTAAGACGGTGGATTTGAAGCAGGCGATTTTACTTGATGGATAGATGTTAACCTGGTTTAAAACATCTGGGAGTATTGAGTGAGATAAGTAGTATTTATACTTTTATCTTTGGGTAGCGATCGCTAGCCTTGCTCCCGGAACCTGACGGACTTGATCCATTATCCCCACTATCTCACCGTGCAAGACTTTTTGATCAGCATTAATAATCACCAATGCATCTGGGTTAGAACCAACTAAAGTTCGCACCTGCACTGCTAAATCATTAACTGCTATGGGATTACGGTTTAGGCTTATCAGACCTTTTTCATCTACCGTAATGGTAATTTTAGTGGGAATTCGCTGTTCCTTCGCCGTGGCTGCCTTCGGTAGATTTACTGGTAACCCTTCTGATCGTGTTAAAAACAGAGTTGACATAATAAAAAATGTCAAAAGGGCAAACATTACATCAATCAGAGGTACTACATTTATAAATGGTTGTAAATCTGGTTCATTATCATCTAGATCCATAGGACTTCTCCTGTTTTTCGTAGTGATCAAGCTGGTCATAGCGATCGAGGAACAATATTTCTAGCTGTCCGCCGTACTCTTGAATCATTGTTATCTGCCGCTGGTATAGTCCCCGGAAGATGCTGGCTCCTAAAAGCACGAAGATAGCCACAACCAATCCTGAGGCGGTAGCAACTAAAGCTTCACTAATACCACCAGTGACTGCACCAGTTTTAGTACCTCCGACATCACCAATATTCAGTCCAGCAAATGAGCGAATTAATCCTAAAATTGTGCCGAGAAGTCCCAACAGAGGCGCTAAACCGATAATGGTGTCAAATACAGCTTGAAACCGCTTGAGCATAGGGATTTCTGCTTGTGCCTCGCTTTTCAAAGCCAAACGAAATTTTTCTGGAGTCGGTCTTTCTAGCTGTAGTCCAGCCAGAAAAATGCGTGCTATGGGTAAATCTACATTTTTTTGCAGCTTATCTACAGCACTAACGACATTATCAAGTCGATAAAGATTTAAAACCTCTCGCACCACACGGTTTTGACGCTTACCAATCTGTATCCAAAACTTCGCCCGCTCAATCATTAGTGCCCCTGCCAACACCGAAAACGCCAGCAAGGGCAACATGACCACACCGCCTGCTGCAAACAAATCTTGAATTCCCATGTAGTGCCTCTATAACGTCATCCACAATACAAAATCAGACTACCAGAATCTAGAGAAATACTGAAAGTTATTCTCAATAAAATATAAAATATAATGAGAATTTTTTCAAATCTAATAATTATGATTTTTATTTACTTGTTAGTTTGTTTTACATAAATTAATTTAATTTATGTAAAACAAAAATTAATTTTGTCCAAGAATCATAATATTGGTGATTTGGAAAGATGTTTTTGCTAGTCCAGGGTTCCGTAATGCTATCCAAGTAATTTTAATTTTTTACTTGATATTTGTAACCTTGCATTCTAAGATAACTAAGTTAGTGAGAATAGGTAGCAATAGCTATGAGCTTTTCTGGCATTACTGTCGAGCAACGTTCCAAAGAAGTTGAGGCTCTCAAGTCTTTTCTGACTTACAGTCTGATAGGTTCACTGGCGCTGCATATCGGCGTACTGTCCTCAGGCATAAGTAATTATTTGACCAGAGTACCCACAGGAGAAGAAGAACCAATCGAGGTAGCGATCGTTGACTCTCCAACTGCGGAACCAGAAAAACCAATCGCAGATATTCCAGAAGAAATCAAAAAAGAACCAGAAGTTGTCCAAAAACAGCCTATAGAAACTCTACCAGTAGAAAAAATTCAGCAGCAAGAACAGATTACAGCGATCGCTCAGAAGCTACAGCCGACAAATACGCCGCCAAAAGCAATTGCTACCAAGCCAGAAGTTCCTGTGAAATCTGCACCCATTCCACGATCGGCTCCAGAAGTTCCTGTGAAATCTGCATCCATTCCACGATCGCTTCTATCTGGAGATTCCAAAGCAAGTTCGGCAGGTGGTGGTGGCGGTGGGGGTGGTGGCGGCGGCTCTGGCGTTGGTTTAGGATCAGGTAGTGGTATTGCTGTAGGTACAAGCAGCGGTACTGGCCCTGGTGGAGGAACTGGTACTGGCACTGGCGGTGGCATTGGTAGTGGCACCGGTAGTGGCATTGGTAGCGGCACCGGTAGTGGAATTGGCAGTGGCACCGGTAGTGGAATTGGCAGTGGCACCGGTAGTGGAATTGGCTCTGGCTCTGGTAGTGGCATTGGTAGCGGCACTGGTAGTGGCATTGGCTCTGGCTCTGGCAGTGGTATAGGTAATGGAGTAGGAAACCGTCCAACAGTAGCAACAGCGCCAACAGCGGCAACACCTCCAAAAATAAACAGTCCAGGAAACGGTCGTGCAGCTTGCCGCGAATGTAATGCCAAGTATCCAGAAGCAGCAAGACGGCGAGGAGTCGAAGGCAGAGTAGAAGTAGCTGTAGATACTGACGCACAAGGTAATGTTACCAATGTGAGGATTGCTCGCTCTAGTGGAAACCGCGACTTAGATGAAGAAACCGCCAGACAAGCGCGTGAGTGGAAATTAAAACCCGCAGAAGGAGGCAGACAAGGAGTATCTATCGCCACTGAATTTGCTATAAAAGGTTCACAGCGATCGCGCCAAGTTCAAGAACGGCAAGCACAAAGAGAAGCACAAGAGAGAACCCAGCAGACAACGGCTGCCAACTCTACAGAAGAATCTCCAAGACGCAGGCGCAGAGAGTTGCCACCCTCATCTAATGAAGCTAGAGCCACAAAACCAGCAATATCTGGATTTAGTCGGCGACTGGAACCTCAAAGAAGGGAAAGTCCTTCTAGAAACTCATCATCTGAAGCTAGAACAACTCGTACTCAAGAAAGTGCAAGAGATTCCTTACGCCGCATTCGGCGTGAGCGAACGGTTACTGATTCATCACAAAAGCCACAAGCAACCACAAATCGGCGGCGAAGAGATAATACTAGCCAGAACAAGTTGCGGGAGTCTTTGCGCCGTTTACGCCAACAACCTCAATCGCAACCTGCTGCTCCCAGTCAGCAGTAGTCTGTAAAGTTAAAATTGATGGGTCAGGACTGACACAAAGACGCAAAGAATTTTAAACCCAGCAAAACGATAACAGGCAACTAGAGAATAGGATTTTGGTATAGGGGGATCGTCAGCGATCGCTCCTTACACAAAGACGGCGAGAAAGCTTATTCATTCATTTTAAGAATGGGATGAATCGCCGCTCGCCGTCTTGGTTATTAGTGCCGAGTGAGTGTGCGAAAAGACTAATACACTAATGCAAAGTGCAACAATGTTGCCCGATAATCGCCAAAGTGCGATCGCCTCCCCTTCTGATCAAAAAACGTAAAATGTGGATACACTACATCCGCTTTTTGTCAACTAGAAGCTTTTAAGGCCGCTTCCGCTTGGGAGTGCAACAACAAACCGTACTCTAAGCCCTCCACCACCGCTTGATAGGAAGCCGCCAAAATATTGGTGGAAACCCCTACTGTCGTCCAGCGTTGACGACCATTGCCTGATTCTACAAACACACGGGTTTTTGCCGCAGTGCCCGTATGTCCGTTGAGAATCCGCACTTTGTAATCTGTCAAATCAAAGGTCGCGATTTGGGGATAAAAGTTCACCAAAGCCTTGCGTAAAGCTGCATCCAAAGCTGCCACGGGCCCGTTTCCTTCGGCCGCCTCGAGAATATTTTTCCCATCAACAGCGACTTTGACTGTAGCTAGGGCATTGCTAGTTTCTTTCCCCTCAATCAAGTCACAATGGACTTGAAAACCTTTGACTTCAAAAAACTTCTGGCGACCTCCCAAAGCTTCGTGCATCAACAGTACAAAACTGGCCTCTGCTGCTTCAAATTGAAATCCTTCACTCTCTAAATCTTTGAGGCGCTGAAGAATTTCCCTAGCTTCTGCCTTTTGCTGATCCAATTCAATCCCAAAACTGCGGGCTTTGGCTAAAACATTGCTCAGTCCAGACTGTTCCGAAATCACAATGCGGCGACGATTCCCGACTTGTTCCGGTTGAATGTGTTCGTAAGTGAGGGGATTACGTTCCACAGCTGATACATGAATACCGCCCTTATGGGCAAAAGCCGAACGTCCCACAAAGGGAGCGTGTTCATCTGGCGCGAGGTTGACCACCTCACTCACAAAACGACTAGCTTCTGTAAGTTGTGTGAGCTGGTCTTCTGTGATACAACTGTAACCCGCCTTCAGTTGTAAATTGGGAATTAACGAACAGAGGTTAGCATTACCGCAACGTTCACCGTAACCATTAATTGTGCCCTGTACCATCTTTGCCCCTGCCATGACGGCGGCTATGGCGTTAGCAACCGCCATTTCCGAATCATTATGAGTGTGAATTCCAATTTGAGGGATTGGGGAAGGTGGGGCCCCCTCTGGGGATAAGGGGTAATGGGGATTAGAGATTGGGGACTGGGAAGAGTCTTTCCTAGCCCCCAGTCCCCAGTCCCCAGTCCCCAATTCCCCAGTCACTCTTACCACATCTTGAACAATTTGGCTAATTTCGTGGGGTAAAGTGCCGCCATTGGTATCACAAAGGACTAGCCATTCAGCACCAGATGCGATCGCAGCCTCTAATGTCTGTAAAGCATAATCTCGATTGTGCTTATAGCCATCAAACCAATGTTCGGCATCGTAGATAATGCGACGTCCTTGAGAACGGAGGTACTCAATTGTGTCGCGAATCATCGCCAAATTTTCTTCTAATGTCGTCTTGAGGCCCGTTGTCACGTGTAAATCCCAAGACTTGCCAAAAATTGTTACCCAGCGAGTTCCCGCAGCCAAAATATCCTGTAGCATCGGTTCTGTTGCGGCAATGGAGTTGGGGCGGCGAGTCGAACAAAAAGCAACAATTTCAGCCTGTTTGAGCGGATCTTCTTGGAGTTGCCAGAAAAATTGTACATCCTTGGGATTGGCACCAGGCCAACCGCCTTCAATGAAGGGAATTCCCAGTTGATCGAGTCTACGGGCAATGCGTAACTTATCTTCTATCGATACTGATAGTCCCTCGCGCTGAGTGCCATCCCGTAATGTAGTGTCATAGAGCCAAAGTTGAGGTGAGGAATTTGGGGTCATAAAACTGGGACCGACGAGACAACTTTCGAGGCAATGTGTCAATATACAACAAAAAGCCAGTTTGGCAATTTAAAAATGCCTAAAGTACTAGCTGAAGGTAAAACAATTGATTGCGAGCAGGGAAGCAATCTCCGAAAAATTTTGCTGCAAAATAGTATTGATCTCTACAATGACGGTGCTAAGGTAATAAACTGTCGGGGAATTGGCAGTTGCGGTACCTGTACGGTTAAGGTAGAGGGCAAAGTATCAGCAGCGAATTGGCGTGATCGAGCACGGCGTTCGCTTCCTCCCCATTCTCCTACAACAGACTTACGTTTAGCCTGTCAAACTCAGGTTTTAGGCGATGTGAAAGTGACAAAGTTTGATGGATTTTGGGGACAAGGTTCTCGAATAGTGTGGACACCAAAAGGTTAAAAAGGAGTAAAACAAGATGGGTAGATGGACACCCTTAATTTTGATGGCTGGAGGTTTAGCCATTCTGCTTGGTACGTTACTAGGCATCAACTTTCCTATGGGCGTACAAAGCGCTAACGCTCCCGGTGGCAAAGCAGCAAAAGTCCTGCCAGCTAATATCAATGTTAATAGCAGTGCTGGCAGCAAGAATGAAGAAACTGCAACAGAAGGAAATGAAACAACAACTGAAACAAACGAAAACAGACGCACTATTGTAGCCCCAAGACCTGACAACCGGAGTAACGTTGCCCAGAATCCCTCTGATGACTCAACATCACCTGCTGACAGTACAACAGACGGCAGTACAGATTCTTCAGAAACAAGCACGCCATCCAGCAATACAAATCAAGGCAACGAACCGATTCGCGCCTTGTGGTAACGATAGATCCGTCTTTAGTTACAAGTTATAAGTTATAAGTTATGAGTTATTAGTTATGAGTTATTAGTTATGTACTAATGATAAATGGCTAATGATAAATGACTAATGACTAATGACTAATGACTAGTGAGACTGTAATTATTGGTGGCGGCGTTATTGGTTTAGCGATCGCCATTGAACTAAAACTGCGCGGGGCACAGGTCACCGTGCTTTGTCGTGACTTCCAGGCTGCCGCTACCCACGCCGCCGCTGGGATGTTGGCGCCAGATGCGGAAAACATCTCAAATGAGGCAATGCGTTCATTGTGTTGGCGATCGCGTGCTTTATATCCCGACTGGACGCGCAAATTAGAAGAACTGACCGGCTTAAATACTGGTTACTGGCCCTGCGGTATTCTCGCACCCCTCTTTGAAGAAAGCAGGGGAGCAGGGGAGCAGGGGAGCAGGGGAGCAGGGGAGCAGGGAAAACTTCTCTCCTCTGCCCCTCTGCCCCTCCGCCCCTCTGCTAGCGAAGAGTCCCCGGCTTACTGGTTAAACAAAGAGGCAATTCATCAATATCAGCCAGGATTGGGAGCAGAGGTAGTTGGTGGCTGGTGGTATCCTGAAGACGCACAAGTTGATAATAAGGCTCTAGCTCACGTATTGTGGACAGCAGCTGAGTCTGTTGGTGTTGAACTCAAAGATGGCATTACAGTAGAAGCATTTTTACAGCAGCAGGGACAAGTGATTGGCGTGCAAACCAATGCTGGAATAATTCGCGCCACGCACTATGTTTTAGCTTCAGGTGCTTGGTCAAATGAATTGTTACCCCTACCTGTGCTACCCAGAAAAGGACAAATGCTGAGTGTGCGGATACCGCAATTTGTGCCAGAATTGCCCTTAAAGCGGGTTTTGTTTGGGCAGGATATTTATATCGTACCAAGGCGCGATCGCCTGGTTCTTGGGGCAACAAGCGAAGATGTTGGCTTCATTGCCGACAACACCCCAGAAGGTATTCAAAAATTACTACAAGCTGCCATCCGGCTGTATCCCCAATTAAAGCATTATCCCATCCAGGAATTTTGGTGGGGATTTCGCCCAGCTACCCCTGATGAGTTGCCCATCCTTGGCACTAGCCACTGTCAAAATTTAACCCTTGCTACTGGTCATTACCGCAACGGGATTTTACTTGCGCCCATAACTGCCGCTTTGATTGCCGATTTAATCTTGGAACAAAAGTCTGACCCCTTACTTGCTGATTTTCACTATTCGCGCTTCCAGTCCAAGCCATCTACCTCCACTGCAATGCTGACTCACTCTGCCAATTTCTCCAACGGACACCACCCTGCCATATCGCCACAGCAGCCACCACTTGCGATTCAAGACTCACCACTAATTATTGCTGGCAAAATCTTCCAATCTCGCTTGATGACGGGAACTGGTAAATATCGCAGCATCGAAGAAATGCAGCAAAGCGTCGCCGCCAGCGATTGCCAGATTGTCACTGTGGCAGTCCGACGGGTACAAACCAAAGCCCCCGGCCATGAAGGTTTAGCAGAAGCCTTAGATTGGACAAAAATTTGGATGTTGCCCAATACCGCAGGTTGCCAAACTGCTGAAGAGGCGATTCGGGTGGCGCGTTTAGGGCGAGAAATGGCGAAATTGTTAGGGCAGGAAGATAATAATTTTGTCAAGTTAGAAGTAATACCTGACCTTAAGTATTTACTCCCAGATCCGATTGGAACACTGCAAGCCGCAGAACAACTAGTCAAAGAAGGCTTTGCAGTATTGCCTTATATCAATGCTGACCCCATGTTAGCCAAGCGTTTAGAAGAGGTAGGCTGTGTTACAGTAATGCCTTTGGCATCGCCGATTGGTTCTGGACAAGGGCTAAAAACAACCGCCAATATCCAAATCATCATCGAAAATGCAGGTGTGCCAGTGGTGGTAGATGCTGGTATTGGTTCACCCTCAGAAGCCGCCCAGGCAATGGAATTGGGAGCAGATGTTTTGTTGATTAATAGTGCGATCGCTCTTTCTCCAAACCCACCAGCAATGGCTCGCGCGATGAATTTAGCGACAGTTGCCGGTCGTCTAGCATACCTTGCTGGCAGAATGCCCATCAAAGATTACGCCAGTCCTAGTTCACCTTTAACTGGGACGATTACTAGTTAGGACTGGGGACTGGGGACTGGGGACTGGGGACTGGGGACTGGGGAATTAAGATAACGCTTTGAGTTCTGAAGTTGAAGTTTAAAATGATGAGTTGAGAATTATGAGCTTAAAGTTTCGAGTTATGAAGCTGAAATAATAATCTTTCCTCTCAACTCCCCAATCTCCAATTCCCAATCCCCAATGTAACGATTTGTCTATCAGTTTAAGAGCGGATTTAGCATTTATGTAACATTAAATGAACGATAAACATAAAGGAATTCATTCATGCCCTATACAAATGAAGAAGGTGGTCTTCTAAATAATTTTGCCCGCGAACCAAAAATCTATCAAGCAGAACCTGCCACAGAAGGGCAAAAGCGAACCTATATTTTCTTGGGAATCGCAGCTACAGCTTTGGTTGGTGGCCTGATTTTAGTAGCCTTCTTTGTTTCCAATGCCAGTTGATCTTTCCGTTGGGCGTAAAACATTTTAATAAAATTTCATCTTTATAGTTTTTCAGGTTCCGATTTTAAAAGGGGCCTGCTTTTTTGTTTTTTGTTAAAATTGAGTTAGCAATTAAAGTATAATTATACACTTTCTTCTTTCTACTAGACCTGAAAGTTCAATATATCCTGAACAGCACAACATCTAGTCGTTAAAAATCATTTTTATTATGAGTTTAGCCCACTTAGATGCATCCAGAAAGGTGATATATACTGTGTTTTGGCTCTTTAGCCGCTATGAGCGTGAATGATACTGCACACAACAATAATTCTACTTGGAATCGGCAAGTATACCACCGCCTGAAACTTGCCCTAAGTCTTGGCTTACGACGGCAACTTTTTTTAGCAGTATGTGATGATTTACACTTAAGAAATCAGGTAGCAGCCCGTTTGCATTCTACATTGGCTTATCCTCTTGGACAGTTGCTATATCAGTCATCAAATGTTCAGGAAAATAGCACTCCAGCTTATCCGCGATTAGTCACGTTGCGTTTAAATTTAAACGATCCCAATCCCATAGTTCAGATTAATCAATGGTTGGCTAATTATCCACCGCCAATTGTGGGAGCATCAAAAGATACCCCTGGAAGACCTTTTCCAGTACCAGCATTTCAGATTGTCGGCGTGGAGCATCTCACCAAGCAACCAGTCGCGATACAACGTTTATTTTTGCACTATCTCCGCTTAAGCGAACAATATTTCTCTCCACAAGAATCCAGCCGATTTCTAGAATCTAACTTGCTGTTGTGGATACCGCGTCCTTGGTTGTCTGCTATCAAGCAATCAGCACCACAGTTTTGGCGTTCCCGGACTGGCGTATTTGTGTTTGCTGGAGAACCCACACCAGCAACTCAAAATTCCGGCTATCCAGAACGTTTTTCTAGTTCTCGAAGCTTGGATTTAGGGAATATTGAGCAGTCGATTCTAGATGAATCTGTTAACCAAGCAGAACTCACAACTGCAACCACTGAGTTAAACTTTGACAACAATTCCGATTTCCCAGTAGAGATACAAGGGAATGGTGTACATAAAACCCAGGAAGTTTCGTTGTCTACAGCGGATTTATTGAAGGCTGCGCCACAACAGCAGGAAGCTATTAATAGGTCTGGTAGTAGCAGTAAGAATCAATCGCTGTCGTCTTTATCTTATATTAGCAGTGAGTTAACGGAGCTAGTAATAGCCACAATCAACACAAATACTGCTCAAAATACTGAGGATTTATTACAACCGCAGCAGATTTTGTTAGAGATTGAAGAATTACACGAAAAGCAAGTTTCAGGGGAGATACTGGCGGAAGCTTATCATCGCTTGGGCACTTTATACCGTGTTCGTATTGAGCAAGGAGAGTCAACTCTAGAAAATCTGATGGTAGCAATTATTGCCTATCAGGAGGCAATTAGCTATGACGAAAACTCGCCGCAACTCCCAGATATCTTGAATGATTTGGGTACACTCTACTGGATGCTATACCGCACACCACCCAATTCTGAGGAAGGACAAACTTATATAGAGCAGGCAATAGAATTTTATCAGTTGGCGTTAAAGATGATTTCTCCTCAGACACATTTGGAAACTTATGCTCGTGTGCAAAATAATTTGGGGACAGCCTATGGTGATTTAGCTCGTTTTTCTCACCCATCTGAAAATTGGCAGCAAGCAATTTTAGCTTATAGTGAAGCACTCAGCTACCGTACAGCTGATATGGACTCATTAAAGTATGCGGCTTGTCAGAACAATTTGGGTACTGCTTACTGGCATCTGGGGCAATACAACCAACCAATTGTGCATTTAAAGAAAGCGATCGCAGCTTACAACGAAGCACTTTTACACTACAACCCACAAGAGGAACCGCTCAAGTATGGCATGATTCAAAATAATATCGGTACTGCTTGCTGGAATCTGGCACAATACGAACAACCTGCCCAAAATCTCCAGTTAGCTATAGATGTCTACAGGGAAGCTCTCAAGTATCGCACCCCAGCTAATGTTCCCAGTGCCTGCGCCGCTACACAAAATAATCTAGGTACTGCTTACTGCCATCTAGCAAACCTATCGCAGACAACTAAAGAGGCCCGGCAAAAGTATCTGCAACTATGTATCAGCGCTTACGAAGAAGCTATAGCTTTGGCTCACTCACTGAGCGGGACTTCTTTAAGTTTTGATTTGCTTGCTTCTTATAATAATCTGGGACTAGCACATTATCAGCTAGTAATAGATAAGTCTTTTAATGGAGATAAAGCTACACGTTCTCAACACTTAGAAGTAGCATTAGATAACCATTTACAAGCCTTAAACGGATTAAGTAAACAACCAGAGGCTTATCAAACAACCTTCACTTATGTGGTGAAAACTATTCGTGCTTTTCATAATGAATTAGGGATACAGGGACAAAATCTAGCTTTATCTAAAGTTCCTAGTCAGTTGTTGCCAGAAATTTTGTCAAAGTTATAAAGCATATACCGAAAACCCTTGCAGTCATGGACTTCAAACAAATAAAAATGTAGAGATGCGATAATTGCATCTCTACAAGGGATTGTCGTTTTTTAAGCCAACTATGCAGGGTTAGGTTGAGTTCGGCTTTGAAGTAGCTGGATAATTGCAGCTTTTTCTAAGATTCCAACTAGGACGCCATTCTCACGAATCACGGGAAGCACAGATAGTCTTTGTTGTTCGAGTAACTGCATGACTTCCAGCAGAGGTTGATCGGATTGGACTGTGGTAGATTCGGTAATTGGTCGCATAACTTCTTTAACTTGAGTTTCTGACCATAGTGCTGTTGGGATGGTTCGTAAATTATCAACAGCGATCGCACCTACTAATTGTCCATCATCATCAGTCACTAAGAACCGATGCCAGTTTTGCCCACTGATGACTCGCTCATCGGCAAACTCTCTCAGGGTAAGATTAGCAGATACAATCGGGCTGTCATGAGTTACAGCATCCTCGGCTGTCAAACCTGTGAGTTTTTCTTGGACTCTGGCAAATTGAGCCGAATTACCAGCATTTTGCAATAAGAAGAAGCCAACTAACAAATTCCAGAAGTTACCGGCGTTGCCAAATAATAGTAGGGGAACTACACCAGAAAGAATTGCTACCCAACCAAAGATTTGCCCAACTCGACTCGCAAAGGTTACACCTTTATAAGGATTACCTGTAATCTTCCAAACGATAGCTTTCAGTATATTTCCACCATCTAAGGGCAAGCCAGGAATCAGGTTAAACAGGGCTAATGCCAAGTTAACAGAAGCTAGAACACCAAGAATTGCAGCTAACGGCCCCGATGCAGTAGTAGTAACACCAATCGCTGTAACGATACCGCACAAGAGTAAACTAACTAAAGGCCCGGCGATCGCTACCCAGAAAGCCTCACCTGGAGTTTTCGACTCTTTTTCTAAGCTCGCTAAACCGCCAAATATAAACAGCGTGATGGATTTGACATCAATTCCCTGACCAATCGCAACAAAACTGTGGCCTAATTCATGGGCGACGACAGAGGCAAATAACATCAGCGCTGTCATCAATCCTAGGAGCAAAGCTAATCCCGCAGACAATTGGGGAAATTGCGCCGCCAGTCCACTGCTATAGCTCCAAGTTACTAAACCCAGAACTAAAAACCATGACGGATGGATATAGAAGGGAATTCCGAAGAGATTACCAACGCGAATTGTGCCATTCATGTCGTTCACCTTTGATTTCAGCTTCGAGAAGTTTGCTTTCTTCCTTCTCGATGTCTCCAGTGTAACGAAAGGTTAAGAGATTTTAATCTTGATGGCGGTAGTGGTGTCCGTCCGCAAAGGTGTGGTTATTGGTAATATTGTCCAATAACTCTCACTACCTTTCGATTGCTACATCAGGCAGCCGACTCCATTCATTCCAAGAGCCATCATAATTCCGAACATTCGGATAGCCCAATAAATACTTCAAGACAAACCAGGTATATCCAGAACGCCCACCGATGGCACAGTAGGGAAACACTTCTTTTTCAACCGTAATGCCCTTACTCTCATAAAGATTTTTCAAATCGTTGAATGATTTAAAAGTCCCATCCTCGTTAAAAGTTAAAATATGCTCAAGATGCACTGCACCGGGAATATGTCCAGTCCGTTGGTCTGCTTTTGGTGGCTGATCGAAAAACCACTCACCGCAGTATTCTTGCAGTGTTCGGACATCCAACAACACCCTATCGCTTCGACCTATTGATGCCTGAACTTCATTTTGTAATACTCGCAGATGAGCATCAATACCTGTAGCACGGTAATCAGTAGAAGCAAACGTAGATAATTCAGTTGCTAGTGGACAACCTTCTGATTTCCATTTTTGGTAGCCGCCATTGAGAACTCGTACATTCTCATGTCCAAAGACTTTCAACAACCAGAAAATCCAGGCTCCCGTTCCCGGATAACTGCCATAAGCAATCACTGTGGTGTCATTGGTGATGCCTGAACATGCCATCAGCTTTTCAAAAGCGATCGCATCCAAATTCATCTTCAAATCGGGCAAGAGTAAGTCTGTAAATATGTTCCAGAAGACAGCACCAGGTATGTGAGCATTTTTGTACGGCTCTGGACTCATATCCACTTCAATAATGCGGATGTTTGGATCGTTAAGATGATTTGTAAGCCACTGGGTATCAACGAGAACAGATGGATCAGCGTATTGAGACACTTTTATTTCTCCTGTAATAGCGCGAAAAGAATTGAAACTTGTGTTTTCTCAACGATTTAGTCTTGGTTGTAGTTGGGAAATACGATGTGCGATGTTCGATGCACTAAGGTTGTGGAAATAGAGAATAAAGAAAAGCCGATGAGTGGGTGGAATACTGCTAAAGGCAAAAAATGCAAGTGAATTGTGAGAAATTGCAGTCCTAGCAGGACTGGCATACTTGCTGTAAGGTTTCGGACTCTTCGAGGAAACGGAATTAAAAACACCCATACCAACAAAATTAGTGAGAGTCCGCCATATCCTCGCACGAGCCAAATATGTAGGTTCCACCAATCAGAGTTGTAAAAGTAAGCTAGTCCAACACTGAATATTTGGATTATTAAACAGAGATTGAAAAGCACTGCGGCGATAAAAAAACTGATTTGAATCCAGCGCCTGGATATCTGTGTGTCATCAATGCCAGAATTTACAGTCATGTAAAGTAATCCCAAAAACCAAACAAAGGATTTGAGTTGGTGTGACTAAAGCTAAGATAGGTCTGGTTGCGATACTGCGGCTAGACCTCGAACGAGTACACTTTGCAAATCATGGTTGCCTTACAAGCTCTATTTCATGGAATTGCTCAAGCTCAAGATGAACAGACTTTGCGATCGCACATATCCGCAGAAATGAGTGAGTATTTTTCAGCTACACGATGTGGGCTATTTTTCTTTGCCCAAATTTCTTTAGTTGACAGCAAGATTCAAAAAGCACTGCAAATTGGCTTATCACCTCAACACAATCCAGTTGCACGCTACTTGCTAGAACGCCATGCCCCTGTTCATGAAGCTTTGGTAGTAGAACCTAAAACATGGAAATTGATTTGTCCTCGTGCCGATCACTGGCACGTGATGGCAGGGCCAATTGTCAGCAATGGTGAGTTAGTGGGTGTGGTAGGTTTGACGCGTCAGCAAGGAATGCCTGCATTTGATTCACAAAATCTTACAGATTTGAGTGCGCTTTGTCTGCACATTTCTACTTGGGTGGCAATGGCGCAATTGCAACAACCACTATTACAGACAAAGCGTTTAACGCCTCGTGAAATGCAAATTGCTTCCTTGGTGGCTCAAGGACAAACTAACGCAGAAATTAGTGCTGAACTTTGGATTACTGAAAACTCTGTCAAGCAAGCCTTAAAAAGGATGTTTCGCAAGCTTGAGGTTTCATCTCGCGCTCACATGGTTGCAAAGCTTTCCACCATTTCAAAATAAATCACCTTTTATTCGCCTGATTAATCCCGAATTTCTCTTCTCATCTTCCCCTGATAACCATTTCTATGAAAATTAAAGTGAAACGCTATCAGGGGGGAATTTTCTGGCTTAGGCATTCACTTATGCTGTAATTGTCTCCATCTGCTGAGAACTTTTCTGCAACATCTGAGCAATTATATCAGCGGGCATAGGACAACTGAAGTAGTAACCCTGACCTTCATGACATCCCTGCATTTTCAGGTAGTCAAGCTGTTCTTGAGTTTCCACACCCTCTGCCGTGATCTTCAATCGCAAGCTCTTTGCGAGGGCAATAATGGCATCAGTGACGGCAGCGCTATCAGGATTGGACATGACATCCTGTACAAATGACTGATCAATCTTGAGCATATTCACGGGAAAGCGCTTCAAGTAGTTGAGGGAGGAATAACCGGTACCGAAGTCGTCTAGAGCTAACCATATACCCAGTTGTCGTAATTGTTTTAAGGTTTTAACCGATCGCTCCATATCAGCCATCAAGAAGCTTTCTGTCACTTCCAGTTCCAGGCAAGATGCTTGGAGTCCAGTCTCCTCAAGAATTTGGCAGACGATCTCAACTAGATACGGCTGTTCAAACTGTCGAGCTGACAGATTTACAGATATCCGAATTGAGGTAAATCCAGCTTGCTGCCAAGCACGGTTTTGGGTACAAGCAGTCCGCAAAACCCATTCACCAATAGGTACGATCAAACCATTGGCTTCTGCAATGGGAATAAACTTTGCTGGAGAAACCAAACCTAATGTAGGATGCTGCCAGCGAACCAATGCTTCCATAGCTGTAATTTGTCCGCTGTGTAAATCAACCAGAGGTTGATAATAAACCAGCATTTCGTTGCGCCCAAGCGCCCCATGTAATTCATTTTCTAAAGTCAGTCGCTCTTGCAACTGAGCATTAATTTCTAATGAATAGTATTGGTATTGGCTACGCCCTTGCTGCTTCGCTTCATACAGTGCTATGTGAGCCTGTTGCAAGAGTTGATCTACGCTCTTACGATCATTTAGTCCATTAATTGTGATGCCGATGCTGGCGGTGATATGAATCAAGTTCCCTTCTAGCGAAAAGGGTTTGCTCAGGGTACTTAACAGCAGCTGAGATAGCTTAACCACACTTTCAAAAGAAACAATTTCTATGCGGGCAATGGCAAATTCATCTCCACTCAAATGGGCAAGAATATCTGTTTGTGCTATGCAGGATGATAATCTCTGGGCAACTGCTCTTAACAATAAATTTGTTGTCTGATGCTCCAACCCATGACTCATAGCAGTGAAATCATCAATACCCAGCAAAAAGACAGCTACAAGGCGCTGGTTATTCTCAGGTTTGGATAGAGTCTGATGGAGGCGATCGCAGAATAAATCACGATTGGGCAATCCAGTAAGGTCATCATAATTACTGATGTAGTGAATTAACTCATCTAATTTGTGAAGAGTTTGTGAGGTATGTGCCATCAATGTACCCGCTTCATCAGCAAATTCTGTGGGCAATTCAGGTAAGGTTTTGGTGTTCAGATAGTTTTGCAATGCAGCAGATGTCAAAATAACCGGTTTGAGGAGGTGGTGTAGTGCGTAGAGGGTGGCGGCTGTACCTGCTAACGTCGCCAACAGAGCAATGATCATAATTTGTGCCGCCATCTCCAACGAATAGGAGTTTGAGATGACAAAACTCAAAAGTAAGGTCAAAAGTGGTACGTGAGTGCCCAAAAATGCCACCAACATAATTTTAGCGGTGTAACTTTTTTTGAGCCATCTGAAATGAGCTAGGAACGAGTAGAGGTAGAGATTGTGATTGATCTTCATAAATTCTGTTCCATAGTTGGCAAATTAGTTCCGAGCTATTCAGACAAAAGAGTATTTTGGATTCATATTCCAGTGGAATTAGCTCTTATGGAACCCAACCCTGATCAGGTCATATATTATGTTTCCCAATCTAGGTTTATACTTGATATGGATAACGATAAAGTTTCTGTAAAACTTATCCATCAGCAATTTCCCAATTAATACTGAAATTCAACTTGACAGACAGCTAGTACAACACGGCGGAAATAAACCACCCATTCCAAATCAATGAAATGCTTACGCTGTATTCATTTTTAATTTTTAATTTTTAATTTTTAATTCCGCCTTGCGGTACTAGTCTAATTCATACATCTGTTTATGCTTGGCTAAAAGCTCTTGATATTTATCGTTTGTCTTTGCTTCTACCCACTTGGCTTTAAATATTGCCGCTGATTCTGCTTTAACTGGATCTACTTCATAAGGAAGAATTTCTTTTTTGGAACCGGAAGCTTCCGAATTTTGTTTATATTTCCTGCCGCTTTTATGATTAGCATAACGGCGAGATCGAGTATAACCCATTTGGATAAACTTCCGTGCCATATCTGCGCCGACGAAATCATCTTTTTCTAAATAATCAAGAAAAATCCCATAGATTTTTTCACTCGACTCTCTAGCAATCTCAGGAGTTTTGAACCGCCAGTAGGGAAGAATTTCTGATTTGTATGGTTCAACCAAAAGTACACCCTGCTCACCCTTGCCAACACGATAGAGTTCAGGATGTTGGCGAAAATTGATATTTTTAAAGTCTAAAGAATAATCAAAAGCCATGCTAAGTGTTTATTATGAATAATAAACTTTAAGAAAGAAGTTGAGCTTCTATCTCTGTAGGGAAATTTTGTTTTATGATGCTATCTAGCACCCAATCTGTGAACTGTGTCCTTGCTCCGGGCAATCTGCGTAAAGTGCATCACATTGCCCTCAACGTCCAGGATATGCAAGCCTCGCGCTACTTTTATGGCACAATCTTGGGTTTGCATGAACTTACAGGAGACGAAGTACCCGCAACTCTGGTGGAACTTGTCGCATCTGGGAAAGTAGCCAACTTCATCACCCCAGATGGTACAATTCTGGATTTATTTGGGGAACCAGAATTATCACCACCAAATCCAGACCCAGAAAAGACTTTCACCAGAGCCTACCATCTAGCCTTTGACATAGATCCACAGTTATTTGATCGCGCGGTGACAGTGATCAGAGAAAATAAAATAGCGATCGCACATGGTCCAGTCATTCGTCCTACTGGTAGAGGAGTATATTTTTACGATCCAGATGGCTTTATGATTGAAATTCGTTGCGATCCAGAAGCTAGTTAACTTAGGGGTAATCACAAAGTATTTACTATGACCGCGAAACTCATACAAAGATTTAAAGTAATTGAAGACACAATTACAAAACCGCCAATTCCCCACGAACCATACAAGCAATCATTGAAAGCCTGGGCAATGTATTGTTTGCGAGACAAAGGTTTTATAGTCGTTTATGCTCAAAATGCCGACTTTGCCATTGAAACTAAAGGCGCAGAAAAGCTATATTTTAAAGTTTCAAATAGCCCCGATGATTTAGATAATTCTCTTAGCTGGATTGTTTGGGATAGTGCAACAAAAAGCGCCAGTCTCATTCCCCAAAAAATAGACTGATGCCAAAAAATTGCTTGAACCGAGCAATACCTTGGCCAATTTACAAGGCTTGGGAATGTGGTTGAATAGAGTGAATACGACCTAAACCTGCGAGCTTACGAAAAATCTTATCCAATCAAATAGGCTCAGGTTTTGGCGAAGGTATTGATAGAGAATTATTATTTATTCCCTGCGATCAAACTGCGGTTTATTACTGAGATAAAACCGTGAAATTCACGGTTCTTGCAAATAAGGCGTCATGTTTCAAAATACAATATTTTGCGATGCCTGCGGCGGGCTACGCCTATGCACCTGCCGAATGTGGGTTGAATTTCATCTGTCCGAAATTATCGCGGTTATCGCTTGAAGCGATCGGAGGACACAGCATTGCTGTGCCCTTACCGTGTATCGTGATGTATTGTATTCAAAGGAGAAATGCTATAAAAGACACAAGGAATCTGGAGATTTTCGCACAGTAGCGCAGATAATTAATGATTACTCTGGGTTATTTGGCGTTAAAAAACAGTACAAGCCCTGTACGCTGGAAATTTTACCCTCTCTAGTGCCACAGTTAAGCTAACGCGCGTCTAAATTGCACATTTTTCGTTAAGACTGTCATTTGTCATTGAGCATGGGTCATTGGACAACTGATAAATGACTAATGACAAAGGGCAAATTTCACGAATAAATAAGCAATTCAAATGCGTCACAGCCCAGCAATAATTGCAGTTTGCTCCAGAAGCTTAGTATGACAAAGGCATTCCCAAACATAGCATGGCGCTTGAAGAGTACAGCAATCCAGTTGTTGAAAATGGGAAGCTTCCTCATAACCCGTTTTATCGCAAACTGGAAACGCTACTTCCTGGGTGACACCGTTGATGTCCGTCCCTCCCCCTCCTTTGATGTCCGTCCTTCCTTAGCGGGCCCAGTCCTTAGCTTAGGTGGGGGAGGCCCCGATGTCGATGATGCTATCCAATGGATGATTAACCAAGTTCGGGGAAGTAGTAACTCCGCTACCAAAGTTAATGTTGTAGTTCTCCGCACTAATGGTAATCACGATTACAATCGGCTAATTTATGCCATGAAGGGCGTAAATTCTGTGGAAACTCTTGTGATTAGCAATAGGCAAGAGGCAAACAAAGCTGAGATTTTTGAAAAAGTCAGAAATGCTGATGTGGTTTTCTTTGCTGGCGGCGACCAATGTCAATACATCCGCAACTGGAAAGATACCAAGCTAGAAACTGCCGTTAAGTCAGTTTACCTTAAGGGAGGTGGTGTTGGTGGTACCAGTGCGGGTGCAATGATCCAAAGTGATTATATCTATGATGCTTGCGCTTCTTCCGAAAAAGGCATTGAGACTAGAGACGCACTCGAAGATCCCTACCGAGACATTACTTTTACTTACAACTTTTTCAATTGGAGTAATTTAAAGGGAACTATCGTAGATACACACTTCGACAGGCGGGAAAGAATGGGTCGAATTATGACTTTCATTGCCCGTCAAATTAAGGACGGTGTATCTAGCAGCGTTTTAGGTATAGCGGTTAGTGAAAGTACATCGGTTCTTGTGGATAAAAACGGTTTGGTGAAAGTTATGGGTAGGGGTGCGGCGTACTTTGTACTTGGCAATCATCTGCCAGAAGTATGCGAACCCCGAACGCCTTTGACCTTTTCCAATTACAAAATTTGGAAAGTTCGCAGTGGCGACACCTTCAACTTGAGAAACAGACCAACCTCTGGATACTATCTCAGGAGTGTCAAGAGGGGACGGATTGATTCAAATCCTTATTGAATGAATGGACAAGGGAGCAGGGAGCAGGGAGCAGGGAGCAAGGGAGCAAGGGAGCAAGGGAGCAAGGGAGCAAGGGAGAAGAGTTTTCCCCTCCGCCCCCTGCACCCCGCCCCTCTGCCTCTTTTCAATGCCCCATGCCCAATGCCTTCTACTTTCTACCAGGGAACCACACCATTCTCATCAAAAAACCCTCCGCTAGAACCATCATCAGGTAGAGTTGCCAGTCTCACTGGTGCGTAGGCGTAGCCCCCCGTAGGGATCGCTGCCTGTTCAACAGTGCGATACCCTTGGTATTGATTAATGTCAGTTGCTGTGAAACCAGGATCAGCAGCATTGACTTTAATCGCGGTATCTTTTAGATCAGCGGCCAACAGAACTGTAATTGCATTCACTGCTGTCTTTGATGAGTTATAAGCAAGATACTTAAAATCAGTGAACTCATAATTTGGGTCAGAGTTCTGAGTCAAAGAACCTAAACCACTTGATAAATTGACTATTCGCCCTGCTTTTGATTTCTTCAAAAGTGGCAACAGCGCTTTTGTAACTGCAAACACTCCAAATACATTCGTTTCATAAGTGTGTCGCAGTGTTTCAATATCAACTTGACTAGGCGGAAGGCGATCGCCCTCACTTATTATCCCAGCGTTGTTCACAAGGATGTCAAGTTTACCAAATTCGCTCTCGATTTGTTCACTAGTAGAGTTGATTGTTTTTTGGTCGATGACATCAAGTTGAACTGAGCGAGCATCGATCTGATTTAAACGAAGTTTATTCGCCGCTTCTTCACCACGTCCTATATCTCTTGAAGCAATAAGAACAGTAGCACCTCTAGAACCTAGTTGACGTGCAATTTCATAGCCGATACCTTTGTTTGCACCTGTGATCAGCGCAACTTTGCCTTTTAAATCTTCTGACATATTACTTCTCTATTTTGAGCAAGTCTAGTATATAAGTAGTGTGTATCAACACAACGTCCAGAATTTAGTAATCCTACATAGATAATGCTTAACTGTTATGTTTACATCAGTAGTAATTCATACTTTAGATAGCAGTTGAGAAAATGTTTGCAGCTTAAACTAGCAATTGACTCAAAATTATGAAGAAAGTAGATATGCAAACCAAACAGCTTGGCAATTCGGAACTTCACATTACCCCAATCGGCTTTGGTGCTTGGGCGATCGGTGGAAGTGGGTGGGCTTTTGGTTGGGGAGAGCAAGATGACCAGGAATCGATCACAGCGATTAATGGCGCTCTCGACCTCGGCGTTAATTGGATTGACACCGCAGCTGTCTATGGTCTGGGGCATTCGGAGGAGGTTGTTGCGAAAGCGCTTAAAGGTCGATCTAATCGCCCCTATATTTTCACTAAATGCTCACTGATCTGGGATGAAAAGGGCAAAATTGGTAACAGCCTGAAGGCGGATTCGGTGCGGGGGGAAGTTGAAGCTAGTCTGCGCCGACTCGAAATTGAAACTATTGATCTCTACCAGATCCACTGGCCCAAACCTGATTCAGACATTGAAGAAGGCTGGACAACTCTCGCCAAGCTCAAGGATGAGGGCAAAGTTCGCTATATCGGGGTTTCAAACTTCAATGTAGAACAGTTGAAACGTATCCAGGAGATTGCACCAGTAACTTCATTGCAACCGCCTTATTCACTGGTGAAGCGCGATGTCGATAAGGAGATTCTACCTTTTTGTAAAGAAAATAATATAGGTGTGATTGTCTATTCCCCTATGCAATCTGGCTTACTTACAGGAAAGATGACACCTGAGCGGGTTGCTAATTTCCCAGATGATGATTGGCGTAAGAAGAGTGATGAGTTTCAGGAGCCACGTCTATCTCGTAACCTGAAACTAGTTGAGGTGTTGCAACGCATTGGTCAACAATACGATCGCTCACCAGGTGAGGTGGCGATCGCTTGGACTTTAAATAATCCTGCGGTGACAGCTGCGATCGTTGGTGGACGCAATTCAAAGCAGGTGGAAGGAATCATCGGGGCTGGAGAATTTCGCCTCAATCAGCAGGAACTAGATGAAATTGGCACTTTCCTGCGCGAGAATCCATAAAATCTCTAATATCAAAAACCCCACGGCTGAAGCCGGGGGCTTATTCATAATTTTATTCAGCAATCCCAAAAAGTTCTTTTACTTTGTTGCTATGCCGATAATATGAGGACTAACAATCGGTAATTGTGCATCAAATCGCTCGTAATTCACACTAGCAAAACCAGCATTTTCTAAGGCTATCCAAGTTTGTCTATCTAGATGAGAACTATAACCTATCGCTTTCCAAATTGGACTAATTGTGCTTTGGAGTTGTCGCAATAAACTTCCTTGAGGTGCGGCGACGTGTTCAATAAATAAGAAGCGCCCACCTGGTTTAAGCACTCTTAAAATTGCCTGTAATGTGTAATTTATATTCGGCACTGAACGCAAAACTAAGGTACTAACAACGGTATCTATGCTGTTATCTTCAGCATCTAACCATTCAGCATTACCAATGCGGAGGTCGATGTTTAAATTCAGTTTTTCTGCTTGTTTTTGGAGATAGGAATGCATGTGTGGATTTGGCTCAATTCCTATCCAGTGGATCTCTTTAGGGTAGTAGGGTAGGTTAGGGCCTGTTCCTGGGCAAATTTCTAACACTTTACCTTGGAGATTTGCAAAAAGAGAACGTTTGCGTTGGCGTAGCCCGTCGTAGACATCCCCTACGATTTTATCATATGTGCTGCTACTTTGAGCCATCATCCAGGCAAAGAAACGCTTCCCAAAGTTGTCATGAATCTGATTTTGTGAATCTCCAATAATTTGGTTTACAGTCATCATCCACTTCCTAATTTTTGAGGCTATAACTCGGTGTGCCAAGCAAACATTTATAGCCTCAAGATACGATACTTTGTGTTTATTATACCTCATCCATTAGGCTCACCTGATAGGGTGATTTTAATTAATATACATCGATAGCAACTTCCCGCAACCTGCCACAGAAAGGTTAAAAGCGCAGAGATACCTATGTAGCCTTTTCAAAGTTGATTATTTTCAGATTTATTTAAGTTTCTTCTTTCTGCTAACCAGGTAAATAACACAATACCGCAAAAATCAGCGGCTAAGTCAACTAAATCAAAGCTCCGATAGGGTGTAAATAATTGAATTATCTCATCAACGATACAAAAAAATATTACAATCAGTGATGCCAGCGGCAGAAAAATATTGAATATTTTAATATTCCGTTTATTTAATGCTAAATGACCCAAATAAGCAGCAATTCCTAGCAATAGGAAATGCAAAATTGTATCGTAATACGGGATTTGTGATATTTCCGTTGGAATAATTTTCAGGTAGGCTGATATGGAGATAGACATTAAAATTCCAAAGTAAACCCAAAAGGCAAAAACCCAGCGCTGATTAGATTTCATTGTAATGATTTTAAAAGTTATTTACAAGCAAGACAAAGATAACAAAGAGCGTTCCGCAATTGGGAACGCTATATTTTGGTAAATTCTGTTAAGATAATATGAATTTAAATGAAAAATTGCTAGTTGCTAAAATCAGGCATGGAGATTTGCTTGCTCCTGCAACCAAGGATCTACAGGTTGTCCATCTTTGCGGCGTAATTCAATTTCTACTACCATCACTTCTTTGGAACCAGGAGGCGCTGGTTTTTTATGGAAAATAATCTCATAATCTTCTGGATTGTGTTTGTGTTCTTTCAACCATTCCTGTACCTTGGTTGTGGCAAAAAATGATTGCCCTTGCTCAAACATTCGGGTAATCTGCAATTGTAGTGTATAAGGATTTATGCGACCCATTTTTTACCGCCTTTGTTAAGTTAATTTTAGGACAAGTAATCTGCTGACTCTAGATGATCTAATGTTAATACGAAGTACCCAAACCTGACACTTCGCATATAGGTAGAATTTCCAGTTTCAATACCTGCTATCTATAGGAACAAAGTCTGAACCTAGTTCAATACTCCTGCAATCTGTCTTTCACAGGTTGATTAATTATTAAGCTAATAATCTTCAAATTGCATCCTTGCGTCTCCCATTCTTTGCGTAAGAGCGGCTTTCTGAAGAACCACGATTATTTAACTTAAAGGCGGATTAGCTTATTTGTGCTGCTTGATTTTCGCCATCTTTAGCAGTAGTACAACTTAAGTAATGTTATAATAGTATATTGCAAAAAAAATGTAAAAAATTTTACTGCACTTGACTACTGAAGTTGTACGTACACAAAGGAACGAGGAAACAGATTAGTTAAGGATTGTTCAGCATTTCTCACTGCCTCTACAACATTTAATTACTTAATTCTGTTATAGATTGGAGAGAGGCACGCCGCTTCAAAAACTGGCCAACAGACTGAGATGGTTGTTATGAAGAGCAAAAATCAAGCTGTTTTCGCTTTAATTGTAAAAAGCACTATTGTCTTTTTACCCTTACTGTTATCCGTTGGAATTGCCACTGGACAATCTGCACCATCACCTAAACCAGTAATAACTCCTGCTCCAGTATTATCGAATCAAGAACGGGAAGAATTAGCACGACTACGAGCAGAAAAGCGAATTCAACAGCAAGTCCAATCTGATTTTAAGAGTACTTTTAGCCGTACAACTATCTTACTCGATGTTTGGCTAGTTATATTAAGTCTATTTCCAATCGCAGTCATTGCTTTATTATGGCTTCTGCGACGGGTGATCATCCGTGAAATTGTTGATAAAGCAATGCAACAAGTACAGGGAATGGAAAATTTACAAAATCAGCTAACCACCGTTAAACAAGAGGCTGAAAATATTATTCAAGAAGCTAAAAAAATCAATTATGAATTAGAACAGGAAACGACTGCTTTACAACAAAAAATTAAAAATGAACAAGAAAATGTATCTATCCTGACATCAGAGCTAGATTTAGCTAAAGCACAGGTATTAAGTAGATTAGAAACTGAACTCAAAAAATCTCAAGAGAATATAAAAATTTTAGAGTCAAAATTTGCTTCTGGGCTATCTAAGTTAGAGATTGATGCTCAACAACAAAGAGATATTGCACTGGAGAATCTAGGAAAATTAGCATCTGTTATGGCAGCAGAACTGTCTAATTTAAAGTTAGGTGTGCAACAACAGCAAGAACTAGCTGTCTCTGATTTAGAAGTATCAAGGTCTGAGTTCACATCTCAACTTTCTGGATGGCAGTCTGATGCTCAAAAAGAAAAGGATATAGCTATTGCAAGTTTAACAAAATTGCAGTCAGAATTTGCCGAACAGTTATCAAAATTACAGGTTGATGCTCAAAAACAAAAAGAGATCACGCTTGAAAATTTAGGAATATTAGATAAAGAATGGAAGTTGCAATTATCTGAATTACAGTTAGATGCTCAGGAGCAAAAAAATAAAATTGTTGAGAGTTTAGGAGCATTGCAGTCAGAGTTTGCCGAACAACTATCGGAATTAAAAATAGATGCTCAAAAGTCTAAAGAGTTAATCATTGAGAATTTAGAAAAATCTGGTTCTGAGTTTACTTCACAATTCTCAGAATTACAATGGAATGCTCAACAACAAAAGATTCTGATATTGGAGAAGTTAGAAAGATTAGAAACTGAGTTTGTCTCTCAACTCTCTGAGTTACAATTGGATGCCCAAGAAAGAAAGGATCTCATCCTTCAAGAACTAACTGAAATTACACCTGAATCCATCCTAGAGGTGGTAAATTCTGAAGTTGGGGAAGAAATACAGGAACAGCCACAACAACCGGAATTCACTGCTGATGAGTATGTAAAACAGGGAGATGCGCTATTTTCTAAAAGGCGCTATGAAGATGCGATCGCAGCTTACAACCAAGCGGTTAAAATCCAAGCTGATGAACCTGTGGTTTGGTTAAAACGAGGTCTAACTCTCGGAAGGTTGAAACGCTACAAAGATGCGATCGCATCTTATGATAGAGCGATTCAGATTCAGCCAGATTATCATCAAGCTTGGTGCGATCGCGGTGTTGCTTTTGGCAACTTACAACAGCATCAGCAAGCTTTTGCTTCATTTGACAAAGCTACACAAATCAAGCCTGATGATCCAGTCGCTTGGTTGAATCGTGGTCTTTCCCTAGTAGCATTAGAACAATACGAAGAAGCGATGCTGTCCTTGGATAAAGCCCTGGAATTTCAACCCAATTCTCCCAAAATCTGGGATAAACGCGGTTATACTTTGGTAAGGTTGGGACGCGATGATGAAGCGATCGCTAGTTTTAACAAAGCTTTAGAAATTAAGCCCGATTATGCCAGTGCCCATTACAACAAAGCAGCCTGTTATGCGCTGCAAAGACAAGTTGAACTATCTCTGCTAACTCTCCAACAAGCAATTGAACTTAATCCCAGGTATAAAGAAGACGCGGCAACTGACCTAGATTTTGATGATATTGCTGATGATGAACGCTTTAAACAGTTAGTTATAGCCTAAAAACCTTACCTCAATCCCTACTCTCCACTTCCCACAATTCGATTCTGTTCCCCCGACATCGCTTTGAGTTTAGATGTAAAAGAGTCAGCGCGATCGCTTTTTTCTGGAGTAAATTGCCCGATTGGAGCATGAATAGCAGGAGGTGGCAGCAGTTTTGGCTGTCGTTGATGATAGCTTGGTGATGGGGAAGGTGCTGGACTTTCTTGTGAAGTTTGCCTTTGGCTGACAGCAGACGATAGCTGAAGGGTTGCCGAAGAGGCAAATTTCCCAGAAAGCGGAGACTTCAAGACGGTTTTATTGTCTCTATCTTCGTGCTTCTCCTCTTCTTTACTCAAAGATGTCTTTGGTTCGGAACTTTTCAGTTGGAGAGTTGCAGTATTGCTATGTTGATAGCCATTGCGAATCTTAGCTGGTGGTAATTGAGGACTCATCACTTTCTCTACAGTGGGGTTTTTCTTGGCTAACGGTAGGGCTGGTGCAGGCAATGAGGTTAAGCTTTGGGGAAATTTGCTACAAATCATCCGTTCAAATTCCATATTGAAATGGTATGTAGCCTGATCCCGGCGCTGCCAAAATACTAAGATTTGCTGCACAGAAACCGCTTTATAACGACCTTGATATAGTGCCTCAATCACTGCCAGGTGTAGCCAATTAAGCGGGTATTGTGTTTGCCAACGCTCAACTAGCTCATTGGCACTATACCCACTGAGATCAAAACTATAGTTAATTAATAAGGCGATCGCCAAGTTGGCAGAGGTGTCTGGAAGTGTTGTTAACATGGGGCTATTAGCTTTAGGCAATAGGTCTAAGATTTGTCACCCATCGCATATTAACCTAACGTGCTTTTAACTACATGGTTTTTTTTCCAATAGTTACCAAGCCGATAAGCAGTGTTTCCTATTCTACTTGTCAACTTCTAGAATGCAACCCTACATAGACTGATTTATAGCAATTTTCAAGTATTTACACCAGGAATGGGGATTGGGGACTGGGGATTGGGGATTGGGGATTGGGCAGTAGTATAGTTCAATTACTTGAAAAACCCTGTAATCGCAGGTGTTCGCCCAATAGCGACTAATGCCTGATAAACCATCGCTGCAACTTCGGCACGTGTTGCCGAACGTGAAGGTGCAAGCACTTGCGGATCTGGATGGTTGACAACTATTCCCCGTTGTGTTGCAGTGGCAACTGCTTTTCGGGCATAGTCGGGAATGGTATGGCGATCGCTATATACTTCTAAAACATCGCTATCAACAGCTGGTAGTCCCAGTCCGTTTACCAGAGAGACAATCACCTGTAGGCGCTGCACATTTTGATCGGGGCGGAAAGTGCGATCGCTAAATCCGCCAACAAAGCCACCACTAGCCGCAATTTGGATCGCGCTATAAGCCCAAAAATCCTTGGGTACGTCGGTAAAATCGGGTGCTGAAATTTTGGGAAATGGGTTAAAGGCGATCGCCACCAGAACTGCATACTGGGCGCGAGTCATAGGTTTATCAGGCTGGTAGCTACCATCGGCAAAAGCATGAGTTAAATCCATGCTTACTAATGCCTGAATAAATGGTTCTGCCCAATGTCCATCTAGTTGAGGAGACACGGGGCTGCGGAGAGGGGAAGACGCGGGGAGTTTTTGAGGTGGGGATTTTGTTGGGGTGTTAGAGGAACTAGTGCTAACCGCTACTTGATTGCTTGGAAGCAATTCGACTAAGCCCTTGACTAGAGAAGGATTTAATTGATTCCCTACGGAAACCAACTTTTGGGTAGTGGTATTATATAAATCAAATTTACTATTATCACGAAAAATATTATCAGCAGGATCTTGGGTATTACCTAAATCGGGGACTGCATTGCCATTGACTAATAGACCACCTTGAGTATTTTTAGCAATGAGATTTTGACGCAGCACAGGTTGGGCGTTGCGAGAAAGTGCGATCGCCGTGCGATTTTCTGATAATTTGTTATTTGCGATCGCCGGAGTGGCAAAGTCACTAATTGCTATGCCTAAAGGGTTTCTTTGAAATACATTCCCTAGTACTTCTCCCTGGCTATGACCTGCCATCACTAACCCGCTAGCAGTATTTTGCACAAATATGTTATCTAAAATTGCAGGTTTGGCAGTACCAGTGGTAAATATACCTTCCCGCCCACAGTCACTCAAAGTATTGTTAGCTAAAGTAGGTGTAGCCGATTCAACCCAGATACCAGTACCTTTGGGTGAGGGATTAGTGATAGTTACACCTAAAAGACTAGCATTATCTACCAAGAGCAGCGTGATATTTTGTATACCAAAGCTGGGACTTTGATACTCACCACTCCCGGAAATTACAATCCCTGCACCTTTGTTCGCTTCGTTACCCACCACTTTCGCCCCTCCAGGGATGATCAGTGGGAATACCTCACCACTAGCGGCGTTGTAAGTCCCCGATTCTAGATGAATTATCGTGGGGATTTTGGTTACTTTTAAGGCACGAGTGAGGCTTTTAAACGGACTCAACCGTGAACCAGTATTGGTATCATTCCCTATCATAGGGTTGACATAGAGTGTGACAACGAGGGTAGAGTTCACCATTGATAGTTGAGAGTCAATTGTTTTAATTATGACAATCATAAATAACACTACTTGTAGCAAACTTTTTGAAAGTAGTATCCTTGTGTGTAGAAAATATATCCACGTTACTTTTTCTTGCAAGCGGATCGTGTGTACACACAAGTTATAGACTCTCATGCAACATTCCAAGTTCTCATCTCGAAGTTCCAAGTTTTGAGGGCGATGTCACTGGGAATTGGGGAAGGTGGGGCCCCCTCTGGGGATAAGGGGTAATGGGGACTGGGGACTGGGTACTGGGAAAGAAAATATAAGTAAGATTTGGTTAGGGTTCTAATCTCTATTCAAATTTTCCCAGTCTCCAAGACTTCAGCTTCTCTACGAGACGCTACGCTAATGCTCAGTACAAGTCCCCAATCCCCATTACCCCTTATCCCCAGAGGGGGCCCCACCTTCCCCAATCCCCAGTCCCCAGTCCCCAATCCCCAATCCCCAATCCCCAATTCAATTGTTAATCAGCGTAGCTGACATTTTTTGCAGTTTTCTGCCCACCTCTTCCATCGTGTAGAAGAATGTGAAAAATCGGAGTAGCTCATCCATTGGGTAATCTTGCTGCTTAATCTCTTGCAATCGATTTAATTGCTCTGTAGCATTAGTGAGGGCAACTTCCATTGCCGACATAGCTAAACTAGGCTGGTGCGATTTGACTGCGGTTGCTAGGGTGAGCATTGCAGTTTCAGTTTCTAGTGCCAGTTGGGTAATTTGAGGTGAAAGAATTTGCCAGAAAGTATCTTGCTGTCTAGCAAGTACGGTATGTTCCATTGTCAAGATGTGTTCCCAAATCCTGCGGATGAGAAACTCCCAAGCTTCATTTACCCGTTTTTCTGGCGGTTCGTTTGTCTGCCCACGTCTGACTTCCTGCCATAGCGATCGCCCCTTGACCAGTGAACTAATGATACTGGTTTTTAACTGCTCCACACGGGGGCGATCGTAGTTTCCTGTAAAGGCAGAGTCCACGACTAACTCATAAAACTGTTCTAAATCAGTTAGCGTTTGTGACAAACAACGCCTCAGTTCTACTCCAGCTGAGGCTGGAAAAATAAAGTTGTTCACCAACAATGCCATACCAATACCTAAGAGGGTTTCGAGAAAACGGCCCCAAGCGTACAGCCAAGGCGATTGGCTGTGACTCAAAATCACGATCGCTGAGACATACCCCGCCAATTTTGCCGCCTCATTGAATTTCCAGTAAGAAGTCAGAAAGATGGTTAAAAATACACTTATTCCCAATGACCAAAAATTGCTACCCAGTGCAACCGCAAAGGTGGCTCCACTTATAGCACCAATTACGGTGCCAATTATTCGCTGAATTCCTAATAATAAAGTGCTGCCATGAGTAGATGACATCACAATAATGGCTGCGATCGCTGCATAAAAAGGATACTCCCATCGCAATGCCTGAGCAATTTCAAAAGAAATTGCCGATGCGATCGCCATTTTTAATGCCATCTTGGCTAGCAAAATCGTTGATATGCCATCGGGAGTAGCAGCCCAAGTTTTCAATGCTGTAATGATTCTCAGCTTAGGCGATCGCTGTTTAGCTGGAAGACCATTGGATGGTTGTGTCATGGGTATCAGGCTTATTTGATTTGACAAGTCTCGATGCGAGAGAACAAAGCAACACATAATCGCCACCAAGAAGCTGTGGCGATCGCACTATGCCATTCCCAAACACCTAAGACCTTTAAGCGCCAAACTTGCTCAAAAAAACCAAAGTATGGTAGTTGCCCATTGGGAGCATCTTCTTCCACAATGAAGTTACTATAATCAATCCAGGAATCTTTTAAACGCCACCCAGTGCGATTGCCAAAATCAATACAAGTTTGGGAAGCAGCAACATTACTATTACCAATTATCAAAGCTAGTACAGGATCGCTAGCAGAAGTCTCTCGAATCCTCTCCCAAATCCGCTTCTGGACGCTGAAACCGAAACGTCCATGACTATACTTAACCCAGAGAGTATCGATAGTCCATAAGTCGATGCAGGGAAAGTTTTCGACACTTTCTAAATCAAGATAGCGTTTTTCTTCTCTACCAGCTATCTTCAAGATGAGAGTTGTAGTTTCCTCATCCGCCTCTAACCATCTCCCAGCTTTGAGTAAATCACGCAGTTGAGTGTAATCTATCCCCAACGTTGAACTCAAATCATCTAAATCTTCAGTTTTTTGTTCAGAGCGATCGCTCGTAAACAAAGTTTTTCCTGGTAAGACTTCAATCACACCTTGAGAACCGAATAACCAGAAATATAATTCGATATCGGTGCGTGATAATTCTACTTGTAATTGTGTAATCCAAGCTGCTGCGGTGAGTCCAGATGCTTGAATAGCAACATTGAGGGTGTCTATCAAAGAAGAAGCAAATCTTTCACCCTCCGAAGGTGGCGCAGCAGCAGCAATTAAACATTGTTCCGAGTCGAGTCCCAATTGCAATTCTTCCACCCAATCGCGTAGAGATGTATATATGTGCGTTCCGATAGGGCAATCCAGGATGATAATTTGTTGCGATCGACATCGGCGCAGCTGTTTTCTCAACCAGGAACGATTAAGTACAACATTATTAGAAAGTACTAATACTGCTTCTCCTTGTTCAGTTTCTTGAATCTGCCCTCGCAAGTATAAAAATACAGTTGCGGTTTCTTCTATAGAATTGTTGCTAGTGGGTGACTCAGAAAAAGATTCAGATAACAAACACTTTTGAATTGCTTTATGGACATCTGAAGAAGGGGTTTTTTCGCTAATAGTCCAATAATTTACTTCAAAGCCACCAGATGTATTGAGTATTTTACTCAAAGCCAAAGCACTCTTGCTCTTGGGTAGTCCCTCTATAACTAATGCCTGTCGGGGATGTCGTGTGGACACTGTTTTTTCTGGTTTGAGTCCTAAAATCACTTCTCCGATTCCCTCCACAATTCGCTTCGGCGTTTGAGATGGATATTCTGGATGAATTTGGTTTTCGCCGCGACCTTTTTTTAACTGATTAATCACTCGCAATTGCTGATTAGCTTTATCTATATATGCGAGGGTTTGATGATAAACGTAGCGATAAAGTCCATCTGCTTCGATAATGCCTTGGGAGTCAGCCGCTTCTCCCCGCAGTCCCCGAATTAAATAATAAGTGAATACTCCATGTTTTAATTGCGGAAATTCCCAAGATTGTTGCCCTTGATCGCAAGATAGTAAAGCATAAAATCCTTTTCTCTTCGCGGTGCGTTGTCGTAAAACTTCCACTAATTCTTGTGTGGGGTTGAGTTGCGAATCTATTAGTGTTTCTCCCCTAGCCCCCAATAACGTCATGCTACCGCTATGACAAGCATCCAGCCATACCAGTTGCTGCTGGGCTGCACAACTCTCCAATAATTGCAATAATTCTTGCAACTTCAAACCAGTTTCTATTAAGTTGTCTTTTTGAGTATCTTTGAGACACAATACCACCTGCTGATTCGATGGCTCTAGCATCCCATGTCCAGAAAAATAAAACAAAACGGTGTCAATAGATTTAGTAGCATCTGCTACTTCTTTGAGACTGGTACGGACATTTTCTAATAGGGGCTGCTGGTGAGCAAAATCGTTGTAAATCTTCACATCCTTTTGCGGGAATCCCTGAGTCGCGGCATTTAATGCTTCTCCTAAACCTTGGCAATCCAATGCTGAGTAATGCAAACAGGGTATTTGCTCATCCTGATATTGGTTGACTCCCACCAATATGAGCCAAAGCTTTGCCAAGCCGGTTTCTAAGGCATGAGTTGAATGACTAGTACGAACACCGACTGGACACATCTGTTAGAATTCCTTGACAGGAATAGTCCGCAGCTTTTATATCAATAGTATCTGATTGTACCGACGTGAAGAGACTGAAGTTGTTTCACCAAGACAAGCGATCGCCATGACAACATTACTGATAAAATATCGAAAATGCGAGAACTTTACCCAGCGATCGAGCCTTACTTAGAAGGTAGCTTACAGGTTTCCGACCTTCATACCATTCATTTTGAAGAGTCAGGGAATCCACAAGGTCAACCCATCGTTTTGCTGCATGGGGGCCCTGGTGGTGGATGTCCAGCTTTTTATCGGCAATATTTCCACCCAGAAAAATGGCGATTAGTGATGTTTGACCAGCGCGGTTGTGGTCAAAGTACTCCTCATGCTGAATTACGAGAAAACACCACTTGGGATTTAGTCAGTGATATCGAAAAACTGCGCCAACATTTAGGTATAGAAAAGTGGGCGGTCTTCGGTGGTAGTTGGGGTAGCACTTTATCATTAGCCTACAGTCAAACCCATCCCTCTCGATGCACGGGATTAATTCTGCGTGGGATCTTCATGCTGAGGCAAAAAGAGTTGCACTGGTTCTACCAAGAGGGTGCTAGCTATATTTTTCCTGATGCTTGGGAAGAATATCTCAAACCAATTCCTGTAGATGAACGTGACAATCTGATCGCAGCATATTACAAACGCTTGACCAATCCAGATTTAGAAATTCAATTAACAGCAGCGCGTGCTTGGTCAATTTGGGAAGGTAGTACTAGTAGACTGTTCTTAGACCCAGAACTCATGCAAAAGTTTGGTGAGAGTGAATTTGCTTCCGCTTTCGCTCGGATTGAATGCCATTACTTTATGAATAAGGGATTTCTTGAAACAGAAGATCAATTACTCTTAAATGTAGATTGCATCCGCCATATTCCGGCTGTAATTGTTCAGGGACGCTATGATGTAGTCTGCCCAATGATATCAGCTTGGGAATTACATCGAGCTTGGCCAGAAGCAGAATTTATTGTGGTTCCTGATGCAGGGCATTCGATGAGTGAACCAGGCATTTGTAGTGCTTTGATTGAAGCAACAGATAATATTTAATTCGGTTGAATAAAATGAAGTTGGACTCAAAAGCTGATAAAACTAGCTTATGCAAGACTCTAAACAAGAAATAAATGCCAGAGCTTCTATAGATTTAGAACAGCGAAGGAATTGGTATTCTCCTGTTGCTGATATTTATTACAACGCCAGAGCAAAATATCCAAAGCAACTGATCGAACGGTCTGTCATTTTAGCCCAACTTGCCTCAGATGCATCGATTCTTGAGGTCGGTTGTGGCCCAGGAAATGCGACAGTAGCTTTTGCTCAATTTGGTTTTTCAATGACGTGTATTGAGCCAAACCAGGATTTTTGTCATTTGGCACAAGGCAACTGTGCAACCTATCCAAACGTTGCAATCCACAACACCTCATTTGAGGAGTGGGAACTGGAAGCAAAACAGTTCAATGCCGTTCTATCTGCTAATGCCTTTCACTGGATACCGTCAGAGATTCGGTATGCCAAGGCAGCTACGGCATTACGTGACAACGGGTTTCTCATCCTGCTATGGAATCTGACCCCTGAACCAAAATACCAAGTTTACCAAGCGATCGAGGAAGTGTATCAAGCCTATGCTCCCTCACTTGTTCGGTATGAAGGTGCGGAAACTCAAGCCCAAATTTTAAGAGGGTTTGAACAAGACATTCTAAACTCTGGTTATTTTAAGGAGTTGGTGACTGAGCAAATCGCGTGTGAGGTTACGTACAGCATCGATAACTACCTTAAGCTATTAAGTACTACTGGGAGACTGGAGCCAAAGGCCAAGGAGTTGCTATTTGCAGGATTGCGGGAAAAGCTGAGGAACTTTGGAGACAGTGTACACCTCTCGTTTCTTTCTGCTGTTCACGTTGCCCAAAAAGATGGATAAGCTGTTGAATTCGTTACGTAATGACGCAGCAGAACAAGTCATTGGAGCGGACGTGCAAAGTCTTTCCATCTAGCGTTACGGTTAGTCGATCGCCACTCAATTTGGTCGTTAAACTCATTTTTAAGAATTAGAGAGTTACATTATAACTCTGAAGCAACCATTATTCTCTCTCATCCTCATTGCCCGATTGTGATGATGGGGTTTGAGTGTGAGAGCAGTTGCACTTTGTTAATCAGTATACAGAGATTTAAAATCGATATTACAGAGATAAAACTGGGAAGACTAAACAGTTAAGTTGACAATATCGTTAAAGCTACGCGCCTGTGCTTTCCATCCGTTTGAGCTTCTCGACGAGATGAGATTTAAACGCTTGAAACTGCCCAATCTTTTCATCCATTTCTACAATCTTATTGCGAATGCTCCGCAGTTTATCTTCAGTTGAAGAGGTGTCCCACTCATCAAGCGCTTTCCTTATTTCACTGAGCGTAAATCCAAGGGCTTTTCCATGCTGAACGAACTCTAAACGTGAGACTGCTTCATCACTGTAATTCCGATAGTTATTCTCTGAACGCTTGCTGCTTGAGTCTAAAAGTCCAGCCTTCTCGTAAAAACGGATCGTGTCTTTCGAGAGTCCTACTTTCTGAGAGAGTTCGCTAATCAACATAGATCGCTGAGGAGATTGAAGATTTCTGCTTGACATTGGAGTATGCTCCATCCTTTAAGTTTGACATAGGTTTTCAATTTACAGGCTGAACATGATGCAAACTCCAATTAAAGCTAGTAAAACGGTGATCATTACAGGGGGTAATAGTGGTCTGGGATACTATTGCGCCCAAGCGCTCGCACAATCTAAACAAGACTGGCACATTATCATCGCCAGTCGAAATCTGCCCAGAGTTGAAGAAGCGGTTCAACAATTGACTGCTGAAACGAACTATTCTTTTATTGAAGGGATGACCCTTGATTTGGCATCTCTAGCATCTGTGCGTCAGTTCGTGCAAGATTTCCAGACCAGAGAACATGCCCCTTTACATGCGATCGTGTGTAATGCAGGAGTTCAAATCGTTTCAGGCACACGCTACACAGAAAATGGATTCGAGATGACCTTTGGCGTAAACCATTTAGGACACTTTCTACTTGTCAATTTGCTGCTGCCACAATTAAGCGATCGCTCCCGCATTGTATTTGTCAGTAGTGATACCCACAATCCAGAAACAAATACTGGAATGCCTCACCCAAACTACCAGGATGCAAACGCCCTAGCATTTCCGACGGGTGATGATAATCAGATGGACATTAGAACGGTTGGGCGGGTGCGCTATACCACTTCCAAACTCTGCAACCTGCTCTGTACTTATGAGCTTTCGCGCCGTTTGCAAAAGCAGCAGTCGAAGATGACAGTGAATGCGTTTAATCCGGGCTTGATGCTCGATACAAAGTTGAGTCGAGACTATAGCGAATCAGAACGCTCCGCGCTCAGAGCAACTCTGTCAGCATCGACTCTAGGGCAATCAAGAGACTCTCAAGTGATGGGCAGTGCGCTGGCTCGGCTCATTCTCGATCCCGCACTAGATCAGGTGACAGGTCGATATTTTGATGGACTGAAGGAAATTCGATCGTCTGATGAATCCTACGATGAGCACAAAGCAGTCGAACTGTGGGAAACGAGTGTAGGACTTACGCATTGACAAGATACACAAAAGGTACATCAACGAAAAAAGAGAGAATGTATAGATTTAAAACATTGAAATACCCATCGCATCGTTGGATTGTTTATAGATTTACCAAGCTGATTTTTAATTGTAGATTTAGATGATGATAAGGCGGCTCTAGTTTGTCTTTGTGTTTAACTCTACTCACACCTACACTAAAGATGGTATATACACAGCAACGCTAACCCTTGTGAATTTGGAAACTTACACTGTATGTAAAGCATCAGTGTAAGTAGTTCACTACAAAAAAAGATGATATGCGAATTCTAATTGTGGAAGGCAGCCTGTTGTTGCTCCTAACTGCAATGACAACTGGCTGTGTCGGTTCTTCCTCTGTTATAAAACAGCCGCAAGCCTTGCCAGCAAGCACTGAGCAACCGACGAAAGAAGCTGTGTTGAGTTCAACACCTACACCAACTGCAAAATCTATAGAGCATTCTACCCCTGAAGCCACTATTGCCACGAATCCGCCGCGCTGTGAAACTAGTCAATTGTCAGTGCGTCGAGTCTCCGAAGATGCTGGCGTTGGGAATGTTGCACTTACCTACGCCTTCACCAATAACGCCTCATCTCTTTGTAACCTCTACGGTTATCCAGGATTGGCACTACTGGATGCAAAAGATCAACCTTTGCAAGGAATTAAAGTTATTCGCTCCAAGGATACTTACTTTTCGAGTCAGCAACCTCGACAACAAGTAACTCTAGCTCCTGGAAAACAAGCCTCATTTCAGATAGCATATAACCACATTAGTTCCCCAGATCAAAACTGCCCAATGTCTAGTAAAATTCAAATCACACCTCCAAATGCTTACGAGCACTTTACCCTTACAGAACAAATCAAGCCTTGTACAGGCAAAGTTAGAGTGACTCCAGTCCGAGCCGTTAACACTCAACCTTAGTAAATTTCTGTAATTTACTCCAAGACCCAGAAAAAGCATAAATTTAATCAAAGCCTCTGATAAGTTCAGGATTGTACTAATCAAAAAGGTTAAAAAATTTTATGGAAGGAATTGATGTTGCCGATCAAGATGGCAGAGTAGATTGGACGGCAGTAAAAAACTCTGGTAAAACTTTTGCGTTTGTCAAAGCCACAGAAGGAGTAAGCATCAAAGATTCTGCCTTTGCTCATCACTGGCAAACCATGAAAGCTGTTGGGATTATTCGGGGTGCTTATCATTTCTTTCACCCCCATACATCTGACCCGGTTCAGCAAGCGAA
The DNA here is from genome assembly GCF_017114945.1 of Nostoc sp. JL34. GTDB lineage: Bacteria > Cyanobacteriota > Cyanobacteriia > Cyanobacteriales > Nostocaceae > Nostoc. Next base: position 52,993 of record NZ_JABXKQ010000136.1, read on the forward strand.
GGAATTCTTAAAAACTTTGGGTAAATTAGAACCGGGAGACTTGCCACCAGTCATAGATATAGAGGTAACTGACAAAGTAAATAGCCAAGCAGTAATTAATGCAGCAAAGCAGTGGTTGGCAGAGGTGGAACAAGCTCTTTTGCAACAAACAAAAAAACCTATTAAACCAATTATTTATACCTTCCCCAGTTTCTGGACGGAACTTGGTAATCCATCTGATTTTGCTAGTTATCCGTTATGGATTGCCCACTACGGAACTAGGAACCCAACTATTCCCGGTGCTTGGCAGGGACAATACTTAATCCATCAATATGAAGGTGATATATCGGGTGTAACTGGTGTTAGTGGTCGAGCCGATTTGAATAGATTCAATGGATTGCAGCTAGGAGATTCTGGGTTAAGAGTAAAACAATTACAACAGCAATTAAAAGATATTGGATTATATACTGATGCTATCGATGGGCATTTTTCTGAGTCAGTTAAGAATGCAATTGTTAGTTTTCAAACATCTAAAAAATTGCAAGCTGATGGAATTGTTGGCATAAAAACTTGGGTAGCTTTATTGTGGATTTAGAATGAATTGTACACTCAATAAATAGACCTATATTCACCATCAAAGGAATCTAAATTTGGGTGATCCTTCACTTCTAAGTTTACTTTTTTTAATTAGCGATCGCAGTTGTTTTAAGGATAGCCACTTCTAAAAAGCCCTCACTTTGCTCCGAGGGCTTTGCAATAAATGTGTATTGCTATATCTGACTAACATCGAAATGCACATAAGTGAGATTTGACATAGAAAAAACCTTTAAGAATTCGTTTGAGTGAATTAAACTTAACCCGCCTGATAGCTTTATTCACTTCTACCCACTGTCGTTTTCTTTTACTTGCTTCTGGATAATCTTCACTCAGCATCTCCACTGGTAACAAATACATCTTGACTTGGTAAATTTTGCCTCGTTTACGGTACTTGTAAGTGCCCAGTTCATTAACGTCTACTTGCCCAATCACCCCTGCTTCTTCCCACGCCTCTTTAGCTGCTGAAGCGGGCGGACTCATGCCATTAGGAATATCTCCTTTCGGAATCACCCAGTGTTGAAAGTTACGGGTTGTGATTAGCAAGATTTCAATTTTGCCATTGTTCACTCTATAAGGAATCACCCCAGACTGTTTAAACACTTTGCTGACTTTTCGACTCATGTAATTTGCATCCTGTAGGGCCTAGCTTTTTTGTACAATGTTTATTTCAGAAAGTCGAGAGCTGATACCGGATAAATTTTAGTTAACGTTAGGTTATGAAAAGGTTAAAAAAATAGTTTTTAACCTTAAGAGTTAATTATTCAAAGTTTTTGATTGTTAAAGTGGGGGCGCACATCTGTGCGCCTCTACCGTGTGTTGCAATGAGATGCGTAGTGTTAAGTCAAGGGTACTCTACGAGAACATCTGTAAACTCGCAGGGTATGATAATTACTAGGTTTGTAATCTTACAAATATAAAATTAACTGCTGTAAAATTTGTATTCCTGATGGTTGATTGACAAATGCAATTTAAGATAATTTGAGTAAAACAAACCTCTGATATCATGTTCGGGTAAAGACTTATCATTTAGACCGCAGGGGTGCAGGGGGCAGGGAGCAGGGAGAAAGAGGTTTTCCTGACTTTTGCATGGATGCGGCAATCATAAGTAATTAACTGGACTTGATATTACAAGTCTTTTAATTGGGCTAATTAGACGGACAACTGAGGCGTCAAATTCACGTTAGGATAAATAGGATGATCGGTTGGTAAGCGCCTATGATCTACTATAGGGATTGATGAATTGTCTTATAGTATCCAATAGTTCAAGCAAAGCGTAGTAGAGTAAAGTAATAAATCTCAAGGTGTATATAAGTAGGAAAACCTAGCCACGATAAATTTAACAGTACATACAGTGGTAAGGTCGATCGCTCCCAAAGCAAGATTGTCGCCATGACCAACTCAACTCCAATCGATGACGATAAAAATCTCCCAAAGAAGAAGGGCAGGACACTCCCTCCAAAGCTGATTATCTGGCTGGGAAAATTTGTCTGGACGACTATGTGGCAAATAATGATGTCCAAGCTTGCTCCTACCAATCAGTCAGGAGCATATATTCGTCCTAATAGCCAGTTTCGGAAGTTCATCGGCACAGAGTCAGGGAATCCACACCCACCAGCAGTTGGGCGCTACAAACTCTATGTTGGGCTGGGCTGTCCTTGGGCGCACCGAACCTTGGTTGTGCGATCGCTCAAAAAACTCGAAGCGGTAATATCAGTATGTATTGTCTCTCCTTCTCCCATTGAAGGCGGTTGGATATTCAACGAAGAAGAACAAGGTTGTCGCACACTAGCCCAATTGTATCAACTGGCAGAACCCGGCTACAGTGGACGCTCTACAGTTCCAGTCCTATGGGACAACCAAACAAAAACCATCGTCAACAATGAGAGTGCAGAGATTATCGTCATTCTCAACTCTCAGTTAAACGAGTTCGCCAACAATCCCACTCTGGATCTTTATCCAGGAGAACTCAAAGAAAAGATTGACTGGTGGAATGAAAAAATTTATCATGCCGTAAATAATGGCGTGTATCGTTGCGGTTTTGCCCAAACTCAAGAAGCATACAATCAAGCCTGTAATGAACTGTTTGTAACTCTTGATGAGATTGACATGGCATTGCAGACTAATCGATATCTGTGCGGCGATCGTCTTACACTAGCAGATATTCGTTTATTCACGACCTTATTTCGTTTTGATAGTGCCTACTACGGCTTATTTAAATGCAATCGGCGGCGAATTCGAGACTATCAGAACTTAGGAGCTTACTTACGTGATTTATATCAGCTTCCAGGTGTTGCTGATACTTGCGACATAGAGAGTGTGAAGCGGGATTATTACGGTAACCTGTTTCCACTCAATCCGGGCGGGATTATTCCCGATGGTCCGGAAATGTCATATCTCAATCAACCACACGATCGCGATCGCATCGGCAAAGTGAATGCTTCATAAGGTACATTGAGAAATAATACCTCGATGACTGCATTCTAGAGTTGGTGTAATCGTGAACCAGATTAATCGAGTTGCAATTGTCGGTGGAACTCATGGCAATGAGTTTACAGGAGCCTACCTGATCCGAAAATTTGCCCAGTTTCCCGATTTAGTTACTAGACCAAGTTTTGAGACAGTCACCCTGTTAGCAAATCCTAATGCTTTTGCAGCAGGGAGACGATATGTAGAGAAGGATTTAAATCGCTGTTTTCTCAAGCAAGACTTACAAGATCCAACTCTCAACAGTTACGAAGAATTGCAAGCTAAATCAATCCAGAGTACCCTAGCATCAAAGGGCTATAAACAAGCAGATTTTATCTTAGACTTGCATAGCAGTACAGCTAATATGGGTCTGACAATTATTTTGGTAAACAGTCATCCCTTAAACTTGAAATTAGCTGCTTATCTGAGCCAGATTAATCCTTTAGTTAGGGTTTATTGCTGCTCTTTTAAATCAAGTGAAGAAAACCCATTTGTAAATTCTCTGTGCGAATTAGGCTTTGCGATCGAAGTTGGCCCTATTGCTCAAGGTGTCTTACAAGCAACGCTGTTCCAACAAACAGAGGAACTTGTTCACGCGGTTCTCGACTATCTGGAACAGTTTAACCAGGGTAAAATTCCATCAACTAACAAAACGTTGATTGTCTACCACCACTTATCAGTTGTGGACTATCCAAAAAAACCGGATGGAACAATCTTTGGCATGATTCATCCAGAGCTTCAAAACAAGGATTATCAAGCCTTAAATCCAGGAGATCCAATTTTTATAGCCTTAGATAATAAAACAATTATTTATAAAGGTGCATCTACCGTTTGGCCGATTTTTATTAATGAGGCAGCTTACTACGAAAAGGGAATTGCCATGTGTTTGACTCAGAGGCAAGAAATCAATATATAGGATTGGAAATTTTTTTATATGATCCCTTTTTATGGTAGATGATGAGAGAAATTGATGATCATCATCTATAAAATATGCTGAATCCTAATTTATATTTCTGTAGTTGGTGCGAATCGCTAAGACTTACCTATACACATTTAAATGCGTTTTGGTTATGATATATTGATGACCAAGAATTAAGTATCAGGGTAAAAAGTTGTTCAAATGCCGATAAAGTCGAGATCAAAGGAGCGCTAAAAACCCATTATCTAAATTCATCGAGAATATTTTTAGAGAAGCAGAATTTGTTTATAAATATGGGAGACTAATTTGGGCGATGTCTATGAAGGGCTACGCTTGCTCAATGCTGCTTTTAAAGTCACTCTTTATTTTGAAAAAGAAGATCCGCAAACCTTCTGGCTTGAGTTTTCCCCTAAAACCTGCCTGAGTCGAACTACGAACCTTGAGCGATCAAGCCCAAACCTAACATTATAATTTACGCTTAAAATTGTCCAAATACTTGAACTCATAATGAAAACCAAGCGACAAGAAAACAGACCAATAGCCAGTCTTTCTTTAGACTTGGATAATATTTGGTCTTATCTAAAAAATCAGGGCGCTCCGGGTTGGGAGACTTTCCCTTCTTACTTGGATATCGCAGTCCCTCGTTTCTTAGATATTCTTCAGCAATGGGATTTGACAATCACAGTATTTATTGTGGGTCAGGATGCAGCGCTGGAAAAGAATACCAAGGCAATACAAGCGATCGCTAACGCTGGTCACGAAATTGGCAATCACTCATTTTATCATGATCCTTGGCTACATCTATATTCAGAGAATGAGATTGAACAAGAGGTGGCACTCGCCGAAGAACATATCAAGCGCGTTACTCATCAACATCCGATTGGCTTCCGGGGGCCAGGATACAGTTTTTCTCCAGCAGTATTGAAAGTCCTCGCACGCCGGGGATACGAATATGATGCTTCGACTTTTCCCACATTTTTGGGGCCAATAGCACGAGCTTATTATTTAATAACCTGTAAATTGAGTAAGGAAGAACGTAAGAAACGGGAAGCCTTGTTTGGTGGTTTTAAAGAGGGTTTGCAGCCTCTAAAACCTTACCAATGGCATCTGGGTAAGGATAAACTAACAGAGATTCCTGTTACCACCATGCCAATTTTCAAGGTGCCAATTCACTTCAGTTACATAATGTTTCTCAGTACATTTTCTTCGGAAGTAGCGTTACTTTACCTGCGAATTGCCCTTTGGCTGTGTAAACTTACACGCGTCCAGCCTTCTTTGCTACTCCATCCTACAGACTTTGTAAGTCAAGAGGATGTGCCAGAACTATCATTTTTCCCTGGAATGAGCGTCCCCACCTACAAAAAGCTAGCAATAGTGAACAAAAGTTTGGAACTTATATCCAGTCAGTTCAATGTTTTGACTGTTGGACAACACGCCAAATTCGTAGCCGGTGCCCGTCAACTACCTGTATTAGTGCCTCAAAAGAGGTAAAAATATCATCTATGCGATTTATCAGTCCAGTTTGTATTCTTGATTACAGGGAAAATTAACTTTCACCTGTTGTCGAAAAGAAGGTAATAGTGTTGCCAAAAAGATAAATTTATTTTTATAATAGTTCACTATTCCAATGTCTTTATTAAAAACCCCTGGTGATATCCCTTCCCCAGAGGTTATTTTTTTAGATGCGATTCATGTAATAGATGAATCCGATTGAGAGGCTCAGAACCCCGACTTCTTGAATAAGTTGGGATTCTTTTTGTTCAGATTTTTGTGAGTTCAGTAATATTCAGCAACTAAATCACAGACGAATTCTCAGGAATTTTACTGAACCACTAAGACAATAAAGATTACTAATATATACATAAATATTGTCAGGGTGCTGAATATGTCAGATATACCGTTTCAATGCAAAAATTTGAAAGAGCAGGTTGAATCTATATTACAGCTTTTACAACAAGAGCCAACACTACGTTCCCAAGATATTACACCTGTACAAACTTCCTTAAGTAAGGCGATTTCTCCCAAGTTTGAGATTGTGTTTGCAGGTGCATTTAGTGCCGGAAAATCAATGCTAATCAATGCATTATTGGAGAGGGAATTATTGTACAGTGCAGAGGGACACGCTACAGGTACAGAATGCAAAATTGAGTATGCAGAAGTAGATAACGAACGTGTTGTTTTAACGTTTTTAAGTGAAGCTGAGATTCGGGAACAAGCAGTTTCTTTGTGTCAGCAACTAGGATTTAAGACAGTAACTAATATCAATCAAGCTGATGTAATTAATTTGCTACGTCAAGATTCTGAAGCGATTATTCAGCAAGAGGGTGGTGAGAGTAAATCAGAACGTGCAAAACAGGCGAAGGCGTTAATGTTATTGCTAGAGGGATATATAGCAAACCGCGATCGCATCAACACGGTGACTAATGCTACATATTCAATGGAGCAATTTAACTTTTCCAATCTCAAGGAAGCGGCTGGATATGCCCGCCGTGGTAGTAATAGTGCCGTATTGAAGCGGATAGAATATTACTGTAATCATCCTTTGCTACAAGATGGTAATGTAATTATCGATACGCCAGGTATTGATGCGCCAGTAGAGAAAGATGCCCAACTAACTTATGCCAAAATTCAACATCCCGATACTTCGGCGGTGGTGTGTGTGCTAAAACCTGCTTCGGCGGGTGAGATGACAAAAGAAGAAACAGAACTTTTGGAATTAATGCGGGAGAACGCGGGAGTCCGCGATCGCGTTTTCTATGTCTTCAACCGGATTGATGAAACTTGGTATAATACTCAATTACGGCAACGATTAGACGATTTAATTAGTGGGCAGTTTCACAATACAAACAAGGTTTATAAAACTAGTGGATTATTAGGATTTTATGGCAGTCAAATTAAACAGACAAGCCAACTAAATAGATTTGGTTTAGATTCTGTTTTTGCAGAAAGTATTAAAGGTTTAGATGGCAAAGAAGAAACACCACAATTTGTCTATGCCTTTAACAATTACTGTGTAAATTCAGGAAAGCTATCTGCCACTAAATTCCGTGTCTCTGTTAACGGCCATGAAACCCCAAATCAAAATTATGTGCGGATTTTGGGAGATTGGGGAAATGAACTTATAGAACAACTAATTAAAGATAGTGGAACTGAGGAGTTTCGTACAGCTATTACTCGCTATCTTACGCAGGAAAAGCGCCCACAATTATTTAAAAATCTTGCTGATGATTTGGAAGATGTTTGTATCAAGCTGAAGAAACATTATCAGAGTGTACAACGCAATTTAGATAGTCAACCCCAAGAAATTGAGACGATGAAGGCGCAAGAGTTGCAACATCTAAATCAGCAACTCCAGCAAATTGGAAGAGAATTTAGTGAGCATATCACAGAAGAAGTTAATCATATAATTAATAATTATTGTGATGCTTTTGAAGCAGATTTTAAGCAATTGCAATCACGAATGATTCGTCGTCTAGATGAATTGCTAGATACTTTTTCTGTAGCTTATGCTTACCGACGTGCAACCATCAGCCATCCTCGCAACGCTACCGCACCTTTAATTGCTATTTTAGTAGAGGCATTTTATTACTTAGCAAATCAATTAGAAGATATTTTAGTTGAATCTTCTCAGCAAGTAATTGCAAATTATTTCCAACGGTTGATTGAAAAGATTCGCAAGTCAGAATATTATCGCCAATTGTATCGTTTATTAGATCATGATGGTGGTATTGAACAAGAAATCAGAACTGTAGAAAAAGGAGTTACTCAAGCATTAGTGAGTGCAGCTAGTGTAGAGTGCGATCGCTTTGTGCGAGAAAGTCCTAGATTTTACGATGAAGGTACTTTTTCTATATATCAATTTCGCCAAACTCTATTACAAACTTCTCAAGGTTATGACGCTGAAAGTATTATAGAAGCAGAGCCAGCAATTAGGCAGTTATTGAAGTTAGATTTTGAACCCAAAGTTTCCCAAACTATTCGTAAATCTTTCCGTCAAACCATCAACCAAACACTGAAAACTCAGTTGATACCAATGGCAAATCAGCAAGCCGATGAAATTTTGCAGCAGTACCCACAGGCACGTGCTTATTTAGAGAGAACATTGGAACAAGAAGCTGAAGAAAAAATTGCGAATAATCACCGATTGTTGAATGTTGTTGAAGAAAATATTTCAGCATATAATTCAGCCGCTTCTAATATTAATAGTTGTTTACAGGCGATGCAATTATCCGATCATCTTTTGCCTGTAATTGGGAATGCAGATTTTATATATGCTACGCCTGGTTCATTCAATAATGATGGCAAATCTGCTAGTAATGGATTTGTGATTTCAGATAAGGTAGCAGAGGTTTAGTAATATTATGAATTTTCACCCTTACCGATGGGATTAGGTTTTTCGTGGACTTTTCCATACAACGTGAAAATTCAGCAGGTAAACATAGATAATTTGGGATTTTTTTAGCTATTCACGATGTCCAGATCCCCGACTTCTTTTAGAAGTCGGGGATCTAACTTTTTATAAATGATTTAGGCATTGCTATAACCTATTAAAATTCGTCACTATCCCCAGTCCCTAACTCAATGGTTATGCTTATCAAGCGTCGGGAATTTCTCACAACCTGTGGACTAGCTACCTTAGCCACCCAGATACCAGTACTTACCGCCCAAGGTAAGCCATTTCCAAACACCATCCGCAAGCCGCCCCGCCTGCAAGTAGGCGATACTGTCGGATTGATTTCTCCTGCGGGGATCGTTGACACCAAAGACATCGAAACAGCGCAGAAGTCAATTTCACAGTTAGGGTTAAAAGTCAAGCTGGGCAAGCATATTTTAGATCGTTATGGCTATTTAGCGGGTAAAGATGCCGATCGCGCTGATGATCTAAACTTGATGTTTAGCGATCACTCCATAAAAGCAATTATTGCCATGCGTGGTGGTTGGGGCTGTAATCGCATTTTACCCCTACTCAACTACTCGCTGATCCGCTCCCATCCAAAAATTATCATGGGGTACAGCGATATTACTACCCTGTTGTTAGCAATTAATGCCCGTAGTCAATTGATTACTTTTCATGGGCCAGTTGCCACGTCTACTTGGAATCAGTTTACAGTGGTTTACTTCAAGCGCATCCTATTTAATGGTGAAGCTGTGACTATGCAAAACCTCAACCCTAGCGAAGTGCGGCTGGAGATAATAGCACCGGGAAAGGCGAGGGGTAAACTTGTGGGTGGAAACTTATCAGTGCTATCAGCGATGGTAGGTTCACCTTATCTACCTTCTTGGAACAAAAGCATCCTGTTTGTGGAAGAAATTGGCGAGGATGTTTACCGTGTAGATAGGATGCTGACACAGTTAAAAACCGCTGGCATACTTAATCAAATTGCTGGCTTGATCTTTGGGCAATGCACTAATTGTAGTCTTGGGGATGAACCATCGTTTACCTTAATGCAAGTATTACAAGACCACATACTTCCTTTAGGTATTCCTGCTTGGTATGGTTCAATGATTGGTCATATTAAGGATAAATTTACTTTGCCAATCGGTGTAGAAGTGGAAATAGATGCTGAACTTGGGACAATACGAATGTTAGAGGCGGCTGTCAGTCTGGTTTAACGCATGTCTTATCTGTCTAATTAGCCATCATAAAAGGGTTTATAGTATACTTTGCGACTTTTCAAACATCTTTCTCTCTCTGAATCGGAACTATAGTGTACACAAATTTCTTGACTTGCAATGCTAATGTATCGACTAACAATGCCAATGCATCAACTGACAATGCCAATGTATCGACTAACAATGCCATTGTATCGACTGACAACGCCAATGCATCGACTGACAACGCCAATGCATCGACTGACAACGCCAATGCATCGACTGACAATGCTTTAGATGAAAGTAAGGAAAGTCTAATCAAGCTAAATTTTTAGGACTTGTGTATAGCGGTTCCCATTCAGATGCGGTACAAAATTATATCGCGAGTTGTAGGGGCACGGCAGTGCCCATTGGTGTCAAGTTAAGCTCAAACTTCCTATGTCAATAAGCATTTAGGCTTAAAAATTCGGTTTGAAAGGGACAAAAAACGAACTTTTTCATGGACTATTAATGCTTTGTTTATTAGCATCACTCCCAGCTTGCGTATAAAAGTCAGAAAAAAGTTCACCTTTATACTTCGTTCCTAACAAAACCTATCGTTGACAAATGGGTTTTAACCTTAAGTTGACACTAATGGGCAGTGCCGTGCCCCTACGGGTGTACTTCGCTAGGTCGGGAAATGCTATATACACCGTAGCCAAATTAGAGAGAGATGGACTTGAACTTTAGTTGAAGACAGGGAGAGATTTATCGAACTCACATTTGTTTCCCCGAAGGAAATCAGTGATGCCCACGGCAAACTACGCTAACGCGCCAGAGTGATTTTGTTTAATATTTTGAAAGATAGTATGAATTTCTCCTCGCTATGTTACGACTAACAGAAGTAAAGCTCCCGCTTGATCATCCTGAAGATGAGATCAAGACAGCCATCCTCAAAAAGCTGCAAATCACGCCCGAAGAATTGATCAGCTATTCCATCTTCAAGCGTAGCTACGATGCGCGTAAAAAAGGAGAGATCGCCCTTGTTTATATTCTGGATGTAGAAACAACTCAAGAGACTCATCTACTCAAGCGCCTGAAAAAAGATCCCCATGTGATTGCCACGCCAGACATGAGTTATCGCCCAGTGGCACAAGCACCGAGCAATTTAGCGATTCGCCCTATCATCATTGGTACTGGGCCTTGTGGCTTGTTTGCAGGTTTGATGCTGGCGCAAATGGGCTTTTGTCCAATCATTTTAGAACGTGGCAAACAAGTCCGCGATCGCACTGTTGATACCTTTGGCTTTTGGAAGAAAAAATCAGACTTTAACCCAGAATCCAATGCCCAATTTGGCGAAGGTGGGGCGGGTACATTCTCCGATGGCAAACTCTACAGTCAAGTCAAAGATCCTCAGCATTATGGACGCAAAGTACTAACCGAATTAGTCAATGCGGGAGCCTCGCCAGAAATTTTATATATCAACAAACCGCATATCGGCACCTTCAAACTAGTCGGAATCGTCCAAAGTATGCGTGCCCAAATCGAATCTCTGGGTGGCGAAATTCGCTTTCAAAGTCGGGTGGAAGATATTAACATCGAAAATGGACAAGTGCGGGGAGTTACCCTCGCCAGTGGCGAATATATCGCCAGCGATTATATAGTTCTCGCAGTGGGTCATAGCGCCCGCGATACCTTCCAAATGCTATTTGAACGCGGGGTTTACATTGAGGCGAAACCATTTTCTATCGGCTTTCGGGTGGAACATCCCCAGTCTCTCATCGACCAATGTCGTTTCGGCGCTCAGGCTGGTCATAAGCTTTTAGGTGCTGCCGATTACAAACTGGTTCACCACTGCCAAAATGGTCGTTCCGTCTATAGTTTTTGTATGTGTCCAGGGGGTTTGGTAGTCGCCGCAGCATCAGAGCCAGGGCGACTTGTCACCAATGGGATGAGCCAATACTCTCGCAATGAGCGCAATGCCAACAGTGCGATCGTTGTGGGCATCACACCCGAAGATTATCCGGGCAATGCCTTAGCAGGAATTGACTTTCAACGGCGCTTGGAAGAACGGGCTTTTGAATTAGGGGGTGGAACTTATGAAGCTCCAGGACAGTTGGTGGGAGACTTTCTCAACCATCGTCCCTCGACAGCATTGGGCACTGTTAAGCCGTCTTATACACCTGGGGTACATTTGGGCGATTTGAGCCAGAGTTTACCAGATTATGCGATCGCTGCCATCCGCGAAGCACTTCCCGCTTTTGACAAACAAATTAAAGGATTTGCGATGGACGATGCGGTGTTAACTGGGGTGGAAACCCGCACGTCATCACCGATTCGGATTAAACGCAAAGAAGATTATCAGAGTTTAAATACAGTCGGTCTTTATCCGGCTGGTGAAGGAGCGGGATACGCAGGGGGGATTCTCTCGGCGGGTATCGATGGGATTAAGGTGGCGGAGGCGGTGGCTTTAAGTATTTTGAGGAATTGCAGTCGTCAAATCTGAAATAGTGAATGCGATACCTACGGTAAACTGCTCATGCTATGTTGAAATACTTGGGAGAGTTGAAGCGCTCTTATTTGACTGCGGTAGAGGAACTGTTGAGTTTGATTGAGCAAGAATATGGGATTGATTGAGACAGACTCCAATACAAACTCCTCAGTCGTTTTTCTTTTTTGTTGCGGTAAATCCTGATAAATTCCCATAGGATTGGGATTAGCAGTAGGTGATATCATGTCCGCCTAATTAGTTATAATTCCCGCATCTGTGCAAAAACCAGGAAACCCTCTTTCCCCCTGCCCCCTGCCCCCTGCTCCCCTGC
>NZ_JABXKQ010000079.1 GCF_017114945.1 Nostoc sp. JL34
CGTCGAGAACGTCAAACCACCCTCTACTGGGGGCACGTCCAACTGCGATGGTCATTAGAGCAAATCTCCAAATGTTTATAAGTACAGGTTGTATCTGTATTATAGACGGCTATATAAAAGCCTATCTATAAGCAGAAAGTTAACCGGGTTGTTAACCAAGTTTACAATTTTTTACACACCTTTAATCATATTAGGTGTAAATCGCTAATTTTTCTAGGGGTTTTGTCATAAAAATTAATTTTTGATTCAGACGAGGTAGATAAAGCAGGGAAGCAAGAGGCGAAAGAGGTAATTTGAATTCTCCCCCTTGCTCCCTGCACCCTGCCCCTCTGCCTCTTCTAATACCCATTTCCCTAGAATCAGTCAGCTGACGCTAAAATGAGTCCACAGTTAAATTTGATTATTGCTAAATGTTTACCATCGATTTAAGCATCAGAAACACTGCTTTCCCTATCTCGGTACAACGTAAGTCAGCAGAGGATGCTGAGGCTGTCTATCAGCTAATTTTGGCAGCAATCCGTTCTGGGAACCCTGACATTGTGGAACTCAAGTGCGAGGGCAAGACAGAGAAAAAAATTGCTGTCCGCGCTAGTGAAATTTCTGGGGTGCAGATTGTTCAGAAAGATGGTACAACCCCTGGTGGTGCCAGACCACCTGGCTTTTTTGCTGTAGCTGCTGAGTAATCAAGGTTGATAAATGGCTCAAGTGGGCATTGAAGTCAAGGATTTAAATTTCAGTTGGCCTAATGGAGAGAAAGTTATCAAATCTTGCTCTTTAGAAGTACCAAAGGGTGAGTTTTGGATGCTCTTGGGTACAAATGGCAGCGGCAAATCTACGTTACTGAGACTGCTGGCGGGGTTATTAGCTCCTGAATCTGGCGAAATTAGGGTTTTGCACCCAGTTGGCTTTGTCTTCCAAAATCCAGATCATCAACTGGTGATGCCAACGGTTGGTGCTGATGTGGCTTTTGGATTGGTGGAAGAAAAGTTGCCACCTGCTGCTACTAGAGCCAGGGTTGAGGAGGCGTTAGGGGCGGTGAATTTGCTTACTTTGCAACAACGCCCTATCTATGCACTCTCTGGGGGACAGAAACAGCGAGTCGCGATCGCAGGTGCGATCGCCCGTCGCTGTGAAGTCTTATTATTAGATGAACCCACTGCCTTACTAGATCCAGATAGCCAGTTGGATTTAGTTGCTGGTGTCCGTCGCCTTGTCAAAAGTCGAGGTATTACAGCCCTTTGGGTGACACATCGATTAGATGAGCTAAATTACTGTGACGGCGCTTTCTTGCTAGAAAAAGGCTCTCTGGTTGATAGTGGTGAAGCCCAACGCCTCAAAGAACGTCTGATGGAGGTACACAGCGAAGCCTCTTAATTAAGTGCTGAGTGCTTAGTAAATAAGTAAAATTCATTGCATTCAGCACTCCTGAAGACTATTAAAAAAGAACTGTAACGCGCCTTTTAAACAAAGGCGCGTTTTAAGTTGGTGCGTCTATCTGAGGTTTGAGTTTTGTGAGGCTACCGTATTTTTTATTCTGTGTAGCATAGTGTTACAGACTATGCATCAATTATTATAAAACTTATGAATGAATTTTGTTAACTCTAGAAAATTGTGATTAAAAACCATGCCCCGTTCCTTACTCCAAGCCGTTTTGTTAGTGGACGGCTACAATATCATAGGCGCTTGGCCTTGCCTTAAAAAAACGCGTGATAGCGTTGGATTAGAGGCCGCACGGGGCGAACTTGTGGAAGCGATGACTGGTTATAGCGCGTTTCAAGGTTACACAACTCAGATAGTTTTTGATGCCCAATATCAGAACACCTCTAGTAATAAAGAAATTATTACTGAGCTTTTATCTGTTTATTACACTGATTTTGGGCAAACCGCAGATACTTATATTGAAAAATCCTGTGCTTCTTTTCGCCAGCAAATAGCTCAATCTTTGATTTCTCGTGTGATTGTTGCTACATCAGATCGGGCACAGCAGTTGATGATCCAAGGCTATGGGGCTGAATGGTTGTCAGCACAACAACTCTGTGGGGAAGTGGAAACCACTGTTTGCCGGATGCGACAAAAGTATCATACGCGCAAACAATCTAAGAGTAGGTTTTTAGCTAATGCCATTGATGCTAAGGCGCGGCAACGTCTGGCTGAATTACGAATGGGATTACAGTAGATATTTGAGTATTTAACAGTCTCTGCTTAAGTTCCTGAATAAATTTTGGCTGCAAAATTTCTATAATTAAATATTTAAAAAAAATATTGGCGAAAGTACTTGCCAAATCCTATTTTTAGCCCTAAGATTATAAATCGTGAGTGGTCCTCAGTAGCTCAGTGGTAGAGCGATCGACTGTTAATCGATTGGTCGCTGGTTCGAATCCAGCCTGGGGAGTTTAGTAATTTTGGATTTTAAATTTTGGATTCTAGATTATCCATCAGAGAGTTATGGTCGCTTGACTCGGCTGTGACGTTTCTGAATCATGGGTCTTTTGGTGCTTGTCCTAAACAAGTGCTGGAATTTCAACAACGTTTGCGATCGCATCTCGAACAGGAACCTGTACGCTTTTTTGGTAGAGAGTGGGAACCACTGCTCGACAATGCGAGAAGTAAGCTGGCGGCGTTTGTAGGTGCTGATGTCCAAGATTTAGTGTTTGTCCCCAATGCGACGACTGGCGTTAATTCGGTGTTAAGATCGCTGACGTTTTCACCAGAGGACGAAATACTTACAACTAACCACGAATATAATGCTTGCCGCAATGCACTTGATTTTATTGCCAGTAGCACTGGGGCGCGGGTGGTGGTGGCAAAAATTCCTTTCCCCATCGACTCGTCACAACAAGTAATCGCAGCAGTAATTGAGCGAGTTTCAGCAAAAACCCGATTAGCACTTTTGGATCATGTTACCAGTCAGACAGGGTTAATCTTCCCGATTCAAGAGTTGGCGAAGGAGTTGCAACAACGGGGTGTAGATACATTGGTAGATGGGGCACATGCGCCTGGAATGATTTCTCTCGATTTGCGAGAGATTGGCGCAACTTATTACACCGGGAATTGTCATAAATGGCTGTGTGCGCCTAAAGGGGCAGCATTTTTGTATGTGCAACGAGATCAACAGTCAGAAATTCGTCCTCTGACAATTAGCCACGGGACAAATTCGCCACGCACTGATAAAAGCCGCTTTCAGTTAGAATTTGACTGGACAGGTACAGACGATCCTACAGCTTATATGTGTGTACCAGAAGCGATCGCTTTTATGGGTTCGTTGTTACCTGGTGGGTGGACAGAATTGAGAAAGCAAAATCATCAGCTAGTGTTGCAGGGAAGACAGCTAATTTGTGAAGCACTAGAAGTGCAGCCGCCTTGTCCAGAAGAGATGATTGGTTCAATAGCGGTTGTGCCAATGCCTGCGAGTTTGGAAAACCGCGATTTCATGTCTATACATGATGAGTTGTTTGATAAGTTTGGTATTCAAGTGCAGGTGATGCCGTGGCAGCAAAAACCTCGGCTGTTGGTAAGGATTTCGGCACAGATTTACAATACTTTAGAGCAGTATGAGTATTTAGGAAAGGTTCTAAAGGGGTTGCTCTCAGGTTAATCTAGTTTTAGGAAACTGGCGATCGCATCAAGGGTCTGTTCTGCACTCTCAGCAGTAAACATTGGGCCAGCAGCCAAATAAATATTTTTATCAGATACCAAGTTTAAGACGATATTGTAACTGGTTGAACTTGTGCCTGTTACTGTGTCAATTGCGACTGCATCAATATTCAACCCTGATATTTCTGAGAGTTTAGCTTCAACTACTTCTTTACCAAGCCAACCTTTTCGTTCGATAGTCGCTTTGTCAAGGGTTTTATCGAAAATGCAAATGATTATGCCATTCATCAGCATATAAATAATGCATACAGCACCACTTGCAATCAAGAATAAACCTAGAGGATAAGTCCACAAACGACTATCTTCATGAATTATTAATTTTGGTTCTCGTGAGTTTTTAAGAAAGGCATTAATTTGTCTAGCCTTTGATTCCTTGTGAGTGCTGTCTGCATTTACTAAATCTATGGGAACTGAACCATCATTCGTCAGAAGTACCAAGGGATAACTATTCCCAGCAGTCGTACTAGTGTCTAGTTTTGCACCTATCACCTCTTTGAGATTCCAAGTTTTAACTTGAGATTTTAAAATACTTTTGGTGATTAATTGGCAACTTTCTTGAGTAGGTTCAACCCGATTACAAGTAAATGTAGTTGTCTTTGCAAGTGTCGCGATCAATAAAACGCCTCCTGCCACAAATAATCCGCCAAAGAACCAGTAGAGGATGGCTGCTGGCTTAAGTTGTAGTTTCAATAATGTTGGAGTTTGCTCTAAGATTTTGAGTCTCATTGTTGTAACTGTAGTCTTTACTCAAAGCAGCCCACACACGAAATTCAGATTTCCGCATCGCAGATTGAAATAATTTGGTTTTAAATCTCGTGTTAGGAATTGTTATGGCTTGTCATGATATGGCAAAAGTACATACTCAAGAATCAGATCACAAAGACATTATCGGGCTAGTGGTATTCTTTTAAGTGATTGCACTTAAATTGCTGAAACTAGGATAACGCTTTACATGACTTCTGGAGCGCTGCCTGCCAATCCTTTTGTGGCTGCGGGGATGATTGAAGATCCCAGGCTGTTTGTCGGTCGTAAAGATGAATTACACGCGATCGCATCTCGGATGAAGGGCGATCAGCCTACAAGTATAAATATAGTTGGTGAGAAGCACATTGGTAAATCTTCGTTGCTGCGTCATTTCGTTCTGACTTGGCAGCAGCGAGTATTAAACAACAGCAGTAATTATGTGGTAATTTACCTACCGTTACGGGGTGTAGATTGCCAAACTGAAACGGGTTTCTATGAGGCTGTCGCTGAAGGTTTACTGAGTCACGTTCAGGGATGGCAACAACGCAGTCTGCAAAATTGTTGGAAGACTAAACCGTTTAATCGTCAAGCATTTTCAGATGCGGTTAAGCAATGGAAACAACAAGGAAAGCTACCCGTTCTCTGTTTGGATGATTTTGAAAGCCTTTTGAAATATCCCGATAAATTCGATAATGGATTTTATGACAATTTGCGATCGCTGATGGATAGCAATGCCTTGATGCTAGTGGTGGCTTCGCGTAGACAACTGGATGTTTATGCTAACGAGCATCGGTTTGTCTCTAGTTTTTTCAATATTGGTCACACGATTTCTTTGAAAGAACTAAATACAGATGAGGCTATTGAACTGTCGCGCTTACCAAGTTGCTCTACTAATGGTGCAGCTTTGAGTGTAGATGAACAGAGTCATGCCCAGCAATGGGGCAGGGCAAACGCATCTAAATATTGACGAGCCAGGATTTGAGTCGAATTCAGCG
>NZ_JABXKQ010000182.1 GCF_017114945.1 Nostoc sp. JL34
AACGGAGTTCTGAGGTGGATTCATCCAGTTCAAAGGTGGATGAACGGAGTTCTGAGGTGGATTCATCCAGTTCAAAGGTGGATGAACGGAGTTCTGATATGGATTCATCCAGTTCAAAGGTGGATGAACGAAGTTCTAACTCTCTTCTGCCCCTCTGCTCCCCTGCTCCCCTGCTCCTCTGCTCCCCCTCATTTCCCTCATCCCCCTTGTTTGTGATCAAAAGCCTCCCCAACTCTTCCACCCAGTTGGTGTAAACGCGCATTACCACCGGCAAATAATCTTGAGTACCGATCGCTTTATTCTTTAAAGCTGGTATCAGTCCCGCATTCACCAGGGAACTTTTACCCACACCCGATTGCCCATGAATTACTATCAGCTTATAATCAGGGCGACCCATACGTTCAATTAAACGTTCTATATCCAACAGGCGACCAGATGCAGCAATTTCTGGGGCTATATTTCCTTGGGGAGAGTTTGAGCGCAATGTCTCTACAAATGCCTGTTTTGTAGCTTCTAACCTCCCCGCACCAATAAAAGCCCGCAAACCAAATTGCTGTTCAATAGAACGCTGTTGCTGTTTAATTTTGTATGCTTTGAGATATTCTTTCTGCTCAAAATAAAGCTGCTGCAAAAATCTGAGAATATCTAAGTAAAGCCTGACATCTTCTAGGGGATTACCCACATCCCTAGCAGTTTCTAAGCTGAGAGTTGCCTGTTGAATTTGACCTAAATGGTATTGAGAACGACCTAAAATAAACTGATATAAGCTCAAATCTTTTGATTTTAAAACCTTTTTGGGAATCTCAGCTAAAACCCCTGATATATTCGCTGATTCCAAATTGGGAATTGCGGCAAAAACTTCCAAGGCTTGCTGAACAAGCTGATTTGCTTTCACCCAGTCTTTTTGAGCCAAAGCCACCTCAGCTAAAAAACCGTAATCCTTGGCTAATTCCCTTGGCTGATTGTTAGTTTGATGTATTACTAAAGCCTGTTCAGAAAGACTCTGCAACGTTTCCCACTTTTGTAAGTCTCGCAAAATATCACCGAATTTAATTGCTGTATTAGCAATTAAATCTGGACTTTGAAACTGGTTAATAAAATTTATATATTCTTGAACATAATACCCAGCAGCTTGCCAATCTGGATGATTGATATCTTGATTTTTAAAAGCTTTGAGATAATAACCAACGCCAATCTCACCGAGGATTTTTACCTGCCGTTCTAAATTACTACTTTGCTGCCAGAGCTTATAAGCTTTTTGATAATGCTGTAGCGCCAAATCTTTCTGATTATTTATCTGTTTGATAAAACCTAACAAAGATTCTAAATCAGCTTGAATTTCTAAATTATAAACATCCGGATTGTTGAGTAAATATCTTTGCGCTGCTTCTAGCTCGTTATCCAGTTTGATATATACATATTTGCTAAATTTTAAGTTATTACTAAACCATTGATTAGCAGTTTCGATGATAAAATCTACTAATTCCTGTGTTGATATAGCAAAATTTCTCGTAGTCGCCCAACTTTCCAAATCTGGCGCAAACTGTATTAGTTGCTTGTAGATTTCATCGTCAATCCACAACACTAAGGGAAAAGCAAAATTCTTGCGAAACTCTTCCCGCACCTGATTAGCAGAAGTTAACATCACAGACAAATTCGGCACTGATTCCAAACCGACAACCATCACACAGGCTGGTATTTCTTCGCCCAATTCTTCCTGAATCGCAGTATAAAGAGTCCTGTTTGATTGCTGCACCGTCAAGACACGAATTTCGACTTGACAAATTTCCCGCAATCTGGAGATTAAGCGATCGCGCAAGCTAGCATAATTACACCGGGCCAAAATCAGCTTAAACTGTCCCACAGAGGACTCAATCGCCCAAGCTAATTGTTGCAGTCCCTTTTCATTTTCAGGTTGCTGTGAATCTGTCATACCAATTTGGAATTTTGGATTTTGGATTAAAAGAGCCAGGGTGAATAGCAAGTGTAGGGTGTGTTATCGCGAAGCGTAACGACCGAAAACCAGAGATTGTGTGTTACGGAAGAAGTAGTAGCGTGTCAAGACTAAAATATTGCAATAAATTTTCTTGTGGTTCTTGTGGGGCGGGCATCTTGCCCGCCAATTAGGACGGGCTAGAAGCCCATCCCACAAGAGTTTGCTAATGCACAAATTTAGTCTTGACACGCTACTACCGTTAAGAAACGTTCAACTCCCTGGCTTCTGCCAAAACGGGATTAACATCAAACCAAGACTCGCCACCATCCCGATATTCAAATACAAACCGACTGCGAATCAGTTTTTGATATCCGTGGTCATCACTCACCTTTTTCCTTTCCTTGACATGACGTAATAATTGCCACTCATCCTCAGAAATCGGTAACATGATTTCATTCCGCCGAGAACGAATAACTTGCTCTAAGGTTTTACGAGTTAGGGGAAGACTCATTTCTTCCGTAATCCAGGTATTCAGCAGCCTCAGCACGTCCCGCACATGACCACCGCTCATTTTACATAACCGCTCTAGGCTAGCAGCACTATCAAAAATCTCGGTAACCTTATTTAAACGCTCCTCTGGTGCAAAGTCAGGAAAAGCTCTCGCTAATACCATCTGCTGCATGAGTGCCATTCCCTCTACATGAACACTGCCATCAGTCCTTTGTACAGGTACCATTGGTAACACCTTGGGATCTTCTGGGAAACGCTGAGTCAGCATTCCGTAATCATTGGAAAACTTCAAAGATAAGGGCATGGTGTAGATGAGATGACAATTCAACTTCGTCAAAAACTCACCCTGATCGACAAATAAATATTCTTGCTGCGGACGACCCCAAGGTTTGGCACGATTATCTATGCGGTCAAGATTATCGACAATTACCACCAGACCATTTTTACCTTGCTGTTTGAGTTTAGCGATCGCAGGTTCCAATAATTCTTGATTAATCGCTTCTAACAACTTAGTTTTTTGCGGTGCTAAATACTGATTGAGTTTTTCTCGCAGGGTTGGGTCATTTTTCATCTTGGTGGTGATTTCACCAATGCCCACAGACAGAGAAAGCTTTTCTTTTTCAGAGATGACACCAAAATCGCCGATATTCGGAACCTTAACTTTTACCCCCGTAACTTCGGAGTTTAAGACCTTCCAAGCACCATGCAGCAACTCATTAAACTTATTAGGTGACTCCAGTGTAATTTTATCCAGACTTTGACTCACCCGCCGAGCGATCGCTAGCAGCACATCAGCAATATCAACATCAGTCATTTCCAAATCGTCACTGGACTCAAAATAGACGACGTGGAAGCCTAACTTTTCCAGTTCTGCCTGTAACCGTAATAATTCTGTCGATTTTCCACAACCAATATGCCCAGTAAATAAAGTGCAAGTGGGTTCATTCGGCTTAAAAAAAGTAATCTTCTGCTTCAACTTGTGAAGAATATCCCCACCTCGTACCGAGGAAAAATCTATGTAATACTTGCCATCAGAGCTATTGTTGACAAACAGAGTTCTGCTGGGATCGCTAGCCTGATAAAATTCCCGTAAATCTATGGGCATAATACTGGTAGTGCAATTATCTCGTATTGTCTTAGATATCCTTGTTCAACAGGATAAAGTTATTTACATCTTTGCATCTCAATATTTCGGAGAATTTTCGCTTTTGCTGCCTCAAAGATGAGCAAATGGGTTATTAACTCTGCAAAAACAACATTTCACCAACTCGGAGCAAATTCTCTGCGTGCCTATGTGCCCCTACCTTGCGGCGAGGAGAAGCGCATCTGTCTTGAAAAATATGAATTTATCTGCAAAAACCGACACTCTTTTTTGATACTATTTAAGATCGGACTCTTTAAATACTGATTGACGTATGAGCAAAGGTACCCTGTTTGACAAAGTTTGGGACTTACACACCGTTGGTACACTTCCCTCAGGGCTGACGCAACTATTTATCGGGCTTCACCTAATTCATGAAGTCACCAGTCCCCAAGCCTTTGCTATGTTACGCGAGAGGGATCTAAAAGTACTGTTTCCAGAGCGAACTGTCGCCACTGTCGATCATATTGTGCCCACAGAAAATCAGGCGCGTCCCTTTGCTGATAGCTTGGCAGAGGAAATGATCCAGGCGCTCGAAAATAACTGTCAAGAAAATAACATAACTTTTTACAACATCGGTTCTGGCAGTCAGGGTATAGTTCACGTCATCGCTCCCGAACTTGGGCTGACCCAACCAGGAATGACGATCGCTTGTGGAGATAGTCACACATCAAGTCATGGGGCATTTGGTGCGATCGCATTTGGTATCGGTACTAGCCAAGTCCGCGATGTTCTCGCTTCCCAAACTCTCGCTCTCTCCAAACTGAAAGTCCGCAAAATTGAAGTTAACGGCACTCTCAACCCAGGAGTTTACGCCAAAGATGTCATCCTGCATATCATCCGCACCCTTGGCGTGAAAGGTGGTGTAGGCTATGGCTACGAATTTGCAGGGACTACCTTTGAGCAAATGAACATGGAAGAGAGGATGACTGTCTGCAATATGGCGATCGAAGGTGGTGCTAGATGCGGCTACGTCAATCCCGATCAAGTCACCTACGATTACCTCAAAGGCAGAGATTTTGCACCCAAAGATGCAGATTGGGATAAAGCAGTGGCTTGGTGGAATTCCATCAAGAGCGATACTGATGCCCAATATGATGATGTGGTGGTATTCGACGCTGCGTCAATTCCTCCTACCGTCACTTGGGGGATTACTCCCGGTCAAGGTATCGGTGTCAACCAGTCAGTCCCTCAACCAGAAGAACTGCTGGAAGAAGACCGATTTATTGCCGAAGAAGCTTATCGCTATATGGATTTATATCCTGGCCAACCCATCAAGGGCACTAAAATCGATGTCTGCTTTATTGGTAGTTGCACCAACGGCAGAATTAGTGATTTACGGGAAGCGGCAAAAATCGCCAAAGGTCGCCACGTTGCAGAAGGAATCAAAGCCTTCGTTGTCCCTGGTTCTGAACGAGTGAAGGAAGAGGCGGAAGCTGAAGGACTGGATAAAATCTTTCAGGAAGCCGGATTTGAATGGCGGGAACCGGGATGTTCTATGTGTCTAGCCATGAACCCCGATAAGTTACAAGGAAGACAAATCAGTGCTTCCTCCTCCAACCGCAACTTTAAAGGCAGACAGGGTTCCTCTTCCGGTCGGACATTGTTAATGAGTCCGGCGATGGTGGCCACTGCTGCAATTAAAGGCGAAGTCTCTGATGTGCGCGAGTTGCTGTAATTTTGGGGATTGGGGACTGGGGATTGGGGACTGGGAATTGAAAGTTTACTTATTCCCGACTCCCTCATCTTCCCTAGTCCCTAGTCCCCAGTCCCCAATCCCTTTTTCAAAAGGCTGTCATTGCAAGAATAGATAAAGTTTATGGTGAGTGAAGTTAAAACAGTTTCAGGGCGCGGTATACCTTTAGTGGGTAATGATATAGATACCGATCGCATCATTCCCGCGCGATATTTAAAAGCCGTTACCTTTGATGGCTTAGGTGAAGGCGCGTTTATCGATGACCGGACAGCACTTAAAGGTGAACATGCCTTTGACCAACCCCAATACCAAGGGGCAAATATTTTAATAGTCAACCGCAACTTTGGCTGTGGTTCATCACGGGAACACGCTCCCCAAGCGATCGCAAAATGGGGGATTCAAGCTTTAATCGGTGAAAGTTTCGCCGAAATCTTTTTCGGTAACTGTGTGGCAATGGGCATACCTTGTCTGACAGCCGATGCTGTTACTGTTAAACAACTGCAAGATTTAGTCGCTGCCAATCCTCAAACCACCGTGACAGTAAATCTGGAAACCTTGCAAGTGCAAATTGATGATTACACTGCCCCAGTTGCGATCGGTGAAGGTACAAGAAGCACATTTATTTCTGGAACTTGGGACGCTTGCGGTCAGTTGGTGGCAAATGCTGACCAAGTTCGGGCAACATCTGCAAAATTACCCTACGTGGCTTGGGGCAATTTAGCCGCAAGTTAGCATTCTCTCTCTCGTTCCCTGGCTCTGCCGGGGAATGTTAATTTATAACTTTTTTGCATTATTTCAGTTAGAGCTAACAATAGCTCAATCTATTTCAGATTTGGCATAGTAGATATAGATATATATAAAGCCAAGTAATTCTAGACTATGCCATTAATAAACCCTCCTCTCACTAAAGAAGATTTTATTAACTCTCGCTGGCAAAACGTGGTTAATAGCAGCGATAGAAAAGAGTGTGGTGCTTATAACAGAGTCTTCTGGAACAAGGCACAAGAAGCAAAGGAAGCAGGAAATTTCAGAGAACAGTTTGTCTTTGAGATTCTAGTGGTTGTGACTGATGCTGCAATCCAACCGCGATCAAATGAGAAGTTTTTGGCTAAATTTGTTGAGCGCTTGACAGATGAACATCTAGATTTTTTGGCTGAGATTGTGGGTGAAGTCTCAGATCCAGAGCTTCAAGCACGAATTGCAGATATTCTCTGGACAAGCAAACGACGTGACTCTTATAAAATGGCGCAGTTAGCAGTCACAGATTACTTAAAATCTGCCGCAGAATTAGAATATCTTGAAAACTGGACTTTGTGTTTCGCTAAAATTGAACGGGCGCTCTGGCTAGCATGCAAAATTAATCATAAATTTGAAGATGTTGTTGCACATATAGAGAGAGTTCTTGAACGCTGCAATGGAGAAGATCCAAAGTTTTTATCAGCAAAGCTTATGGAGCTTTTACAGGAACACAAACGCGGTAATTTTAAGAAATACGCTGCTTTGGCTGAGAAAGCCGCAACCATATCAGAATCAGCGAATGATTGGCGTAGAGCAAGAAACTATTGGGAAATTAAAGCACAATGGCATCGTCTTGAAAAAGATGCAAAACAGGAACGTACAGCGCAAATGCAGGCTGCTGAAACCTATGTCAAAGAAGCTGAAGATAGCCTTAAGGGTACAGATGCAAGCTACCTAAAAGCGTCACATTTTATGGAGAAAGCTTTTGAAGCTTTCATGAATGTCCGAGGTACTAAGGAAGAAACTATCGCTGCAAAAGAAAGAGCCGAAGAGGTTCGCAAGCTTCGTAGCGAGTATCAGGAACAATCCTTAAATGAGTTAGTTTCTATGTCTCATGAAACAGATATTAGTGTTCAAGTAAATATAGCCAGATCGCACGTTAAAGGTAAAGAATTTTATAATGCACTCTTTTCTCTAGCATTTCTAGGAACACCACCTAAAGTGTCTCAGCTTCGACAAGAAGTCTTGGAAATAGCTGTTGAAAATCCCATATATCATTTATTCCCATCTTCAATGATTAATCAGATGGGTAAAGTTGTAGCTCGTCAACCCAAGTTAGGCTTATCCAATAATCCAGAGCAGGTAGAAGAATCAATTCGTTTTGAGATGTACAAAAATGCAATCTACTATCAACAACTTCAGGCTCTAGCTTATACTGAGCCAGCAAAGTATAAAATAAATTTGGAACATAATGTACAAATAGAAGACTTATTTCCAATTGTTTCAAATAACCCCTTTGTGCCACCAGGTAGAGAACAGCAGTTTGCCAAAGGTCTTTACGCTGGACTAACCGGAGACTTCTTCACATCCACGCATATTCTCATTCCTCAAATTGAGAATTCTATCCGTTATCTACTCCGAAAACACGGTGCTTTACCCTCAAAAATTGATATCGATAAGGGAATTGAAGATGAGCGTGATTTGAATACTACTCTTTTCGCCCGCAACTATCCACAAATAAACTCAATTTTTGATGAAGACACACTTTTTGATCTCCAAGGTTTGCTAATTGAACGTTCTGGTTCAAATTTAAGAAACCGCATGGCTCACGGTTTAATTAATGATGGTGAATTCAACAGCCCTATTATGTCTTACTTATGGTGGGTCACATTACGGCTTTGTTGTTTGCCAATCTTGAAACAGCAACAGCAGGTTGAAGAGTCCAATCCTTGGGTTAAGTTTGATGGTATTTTCAAAGATGACCCACTTTTTGATGATTTTGTAGAAGATATGGCTGTAAATCGAAGTGAATTAGATGCAGAAGTCGCTGCTTATGAGGCTTCCTTAGAGGAGAATCAATCAGCTTGAGCCAATATATCCTCGATACCGATCATGTTACTCTTTCTCAACATGGTAATTCTAAAATTCTACAACGCGCTCAAGCTGTCGGAAGTTCCAACATATTTATTACAACAGTCACGCTCGAAGAACAGTTGAAAGGCAGACTAGCTTCTATCAGCAAATGTGCTACTAAACCAGAACTGTTAGCAGTTGCTCATCGAAATTTGCGAATAACCCAGATTTACTTTTGTAGTATGAATTTGTTGGAGTTCGATGATGCAGCCTACAATTCTTACCAGCGTTTACGCCAGCAAAAAATCCAGGTAGGTACACAAGACTTAAGAATTGCTGCGATCGCTCTTGCTAAGAGGGCAATTGTCGTTACGCGTAATCAAAAAGATTTTAGCAAAGTTCCTAATTTATGTCTTGAAGATTGGACTATAGATGGGTATTCTTAAAAGCTGGAAATTCAGTTACCCACGAAATAGCTTTAATCAAAAGACAACGTTTATTTAAACAAGAAAAGTAATTAATATATTATAATTATTAGGGTTTTTAAACTAAATGGATTGATATGCGTTTACCTATCATTGTCAGTGCAACACTATTGCTATCTCTAGGTCTGAACCTCCCAGCGATTTCTCAAACTACCCCTGAGAAAACACAATGTCAAACGAATAATAACTTGAATTTAAGACAATTAAATTTTAATCGCCGTTTGTGGAATCAGGCAAATATTTCTAACTATCGCATTACAGTTAGCAACAGTTGCTTTTGTATACCAGATGCTAGAGGGCCAGTAGTGATTGAAGTCCGGAATGGTCAAACAACTTCAATCACTTCTGTAGCTACAGGTCAACCAGTTAATCCGCAATTATTTCAACAATACAAAACAATTCCCAAGCTTTTTAATGTAATTCAAGATGGTATAAACCGTAAGGCATCCAGCCTGGATGTCCGCTACGAGCCTAAACTCGGCTATCCAACCCAAATTAATATCGATTACAACAGTCAAATAGCTGATGAAGAAATCTTTTTGACAATTGAGAAGTTTCAGCAAATTAAATAGATATTAAGCAGATTATTTCCGCTCAATTTCTACGAAGAATAGGGGTAAAGTAGCAACTTCAAAAGAAGATTTAATATTTTACTTTACTCAAAAAAGGTGATGGCGATCGCCTTTAACAAAAATTAACAATTCGATTAAGTTATATTGATTTTCCGCGAATTATTCTCAATTATTCCACGATTTTGTTATCTTTGAGCGCTTGACTAAAAACAGTAACTTCTGATATTCTCAAATTACTCGATAAGATTAGCGCTTACTGTGAGTTTCTGCGCCAATTGCGTTCAAAGTAGCTTTACTGATACCACGCTAAAATTTAACTTTTTACAGATGGCTTGAAATCGTACACCCATTTGTGAAAATCATCATTAAGACTCATTTGGCGCTCTTGCGTCTGCCCACTAGATGCCACAAAGTTAGCGTCGTAGTACCGCATCTCACCCAAGGCACTACGAGCTTGGATGGGTTTTGTCCGCTCAATGCGACGCTGTTCGTAGCTAGTCAGAGCTTCTTGCAGATTAGCTGAATCAGAAAAACACTCTCCCAGTTCGTATGCATCTTCAAAAGTGGTATTGGCTCCTTGTCCCATAGCAGGTGCCATCGGATGAGCAGCATCGCCTAAGAGAGTGACTCTGCTTTGACTCCAGTGAGTTAACGGCGGGCGATCGCAAATCGGCCCTTCCCAAATTTGCTCGGCTGGTGTTGCTTCAACCACCGCCCGAAAAGATTCATCCCAATCAGCTAATTCATGGAGAATACGAGATTTCACCTCATCGGCGCTGTGGGAAAGGGAGTATTCAGGCGAGAACTTGCGACTAATCCAACTGGTATAACCGCCGCCCACATTGAGAATGTACATGAACTGTTGATTGCCTTTGACAAAGACTAATTCATAGTCATTAAATAGCTCGTGGTGATATTTAATGACAGCACGCCAACACATACTACCGATATAATTAGGTTGACCCTCGCCAAATAAAGTTTCTCTGATCACAGAGTTGACGCCATCAGCCCCAATCAGCAAATCAGCATATACCGATTTTTCGCCATCAAAGTGAATTTTCACACCGTTTTCATCTTGCTGAAAGCCGATGCAGCGATGATTGAGATGAATGATGTCAGAGGGCAATCGAGAGGCCAGAACTTGCTGCAAACGATACCACCAAACAGTCAACAAAGGTTGTCCGTATTGCTCTAAATATTTAGTTGTGTTAGTTCGGATTGTTTCTCCCTGAATATTCTTTAAAACCGTGTGGTGAACCTCGCACCCTGAACTTTTGAGGGCTTCGACAATTCCCGGCGCGATCGCATCTAAAGAATTCAAGCCATTAGGAGCTAGTCCTAGTCCAGTTCCAGCCGGACGAAATTCTTGAGCTTTTTCGTATACTTGAACGTCTATCCCTTGGCTTCTCAGTGCGATCGCAGTAGCCAAACCGCCTGGGCCTGCACCGACAATGGCAACTTTTTCTACTATGGGTTTGGATAATTTCTGAGTTAGATTTTTGTTCATATTTAGAAGTCAGAATATCCTCAAGAATACATACGCTTCTTTCATATCTAAAGCCAGTTGCTCTGCAACTTCATCTTTCAGCCAGTCCCACAGTCGTTATTCTGACTCCTGAATCCTTTTTTAGTCAATCTTCCTTAAGAATTAACTTTGAATTAGTTTTTTAATGGGTTGTCAACAAAGAGGACAAGGCCAAGTTAGCGCTTCATGCCCTCTGCTATTGCCGTTATCTTGCTGAATTTTAAATGTCAGGAAGTTAGAGAATGTTTGAAAAGTTTTTTTGGTAACATCTAAACCTCGAAAACCTAACCCCCCAGCCCCCATTCCCTACAAGGGAATGAGGGTTTCAAAGCCTCTTGACCTTTTGGGGAGAGGAATGGAAGCGGGATTTTGAGTATACTTTACAACTTTTCAAACAACCTCTTAAACTAGAACATCCTCAGACTTTTTATCGCTACTATAGTAACAGTGGAAATAAATCTGGTAGGTATTTAACAACCGACAAATATAAAATAAATGTAGAAATAATCAAGAATTTAGCTCTCAATCAAGAAAGCTGTAGGGACGAAGGAATGATGTAATTATTATCTGTATGAAACATGGAAGAAAATTCTTTAGCTCCAACAACTTCAAACTCATTTACCCAAGAATTGAAAATATTGGGTTCAGAGGAAGTAGAATTATCGTTGAATGTCAATAATATCTCCTACTCAGTCAAGCTAGAACCTCGTGTTACTTTACTAGATGCACTACGAGAAAAGCTGGGTCTGATGGGAACTAAAAAAGCTTGCGATCGCGGTGAATGTGGTGCATGTACTGTATTAGTTGATAATCGGCGAATCAACTCCTGTATGACTCTAGCAGTCATGCACATCGGGAGTGAAATTATCACAATTGAGGGATTAGCACAAGATGGCAAACTCCACCCCATGCAAACAGCCTTTATCACCCATGATGCTTTTCAATGTGGTTACTGTACATCGGGTCAAATTCTCTCAGCCGTGGGAATGATATTAGAAGAATCGCCGAAATCTGAGGCAGAAATTCGAGAAAAGATGAGTGGAAACCTTTGCCGTTGTGGAGCATACCCTAATATTATTGCCGCAATTCGCGATGTGCTAGAGGAAATGGAAGATGCAGCCATTTAGTTATGCTAAAGTTACCTCAGAAGAGACTGCGATCGCCACAGTTGAGCAAGACAAAACTGCTGCATTTATTGCTGGTGGTACAGATTTACTGGGATTGATGAAGGATGGAGTTCAAACAGCAAATATATTAATTGATATTAATAGTTTGCCCTTAGCAGATATTGAATCTCAAGCTAATGGAATCCGCATTGGTGCTATCTCTCGAATGAGTGATGTGGCTTTTCATCCCAAAATTCAGGAATGTTATCCAGTAATTAGCCAAGCTTTATTACAAAGTGCTTCACCGCAATTGCGAAATATGGCAACAGTGGGCGGTAATTTATTGCAACGAGTCCGCTGTGGTTACTTTCGCGATCCAGTTTTTCCTTGTAATAAACGCACTCCAGGTATTGGTTGTTCAGCAATTACAGGTTACAATCGAATGCACGCTATTTTCGGAGCTAGCGAACATTGTATTGCTGTGCATCCCTCCGATTTAGCTGTAGCTTTGACGGCATTAGATGCAGTAATTTGCATCCAAGGGGTAGAACAATCACGGCGAATTTCAATTCATGATTTTTATCTCTTACCAGGTGAGACACCAGCAAAAGAAACTCTATTACAGCCTGGAGAATTAATTGTTGCCATTGAAGTTCCAGATTTTGCATATAAGTCTCATTATTTAAAAGTAAGAGATCGTGCTTCTTACGAATTTGCTCTCGTTTCTGTAGCTGTTGCCTTAAAGATAGGAGAAGATATCATCAAATCAGCACGCATCGCTTTTGGAGGAGTCGCACCCAAACCTTGGCGTGCAAGGGAAGCTGAGGAATTTCTCAAAGGGAAAGCAATTAACGAAGATATCTTTACAGCCGCAGCAGAAGCAGCCGTCAAAGAAGCAAAACCGCAAACACACAATGAATTCAAAATTGAATTAGTCAAACGTGCTTTGGTACGCGCACTCTCAGTTGTGGCAGAAGGATTATGAATAAAATTATCGGTAAACCACTCGATCGCGTTGATGGTAGGCTGAAAGTAACAGGAGAAGCACCTTACACAGCCGATGTGCCCATAGAGAATTTAACTTATGGAGTGATTTTTCAAAGCGCGATCGCTAGCGGTAAAATTATCCAAATAGACACATCCGCAGCCGCAATCGCCCCTGGTGTGCTAGATATCCTTACTTACCAACAAACCCCATCTCTGGTAAAGATACCCTTCTTTGGCCCTCAACAACCTCAGTCAACCGAAAAAGACCATAACATCTATTACGATGGTCAACATCTGGGGGTTGTAATTGCCCAAACTTTAGAACAAGCTGAAACTGCTGCCTCTAGAGTAAAAATCATCTACGAAGAAGCCATTTCTACAGTCACAGTGGCAGATGCAGAGGTATTTGAACCTGAATCAATATTTTTTGGCATGATGCCAGCTAAAATCACCAGAGGAGAGATTGAATCGGGGAAAGCCCAAGCAGATGTGATGGTAGAGCAAGTTTATACCACACCAATGGAACATCATAATCCCCTTGAACCTTCTGCAACGATCGCAATCTGGGAAGGGGATAATTTGACGCTGTATGAAACCACTCAAGGCATTTCTGCAACCCAAAGAGGAATTGCATCGATTCTGAATATTCCTCAAGGAAATGTCCGCGTCATCTCCAAATATTTAGGTGGAGGATTTGGTTGTAAAGCATTGCTGCGATCGCATACTATCTTAGCTGCGATCGCATCTCGTCAAGTAAAACGCCCTGTGAAAGTTGTGCTAACGCGATCGCAAATGTACACAGCTTGCGGTCATAGATCCCAAACTCAACAGCAGCTAACGTTAGGTGCAACCAAAGAAGGTAAACTAACCCTCATCAATCACATTGGCACATCCTTAACATCGTTATTTGATGACTTTGTAGAACCAGTGGGTGCAGCCACAATAATGATGTACGCCTGTCCCAATTTAGAAATTAAATATCGTTTGGCACGGATCAATAGTGCCACACCAACCTTTATGCGTGGCCCAGGAGAAGCCACGGGAATGTTTGCCCTAGAATCAGCAATGGATGAACTGGCATACGCCTTAAATATTGACCCAATAGAACTAAGACTAAAAAATCATGCAGATATCGATCCCCACAAAGAATTACCTTGGTCGAGTAAATCCCTAAAAGAATGTTACCAAAAAGGGGCAGAAATTTTTGGTTGGTCACAACGCAACCCAGTTCCCCGTTCCATGCAGGATGGTTATTTCTTGATTGGTTGGGGAATGGCAAGTGCAACATTTCCTACCAACGTTCAAACTGCATCAGTCAAGGTAGAAATTTTTGCCACTGGAGAAGTGAAAGTACAAAGTGGTACTCAAGACATCGGTACTGGCACGTATACAGTGATGACGCAGGTAGCTGCTGAAGTATTAGGTTTACCAGTGCAGTTTGAATTAGGTGATAGCAATCTCCCCAAAGCCCCCATTACAGGGAACTCAATTACCGTTGCTAGTGTTTCTCCGGCGGTGCAGAAAGCAGCGATCGCCGCACGGGATAAAATAATTCAAATGGCGATCGGAGATTCAAATTCTCTACTTTATGAATCTCAAGCAGAAGATATTACCGTCGAGTCAGGGGAAATATTTTTAAAACAAGACCCATTAAAGCGAGACAGCTACACTGATATTCTCCGCCGTCATGGATTAGAAAGTTTAGAAGTTACAGAGGAATCTTCACTTAACCCAGAGAGTAAACAATATGCCAAACACTCATTTGGGGCGATATTTGTGGAAGTTGCAGTCGATGAATTGTTGGGAGAAATCAAAATAAGACGTTGCGTAGGCGTTTATGGTGCAGGGCGAATTCTCAACTTCAAGACAGCCCGGAGTCAAGTTATCGGCGGCATTACCTGGGGAATTGGTATGGCGCTGATGGAGAAAACTGTTATGGATGCTAATCAGGGCAGAATAGTTGGTGCTAACCTTTCCGATTATTTGATTCCTGTACATGCAGATATCCCAAATATGGAAGTGCAATTTGTTGAAGAACACGATCCTTATGTGAATGCACTAGGAACCAAAAGCCTGGGGGAACTTCCGATTGTTGGGGTAGCAGCTGCCATATCTAATGCAGTTTATCATGCCACAGGTAAGCGGATTCGCGATTTGCCAATTACACCAGACAAGTTGTTGTGAGTAAATCGGTTTGTAATTAAAAAGGCGGTTAGAAACCGTGTCTACACAAACAAAACCCACCTCCGTGGGTTTCAAACCCTCAATTTTTCTTAGTCCGCGGAGGCGGACTTTGCCTGTGTAGCCGCGAATTCCATTCGCCTTGGCTCTTTAATTACGAATTACGAATTACGAATTACGAATTACTTTACCGTGCATCGCCAATCAACACAAATGGCGACCAATAAAAAGGATGGGGATATTCTTCAATTAGCTTCAACTTAGCTTTTTGCAAAGCTTCTCCTTTGGTCATACCCTGCTTGAGATTCTGATAAAAATCAACCATCAATTTCTGAGTTGATTTATCATTAACTGCCCATAAAGTTGCCATCACAGCTTTAGCACCGGCACGCTCAAATATATAAGCAACTCCTGCAATACCTTCACCATTGAAATTAGTTTCAGCAGCAGTTTGACAAGCACTGAGCGTTAGCAGTTGTGTACCTTGTAATCCTAAAAGAGCAGCATCGCCAATATTGAGTTGTGTGTCAGCAAATAGTAATGTATTACTTTTTAAATTATATTTTTTGCAGCCTTCATTTTGAAAACAACCATGAGTTGCTAAGTGTATAAATGGGAAGCGCAATGCTAAGGTTTTAAACTTTTCGAGGGTGGCTTGATTGTGGATATAAATTTCACTGTCTGGCAGTATTTCTTTAATCTTTGTGACTTCTACCTCTGCATCTGGCAGATTTTGCGGATCATGAGGTACAGGGTTCCCAAATGCTAAGACAGCTTGTGGTTTGTGAGGTACAACATTTCGCATACCTGGAGATTTTAGGGAATTATTGGAAATACGAGTGAGATAGTTGACAGGATATTTCTGGATCAGGAATTGGTCTGTTTCGCTGTCGTAAAGAGTCTCAAAAGGTAATTGGCGCAGTTTACCAGTAGCAATAATACTCAGTTGTTTAGGTGATAAAGCCTGAATTTTGTCTTCAACAGGACGAATCAGAATATCATAGAGTTTGCCACCGGTTAAAGTGAAGTTACCATCACTGTCATCTTGTATTTCTTTCAGGTATTGAGTAATAAGTTTATTAAATTTAGTTGGATTAATAGTATTTTTAATAACGCTTAACTCGCCTTTTGTGAAGATAAAAAAGGCGATGCTATCAGGCATATCCTTTACATTAGTCAATAAGACAGGTTGAACTACAACCGTTCCTGTAGGTATGGAAGATATCAGTGTTTTAGTATCTGCTGATGTAGTTTCAAGTAGTTCTGCCAACTCAGGAAAACGGCGGGATACCTTTTCGGCTTCTGAGTAAACTTGTGCTTCTAATTGCCGAACTTTTTGGGCTAAAGCTTCAGAAAAATTTTCTTGTAGTTGTAGTCGCAGGGATTCCAATTGCTGATTGTTTTTATTCCAGTCATCAAGGCTATGCTGTGCTTCTGGGTTGGCAACTGTGGCATTAATGAGGCGAGTATAATCAGCCAGATCGGCTGTGGTGAATCGGTTAACCCATTCAAAGGCTTGCTCAGATTTTTTTTGGTTAATAAGAACATAAACTAAAGCAGTTGCCCCATTTTGATTTAAAAATTTTTGGCGATTTTCCCGTTGTAAACCTCGGCGCATTTCTAAGTTTAGTTGGAGAGATTGCTGCAAATTAGTAATAGCTTCAATCGGTCGATTTGTACTTTGGAAGAGTACACCAATATTATCCAAGATGACAGCTTCAGCAGAGCGATTGCCCACAGCACGCAAAAGTGGCAGAGCTTGATTGTAAAAATCGAGTGCTTTTTGTTTTTCTCCTAAAGCGTTGTAGATTGCACCAATATTATTGAGGGTAGTAGCTTCACCAGAGCGATCGCCCACAGCACGTCTTAGGGACAGAGCTTGGTTGAGGTAATCGAGCGCTTTGGGCTTTTGTCCTAAGTCATCGTAGACTCCACCGATGTTATTGAGTGTGGTAGCTTCACCAGAGTGATTGCCCACAGCACGTAAAAGGGGGAGAGCTTGGTTATAAAAATCGAGTGCTTTTTGCTTTTCTCTTAAATCGTCGTAGATTCCACCGATGTTATTGAGTGTGACAGCTTCACCAAAGCGATCGCCTACAGCACGCAAAACGGGTAGAGCTTGGTTGAAGTAATCGAGTGCTTTTTGCTTTTGTCCTAAATCGTCGTAGACTTGACCGATATTATTGAGTGTGATAGCTTCTCCAGAGCGCTCGCCTACAGAAAGATATAGGGGCAGAGCTTGGTTGTAAAAATCGAGTGCTTTTTGCTTTTCTCCTAAACCGTTGTAAACTAGACCTATGTTATTAAGTGTGGTAGCTTCTCCAGAGCGATTGCCTATAGAAAGATATAGAGGCAGAGCTTGGTTGAAGTAATCGAGTGCTTTTTGCTTTTGTCCCAAAGCGTCGTAGACTTGACCGATGTTATTAAGTGTGGCAGCTTCTCCAGAGCGATTGCCTACAGAAAGATATAGAGGCAGAGCTTGGTTGAAGTAATCGAGTGCTTTTTGCTTTTGTCCCAAAGCGTCGTAGACTTGACCGATGTTATTGAGTGCAGTAGCAACATCTGCGCGAGCCCCCATAGCACGATATAGTCGAAGAGCTTGGTTGAAATAACCAAGTGCTTTCTGCTTTTGTTCTAAAGCGTTGTAGACTCCACCGATGTTATTGAGTGTGACAGCTTCTCCAGAGCGATCACTTACAGCACGCAAAAGAGGCAGAGCTTGGTTGTAGAAATCGAGCGCTTTTTGCTTCTGTCCTAAATCGTCGTAGACTTGACCGATGTTATTGAGTGTGGTGGCTTCATTAGAGCGATCGCTTACAGCACGCAAAAGAGGCAGAGCTTGGTTGTAGAAATCGAGTGCTCTCTGCTTTTGTCCTAAATCGGAATAGATTGCACCGATATTACCCAAGGTAGCAGCTTCACCAGAGCGATCGCCCACAGTACGACTAAGGGGTAAAGTTTGATTGAAGTAATCGAGTGCTTTTTGCTTTTGTCCTAAATCGGAATAGATTGCACCGATATTACCCAAGGTAGCAGCTTCACCAGAGCGATTCCCTACAGCACGTAAAAGGGGCAGAGCTTGGTTGTAGAAATCGAGTGCTTTCTGCTTTTGTGCTAAAGCGTCGTAGTTACGCCCAAGTCCAACCAGTGCGATTGCTTCAAATTTCTGGTCTTTGAGTTTTCGTGAAATGGTTAAAGCTTCCTGAAATGTTTGTATTGCTTGTGGATGTTCCTGTTGCTCTGTCAGCTTTATTCCTTGCTCTAGAAGTTTTTCTGTTTCTTGCGATCGTGAGTTCTGAGTTTGCCCCCAGGTGGGTTGAGATATCAGCATTACTGTTAAAGGCGTTAGAGAAACACCCACAGCTAAAAGACTGGTGAGAATTTTTTTCATACAATAGTGCTAGAAGTAGCTGTTTTCAATTGACTATTAGCAACATCAAAGCAGTTGTTGCTAACGGTCAAGCATTGATTGGAAATCTTTGAACATTTGTTGCTAGCATCGAAGCATTTGTTATAAACATTTAAACATTTGTTGCCAGCATCGAAGTTTTTGTTGCCAACATCAGCAAAAGCGTAACTCATCGGGGATTCACGTTAAGTAGACACCAATGTATAGCAGTAAGCTAAAATAATTCACACTCAATAAGGTGTTGCAACAATAGTGATCGTTCTTTGTCGCGAATCAAACTGAATTTCATCTATCACATATTGCCGATTTCTAGCCACTGACCAAATACCCCGTATTTGTGCTGTGGAAACTACGGGTGGTTTAAGCTTCACAATCGCTTGACCTTGAGTAGCATTTTTTACAGCAAAAGCATTTAGGGGTATACCACTCCAAGTCATGGGCTTACTAGTGGGACGGTCTCGCTCACCCCGCAGAATCTGCTCTCCATTGCTTCTGTGAACCAATGCCTCATCTTTGAAAACTACTTTTTGAATTTGGTTCAGGGGAATTGCGGCAGTTTTGTCATTACGCTGAATTGATAGTATTTCTCCCTGTGCATCAATTCCTGTTATCTGACCACTGCTTGACTCACCCCCTTTAAAGATGACCTCTGCTAACTCTGGTAATGCTACTGCAAGTTCTAATTCATCTGCGTTGACTGGTGTCTGTGCCAACAAGAAATTTCCCGTCTTGACATCCTGACCAATTACAGCTTCGATGTTCCCTGCGATCGCTGCTGCCATTACTAAGATTGCCACAACCCATCCCTGGAAAAAAGCTTTCATGGCTTTAACAGTATATTTGACTATATTTAACTTTCTCATTAAACTTCAAAGGCGTATGTATAATTTCCGTAAAATCACTAAAATCAACTGATTATTTACCTATAGCAGTTTGCAGTTGAGTGCAAGATAGACCTAACCCCCAACTAGCGTTGGGGAGTAAGATTCAAAGCCTCTCGCCTCTTAGGAGAGAGGTTTGGAGAGAGGTCATATATTGCATACAAACCATAAATGCTATATAGTTTCCCCCATCTCCCCAATGACTCAAACCCCCAACTCCAACCAGGAAACCAATATTTTAGGTAAATTCACCAGTGTACTTGGCTTACTGGGTGCGGCGCTTTTCTTTGCAGGCTGGATTTACCGTTGGTCATATTTCTACTTTTTTCAACTAGAACTCAATACCCTCGACTTACCTGCACAGTCTTTTCTCATAGTTCCCCTGCAAATATTTCTCGGAGATGGTTGGACAATCTGCAAAACTGCGATCGCCTTTTTTATAGCTGCGATCGCAATTCAAGCAACGTTATGGTTAATTAAAATCATCAGTGATACAGCCGTCTCTGCAAGCCAATTACTACTAAGTCGCATCATCTCTGCAACTCAATACAAACGCTCATGGACAGCTAAACGACTAAAATCTCTAGCTGAATTTAGTTCTGGACAACTGCGCTCAGTTGATTTTTTGCGATCGCTAGTCAATGAGATAGTAATAGTATCCTGGGTGTTAATTGTGATATTTTGGTTAGCTCGTTGGCAAGGCATTGCAGATGCACGACGAGACGCTGGTCAAAACTCCACTTTGCCCGTTGTAGCCTTAATTACACCGGAAGAAAAGTTTGCTGTAGGACGCAAACTTGATGATATATTTACCGATCCGTCTTTGAAAGGTTATCGCATAATTGGCGATCGCGGTTTATTCGATGACTTGCGAGGCAGGGAAGATAATGATATCAGCAATCCAAAGCAGCCGAGAGTCTGGCGCTTACTCCTAGAACGTGGTGGCTGGATTTATTTGTTTCGAGCATTGCCCCCAAATGCAACACTTGATGAGCTACCGTCAGTGTTGGCTATTCAAGAAAGTGATAAGGGACATATCATCATTCGCAGTCCAGAAGCTTCCAAAACTAGTTCTCCTTGATATATTGAATAATTTGTTTAAATTTAGGTTAATAAAAAGTTATTTATCCTTAACCAATGTTTTATAATGCCCCTTAACTACAGCATCTAGCTCAAGTTACCGCAGATTCAGGGGAAAAATTTGATGAACCAGGGGCAACGTCCTCCTAAATCAAGGAGATATTTGACTGAATTAGTTCAGACTTATATTGTTAAAGCTTTACACACTGCAAGACAGTGGCGCGTACAACTAATCCGATGGTTGTACAAGTATTCTGCGTGGGGTGTTGCGTCCCTATTCTTGGTTGGAGTTAGCTTGAGTATCGTGATGGCTGCCTGCTCTCCACGTAATATCAATAATACTGGTAATGCTGGCGCAGCTTCCCAGAGTGATGTAACCCTAACTTTTGTTTCTTACTCGGTTACTAGTGCAGCATACCAGCAAATCATTCCTAAATTTATCGAACAGTGGAAGAAAGAACATAACCAAAATGTCACTTTTAATCAAAGCTATGATGGTTCAGGTTCCCAGACTCTTGCCGTGATTGACGGTAAAGAAGCTGATGTGGTACACCTGTCACTTGCCCTTGATATTAATAAACTTGTTGAGGCAGGTTTTATTCAACCGGGGTGGGAAAAAGAAGCGCCTAATGATGCAATTGTGACCAAATCTCTAGATGCGATCGCTATTCGTGAAGGTAATCCCAAAAATATCAAAACTTGGGCAGATTTGGCACGAGATGGCGTAAATGTCGTTACACCTGACCCTAGAACCTCTGGCGGTGCTCGTTGGAACTTCCTTAGTCTCTGGGGTTCTGTAACAAAAACTGGCGGAAATGAAAATCAAGCAATAGACTTTACCTCCAAAGTCTATAACAATGCACCTTTGTTGCCTAAAACTGCTCGAAATGCCACTGAACTATTCTTCAACGATAATCAAGGTGATGTTCTGCTCAACTATGAAAACGAGATGATTTTGTTGGCACAAAATGGCAAGAAAATTTCATACGTTGTGCCTGATGTCAATATCTCTATCGACAATCCTGTTGCTGTTGTAGATAAAAATGTCGATAAACATGGTACTCGCCCGATTGCAGAAGCATTTATCAAATTTCTCTACACCCCAGAGTCGCAACGAGAGTTTACCAAATTAGGATTTCGTCCCGTTGACCTGACTATTACAAAAGAAGTGGAAGGCAAATTTCCCAAAATTAAAACTATCTTCAAAGCTGAAGATTTAGGAGGATGGAAGGAAATTCAAAAGAAATTCTTTGATGAAGGTGCTATTTTTGACAAAATTCGAGCGAAAAAGTCTTAGAAAGCTAATCCTCTTGCTCTCCTTCCCCACAAAGTAAGGTGTTTCATATCATGTTCGGGTAAAGACTTATCATTTAGACCGCAGGGGTGCAGGGGGCAGGGAGCAGGGAGCAGGGAGAAAGAGGTTTTCCTGACTTTTGCACGGATGCGGTAATCATAAGTAATTAACCGGACTTGATATCAAAGGTGTCCCGATGAAAAAGGAACTAGGGACTCTTGACTGAAGACTGGTATTTTTACTCAGTACGGGCTAAACCCTAGCTATCCGCTAACAGCACTTTCAAGTCAGACAGGGAGGGGATGCAATCCGGTTCACTTAATATCAAGTTCGGGTGATTACTAATAATAAAATTTATCAATATAGGTTGGGTTGAACGGCAGTGAAACCCAACATAAACAAGGATCAAGCGTTGGGTTTTGTTCCTCAAGCCAACCTACAGATGTTATAAGTATTTAACCGAACCTGATATAAGATCCCCTCCCAACCTTCGGTCTGCAAAAAACCCACACTGTAACCGATCAAGGGGTACAGTGTGGGTGATTTCTGCCTGTAAAGGGAATGACAGTCTTTATATTGCCTAGCGGAACATACTACTGACTGAAGTATCTTCATGAATCCGCCAGATAGTTTCTCCTAACAGATTAGCTACTGACAGCACCACTAGTTGTGGAAAGCGGTTGTTTTCGGGTATGGGAATCGTATTAGTGACAATGACTTCCTCAAACAAGCCACTGGACAGGCGCTCCATCGCTGGTGGAGAGAACACTGCATGAGTTGCACAGGCGTATACCTGACGCGCTCCTTCTTCACGCAGTAATCGCGCTCCTTCAGCGATCGTGCCTCCGGTGTCGATCATGTCATCCACCAACACTGCCGTTTTGCCTTTAACATCGCCGATGACATTTAACACTTCTGCAACATTATGTGCCTGACGACGTTTGTCAATAATTGCCAGCGGGGCATCATTCAGTTTTTTTGCAAATGCTCTAGCTCGTGCTACACCACCAACATCAGGGGAAACAACCACAAGGTCAGGCAGTTCTTTGCTTGCTAGATAATCTAGCAACACTGGCGAACCATAAACATGGTCAAAAGGTATATCAAAATAGCCTTGAATCTGAGCCGAGTGTAAATCCATTGCTAGAACGCGGTTGGCACCTGCTTCGGTGATCAAGTTAGCAACTAGCTTGGCGGTTATTGACTCTCGTCCTGCCGTTTTGCGATCGGCACGGGCATAGCCATAGTAGGGAATTACTGCCGTCACCTGTCGCGCAGAAGCCCGACGACAGGCGTCAACCATAATCAATAATTCCATTAAATGATCGTTCACGGGTTGACAACATGGCTGGATTAAATAGACATCACAACCCCGAATCGATTCTTGGATTTGAACGTAAAGTTCTCCATCCGCAAATCTTTTACGAATCATTGGCCCCAAGTCCATGCCCAGATAACGAGCGACTTCTTGAGACAGTTGTATATTGGCAGAGCCAGAAAACAGCCGCAGGCGATGATTCTCGTTCAGCCCTGTTGCAGATGGTTGCACCTTGAAAGTTGCAGAACTGAGCACAGCAGATCCTCTATGTGCATTCATAGCAATATTATCATTAGAGATTTAATAGATTTAACCGAGAAATCGCCTAAAAAAACATCTGTGAGTTTTGTTAAAGCTTCCATACAAAATTTAAACATTTCCCCATAAAATTATCATTCGCTAACTGTCTAATTTTCTTGGCAAGCAAACTATTGATAGCTTAAGGGATATCAAGTCCGTCCACTAGGTCTATAGTTTAAATTTTTTGAGTTGAGGCAAATAATCCCAATTTCTCAGAAATTGGTGTGATAGATTGCTTCTTCTAACTACCTCATTGATAACTGACAGTAAAGCATTTACAAATTAAGTAATATTGAAGTTTGTTCTTAGACAAGAGAACATTTGGGACTAAGTGTTTAAGGTGTATCTTATTATATTCTATGATACTAGCAATAAATAAATAAACTGGCAGATTTAATTTTAAGTTTTAATTCACGCAATAAAATTCCAGAATAGGGTGTGTGAAGCAGGTAGGAGGCAGGAGGAATACTTGAACTGCCTCCAACCTGTCTTGGGTCATGCTTCCAGCGTCTTATGCAACTCTCTTAACTGTCCATTCATTCATTGTCTGGGGCGCGGCGCGTCAATGAAGAACAGGGAACAGGAGAACAAAAACTAGCGCAGCTTGGCGAAAATAACTATCCAGTTTAAAAAGGTGAAAAAGCTTACAGGACAAGCTTTATTTTCTCGTACCTCCTACCTCCTGCCTCCTTAATTTGCGTATAGCTGGGGGTATAGCTATTAGGTAAGGTAGAATATCGCTGCATGTAACTGTGTCGCCTCCGGGACTTAAATCTTTGTGGGTGACTTCCTCCTCAGTTGCTACTACACTCAATCAATCGCTCATGCAACCACCGATTACAGTTGGCACTGTCTTGCAAAACCGTTACCGCATAATTCAAATTCTCGGACAAGGAGGATGTGGTAGAACCTATCTGGCAGAAGACCAGAGGCGCTTTAACGAACTTTGCGCGATCAAGGAATTGATTTCAACAGCAAGGTCGGCTTTGGCTTGGGAGAGGGCACAAGAGCTTTTTCATCGAGAAGCTGCAATTTTATATCAAATCGAACACCCACAAGTGCCTAAATTCCGGGAAAGATTTGAGCAAGACCAACGCTTATTTTTGGTGGAGGACTACGTTGCAGGTCAGACGTACCGAACTCTGCTGGCTGAACGTCAAGCTGTTGGTCAAACCTTCACAGAGGCTGAAGTATTGCAGCTGATACAGTTGTTGTTACCTGTTTTAGAGCATATTCACAGTCGAGGGATTATTCACCGAGATATCTCGCCAGAAAATATTATTTTGCGAGATAGTGACGCTAAACCTGTGTTAATTGACTTTGGGGTGGTAAAGGAACTGGCCACACGTTTGCGATCGCCAGAGAGTGCAATGCCAGAAACCACTGTGGGAAAATTAGGCTACTCTCCTAGTGAACAAATGCAAACAGGGGGAGCTTACCCTAGCAGCGACTTGTATGCATTAGCGGTGAGTGCGATAGTTTTGCTGACTGGTAAAGAACCAAGGGATCTATTTGATGAAAATCAACTCACTTGGAATTGGCAGCGGTGGGTAAAAGTGAATCCGCGATTTGCCCAGGTCTTGAATCGAATGTTGAATCATATACCGAGCGATCGCTATCAAAGTGCTGCTAGTGTATCTCAAGCACTACAACCTTTAGAGCAAGTCAGTCTTCCTCCGGTGAATGTGTCCAACTTACAGACAATGGCTGTTGGTCGCCGTCCTGACCTAGTACCAGCAGCAGCTTCGCCCAAGAAACCCGATCCTGTGATTCCACCAAGTCCCACTAGCTCAGTTTTGGATAATCCTTTAGCGATCGCTGCAATTGGTACTGCTGTCGTGATTGTCGCGGGATTTGGTTCTTGGGCCCTGGTGAGTTCCATCCGCAGTCAGCCGAAAACACCAGATGAGACGCTTCCACAAA
Source organism: Nostoc sp. JL34 (assembly GCF_017114945.1). Taxonomy (GTDB): domain Bacteria; phylum Cyanobacteriota; class Cyanobacteriia; order Cyanobacteriales; family Nostocaceae; genus Nostoc. The sequence continues at coordinate 25,156 of NZ_JABXKQ010000182.1, forward strand.
ATTTCCCTTCACCAGTAATTTCTGGTGGTACTACATTCACATCTACACCCACGCCTACAGCTACACCTACAACCACACCCACTAACGAGCAACCTGTTGTATCTAGTAAGCGCCTCAATCTGGGATCAAATAACACAGTCACAGTTCAAGAGACTCTCAAAGCAAATCAAATAATCCGGTACACTTTTTCTGGGCAGGAAGGAGCTAAATTAACTACGTTTATTGAGCCAGGAAGCAGCATTTTGTTAACAGTCTTAAGTCCCAATGGACAACCAATTGATCTTAGTGCCCAGCAAGTAACATCCTATCAAGGCTCATTGCTGGTTACTGGTAGATATACTATTGAGTTAACTCTGGTTCCAGGAGTTGCCGAAAGCAATTACAACCTCAGTGTTGCATTAGAAAAACTAGTCAAACCAACACCGACAGAGACACCCTTGCCAATTCCCACAGAGACACCTTTGCCATTTCCCACAGAAACACCTTTGCCAATTCCCACAGAAACACCTTTGCCATTTCCTACAGAGACACCCTTGCCAATTCCCACAGAGACACCCTTGCCAACTCCTTCGACTAGTACGCCAACTTTTCCGCCGGTTGATGAAACACAACCATTTTCTGGCCAAAGAAATTAATGTTAAACACACTACTGATTACTGGAACTGATACCGAAGCTGGTAAAACTGTTTTAACAACAGCATTAGCAGCCTATTGGCAAAAATATTACCCGCAGCGTAGCTGGGGAATCATGAAACCGATTCAATCGGGAATTGGCGATCGCGAGTGGTATCAAAAGCTATTTGTGCTAGAACAATCCTCAGAAGAAATTACACCTTTGTACTTTCAAGCACCTCTGGCTCCTCCCATCGCAGCTGCACGGGAAAATCGCCGAGTAGATTTAGCTCTTGTGTGGCAAGCTTTGTCTAAGTTGCGATCGCATCGTGATTTTGTGCTTGTGGAAGCTTTGGGAGGGTTAGGTTCGCCCATAACTGAGGAATTAACGGTAGCTGATTTGGCGGGGGAATGGCGTTTACCAACAATACTGGTAGTACCAGTGAGATTAGGAGCGATCGCTCAAGCAGTGGCGAATGTAGCATTAGCTAGACAATCACGCGTCAATCTCAAAGGCATTGTGCTGAACTGCGTACAACCCCGAACGGATGCAGAAATAGCCGACTGGACACCATATCAATTGATTCAATCACTCACTAACACGCCAGTTTTAGGCTGCTTACCTTATCTAGATAACCTGACCGACTTAGATAAACTTGCTCAAATAGCATCAGATTTAGATTGGGAAACACTAAGACTTTAAATTGGGCATTGGGCATGAATTATTCCCTTTATCTAACTTGAAAGTTGTTCAGTACCCAGCCTGGACATATTCATGATTGATAAATTTTTGCACTCAATGCCCTCAAGAAGTTATTTCACTTCACTGGGTTCAAATTTAGTTATCTTGCCTTTCTTAATGGCAACAATCACATCGTAGTGCGAACAGTAAGCGAATGTGACATCATTGGCTTTGTTATAAAGATTAACTACGTGGCCTGCACCACCTAGCTGGATACCAATTGGCTCCAAGTCACCAAAAAAGAAACGACGCAGTTGATCGCCACTACCAATCTGACCCTTACTCTTAGTGAGCAAGTCTAGTTTCTGGGCTACAGACATTTCTTCCGCTGCTGATGCCTGCACTAATGACGGATTGATCGCTTTTAATGGTGCGTCCCAAACTGTGAAAAAACCAACCAAAGCAACACTTGTAAGTAAGGGTGCGAGTTTCATTTGTTACTGCTCTTCTTTGTTTGATTCTGAACATCCAAAGCATCTCAGGTGGGAGTGAGAGCTTATTGAAACTAAACCCCTATTTTCATGAATTTATCCCTTGAGAAAATTTAGTTAATTCTCAGCACTTTCTCAGGCAATGATGGTAGCTTAAATTCACAGCATAATTTAAGTATTTTCTCAACAAAACCTCATTTTGAACTGCATGAGAGCAACTTAAGATAATGAGCAATGCTTTCATTGCAGTGGTGTTATTGTGACTAGACCCAGAAGACCACATCGCCTAATCAATAGAATTTCGGGACAAACATATCTCTGGTTAGCAATGCTAATTTTTGGAGCATCTGGTGCAGTTACCCGGAAGCTAACAGAAATTGGTGCTCAACATTTGATCGACAATCGTAATCCAATTTCTTTGTGTAATGTTTTATTCGTGGGAAACCTTTGCGCCTTGATACTTTTGATCCTAATTTATGGGCGACAGTGGAATAAGGCTACGTTGAACCAACTCTCAAGGAAGGATTGGGTTAGTCTAACGGCAGTAGCTATTTTATCGGGAGCATTGGCCCCTGGTTTAATTTTCCAGGCATTGGCACTCACAGGAGTGAACAATGTCATCTTGGTGGGACGCTTGGAACCACCTCTAAGTCTAGCTTTATCAGTCTGGTTATTAAAGGAACGGGTAAATATTTGGGAATTTATGGGAGCGATCGCAGCCTTTGTTGGCGTTATTCTAACTATTATCCTTCAGCCTCCAGGAGAAACCATGATGAAGATGGGAGGTTTCGGTTTAGGCGTAGGGGAACTTTTGGCAGCAGCAGGATCTGTGGCTATAGCTGCTTCTACGATTATTGGCAAAAAACATCTTTCGCAGATTCCTCTGGGAATCTATAGCATTTTTCGTACTGCACTGGGAACCGTAATCTTTTTCCTCATTGCTTTAGTCCTCTATGGCAGCGATCATTTCGCTGATGTCCTCTCACCGTTCTTGTGGCAGTGGATGTTTCTCTATGGTGGGTTGATTGTAGTGGTAGGCCAGTCTTTTTGGATTAAAGGCTTGAAAACTTCTACTGTCTCTACGGCTTCATTAATTGGCTCATTTGGCCCAATTATAGGCATCCTAGCAGCCTATTTAATTTTGGGTGAAGCCCCTACCCTACCTCAATATATTGGCGGTAGCTTGATTTTAGTAGGTATATTCTTGGGCCAAGTTGGTACTTGGTCTCAGACTTCTAGCATTGCGGATGGCAAGGTGAATTCTACTCCAGCACAGCAACAGGTAGAAACTGGTATGGGATTCAAGGGAATTTGAAGGAGGTAGGAGACAGGTTGACTTTTCACATTATGTGGAAAAACCAATGCGAAACTTAACCCAGTAATTAAGCGGTTATGACATGACACATATCTTCTTTTTTTGTTAAACTTCTCTACCGCCTGTATGCGAGGAAGTTAACGTTAATAGATAGTCGTCCGGCCCGGTCAAAGTAAATGAACTGTGGATTCTGCCTGTTTCGATTTCAGAAACAGTTAATCCCCACTTTCTAAAAGTATCTCTGGTGGCGGAAACATCGTCTACCATTAGATCAAAAGGCGCGTTAATTCCAGCCTCAATAGTATCTGAACTTGTTCTCAAAACTAAGTGCGTTCCTCCTCGTAATTCTAAAACAGCTAATTGTTCTGATTGGGCGATTGACCGCAGCCCTATCTTGACAAAAAAATCGCTAGCCTCCAGTACATTACTCACATATAATCTCACATGACCAATCGCCACAGGAGGACGATTATCCTTTTCTTTTACAATAGTTTCTGGTAGCGACATAGCTGGAATCCCAAAATATTTAGTTACGGTTTCACTCTTGGTTAAATTTAGCATTTTTGGGCAAATTTATCTTAACGTTTGATCAAATGCCAAATTCTATTTTAGTCGAAATTAAAAATTATTAATTAAAAATTGCAATCATTGTTGTCTCTGTACTTCAAATTAATTAAAAATTATTATTATTCTTAATTTTTAACTTTTAATTTTTAATAAAAAAAGGTCATAGAGTCAGGTAGTAGGTTGTCAGCTAGTCGCTGTCAACACAGCAATAGATGCAACCATTGATAAAACACATATTTTCGCAAGGTGCTTGATTCTTCTGGCTGTCTGTGATAATTTTCTTTTTACGTCCTATAAAATACTGTAAGTCTATTGAGTTATAGTAGTATATTAAATTTAGTTAACCTAGTTACAGAGATTTGGAGTTAAGAAGAAATAGCTAATCTCTCGAGTTTATCTATTGTAGGCAGTACATTGCGAACCAACGAACTAGAAATTAATCTCTAAACCAGGGCAACCTTATGAGCAAAATACGTGCTGTGATTGTTGATCCCAATGTGCCGGGGCGTTTGGCACTGAGTGAAGTGACTGCACCAAAGCCTGCCCCAGATGAAGCTCTAGTACGGGTAGCGGCAATTTCCCTGAATCGGGGAGAGATAAAACGTTCAACTACTGCTGAGGCTGGTTGGCAGCCAGGTTGGGACTTAGCAGGTGTAGTGGAAATCCCTGCCGCCGATGGGTCGGGACTTTCTCAAGGGGCGCGTGTAGTTGGCTTGCGCCGCGCCGGTGCTTGGGCAGAACTCGTGTCTGTTCCCACCAACTCCTTAGCAGAAGTGCCGCTATCGGTATCTTTTGCTCAAGCTGCCACACTGCCTGTAGCGGGTTTAACTGCATACCATGCAGTGTTAAAAGGTGGTTCGCTGTTAGGTCGTCCAGTTCTAGTTACAGGTGCATCAGGAGGTGTTGGTTACTTTGCTATCCAATTGGCGCAACTATCAGGAGCGCAAGTTGTGGCACATATTCGTCAAGCTGGCTATGAAACTCTAGTTAGAGAAGCAGGGGCAGAATCGGTGGTGATTGGCGAAGACCTCTCACCCGCCAGTGAGTATGGCCCCTATGATTTAATTGTAGAGTCAGTGGGTGGCAAGACTTTGGGAGTAGCCCTTGGCTTACTGGCACAGGATGGAAAAACTGTGCTGTATGGAGTATCTGGGGGAGCAGAAGTGACATTCAACGCTGCCGAATTTTTCGGGACTGGTAGCGTGAGTTTGTATGGTTTACGTCTGTTTGATGAGCTGAGATTTGAATCAGCAGCAGTCGGTCTAAAACGGCTTTTGAGTCTAGTAGAAGCTGGTAAGTTGCGGCCTCACATTGATTTAGAAGCTTCTTGGACACAAATAGCTGACGTGGCCCAACAACTACTTGATAGGCATTTTCCTGGCAAAGCTGTGTTGCACATTTCAAATTGAGCAATAGCAAATGGGATGAGGGATAGCACTGACTTCTGGTTCAAACTAGATCAGCTTGTAGCCACTAGTAATCTCAAGATAGATCGCCCGAAAGGGACATCACATCCACGTTATCCATTGTTTGTTTATCCGCTGGACTATGGATACTTGGAAAACACTCGCTCTGGAGATGGAGATGATATTGATGTCTGGATAGGTAGTTTGTCTAGTAAAACAGTCACCGCCGTCATTTGTAGTGTTGATTTGGAAAAGCGGGATACAGAAATCAAAATACTTCTGGGCTGCACTTCTGGGGAAAATCAAGCCATCTTGAATATCCACAATACAGGCTCTCAATCAGCAATATTATTGGTTCGCAAGTAAATTACATTTTTGAAGGTAAGTTTGTATGAGCTTAGAACTAAAACTATCAGGTAAAACAGCGATCGTTACAGGAGGAAGTGCGGGAATTGGTTTAGCCACCGCCAAAGCACTTTATAGTGAGGGTGTGAATGTTGCGATCGCATCTCGTAATCAAGAACGCTTAGATCGGGCTGTAGCTGACATCCAGTCTTTACCAACTCCTGGCGCTAAAGTTATTGCCATCAGCGCCGATTTAACTAAAGCAGAGGATGTTGAGAAAGTTGTTTCAACCACCTTGGCCCAATTTAATCAAATTGATATCTTGATTAATAATGCCGGATCAGCCCGTGCTGGGTCTTTCCTAGAATCCACTGATGATTTATTTTTGGATGCTTGGAACTTAAAATTATTGGGCTATATCCGTTTAGTTAGAGCCGTCGTCCCCCATCAAAAAAGTCGCGGTGATGGACGAATTGTCAATATAGTTGGCGGTGCAGGACGGACACCTCGTCCGAACTTCCTAGCTGGTGGTACAAGCAATGCTGCTTTGCTGAACTTCACAAAGGGCATTTCTAAAGAGCTAGCCGAGTACAAGATTCGCATTAATGCTATCTCCCCCGGTGCTACAGCTACTGAGCGTGCCGAGACTTTAGCGCGACAAAACGCTCAAGCACAAGGGATTACTGTTGAGCAAGTGAAGGCACAAAATATCCAAAATATTCCTTTAAAAAGAATTGCCCAGCCAGAAGAAATTGCCGCGCTGGCGCTATTTTTGGTGTCTGATCTAGCTGCATCGATTACAGGAACAGAGATTATCGTTGATGGCGGATCTACCCCTGGTGTTTAGCAGAGACGCGATGAATCGGACGCGACGAATCAGACGCGATGAATCGCGTCTCTACAATTTGTAAAAACATAAAGTTCTTGGAGATCAAAAACATGGGTTCTCAATACTTTGATATCAAACCAGTTGCAGGACGTATCGGTGCTGAAATTATTGGTGTTAATCTGAGTTCTAACCTCAGCGATAACATCATCAGTGATATTCGTAAGACTCTAGTCAAATACAAAGTCATATTTTTCCGTGATCAGCAACAACTCGATGCTGATGGACAGGTCGCTTTCGCCCGTCGTTTTGGTGAACTCACTACAGCCCACCCCACCGTACCATCGCTTCCAGAAAATCCAGAAGTCTTAGACTTGAACTATGGCCGCACCACTTCCCGCGCCAATAGCTGGCATACTGATGTAACATTTGTAGACCGTCCTCCTCTCGGTTCTATCTTACGAGCGCTTGACATTCCCCCAACTGGTGGCGACACAATCTGGGCAAACTCCGTGACTGCATACCAAGATTTACCTACTCATCTGCGTAATCTTGCAGACCAACTTTGGGCAGTACACAGCAACGCCTTCGACTATGCAACTGGATTCGACCTACCTGAAGATGTTAAGGCTTACCGAGCTGTCTTCACCTCGACTGTATACGAGACTCTGCACCCAGTTGTACGCATCCATCCCGAATCTGGGGAGCGGGGGCTATTCATCGGCGGATTTGTGCGCCAGTTCCGGGGCTTATCAACAACTGAATCAGATGACATTCTGCGGCTGTTGCAAGCATACATCACACGTCCTGAGAACACAGTCCGGTGGCGTTGGCAAGTTGGTGATGTAGCCTTTTGGGACAACCGGGCTACTCAACATTATGCGATCGCAGATTACGGCGACCAGCCCCGCCACGTTCAACGAGTGACAATTGTCGGCGACCTCCCAGTGGGTATCGATGGTAAACATAGTGAGGCTATCAAAGGGGATGCTTCTGAGTACAACCGACGTGAGGCAGTGACTGCGTAATACTTGGGCATAGGGCGGGGGATTGGGCATGGGATGTGTTGTCCAATGCCTTCAGTTTTTCCGCAGCCAAATTGCTTGCTGTGGCAGGAGTGTTTCAGTCCTAATAACTAAGACTTTCTTGTTCCAAACAGGAGAACGAAAAAAGCATAAGTACGCCTCCTGAACCTGTGGGCGTCGGTTCCTTGGCATAGTCTTGGTTGAACAACTGGCAGTGTTTTTGAAGCGACGGCTTTGATTTCCTCAAACTTCATCTGGTTTGTTATTCCAGTGGTTTTAACAATACAATCAAGTCGTCTCTAAGGAAACTTTTTATCGTGTTGGGCATCCTAACGGTTCTACTATCCTCCTTTGTTTTGACGTTTCACAACGTTACTGTCCGAGTTTTGTTTTCAGAACATCTCGTACTAGGTTTATTCTTACTCGGTGGATACGTTAAACCGGATTTGCAGAATTCCTTCTTGCTGATGTTCATGCGAATGCTGCTGGTGGTTCCACTCATGGCATCTCTATCATTCAAGCTATATCCATCTGCTTGGACAGAACTCCAAGACTTGTTCACCCGCAAGCGCAGGGATGTTCTAATCCAAGCTCTTGGCTGTGGGGTACTGATGTTTGTATATATTGCCTCACTCTACATTGCTATTGGCTTGATTCCCACAGGCATTGCCTTGACCCTCTTCTTCACCTATCCCGTATTTACAGCACTGTTGTCATGGAGGTTTTTTGGCGATCGCCCCACATTGTTCCGTTGGCTGGTAATGGCTATTATTCTGGTGGGAAGCGCTCTCACCATTCCCCAATCTTCTGCCACCTACAGCAGTCATACCATTGCGATCGGCATTTTCGCTAGTTTTGGCGCTGGGATTGTTTACGCCTTTTATGGCATCATTGCTCAAAAATGTTTAGAAAAATTCCATCCAATTCCTTTTACTTGGATCAGTTTTGCCTGTACTCTACTGCTCTCTGGTATTAGCTTACTGTTTTGGCCAGGTAAGAGCGGCCAACTTGACTGGACACCCCTATGGATTGGTAGCATATTTTCTGGTCTTGTCAGCTTTCTCGGACATACTTTAAACAATGTGGGGATTCAGATGGTTGGCGCTTCTACCGCTTCCATAATCGGCTCTAGCAGTCCAGCATTGACAGCGTTAATGGCATGGATAACGATTAACGAAACCTTAAATGTGATTCAGAGTGTGGGGATTGGTATTGTCACATTGGGCATCGCCTTACTTAGTGCAGAAGGCTTTATGAAATCGCTCAAAATTAGGCGTTGAATTGGGAATTAATATCAATTCCGGTTAATCACTTATGATTACCGCATCTGTGCAAAAATCGGAAAAGCCTCTTTCCCCCTGCTCCCTGCGGTGTAAATTATAAGTCTTTAGCCGGACACAATATTTAAGATATGCCTTTCTCCGCTATCCTTTTCGATCTCGATGGAACTTTAACAGATCCGAAACCTGGCATCACTAGTTGCATTCAGTATGCGCTCTCTGAACTCGGTTATAAACCACCGAATGCTGATGAATTAAATTGGTGTATTGGCCCACCACTGAAAGATAGCTTTTCGCAATTACTCAATACTTTGGATGGTACAGTAATTGAACAGGCTCTTTCCCTATATCGTCGTCGCTTTGCCACAATTGGATTATTTGAAAATTCCCTTTATCCCCAGATTCCAGAAGTTCTAAAAGCTATTCGTTTTGCTGGTTATAAAACTTTTGTTGCGACTTCTAAACCATATATTTATGCGGCACAGATTATTGAATATTTTGGCTTATCATTGCTTTTTGATGGTGTTTATGGTAGCGAACTTGACGGAACGCGGAGCATAAAAGGTGACTTAATTCACCATATTTTATTAACAGAAAAACTTTTACCCTCTACTGTGGTGATGGTAGGCGATCGCTCACATGACATCATCGGAGCCAAGCGCCATCACATCGCCTCAATTGGTGTCACCTATGGCTATGGAACTGAGGAGGAATTAAAAGCTCATGGTGCTGATTTGATTGCCCATTCTCCAAGTGATATTACCAAATTAATAATTCGTAAATAATGCCACCATCTTTAACACTTTTCCATAGCTTACTTCTATTTAGTACTGCTTTTATTGCAGGTGGCTTAAATGCTGTAGCCGGTGGTGGAAGTTTTATCACATTTCCAACTCTTATCTTTACGGGTGTACCCCCGATCGCAGCTAACGCCACCAATAATACTGCAATTTGGGTGGCTGCCCTAGCCAGTGCTGGAGCATATCGTCAAGATTTGGGCATCGAGCGGCGAGATTTTTTCCTTCTATGTGGCGTCAGTTTAGTTGGTGGCATGATTGGTTCCATCGCTTTGTTGTATACATCGCCAGATGTCTTTAAAAAGCTGATTCCCTATCTATTACTGCTAGCAACAGTTGTGTTTACCTTTGGCGAACCGTTCAAAAAGTGGTTGCAGCGTCGAAACCAGAACACATCACCGGAATCTGTACCGTTGTTTAATTTAGTACTGGCTCAACTAGCGATCGCCATCTATGGCGGTTTCTTCGGCGCAGGTATAGGGATTTTAATGCTGGCAGCTCTAACATTTTTAGGTATCAAAAGTATTCACAAAATGAATGCTTTCAAGACATTTTTAGGGAGTTGTATCAATGGTATTGCGATCGTTCCATTTATTTTTGCAGGTGTGATTGCTTGGCATCAAGCTATTTTGATGGCAGTCGGTGGCTCTCTTGGTGGTTACTTAAGCGCCCATTATGCTCGTAAACTTGAACCGCACTTAATTCGGAAATTTGTGATGATTGTTGCCTTCAGCATGACTGCCTACTTTTTTATTCACGGTTAAGAACTGGGAACTACTCAGGAGTGATGTATGGAAGCATCAAGAAAATCACAGGTCATGCTCCGTGCTTTTAGTTCTAGAAATTTTCGCCTGTACTACATAGGTCAGGCAATTTCTCTGATTGGTACGTCAATGACTCAAGTGGCTACTAGTTGGTTAGTATATCGCCTCACCGATTCCCCTTGGTTACTAGGTCTAGTGGGCTTTGCTAGCCAAATTCCCACACTTCTATTGATTCCTCTAGGTGGAATCATTGCCGATCGCTGGAATCGTCATCAAATCTTGCTGGTTGCCCAAATTCTAGGAATGCTTCAGTCTTTGGCTCTAACGTGGCTAGCCCTAAGCGGTACGATTAATATCGAGTACATTGCAATTCTTGGTGTGCTGCAAGGGATTATCAACGCCTTCGATATTCCGACTCGACAGGCATTTCTTCCCGAAACAGTTGGTAAGGAAAATCTCGGTAATGCCTTTGCTTTATACTCTTCCCTGGTGAGTGTGACGAGTATGGTAGGCCCTGCGATCGCAGGCATGTTGATTATGGCACTGGGATCGGGGCTATGTTTCCTAATTGATAGCATCAGTTACATTGCTGTAATTATTGCCCTCCTAGCAATACGGCTGACATCCAGAAAAGCCATTATTTCCAAACGCAAACCTTTAGAAGAATTAAAAACTAGTTTTAAATATGCCTTTGGGTTTTTGCCAATTCGATCTGTCTTAATTGGTTCGGCTTTGGTCTGCTGCGTCTGGGGATTTTATTTAGCTTTGGGGCCGATTTTTGCCAAGGAGATTTTGCAAGGTGGCCCTAACACCTTCGGCTTCTTGATGACAGCTTCCAGTTTGGGAACCTTAGCAGGTGGTATCTATTTAACTAAGCACAGCAATGTACTGGAATCGGGTAAAGTTCTAGCATTGGGTATGGGTTTTATGGGAATAAGCTTGATTGTCTTTGCCTTATCCCGTGTATTCTGGCTTTCACTGCTTTCATTATTTGCAGCTGGTTTCGGCTTTATTTTGCAGATAATTGCCGGACGTACTTTGCTTCAGTTGTTGGTGAACGATGAAAATCGCGGACAAATTACTGGCCTTTACGTTATGGCATCTACAGGCGCAGTACCTATAGGCAACTTAATAGCTGGCGCACTAGCAAGTAAATTTGCTAGTAGCAATACTATCATCCTTGGTGGAAGTATTTGTATTGCAGGCTCAATTTTATTTATGCAGCAAATCTCCATCTTTCGGGATCTGGTTCGTCTGAATCTACGTACTGAAGGAGCTTAGAGGTTGTTTGAAAAGTTGTTAAGTATACTCAAAACCCCGCTTCCATTCCTCTCCCCGAAAGGTCAAGAGGCTTTGAAACCCCCATTCCCTTGTAGGGAAGGGAGGCTGGGGGGTTAGGTTTTCGAGGCTTAGATGTTACCAAAAAAACTGTTCAAACATCCTCTTAAAAGAAAAATAGCTCTGACTATTTGAAAGAGTGCATAATCAACCATAACACCAAAAGTTGATAACAATAATGACTACTATAAATGACCCTACTGTTGTAGCTGAAGTAACTGATTTGTACCTCAAGTATGAAAAAGCTCTTTGTAATAATAATTTGGAGGTGATGGATGGCTTGTTTTGGGATGCGCCCGAAGTAGTGCGGTTTGGAATCACAGAAAACCTCTATGGCGGCGATGAAGTTCGTAACTTTCGTCAGAATCGACCAAACCCAAAAATAGAGCGAGAAATCTCGAACCTCAAGGTTGTAACCTTTGGGAAAGATGCCGCAACAGTGACTTTAGAATTTCGCCGGATTCTCAATGGTGTAGAGCGTTTCGGGCGACAAAGCCAAACTTGGTACAGATTTACTGAAGGATGGAAGGTAGTTTCAGCCCATGTTTCATTATTGCCAGTGTGAGTTTTAAAACTATGACTAGCATTCTAGTTAGACATTAGCTCCCAGAAACAATAGTGAGTGGCAATAGTCCTAAATTTAACCGATTTCAAATTATTAAAAATAATTTCCATAACAAAAAATAAATAGAGGTTTAAATATGGTAAATCCATTTGATTGGATTGTATTAAAATCTAGATATATAGTAAAGGACAAATGGATTTCAATCCGGTCTGATACTTGCCAAATGCCTAATGGAACAATAGTTGACCCCTATTATGTTCTTGAATATCCAACATGGGTAAATGTTGTAGCTTTAACAAAAAATCAGGAAGTTATTTTAGTAAAGCAATATCGCCACGGTCTGAGAAAAACAATTCTAGAATTACCCAGTGGCGCTGTAGAGGCTGAAGATGTTTTACCAGTAGAAGCTGCAAAACGCGAATTATTGGAAGAGAGTGGTTACACTAGCAATCATTTTATTGAAACTGGTATATTATCACCCAACCCAGCCAATCATAACAATTTAACCCATTGCTTTTTAGCAACAGATGTAGAACATGTAGCTGATTTAAAGTTAGACGCTACTGAACAAATTGATGTAGTTTTATTGCCTTTGCAAAAGGTAATTGAAGATATTGATCAAGGTATATTTCTGCAAACATTACATATTAGTTCATTATTCTTTGCTCTAAAAAAACTTGGTAAAGTGCAATTTTCTTAGTCATCTGGCTTTGCAACACTACGGCTCTTTAGACTACGATTTGTCTAGTGAAAGTAGGTTCAAGATTGTGGTAGTACACAACTGGGCTAAATCGGGCATTGGGCATGAATTATTCTTCTTGTCTCCCCCACTCCCTATTAGATATTCTCCAGCAAATCAATCAACGCCTCCACTAAAACTTGATTCTGTTCGTCAGTACCAACAGTAATGCGTAATTTATTATCTAGTCCAGGCTGCTTGAAGTAGCGGATTAAAATTCCCCGTTCCTTCAGTTTTTGATAGAGATATTCTGCATTTCCTTCTTTGGGCTGCGCCAGCAAAAAGTTAGTTTGGGAATCCCAAATATGAAAACCTAATTGTTTCAAGTCTGTTGCTAACTTAGTCCGTGATGCCTTAATCTTTGCTACACAAGCATTTTTATAAGTTTGGTCAGTGATGGCAGCCGTGCCAATTGCACAAGCGATCGCATCAATGTTATAGCTATCTTTAACCTTAAACAATCCCTGCAACAGTTTGGGATTCGCCACCCCAAAGCCCAATCGTAATCCTGCCAACGAGTACCCCTTAGATAGTGTCCGAATCACAATGACGTTTTCGTATTCCTTAACCAAAGCCAATGCATTCTCTTCGGTAAAATCTATGTATGCTTCATCAATCACTAAAACTCCAGATAACTGGCTGGCCAATTTTCGCAGATCATTCGTTGCTACCACATGCCCCGATGGACTATTAGGCGACGCAATAAATGTTACAGCCCCATTGGCAGCAACTAGTTCTTCCAAAGGTAAGCTGTAGTCTTCGCTGTATGGTATCTCAATAATTTCCGCCGCTTGCATTTCTGTTAATGTGCGATATAGCACGTAAGTAGGCATCGGATAAACTACCTTTTTACCAGGTTCTGCACAGGCTCGAATTACTACACTCAACAATTCGTCACTGCCATTTCCTACAATGATCCAATCATTAGAAACTCCTAAAACTTTACTTGCAGCTTGCCGGAACTCCTCACCGAAAGGTTCTGGATACCGCCGCAACCACTCACCATCGATATTTCGTAGCACAGCTAATGCCGCAGGGGAAGGAGGATAGGGGTTCTCGTTGCTATTAAGTTTAACGATGTGTGTACCGCGTTGAGGCTGTTCACCGGGAACATAGCTAGCCATTGTATCAACATTAGAGCGGAAGTAATTAGTCATAGGGCATTAGATATGAGGCATTGGTGCGATGTCTACGACGGGCTATGCTGTGACTTAAAAGATAAAGTGGCCGTTTTTTAAGCATAAAGTGGCCGCCCAACAGAACCTATGACAGAAGCGTTTTTGAAAGAATTGAATGCGTTCGCTTGTAAAGTATGGCGAAAGTAGGGCAATGCAAAAATAAGCATTTCAGGTTTTAAGGGCGGCCACTTTATCCTCTAAAAGCGGCCATCTTTTCCTTTAAGTGACAACACAAGTTTTCAACCATAAAGTTGCTGTTGCGGCAAAGTTATGCTTTAAATCACAAATTTTGCTGAAAGCTTTGCTGTATACTAAGTGGGCGATACTGGATTTGAACCAGTGACCCCATCCGTGTGAAGGATGTGCGCTACCCCTGTGCTAATCGCCCAAGACTTTTTATATAGAAGCTTTTAAGCTATTTAATCTACTTACCTGAATTTGTCTCTTAACTGATTGTATGTCAGTTTATGTCAGATTTCAGCAATATAACTATATGGTGAGAGGGGAGTAGGGAGTGAGGAAGGGAGTTTAGTCTGTGAAGTGTGTTTATTTGCATCAGTGGCCACAACCGCCTCAGAATGAATTCTCAGACCAATAGCTAAGGTCTTCTAAATAAGACTGAGTAAGGTTTGTAGTCCACTTAAGTGGACTAGCGCTATTAGCCAAGAAATTTATTTCTTGGCGGGATAATGGGCTGGTGCAAGAATATGGAAGTAACGCTACTTATTCCCGCACAATAACCCAAACTGAACTAACCCACGCTCATAACCTCGACGCATCAATCCCAGTGATAATGCCCCTTGAATGGTAGTCCAACCGGCATTTAGTAAGCCCCAAAGCGCTTGGGGAGTGAACGCCGAATCAATTACTACATTCCAAAAGGGGGCAACGGCGGTTGACCAATCAGCGGTGCGGATATTATTTAATGGTAGTTGAAGTGCGATCGCTTCATACTCTGGTAAAGAAATCACATAAGGCAAACAATACACCCGATAAATATCCTGCAAGTGCTTTTCCTCATCTGCCGTTAATGGTAGCTTATCAGTTGGTCGATGACACCAAGTTACCATAATTAACTTGCCACCAGGTTTCAACACCCGATAGCACTCTTGGAGAAACTTAGTTTTATCTGGCATATGTTCACCGCTTTCCAGCGACCAAACTAAATCAAAAGAATCGTCAGCAAAGGGCATCGCTTGAGCATTAGCCACCTGGAACTGAGTTCTCAGACTCAAATTCGCTTCCATTGCGCGTTCCGTTGCTCTGGCAGCTTGCACAGGACTCAAAGTAATCCCTGTAGCCCTAGCATTAAACTTTTCTGCCAGGTATAAAGAACTGCCACCAATGCCACAACCCACATCGAGGATATTTTCTGCTGCTTGTACCCCCGCCCAATTGAGCAGTTCTTCGATTAAATCAATTTGAGCTTGACGGCGGTCTTTTTGCTGCCTGCCATCGACGCCATAGTAGCCGTGGTGCATGTGTTCGCCCCAAATCTGTTCCCACAGACCAGAGGAAGCATCGTAGAACTGCTGAATTTGCTGGTAAAGTGTTGCACTCATGAAAAAAGTAGTATTGAGACGAAGTAGAATTCAAAAAAACTATACAGGTAGGCTACCATGTATGTTTTTAATTAAATAAGGGTATTTTTACTTTCAGGGAAGGTAAACCAAGATTTATCCTCCTTGGAAAAATTTCTCATTTTTACCTTAATAAACTTTTCTTAGTCGAATTTATACCAATCATGCCAAAAAATCTACATATACAAGAAGTGGAAACCTAGATTTTCTCTAACTCTCTTAATAAGGAATTACGAATTACGAATTAATTATGACTGTCGCTCGCACAATTTGTTTGGGGTTTCTGGCTGTCATTGCTGTCGGTACTATCCTGTTGATGATGCCTTTTTCAACTAGCGATGGTACATGGGATAACCTGATTGTGGCATTATTTACTTCGACATCCGCAGTTTGTGTTACAGGCTTATCAGTAGTCGATCCTGGTACTTATTTTTCCTTTTGGGGCCAGTTATTTATTGCCCTATTAGCTCAGATTGGCGGGTTGGGCTATATGACAACCACCACATTTCTGATTTTGCTTATTGGTCGTAAGTTTGATCTGCGGCAAAAAATAGCCATTCAACAAGCTTTAGACCGACCAGGCATGAGTGGTAGCTCCCAAGTTATCCGTTCAATTATTGCCACAACTTTAATTTTTGAAATTACCGGAATCTTCTTACTTATACCAGCTTTTGTTCCAGAGTATGGGTGGAGTCAAGGACTTTGGCTGGCGATTTTTCATAGCATCAATGCTTGGAATAATGCTGGTTTTAGTTTATTTAAAGATAACTTAATTGGCTATCAATCTTCCTTCTTAGTAGTCTTCACCATTACCATGTTGATTATCTTTGGGGGAATTGGTTATCAGGTAATTTTGGAAATGTATCTTTGGTTGCGCGATCGCATTTTCCAGAAATCTCTTAAAAAACAATTGTTATCACTTGATTTTAAAGTTGCAACCAGCACAACCATTATATTATTAGCAATAGGGACAATAGCTTTTTTCTGTATAGAAATTAGAAACCCTGAAACATTTGGTTCTCTAAGTTTCCGCGACCAAATATTAGTAGCTTGGTTTCAATCAGTTACTCCTAGAACTGCTGGTTTTAATACTATCGATATTAGCAAAATGACTACCGCTGGTCTATTTATTACAATTGCACTAATGTTTATTAGTGCAAGTCCAGGTGGGACAGGGGGAGGTATGAAAACAACAACTTTGAGAGTTCTAACTAGTTGTACAAAAACGATTCTACGGGGGAAATAAGAAGTTTTATTGTACGATCGCAAGATAGCAATAACTTTAATTTTGAAAGCTGTAGGTGTGTTAGTAGGATCGGTAGCAGCCGTAATTTTAGCCACCATTTTAATTAGCCTCACAGATCCAACATTAGATTTTATTCAAATTTTGTTTGAAGTGGTATCAGCCTTCGCCACGGTGGGGCTTTCTACAGGCATTACAGGAACTATCTCTACAGCGGCAAAGCTGATCTTAATTATCACGATGTATGTTGGAAGAGTAGGTGTTTTACTATTGATGTCTGCCGTATTAGGAGACCCCCGCCCTACTAGAATTCACTATCCTGAAGAAAATTTACTTGTGGGATAGTTGGGGAGAGGGAATAGGAATGAGATAGAAAGAATAACTAATGCCCAAACTGATAAAATATACATTGGAAGGCAAAAATAAAATTTTTAATTCAAGCGGTATAACCGTTTTTTGCCCTAAATACAGGGAGCCATCATAAGGATAAAAAGGGTGAATCTGTCATCATTAAGTTTTTTTCGTAGTTTACGTAAAGATAACCAGCAATTTGCTGTAATTGGGTTAGGTCGTTTTGGTAGGTCTGTTTGTTCCACACTGCACAATTTTGGTTATCAAGTGCTGGCAACAGATATTGATGAAAAACGAGTTTCAGAAGCATTAACTGAGGGAATAGTTGGTCATGCTTTGCAACTAGACTCTACAGAACCAGCCGCACTCAAAGAAGCTGGAATTTTTGAATTTGATACTGTAATTGTTGCAATTGGCAACTACGTTCAAGAAAGCATCATAACTACCCTAAATGTGAAAGAGGCTGGTGTCCCTCACGTAGTTGCCAAAGCTTCTAGTGAAGTTCACCGTAAACTGCTGCGGCGAGTAGGAGCAGATCATGTTGTTTTTCCTGAGTATGAAGCGGGTTGTGCCCTAGCGCGTACTCTTACTAAACCAGCAATTCTAGATCGATTTGACCTCGACCCAGATAATAGTATTGTAGAGTTGATTGTGCCTGATGAATTTCACGGCAAAACCATCACCGAACTTCAACTTCGTAACCGCTACGGTTTAAATTTGCTAGCAGTAAGCCAGGATGGAAAATTTCAAATTAATCCTGATGCTACCAAGCGTTTAGAGCGTGGTTCAGCAATGGTTGTTATTGGTTGCAATAAAGATATTAATCGTTTGCCGATTTAAAAAAGTTAGGAGTTAGGAATTAAAAGTTAGGAGTTATGCCGTATGCAACTTTTACTCAAACCTAACCTCCAACCCCTTTTAATAGAGAATAGACTTATTGCATAAATCAATGAGCTTTCACCCTAAATCCCTCTCTCAAGCTTCGGAAAGGGACTTGGAAATTCGCTCCCCTGCTACCAAAATTGAGAGAAGGGGTTGGAGGATGTAGCAAGACCCCGCAGGGTGGGCAAATTTTGCATTTTTGCAAATCGCGTTAACTCTGAGTTTTTTATTGTCCGGGACTTGTTGAAGTGGATTGTGGTTCAACAGAGACAGGCACATTGCCAGGAGTCGCGGGCGTTTCTGGTTGATTTGGCATCTGTGGCTCAGGTGTTTGTACTGTAGAATCTGAACTCTGAGAAGGAGTAGCTGTTTGACTGGCTTGAGGTTGCTGTTGCCCACTTTTCTGGGCAATTTGCTGCATTAGCTGCTCAATTTTCTGGGCTTGTTCAATGTTGCCTTGCTCACGATATTCATTGTGAGCGCGTTTCAAGACTCCACTGGCTTTTTTGAGTTCGCCTTGATTATATAAAGTTACTCCCAAGTTATAGTAAGCTGAGGCACTTTTTGGATTTAGGCGAATAGCTTGCCGATAAACAGAAATAGCCTCAGAAGCTTGACCATGCATTGCTAGCAAATTTGCCATGTTGCTGTAGGCTGTGGCATTTTTAGAATCTAGCTTCAAAGCTTGGCGATAAGTGGCGATCGCAGGCTCGATTTGACCTTGTTGTTGCAAGGCGATCGCTAAGTTAAAATAAGCATTGGCATAACTGCTATCTAGATTGATTACTTTCTGGTATGCAGCGATCGCTTCTTGTAGCTGTCCTTGTTCATACAACACCAAACCCAGATTATACAGCGCTGCTACCCTTGTGGGATCTATCACCAGGCTCTGGCGATAAGCCGTAATCGCTGCATCTTTTTCTCCTTGTCGGTGCAACACTAACCCTAAGTTGTAGTAAGCTTCACTAAGATTGGGGTTAATTTTAATCGCCTCTGTATATTCTTGTAAAGCTACATCCAGGCGATTTTGCTCCATGAATATATTACCCAGATAATTTCGCGCTGCCCCAAGGCTAGGATCTCGCTGCAACGCTTGGCGAAAGGCATATTCCGCACCCTGTAAATCTTTGCGGTTATAGCGTGTTACTCCTTGCTGGAAAAAGCTAGCTGCTTCGAGATCCTGAGAAATCGCGGTTTCTGCCAGCAGCTTGCTTTCGGGTAAATTTGTAATTGTCGGTGCAGCCAAGATCAAAAATGCAGAACAGCCACCGAGTGTCACTTGGCAAAATAAATTTAACCAATGAGAAAATAGATATTTTTCAGACATGAACAACAGACCTGTACTTATTTTTAACTCCTCATAAGTCAGAGTACCCATCATGAAAGAAAAAATTCCAAATTCCCAACTTTTAACTCCTAACTCTTGTAGAGATGCGATGAATCGCGTCTCTACTCCTAACTCCTTACTCCCACAGCTGACGGCAAAATTAGCATGGCATCACCGAAAGAATAGAAACGATACCCGGAAGCGATCGCTTCGTTGTATATATTTAATAACCGTTGTCTGCCAATTAGCGCACTTACCAACATTAGTAAACTGGAACGCGGTAGGTGAAAATTCGTAATCAAACCATCCACCACCCGCCATTGGTAGCCGGGATAAATAAACAAGTCTGTTTTTCCGCAAAATGGTTGTAAATTTCCCGATTGAGCCGCCCCTTCTAAAGCCCGTACTGCCGTTGTTCCCACAGCAATAATTCGACCGCCAACTGCTTTAGTGGCGCGGATTTGCTCTACTGTAGCGGCGGGAACTTCAATCCATTCTTCATGCATCTGATGGGTAGTTACGTCTTCCACTTCCACAGGGCGAAATGTGCCGACACCAACGTGTAGTGTTACAAAAGCTTGATTGATTTTGCGATCGCGCAACTTTTCTAATAATTCTGGGGTAAAGTGTAATCCTGCCGTCGGAGCTGCGATCGCTCCTGGCTGTTTAGCATAAACTGTCTGATACTGCTCATCAGATGCTTCTGAGGTAGTGATGTACGGTGGTAACGGTACTTCACCAAATACCTCTAACAGTTGCACCAAAGTCTTTCCCTCTGGTACATCAAATTGC
This sequence comes from Nostoc sp. JL34, assembly GCF_017114945.1. GTDB lineage: Bacteria > Cyanobacteriota > Cyanobacteriia > Cyanobacteriales > Nostocaceae > Nostoc. The sequence goes on from NZ_JABXKQ010000182.1 coordinate 45,261, forward strand.
AACAAACGCCCCCCGGTTGCTGCGTCTGTTTCTAGAACCGTAGCGGTGAGTTGGGGACTGGGGACTGGGGAAGAATCTTTATAATCCCGAATCCCCAATTCCCTTGGTTCAAAAATAATCTTCGCTCCCAGTTTGAAGCTTTTTCCTGGCTTAACTAAAGCTAACCAACAGTTATGCTGCCGTTCTTCCAACAGCAACACCTGGATTTTTGCACCAGTGGATTTATGACCATAAAGCCGCGCTGGAATGACTCTTGTATTGTTCATAATCAACAAATCACCAGAGCGTAGCAGTCCAGGCAAATCATGGAAAATATGATGTAGGGATGCTGCTTCGATGCCTGTAGTCGGAGAATCAACTACCAGTAACCGCGAACTATCTCTAGGAACTGCTGGATTTTGGGCAATGAGTTCTGGAGGTAGTTCGTAGTCATAGCCAGCTACCGAGCAATCTAATGCAAAATCTTTTGCTTGTGGACGAGATGTATCTTTCAAATTGGCTTGTACTAGTTTTTGCTTTATTTAGTATTTATACTCTCTTAAAAAAGCTAGTTTAAGCTTTCCCTTCTAAAGGAACTTTAAGGGATCTTGGCTCAGTTTTGCCGCAAGGCTATAAGATTGTTACTATTAAGTAACACGGAAAACTTAACATAAAAATTGGGTAAACCTCCCCATCTAAAAACGGGGGCTTTTACCCTACCGGGAAGGGGCACTGATTGACGAATATAGATATGTAGGATTGGCTTTGATCCCAAGCACCAACAAACATGGAATACTTGTACTATCTGGCAAATGCCAGTCTAACCCTGAGGGTCGTTCAACACCTCCACGCTAGACCCCAGACACCAGTTTCGTTCGTCACCGTAATTCATCAAATTGATGGCTGGGTGGTTAGGATCAAACTCAAAGGTCAAGTCTCGCCCCAAGAAGATGGCGACTTTCGTGCTTTTCTAAATGAATTAGGAATTAGCTACGAACCGCCAATGAGGGTGCAAATGGCACTTTGGAGTTTGGAAGCGGGACAGTGCCCTGTAGATGTGATGCGTCGCTATCAGGTAGCGATCGTTTCTCATGGTAGCCCAGAGAGAGACGAAATTGAAGCGTTCCGACAACAGTTTGTCCGGGGCTTAGGCTACTGTCCAGAAACTCTGGCGTGAGACTATTTGGTTGTAACGCCACTACAAAATTATTGGTCATTGGTAATTAAGATATTTTATCCATTACCAATTAACCATTATCAATTAAAGAGTCAAAAGCTGCCAGAATGTATTCTTGCAGCTTAAACTTATATCCGGGTACTGATGAAGTTGCTAGAGCTTCCTGGTTTGCTGTAACCCCAGTCAGATTTTTTGATATCTTTTGACAGTAGACAATAGCAACATCAAATCGACAAGAATAATCTGCCTTCTCAGGGTACTCGGCTAAGAATATTCCAGCTGTACGCCAGATTTTTGCTTGCTTTTGTGGGGTGATTGCGCTTCTTCCCCCAGCATCCCAACTACCTGAACTGCGGGTTTTGACTTCAACAAATATCAATAATGAGTGCTGAGTAAGGAGTTTTTCCCCAGTTTGTCCATCATATTCAGCGATGATATCAATTTCCCCCCAGCGGCTAGAAAAGCGACGATGGAGAATTATCCAACCAGTAGATTGCAACCATTGGGCTACTAGGTCTTCTCCTAATTGACCGCTATTTGGACAATGCATATAAACTTTAGTATTCTCGGTTATTTAATTTAACAGGAAAATAAGAGTTTCTAGTGGTTAGCTGAAATCATATTCCCATGATGTGCTTATTCTTGACTTGCTGGCGTGGCATTCCCAACAGTCAAATTGAAATAAACATAATTTGGGTAAATATCCATAAAAGAGTGATGTTCGACATATATGCCACCACCGCATTCCAAAAAAGTGATGAACGGCTCATAAGGGTCAGGAAGACCATTTGCCGGGACTGCATCAAATTCCCTTAGACGACACCAAAAGAAGTAATTACGTACCCCTAGCACAACATAGACACTGCCAAGATTGATATCCGGTCGCTGTTGTATAACTCCTCCAGCCATTGCATTAGGGAAGATGGGAGTTCAATGTCAGGGCGAATCTGGAGAGCAAGATTTTCAAAAATATGCTTCTGTTCGCTTTGCAAAAACTTTGCCCATTGCCTTACCCGCGACAGAAATTCTAACATCAGTTCTGTAAGTCTTTCGTCTTTTTCCCCCATTCCCAGCGGATCCCACTCAATAGCCTGAAGTCGTGTGAAGGCAATGTTCAAATCGTCGGATGAACTTGAATTAGTATTCATAAAAATATTTTTAAAGGATTTTGCGCTAACATCTCTGACTCAAGGATAATGAGATGGAGGAGGGTTCGCCATTGGCTAAAAATAGTATGAATTCTAAGTTAAGCGCCCGAATTTGGGCAAGCATACTCACCTTATTTTTGTGGGGAATAATTAGCATCACCGCAACGGTCGGTTTTGCTCCAACAGCTTTGGCACTCGAATATAATAAAGAGATTTTGGTTGAGGCTGATTTTTCAGGACGTGATTTAACAGACTCTAGCTTTACTAAAGCTAATCTTCGCCAGAGCAACTTCAGCCGAGCTAATTTGAACGGTGTCAGTTTCTTTGCAGCAAATTTGGAGTCTGCGAATTTGGAGGGTTCTGATTTGAGAAATGCCACTTTAGACTCAGCTCGTTTAGTCAGAGCAAATTTAACAAATACACTGTTGGAGGGTGCTTTTGCTGCTAATGCCAGATTTGATGGTGCAATCATTGACGGGGCAGATTTTACCGATACGCTGCTGCGTCCCGATGAGCAAAAAAAATTGTGCAAACTTGCGAAAGGGACTAATCCAATTACAGGACGAGATACCCGTGACACGTTGTTTTGTCCTTAGTTAAGTAGAAGGCAGGAGGCAGGAGCGAGGAAAGTTGCCCATGAGGGGCGAGATTTCAACTTTCTGTAATGAAAATTTGCTGTAATTTACTTAATTAAATCTTCTTCAGTCCCTACCGAATCTACAGGTAGAAATAAGTTAGCTGGACATAATTAAACGTAAAATGCCAGCCGATGAAATCAGCTTCCTGAGCAGTTTTTATTTCCTGCCTCCTGCCTTTTTAATTAGCACTACCAACCATTTGCACCAATCTTTTGACAAACAATTTGCATTCCTTTGCCTGGTGAAGAATTGGCTACAAAAGGTATTTCTCCTTTCTCCCGATCTTCTTGAAGTAGTTGTCCCTGCGATCCATAGATGGCAATGCGATTCCGAAACAGCCGCGATTCTTTGCACGAAGCATCGAACGTAGTCTCGAAGATGCCATCACCATACATTCCGTAAAGCTTGTATGTAGTGCCTTTTATAGTTTCTGTATCCAGAGCTACGCTGTTTCCTAATTTATCACGCCCTACAGTGATATATCTTTGTGCATCTTGGGCGATGGCTGCGCCAACACCTCCGGTGAATGCACTGCCATTACTCAATAAAATAGCGATCGCTCCCACAATCCCGCCTATTTTAAAATACATACAGTTTCAAAATATAAGATTTCATATATTTCTATCCGCAATCAAAAGGCTTTTGGCAGGGTAAAAGCACTGAAATCAAGACAGATAGATCAAGGTCTTGTTCGTAAGACGTTATGGGTAAGCGTAAAGCACAGTTGAAGCAGGGGAAGCAGAGAGAGAAAATACTGTTCAATGGCTCTTCTCTTCCCCTGCTCACCTCAACAGATAAATAGATAAATTTGTTAACCGAACCCTATTGCGACAACAACTCAAGGTTCACGTGTTGTAGACATGAGAAGATTTGCTAAAGATAAAGGAGATTACTTCATGCTTCTATCTAGCCAAAAAAATCTGTTAACCTTTGTTTCCCCTGGAAGAGGCCATACTGAATCGGTGATTATTAAATTGATCTTTAAGGACAGAAAGCTGCTCTACGAGAACTTCGCTTTTTCGATATGATTCGTACCCCTCTATCTTCTGCAAATTCGACTCAATATCTGTCTCAACCTTACTCATGATTGACTCAAGTGTTTTTTGATATTTTGATAGCGAAGAGGAATATTGCTGTACCTCTTTGATAACTTCCGGGCTGAGCATTGCTGTGTTGTTAACCTTGGCATTCGTAGTTGTTTGTTGCAGTTTTTTCCAAGCCTCTGTTAACTTTTCCTCAAACTCTTTAAGTCTTGAGTTTTTGATTCCAGATCCAATAGCGCTACCAGCAAGACCTCCAAACAGTAAGCCGCCAGCCGGAAGAACAAGACCTCCCGTAACTACCGAGCCCAAAATATAAATTGCAGCCAAGCCAGCTACGCCCATTGTTACACTACCCACAGCAGCTGCTTGTACAACAATGTTTTCGTCATCAAAACCCTCAGTTATTGTATTTCTAACAGAGGTGATAGCATCTTTTATTTCTGTTTTTCGAGCCTTGATAGTGTTAAAAATTGGCTGATACTGCTTAACAGTCTTGTTAGCTACTGCTAGTAGTTCATTTATAAAGCTAAGACCCTCATCAGTGGCCTGCCGAAGTAAAAATAAATCTCTATCACTAATAAGTGTAGTGAGATGAGAGCGAAACTCGTTGACTGTTTTTCCACTAATTTCACTTGCTAGTCTTATCAGCGATTCCTCTTCTTCAATAACTACTCGATGACATTCTGCATTAGCAATCTTACGTAATTGATGCTCTGCTTTGTCGATAGTTTGCAGAGCATCTTTTTTATCGCGCTGAAATGCAAAATTCAAATTCGGAGTAATATTACAAACCCCTAAAACCTTGATATTACGCATTTTTAATCCTTGCAATAAGCTATCGTGTGCTTGCATTTCTGCTTGTTCAGGTTTATATACAAGAATAGCTACAGCAGCAGTTATAATTTTCTTGTTTACGGTTTCATCTAGAAGGTTTTTCCCATATTTAGCATCCCACGCACTGCCTGTGCCAGGAGTGTCCACTAACTCAAGTTTGGGTATACCAATAATATCGCCAGGAATTTCAATAATAACTTCACGGGGTCGATGCTCAAATGGCGACTGATCCCACTCTGCCATTTTGTTTTTCATAGTTTTAATGTCAGGCTTAAATATCTCAGACTCATTCTCCCATTTAACCATTCCTTTTAATTTACTCCCATGTCGGATACGAATAAGACATGTTGTCATTTTTCCAGAAGATATAGGAGATACTTGAGAATTAAGAAGCGCATTAATTAATGTTGATTTGCCTGCGCTTTGATGCCCAAAAATGTAGATTCTCAAAACACCGTCTCGAACATCCTGCAAAAGATTATAAGCATCCTCTTCACTGTTGGGTCGCTGAATAATTGCAGTATTTTTATTGACTATATTTAGCAATGACTCGCACAATTGATGAAGAGGAGTGATCACTCCTGGCGAGTCATGTTCGATCCCACTGCTTGCAAATGACCTAGACTGTTCCTCGCCAGATTTCTTCCATTTCCAGAAGTCGATGACCGAAAAAAGTAGCAACAACATGATAAAGATAATTGCTGCGACAACTTTTACAGGATCACGATCTTTATCACGTAAAATTGAGATAATAGTAAAAAATGTCCCGCCAAATCCTAGGAAAATCATCCACCTAGAATTATCAAAAAACCAGCCGAACATATTTTTTTTTGGCCTCATACTGGTCTTCCATTAAAAGTTCAGTTAGTAGTTATATTTTACAGTTAAGAAGAATAATAACGGTATAAGAATAGTAATACTAGAGACTGTAATAATACTAGAAACTGTAGTATTGGTGATAAAATTCTTACAAAAAAAGACTCTTGAAGCTCCGACCGCGCAAAAGTGTTAGGTAGCATTGGGTTAATCTCGCTTAATTGCGATCTTAGCCTCAACTGTGCAACACAAGTACACAGCATTGGCTCAAAGAACTTTTGTGGTAAGGCTTTTTCAGCTTTTATAAGCTGACACGCATCTAAATTTGTATATTTAGCGCCTGAACTCTTTTGCTGTCCTAGATTGGCGTGTAAAACTAGATGACGAACAGCTTACCACAAGCGTTTCTTACTTATGACTTATTAGAACTCTCAAAAATGATGCGCCAAATCCTTAATACCCAATGCCATATTCCAGTCTTGCCGATGACATACACTATAAAAGTCAAAAAGCTTAAACAAAGACCGATCGCAACATTGAGCAGCAACTAGCTAAAAAATAGCGATCGCACTCCACCAAATACAATGAGGAACTAGAGTTTTACCTCCAAATTTACTGCACACTCCTAAACCACTCAGTAATCCCCTGAGCGATCGCTTTTGCCATTTTCTTCTGTTCTTCTGGGTTGACTACCTGCTCAAATTCATCGGGATTGCTCATAAAACCCAATTCCAGCAACACCGATGGTGCAGCTGTCGGACGTGTCAGCGCCAGGTTATCCCAATACACACCATAAGAAGGTTTGCCGAGTTTTTTGACTACATACTTCTGTAAAAACATTGCCAGGCTGTGGGCTTGGGGTTGATACCAAAACGTGCCAAATCCCTTGATTTTTTCGGCATCACCATCATCGGGTAGAGAGTTGTGATGTATGGAAATTGCGATCGCAGGTTCTTCTTGACTGATAATTGCCTGACGTTCTACTAGCGAAACTTCCTTGTCGTCTTCCCGCGTCATCACCACCGTTGCTCCTCGCTTCACCAATTCGTCCCGCAACAACTTAGATACCACCAAATTGACATCTTTTTCTAAATATCCAGTTGGGCCACTGGCACCAGATTCTTTACCGCCATGCCCTGGATCTAGTACAATCTTGAAATTAGCTAAAGGCTTGCGTCTTGTGTTCCCAATTTTAGGCGGATGACGCAAAGCCAAAACCAGGGTTGTACCGTCGTATCTCAGCTTGTATCCCCACTGTTGAGCTTTTTTGAGGTTAAAGGTGTATTTTACTTGTCCTGGAGCTTCCTGTTGCCAGTCTAGGCGATCAATTAGGGGGTTATCATCCAGGCGAATTATGTCAGTTTGAGCAGTGGTATTGTAGAGAGTGAGAGCGAGAGTTTGCTCACTTTGTTGTACGCTCACGGGTACGGCAACTTGCAAAGGGAAAACTATCTCTGTCGCACTAGGGAGTTGACGGTATCCGACACTGCGAATTATTGTCTGTGGCGGAACTGCACCAGGTAGAATGCGGGTTTCTTTACCATTAATCCAAGCGCCATAATCTAGGCGCAACCATTCACCTTCCCTACCTGTAACTGTTGCGCGTGTGCCTTTGGGCAGTGGTGTGAGTCGAGAATGATCGGTGCTAGGGCCAGTACGAGCCACGCCTGACTCTACTGTAACCTCAGAAACTGGCAACTGTGCTCTTGAGAGGATTTCAATCTTACCAGATCCTGATTGAGTTATCGTCTTGCCATCAAGCGTCAGTTGAAATTGAGGTTTTCCCAAATCGGCAGCTGTTGCCACTGTGGTGCAACCTTGATAGTTGCCTACGCTAGACTGGGCATGAGGCTGATTTTTCCCTGTCAAAGCTGCCAAATTACTTGGTAGTTGTGCTTGTTGAGGTTGCGGTAAAAGGGCAATAGTTTGATTAGCCAGGGTTACAGAGATATTAGCGTTAGGGGGTGCGATCGCGCCAAAACAAATTACTTCTCCTGGTAATCTGGCAATGTCAACTGCGGGAGTCAGGGAATCTTTCGCAAAGGTTACCCCCTGTGGTAGTTCAGGGCTAGCGTTAAGTCTGATCACCTTAATCTTAAGTTCTTGATTCTGGCGACGCACAGTAAAAAGATTCTCCCCCAACTGCAAGGGGAAACTAGGGGAAAAATGACCAGCTTTGCTGCGGGTAATTGGCTTACTATTGATCAAAACCTGACCATCTGGTGGTGCAGTGCCCAGAAAGAAGATTTTTTGGGCACTTGTCTGGTAGTTTGTCTGGGGAAAAACGACTATAAGAGATGGCTCTGCCAATGCTACCGAGGAGGTGAGAATACAGCCTAATATTACTAATCCTAAGAGGTTTTTCACAGCAAATCACAGAATATGACACCACAACAACTGTGGCACAATGACGGGATGTATTTTTAGAAGTTGTTAGAAATTCAAACTACTATGACTAAGTTTATCTTTGTTACTGGAGGCGTAGTTTCCAGTATTGGTAAGGGCATTGTAGCAGCAAGTCTAGGGCGTTTGCTCAAGTCGCGCGAATATTCGGTGTCGATTCTCAAACTCGACCCTTATATTAATATCGATCCTGGTACGATGAGTCCCTTTCAACATGGGGAAGTATTCGTTACCCAGGATGGGGCGGAGACAGATTTAGACTTGGGGCATTACGAACGCTTTACCGATACCTCGATGTCGCGCTTAAATTGTGTGACTACTGGCTCGATTTACCAGGCAGTCATCAATAAAGAGCGGCGCGGAGACTACAATGGCGGGACTGTCCAGGTAATTCCTCATATTACGAATGAAATTAAAGAGCGGATTCTGCGAGTTGCTAAAAGTACAAACCCTTCTGTAGTAATTACAGAAATCGGCGGGACGGTGGGAGATATTGAATCACTACCGTTTTTGGAAGCAATTCGCCAGTTCCGTAAAGAGGTGGGACGGCAGAATGTGCTGTATATGCACGTCACGCTGGTGCCGTGGATTGCCTCTGCCGGTGAAATGAAAACTAAGCCGACACAGCATTCAGTTAAAGAACTAAGATCCATTGGTATTCAACCAGATATTTTAGTTTGTCGGAGCGATCGCCCTTTACCCAAGGGATTAAAGCAGAAATTGTCGGGATTTTGCGATGTGCCGGAAGAATGCGTCATCACTTCCCAAGATGCCAAAAGTATCTATGAAGTACCGCTGAATTTAGAACGGGAAGGAATGGCAGAACAAGTGCTGAACTTGCTGCAAATGGAACAACGTAAACCAGATTTGACGCAGTGGCAAACCCTGGTACAACGTTTACATAGTCCCAAGCACGAAGTAGAAATTGCCATCGTTGGTAAATATGTGCAGTTAAGTGATGCCTATCTATCTGTAGTGGAAGCACTAAATCATGCCGCTATTTCCACTTATGGCAAACTGCGTCTGCGTTGGGTGAACTCAGAAGATTTAGAAACTGAAGCAGCCGAAAATTCTCTTGAGGGTGTCGATGGCATAGTTGTACCAGGAGGTTTCGGGGTTCGGGGAGTCGATGGCAAAATTGCCGCCATTAAATACGCGCGCGATCGCCAAATCCCCTTTTTGGGTTTGTGCCTGGGTATGCAATGTTCTGTGATTGAATGGGCAAGGCACGTAGGGGGATTAACAGGTGCCAACAGTGCTGAATTTGACCCTTATACAACTGATCCAGTAATTAATTTATTGCCAGGACAGCAGGAAGTAGTGGATTTAGGGGGTACAATGCGCTTAGGACTATATCCTTGTCGTGTTCTCCCTGATACTTTAGCTTTTAAGCTCTATCAAGAAGATGTGATTTATGAACGACATCGACATCGATATGAGTTCAACAATGATTACCGCGATTTGTTGTTAAAGTCCGGCTATGCGATCAGTGGTACTTCTCCTGATGGACGCTTAGTTGAAATTGTGGAATTACCCAAGCACCCATTCTTTCTTGCTTGTCAATTTCATCCAGAATTTCAATCACGCCCCAGTACCCCTCATCCCTTATTTAAAGGATTCATTCAAACAGCGATCGCTCTTTCTCTTTCTACATCTGGTACACCAACACCATTGGAGGTGTCATAACAATTCAAAATTCAAAATGACGCTCTCTACGAGACGCTAAAAGCGTAGCTTGCTTCTCTGAAAGAGTACGCAGACTCGCTAACGCTGCGCTAACAAAATTAATTGCAACATTAACTTAGGGTTTCAGTAGATTTGGACATCCAGGGTGCATCATTCGTAAATTTCGGACTTGAGGAGATGTTGTGGCGTACTGGGTGAAAATCCTTTACGAGAGGAAAGAATATGTGGTGAATTTTGAGCGTGTCCATGCTTTTTGTTATGAACTCAATGGCAGGGTTACTTTTTGGCTCCCTGATAGTGCCATTCCCATAGTGATTAACCCGCAAAGTAATTTGGAAGATTATCAAAAGATTTTCGATTATTTAGAATGTGTGACAGGATTAGAATTGGATCACGCCCACTGGGTGAGAATAATTTACGAAAAAAATGAATATGTAATTAATCTCAACTGTATCAGTTCATTTTGTCATGAACCGAACGGTAGGATAACTTTTTGGTTGCCAGATGGCACTATCCCCATCATTATCAACCCTGTGAGTAATCCTGAATCTTATGAAAAAGTTGTGAAATACGTTAAGAAAGCAACAGGATATTCTTTATCTTAACGTGAGTTCGACAAGTGTTATTTGACCTCTCCCCCAGCCCCTCTCCGATGCGGAGAGGGGAGCAAAAAGCTTAATTTTTCGTTTCTCCTATCTTTCCGTTTCGGAGAGGCAGGCTGGGAGGGAGAGGTTCATCGAACTCACGTTATCTTAGTGTGAACGAGGAACTTACTCTTGCTAAACTTTTAACTAAAGGTAAGGATGTTAGCAATAAAGGCACGAGGAAAGATTCAATGAATACTGTTGTGCTTAATCTAGAGCCGATTGCTCATTTAACCGATGAGCAATTTTATCAATTGTGTGTTGCCAATAGCGATTTAAGCCTAGAAATGAATGCAACCGGAGAATTAATTATTATGCCACCAGTAGGAGGAGAAAGCGGAAATCAAGAAGCTGGACTAATTACCGATTTAGAAATCTGGAATCGTCAAGCTAAATTAGGCAAAGTTTTTAGTTCTTCAACTATCTTTATACTTCCAAATGGTGCAAAACGTTCCCCTGATGCGGCTTGGGTAAAGTTGGAACGATGGGAAGCTTTAACACTAGAACAACGAAAAAAATTTCCGCCACTTGTACCCGATTTTGCAATTGAACTACGTTCTGAGACAGATCGGCTTGCACCGATCCAAGCGAAAATGCAGGAATACATAGAAAATGGTTTGCGTTTGGGTTGGCTAATTAATCCTCAAGATAAGCAAGTGGAAATTTACCGACTCGAAAAAGCTGTAGAAGTTATGCAAATGCCGGCGATTCTTTCCGGAGAAGATATATTACCTGGATTTGAGTTGCAAGTATAGGTAGGTGATAAGCCTCAGTCTCTAGTTATCAGTGGGTAAAAGCACAATTAATTCTCCAACACGCTTCAAGATACTGAGTACTTGCTGTAGTTCTGAATCACGTTCAATTGATAGCGCATCAGATTTCTGTCCATTCTGGAAAGAAGTTGGTGTCTGTAGCAAGTTGCAAACCAAATTTTTCTTCTAATTCGTAAAGACTTATATCTCTCGCTGGGATTGTTTGAACCATAATCTAACATTCCGAATAGCGTTGCCATGCCAACTTTGCTGCACCTACCATCCCCGCAAAATTGCCTAACTCCGCTGGCAATATTTGTAAATCCACTCGTGATAAAGGCTGTACTCGCTTCTCAATTTCTGCCTTTACACCTGGTAAGAAAAACTCAAAGCTGCCACTGATACCGCCACCAATCACGATCGCTTGCGGTGTGAGTACATAAATTAAGCTCGTCAACCCAATTCCTAAATTACTACCATATTCTTGCCAAAAAGTCAATGCTTCTGTATCTCCCTGTTGGGCAAGAAAACCTAATTCGATGGGTTCTTTGAGAGTGCGGCGGCGAATTGCAGTAGCACAGGCATATTGTTCCAAAGAGCCTTGATTGCCACTATTACAAATTGGCCCATCAGGATTTAATGAAATTAAACCCAATTCCCCAGCGGCTCCTTGATGTCCAATAAATAGTTTGCCATCGAGGATAATTGCGCCACCAACCCCAGTACCTAAAGTTAGCAGAATCAGATTTTGAAAGTGGCGACCGGCTCCCAGCCAAGCTTCTCCTAAAAGAGCGCAATTAGCATCGTTAGCGATCGCCGTCGGTTTGCCAGTTTTAGCTTCTAACCAGTCTGCTAAAGGCACATCAATCCATTCAGGTAAGTTAATGGCGATTTTGGCAATGCGTCCTGCGGCATCGGATGGGCCAGGAGTACCAACACCAATGGCAACAGCTTGATTATCTGGATCAATTTGTGCGATCGCATCTACCAGCACCGCCAACACCGCTTCCGGTATTGTTGGTTGAGGAGATACCACAGTCAAAGATTGCAGACAAGTACCATCAGCTGCAAAACGCCCCAGCTTAATTGCCGTTCCTCCCACATCAATGCCAATTACTTGAGAACTCACCACTTTAAAATCCTCACACCAAGCTATAAACCTTTGCGTACCCTCTGCGCCCCTCTGCGTTTAAATTTCACACCTCATTTCCCCATTATTTTCCGCAAATCTGTACTTAGCATCTTGGCGTGAAAAAATGCTCAATTTTCTATTCTATTGAATGCGAGTCGTTTTCATCACCGATTTTAAGACGCGGGGCTTTCAATTCCGCTCTCTGTAAATTAGCAACAGTCGTGGTACGAAAACTCGATTGCTCCTGCCAAGCTGTAATTGGCGCACCTCGTAAGATACCAGCAAGAGCAACGGAAAGGATAAACCCGCCAGTAGCTGCAGCAATTAACGTTAGATTATCTTTCATACAAATCTCTGTATTGTTATTTGTCATTAGTCCTTTGTCATTTGTCTAAAACTAATGACCAGTGATTACTGTCGGATTCTATTTTCTCTCCGTAAACGGGGATTGACAAATTCATTTAACCCCTCACCAAGTAGTGATAACCCTACCACCATAAATGTCATCGTTAAACCAGGGAACAGGGTAGTCCACCAAATACCAGTAGGTAGAGCTTCTAGGGCTTGTTTTAAATCATGTCCCCATTCTGCCACTTCTTCGGGGAGTCCTAGCCCCAAAAAGCCCAAACCGCCCAACACCAAAATTGCATCAGCAGCGTTGAGTGTGAATAGGACGGGTACGCTTTGAATGACGTTGAAAAACAGATAACGGGAAAGCACAACCCAAGTGGAAGCGCCCATTGCTTGAGCAGCTTCGATAAACACTTCAGTTTTCACGCTCACGGTGTGGTTGCGAACAACGCGATAATATTGGGGAATGTAAGCAATGCTAATAGCGATCGCAGCATTTAATATCCCACGCCCCACCACAAACGCCAGTGTCACAGACAGCAGTAGTCCCGGTAGAGTGTAGATGCTATCCATAATAAATAGCAACACCTTATCCAACTTCCCACCGAGATACCCACTCAGCATCCCCAAAGGCACACCGATAATCATACTCAGCGCCGTTGCCAAAATTACCACCTGCAAAGCAGCTTGAGCGCCGAACAATGTCCGGGAAAACACATCATAACCCAGGCGACTAGTACCAAACCAATGTTTAGCTGAAGGTGGCTCGTGAATTGGATTAGAGAGAAAATCTTTCGGGTTTTGCAGCCATCCCCAAGCCTGCAATACGGGAGCGAAAAATGCCAGGAAAATGAAAAATAGGGTAATGGCTAACCCGATGAGCATCAGTTTTTGTGAAAGATTGAGACTTTTGCCAAACTGTAAAAATGTCGGTAGTCGCCGTTTTGTAATGGCCATAAAGCGATCGCCTGGATCAAGCAAGATACGCTGACCATTTTACATATTGGGACTGGGGATTGGGGACTGGGGACTGGGTATTTGGTAAAAATGTCCCATAAAATTGAGGGACTTTAGATTGGGATGATATGCAAGATAGAGGCTTTGAGTCTTTAGACTTCTACCAAGATAGCCTCAAGCTGCTAAAAGCGGCTTATCGATTAGCAAATAGTTTGCCGGGTTGTGAGCGTTACAATTTGAGCGATCAATTACGAAGAGCAGCTTGCAGCGTTTTACTGAACATAGCTGATGGCTATGGACGCTATCACTATTTAGACAGATTGCGTTTTATGTACATTGCTCGCGGCTCATTGACTGAAACCAAAAGCGCTTTCATTATTGCTGAGAGCTTAGGCTACTGCAACACAGAACAATTAAACTGGGTCAGTCAGCTTAAAGACCGGATTGAAAAAGGTCTTAACGGTTACTGTCGTTTTATTCGTTCCCAACAGCAGGGTAAAGAAGAGTACGGTACTCGACTGGGTGATTGGTGATTGGTGATTGGGGATTGGGGATTGGTGATTGGGTATTGGGATTGGTTACTGAGTGATTAGGTACTGGGTATTGGATATTAGGAGTCACGCAAAAATAACTTGAACACTTTTAATTGGAAAGTAAGGCTGACAGCTTATTCAAAATTAAATTTGTACAACTTATTTTTACATGATGCCTTAGCAGTTAAAAGAATATATTTCCTAGTCCCCAGTCCCCAGCCCCCAGTCCCTAAAGATTACTTTCAATCAACTGGCGGTATTCGCTCTTTTGCTTTACACCTTTGACTTCCTTCACCAGTTCCTTATTTTTGAACAATTGAACTGTTGGCGTTCCTGTCACACCAGCATTTTCAGCAATATCTCGGTCTTTGTCGATGTCAATTTCTACAAAGTGAATTTTGCTGTCAAATTCATCCACAACTTTATTTAAAATTGGCTTCAGGGTATGACAAGGGCCACAACCAGGAGAGACATATTTCACAAGGAGTAAGCGATCGCTTTCATGGAACAATTTCCGTAAAGAATAACCTCCCTCATGGCGCGTCGCATCCAAGTTAAATCCCGCTTCTTCCTCAGCTTCAGTCTTTTTGGCTGGCTGATGTTCTAGTTCATTATCTGTTGTTTCTGCCTGTTGATGGAATTCTTGAATCAAGCCACTGGATGATAACCAGCGTTCTGCTAACATCGCTGCCATACAACCAGTACCCGCAGCCGTAATTGCTTGCCGAAACTCATGATCTTGGACATCGCCAGCAGCAAAAACACCTTCTACACTGGTTTCTACAGTACCGTGCTTGGTGACAACGTAACCTATCTCATCCAGTTCTAGTTGTCCCTTAAATAGAGAAGTGTTGGGACTGTGACCAACGGCGTAAAATAAACCTTTAGCGTGCAGTTGGCTCTCTTCACCAGTTTTGGTATTGCGGACTTTCACCCCTTCCATGTGACCATTGCCGAAGATATCCACGGCTTCTGTGTTCCAATGCACCTGGATTTTTGGGTTGCTCAAAACGCGGTCTTGCATGGCTTTAGAAGCCCGCATTTTATCTGTGCGTACCAACATATTTACCTTAGAACCGTATTTGGTGAGGTAAATTGACTCTTCCGCCGCCGAGTCGCCAGCACCAATTACAGCCAATTCTGCGCCGTGAAAAATTGGTGTCGCACCATCGCAAATTGCACAAGCGGAAATACCCCGACTCCAAAATTCATGTTCGCTGGGTAAACCCAAACGCTTTGCTGTTGCACCCGTGGCAATAACGATGCTGTTGGTTTTAATTTCCCTTTCTTGCGATCGCACTGTAAAAGGACGCTGACTCAAGTCAACTGAGATAACATCTTCAGTATATAGTTCAGCTCCCCAGCGCTCCGCCTGCGCCTTCATCTGATCCATCAGTTCCGGCCCGGTAATCCCTTTAGGAAATCCCGGAAAATTCTCAACTTCCGTCGTTGTCATTAATTGCCCACCAGGTAAACCCCCGGCTTGGAAACCTTCAAATACAACGGGTTTTAGGTTAGCACGTCCAGCATAGATGGCGGCTGTGTAGCCTGCTGGGCCAGAACCGATAATTACCAAGTTTTCTACAGTTGAATTAGTCATGACAATATATGAACTCATAACGACTACGCTTAATATAGCACAACAAATTATGATTGGCTACGTCAGGTGGTAAGCGATCGCAAAATGCCTACGGTACTATGTATGCACCTGCGATCGCCTGACGTGTCTTTGTTCGGGCTGACCGATTGAAAAAGACCAAGTGCGATTTTGTGGAGTTGGTTGCAAACCTGATGGTTGACAATGTAACCCACTTCATCCAGTTTTAATTTGACTCTTAAATATTGTGATAGAAATCCCCAGAAGTTGGGAATACTCAAGCTTGGGTATGCCGCTAGCTTGAGAGGCATGAGATATGGTTGCATGTGCGTCAAAACTCAAAAATGAGTTTGTGTAGCGGTGGAATGCACCAGAACAAAGTTAGTAACAGGAGCAATTTAAATGACCAGTCCAGCATCTGATTTACTGGATAAAATTCGTCAGCAATTTGACACTTCTCCCTATCCCAGAGTTCCTCTTGATAAATCTCCTAAAGATCATCCTAATTTACTTTACATTCATAACTTAGTCACATCCTACTATTTAAGGAATCAAAAAGTTATTGATACTAAAGGTAAATTAATTTTGGATGCTGGATGTGGCACTGGCTATAAATCATTAGTCTTGGCAGAAGCTAATCCAGGTGCAAAAATTGTTGGAATTGACATATCAGAAGAATCGATTAAATTAGCACAACAACGCTTAGAGCATCATGGATTTGACAATACAGAGTTTCATGTATTGCCAATTCAGGAATTGCCAAAGCTAGATTACCAATTTGACTATATTAATTGTGATGAACTTCTATATCTTTTTCCTGATCTAGATGCTGCCTTGCAAGCCATGATATCTGTTTTAAAGCCTAATGGTATCATCCGTAGTAATCTGCATAGTTCAATCCAGAGATTCACTTATTTTCGCGCTCAGAGAGTCTTCACTATGATGGGTTTAATGGATGAAAATCCAGAAGACTTGGAAATGGAAATTGTCGTAGAAACGATGAAAGCTTTGAAAGATAATGTCGATCTCAAAGCTAGAACTTGGAATTCTAATAAGTATGAAGGAGAGAACGGAAAAGAAGGAATTTTAATGAATTACTTATTTCAAGGAGATAAAGGTTACACTATCTCTGATATGTTTATGGCTTTGAAGGCAGCTAACCTAGAGTTTATCAGTATGGTTAACTGGCGGCAGTGGGACTTAATAAACTTGTTTAAAGATCCAGAGAATTTGCCTGCTTTTCTGAGCATGAGTTTACCAGAAATTTCTATAGAAGAGCGGTTACAGTTATTTGAACTAATACATCCTATTCATCGGCTGATCGACTTTTGGTGTGGTCATTGTAATCAAGTAGAGACTTTTCTGCCAGTTTCACAATGGGCTGACTCTGATTGGCGACTGGCAAAGGTGAGTCTGCATCCTCAGTTAAAAACTCCCAATTTCCAAGAAGACCTCGTAACCTGTATTACAGAATTCCGAATATTTCCTATCAGTAACTATTTATCACTAGTTGAGGAATTTGTCGGGATAGATAGCTCATTAGCACTTTGCTTAATACCTTTATTAGAACAAACCCAGCCGATGAAGTTCTTGGTAGAGCACTGGAAACAATTTAGACCTTTAGATCCTATAACCTTAAAGCCTACAGATGAAGGGCAAGCTTTTGAGATGGTGCAACAGCTACTACTGAGGCTGGAGAGTCTTGGTTACGTAATGTTGGAACGCCAATCCTAATTTGAAGTTTCCCCAACCGAAAAGTACTGTTGCTTAACCCAAAAGACTTTCAAAGTTTTTTCGAGCCGTCTTACTGGGTACAAATTATCAAAGGAGCGGGCGATCGCGCTTTGCGACTCAGCGATAATGAGGCGTTACGAGCTTTTTTAGGACGTTTGCACCGGGGAACTTCAGCCTAATGCTCAGACTCAATCCGCAACTGTAACCTCTATGTAATTCTGACGATTAGAACAAGAGTTGGCGTAATGCTGGGAAGCATCAAAACAAAATTAGATGAGGAGCAATTTCAATGCTCAGTCCAACATCTGATTTTTTATAACAAATTTTCATGCTTGACCCATAATAAATGGAATAAACGATACAGAGTAGCAAAATACAAAAAATGACAGAAATTAAACTTCATATTGGTGGAGAAAAAATACATCCAGACTGGAAAATATTCGATATTGAAAGTCGTCCAGAAGTAGATTATATTGGCAACGCATCTGATTTAAGTCAATTTGAAAGTAATTCAATTGCTGCAATTTATGCCAGTCATGTTCTAGAACATTTTTCTCATGCAATAGATAATGAGTTAATCAATACATTAACAGAATGGCATCGAGTTCTCAAACCGGGTGGACAACTTTTTATTAGTGTCCCCGACTTAAAAAAAATATGTTGGTTTTATCTGCATCCAGAACTTACAGTAGTGGAACGTCTGCATCTAATGCGGATTATATTTGGTGGACATACGAATATATATGATGTTCATAAGGTAGGATTTGATTTTGAGATATTGTCTATATGTTTAGAAGAAGTTGGATTTACAGAATATCAACAAGTAGAACAGTTAGATTTGTTTGATGATTGCAGTAAAATCCGTGTTTTGAACACACTCGTTAGCCTGAATGTAATTGCTCAAAAATCAATATCCTCAGAGTAAACAGGACTTACGCAACTGTCACAAGCGATGGTGCGGCGCAGCCGCACCGAGCGCCA
>NZ_JABXKQ010000139.1 GCF_017114945.1 Nostoc sp. JL34
CGGTTGATGGTTAAGAGGCTTGCTGCACCTTCTTAGATGTCAAATGGGTTCTATATTGTGGATAGATGGAAATGATGTTGTAGTAGCAGTAGTCACATCTGCAAAACCACGCACACAAACTGATGTACCTCTAAATGATTGGGCTGCAAGTGGCTTGCGTGTTGCTTCAACCGTGCGTCTGTCTCGATTAAATTGCCTAGAACAGTTTTTGTTGCTGGCTAAAATAGGGCAAATTTCTGAATTAGATGCAAAGCATTTAAAAGAAGTATGGGATTTGTATATCAAGCCTCAATTTTAAGCAATTGAAATTAAAAGCGATCGCTACAAATTTATCTTTATTCGGAGACAGTGTGAATAGAAACCATTGCTCGACGGGGTACATAGCACTACCACCAAAATCGCTTCAAATAAATACCCACCGTGAACTAATTACTAACGCATCCCTCAAAAGAGAGAGATAGGAGCCTAAACCCTGTTGTAAAATAGACATATAAGGATTCGGGGGGCCATTTAACTGGTCAAAAACGCCTATAGAAACTATTTTTGGAAATCTCCAAGGTCTGAAGTCCAGCCAGCTGAAGCAACTACAGCGGTTGTACCACCAGCGCATACCAGGCGATCGCATCACCACGCCTGATTTTTCCCAGCGTCTGGCAGCAATTAGCACAGAAGTCAATCAGCCTGTGTGCGCCTACATCAACCGTCGCGGACAAGTGATTCGCGTCGGGGTAGGCACACCGCGTCAAACGCAAATACCACCGATGGAATTGCCCCGTTACGGTGCAGAACGACTCAGTGGTATTCGTTGTATTGCCACCCATCTCAAGCCAGAACCGCCCAATGAAGCGGCGCTCACGGCGATGGCACTGCAACGCCTAGATGCCTTAGTTGTCCTAAATATTACCGGAACGGGATTTACACGGCGGGGAGGCGGTGCAACTGGGTATGTCAAAGAAGCTTATCTAGCTCATCTGATACCCCAAGAGTCTCGCACCCTGATTACTAGTCCTGCTGTTCCCAAGGTAGGGGAAAGCCAAATCCAAACCCCAAGTTGGAATATATCGCCACCTCTAGACTTGGACGATCTGGCAGACCAGGATTTAGTAGACTTGGTAGAAAATCTGGAAGCGGAATTCCAGCGGGAATTTATCGCCCAGGAAGTAGATGCTGACCACGATCGCGTGCTGATTGTGGGGGTGATGACCAGTGAGATGACTCCCCTACAATTCCAGGACAACCTATTGGAATTGGCCCGTTTAGTTGATACTGCTGGGGGAGATGTATTACAGACAATACAACAAAAGCGATCGCGCATTCATCCCCAAACCGTAGTTGGCGAAGGTAAAGTCCAAGAAATTGCCTTAACTGCCCAAACACTAGGAGTCAATCTGGTTGTCTTCGACCGCGACCTCTCACCCTCCCAAGTCCGCAACTTAGAAATGCAAATTGGCATTCGGGTGGTTGACCGCACCGAAGTAATTTTGGATATTTTTGCCCAACGCGCTCAATCTCGTGCCGGTAAGTTGCAAGTAGAACTAGCACAGTTAGAATACATGCAGCCGCGACTGGCTGGTAGAGGTCGCACCATGTCCCGATTAGGTGGTGGTATTGGGACTCGTGGCCCTGGTGAAACCAAACTGGAAACTGAACGCCGTGCCATTGGGCAACGAATTTCTCGACTACAAAAAGAAGTAACTCAATTGCAAGCCCATCGTTCGCGGTTACGGCAGCGACGGCAGCATCGGGAAGTTCCTTCAGTGGCTTTGGTTGGATATACCAACGCTGGTAAGTCCACTTTGCTGAATGCTCTCACGAATGCAGAAGTTTATACAGCCGACCAGTTATTTGCCACTCTCGATCCCACCACGCGCCGCTTAGTGATTCCTTATGGCGAAACAAATGAACATCAGGAAATTCTGATTACAGATACGGTAGGGTTTATACACGAACTGCCTGCATCGTTAATGGATGCCTTCCGCGCCACCTTGGAGGAAGTCACAGAAGCCGATGCCCTCCTACATTTGGTGGATTTGTCTCATCCCGCTTGGTTACGTCATATTCGCTCAGTCAGAGAAATCTTAGCACAAATGCCAATAACTCCTGGCCCCGCGCTAGTTATTTTTAACAAGATTGATGAAGCCGATAGTGAGACACTAGCTCTAGCTAGAGAAGAATTTCCCCTAGCGGTGTTTATTTCTGCGAGTCAGCGCTTGGGATTAGAAACCCTACGTCAGCGTCTTGCCCAGCTAATTGAATATGCGGTTGACTGTGGTTAAAACTTGAGTTGTGAATTCAGTGTCAGCACTTTAATATTAGTGTTCTAAATTAAAAACTTTGGGGAAGGCAAAATTGCTTTCCCTTCTTTATTTCATCTTCATAATATCTCGTGGTATGTGTGGAAAACGATTAGCTTTTATCCTGAAGTGAATTACCAATCTTTCATACAAATTGATTGATTAAAGAAAATTATCGAAAAATAGAAGCTTACTTAAGCTAGCTGATTCTGCATAATTTAAGATTAAATTAAATCCTAAGTGTAAATGCTGAAAATATTCAATTAATTCATGGAAAAATATATTGCTTATCCCAATTTAAAGTTTTAGTTAATCTGAAGATATAACGTAGGCAATTAATAGTTTTTTATGCCATTTTATACATTAGTGATTTTCATAAAAAAGTTCTTTTGAGACATTTTAAATGTTTTTAAGAGAAAGCAAAGGAGTTTCAATCAAGTGTCTCAACTATATTCCAAGAAGATAGTAGGTTATGCAGCCTACTGTATATCAGCATTAGCTGTAGTGACAGTTTTGCAGATGCCTAGAGCGGATGCAGCCTCTCTGAGTTTTTCAGCCACAGGTACTAACCCAGTATCAGGTGGAAACAGTACAGCCCTTGCGGCGACAGCTGTCTTTGATAATTCAATTTCAGGTAAGTTGACACTGACCCTTACTAATACAGGTCCAGGTGCATCAGCCCCTTCTGATGTTCTAACAGGAATCTTCTGGGATTATGCTGGATCTCCCTTAACAAACTTAACGTTGTCTTCAGCCAAAGCTCCAACCGTAATCACGAATAATGTAACTACCGGAACTAATGTCGATCTTACCAAAGTTGCAGGAAATAAAGTTGAATGGGGTTTTGCTAAGACTACCGCTAGCACTGGACTTGGTGGTGCTAGTGGCGTAGCTAACCCAGTAACTCAGCACTACGGTATTGGTACAGCAGGTTTTGGTATATCACCTGGTTTCGGTCTTTCGGGTGGACAGCAATTCAATTACGGTATTATTACTGGTTACGATAGTTCAAATCCAGCCGTAAGTGGGGGGACTTTTGTGAAGAACTCTGCCACATTCGTTTTCTCAGGGCTACCTATTGGCTTTGATTTAACAAAGATTCAGAATCTTCGTTTTCAGTATGGTACTGCTTTAAATGAGCCTAGTACTTATTATATTGCTCCGCCACCTCCACCGAAAAAAGTACCTGAGCCTAGTGCAACAGTTACTCTTGCTTTATTTGCTGTAGGTGGGCTGAAGGTTGCTAAGAAAAAGCCTTTAGTCTCAGCTTAGAGAGAACTTGAGTAATAACTGAAAACTGAGTTACGCCTTATAAGCAATTTTCACAATGAGATAAAAGCCACCAAGTTTTTTAAGAAAATTGGTATAGACAATAATATTTTAGTCAAGAGTCCAGACTTTATCTCTTGGCTAACTTTTTTTGATATAAATCTAGTTAGCGGCTTCTGAGGATGAAAACAAACCAGAATAAGCTGTCTAGAGTCAGTGGCAAAGTTCTAAAATTAAGAAGTATTAAATCAATTTGAGGATGTTATGGCTGCAAAAGTAGAAATTTACACTTGGAGGACTTGCCCGTTTTGCATCCGTGCTAAAAGTTTGCTGAAGAACAAGGGAGTTGAATTTATCGAATACAGTATTGATGGAGATGAGGCAGCCAGAAATAAAATGGCTCAAAGAGCAAATGGACGGCGCTCTCTACCGCAAATTTTTATCAATGATGATCATATTGGTGGTTGTGATGATATCCACGCTTTAGACAGTCAAGGCAAGCTGGATGAGCTACTAACTTCTAGTAATAGCGTGTAGGTTCAAAAGGTTTTGCGATCGCTAGCGACAAGCCGCTGCAAATCACACGGCAGTCGCTACAACTTTGGAAGAAAGAGCAACGCGCTGCCTTATTTACGGGCTTTTTTCTCACAAAAGCGAATATGTCCACAAGATTTTACTCTCCAGGTTCTACTCAGCAGTACACATATACGTCAATTGGTGAGAGCATCAAGAGATAATAGTTGAATAACCATTTAATTTCTTGGTGATTGAGGTATAAAGGGTGAAACTGGCTTTTATCATTGATCCCATCCATTTGCTTGACCCGTGTCATGATACCAGTGTTGCCCTAATTGAAGCAGCCCAAATCCTGGGACACGAAGTTTGGGTGACTCAGGCAAATCTGCTGAGTGTAGTGGAGAGCAAAGCTTGGGCTGTTCTACAGCGAGTTGAAGTTGTACCAGTAGTGTTGGTGGAGGGACGCTGGGTAGCCGCGAATCCTTGGTATAAGTTGAATGATTCCTCCTTGACTTCTTTAGAGACAATGGACGCCGTATTTATGCGGACAGATCCACCTGTCAATGATTCCTACCTCTATGCCACCTACATTCTGGATTATATTGACCAAAATAAAACCCTGGTGATTAACAGTCCTAGCGGCATTCGAGGGGCAAATGAGAAAATGTATGCCCTCCAGTTTACCAAAGCGATTCCAGAAACCATTGTCAGTGCTGATAAGCAATTTATTCGGCAATTTGTAGAAGCAAAGGGGGCAGCAGTTCTCAAACCACTGGGTAACAAAGCTGGGGAAGGAATTTTATTTTTGCAATCAGGCGATCGCAATTTTAACTCCATTGTCGAACTGAGTACCCTCCAAGGTCGAGTGCCTGTAATGGTGCAAACCTATTTACCAGAGGCAAAAGAAGGAGATAAACGCATTATCTTACTCAATGGCGAACCAATTGGTGCGCTCAATCGCCTCTCTAGCGGAACTGATTTTCGCAATAATATGGCAACTGGTGGCACAGTTGCTCAAACCAAAATTACCCCAAGAGAGGATGAAATCTGTACTCAAGTAGCCGAACGCTTACGCCAAGACGGCTTAATTTTTGTGGGTATTGACGTTATCGGTGGTTATCTGACTGAAGTTAATGTCACCAGTCCTACCGGAATTCGTGAAATTGATCGATTAGATGGTACTCGCCTTGGTCATCAGGTTATTCAATGGATTGAACAGACACTAAAAATCAAAAAATAAATGGAAATTATTTTTTGTTTTGTGTCTTATTCCCCAAAAAACAGACTTCTTCGGACACTGGTGTGGGCGAGTTCCCTACCCAACTTGCTTTAAGTAAATATACTTGTTTGTACCGAATAGTAACTTTAATGGATCACGAGGGGTAGATGTAGGGATGTCTATGACGGGTTATGCCTACGCAGTTGGGCAGGTCTTCCTGTTTTTTTATGACAAAAGCATAACTGGACATGCTAGCCAGCAGACTCCTGCCCAAGTTCATTCTATATAGCGTTGACAATTTATTTTACCAATTAGCAAAATCGGGGATGGCAACATCTTGCTTACCCCTGCCCTTGGTAAAACCCTGGTAGAACTAGCAGATTTTATACAGTGTTCAGCCTGACCTGAGACTGCTAAGTTAATCTCAAATCTCAAATCCAAAATCTTTTAATTCCTTGGTGTACGTCGGTTTCTGAGAAAATCAGGTATATCTAATCCAGGTTTTTCCTTTGGTTCTGGAATTGGAGTTGGAGTTGGAGTTGCAGTTGGAGTTGAGGTTGGAGGATTAACTGTAGGTTGTTGAGTTGTTGGTCGCTTCGAGGTATTGGGTGCTACTCGAACGTTAGCTACACTTTGTTGTACAACAGCTTGCACTTCACCTGTAAACCCGGTGGCAATTACAGTAATTCTTACCTCACCTTGGAGTCTGTCATCAATTACGGCTCCAAAAATAATATTGGCGTTGGGATCAACTACTTCATAGATTGCTTCTGCGGCTGCATTCACTTCATGCAAAGTGAGGTCAGTACCACCAGTAATATTAAAGACAACCCCCCTAGCACCTTCAATAGAACATTCTAGTAACGGTGAAGAAATAGCTGCGATCGCAGCTTCTCTAGCTCTAGATTTTCCAGAGCTAACGCCAATTCCCATCAATGCCGATCCCGCATCTGCCATCACAGCTCGGACATCAGCAAAGTCAACATTTACTAAACCGGGGATCGTGATGATATCGGAAATACCTTGCACCCCTTGACGCAACACATCATCTGCATAGCGAAAAGCTTCTTGCACAGGCGTTTGTTCGGGGATCACTTCCAGCAGTTTGTTGTTGGGAATAATGATTAGTGTATCTACTCTACTTTTTAGTCCTTGAATACCTTCTTCCGCCTGGCTAGTGCGGCGGCGTCCTTCAAAAACAAATGGACGTGTAACTACACCAACAGTGAGAGCGCCCATTTCTTTGGCCACTTCTGCCACGATTGGTGCTGCACCCGTGCCAGTACCACCCCCCATACCAGCAGTGATAAATACTAAGTCTGCACCCTCCAAAGCCGTAGCAATTTCGTCCCGTGATTCCTCAGCTGCCTTTTGACCAATGGCAGGATTACCACCTGCTCCTAAACCCCGCGTTAGCTTCTGTCCAATTTGCAATCGACTTGGAGCGCCAGCTAAGGTAAGAGCTTGGGCATCAGTGTTAATTGACCAAAACTCTACCCCAGAGACATCAGACTCGATCATGCGGTTAACAGCATTGCCACCACCACCACCGACACCAATCACTTTGATGTTGGCGACCCTACCAGGAACAATCTCGCCAATTCGGCTATTTTCCGCAGAAATCTTCTTATTATCGTGATTTTGTCCGAAGTTCAGCCCAGAGTTATTAAAGGGATTAGTCGAGTTAACTGCCAGAGAGAACCCCGGCTGTCCCGTAGATTGGGAATTTTTATAGTTAAGTCCTTGGTTATTATCAAGTGTCATTGGATTTGTGAAAGGGTAGATAAACGACTTTTTCAGGTGTTATTCACCTAAGAGTCAACTTTAGTTTGACACTGCCACAATACTATGGCACTGTTCTTTATTATTTTCACTACTGCCAAGCCTAACAGAATTGGTAGGGCGAAAATTTGCTATGGGATAAGCTTTTAACGCAGCCGATCGCACAGCCAATTCTAGAGAAGTATACCTATATTTATCTAAAAGTGACCTGTATAACTTCAACCAGACATTAATCTCTTCATTATTCTCAGCGCACGGCATAACTTCTAAAGACACAGTACAGCGCCTCTTCTCTGCCTCAATAATAATATTGTTAATAAGTTTCACCATTGGGGATGATTGCAACTTTAGACACAAAGTTTAGCTTATACTTACTTATGCTTAAGATTAAAGTAAGCAAGAATTTACTTGTCAGACTATACCTGATTAATTTGTTGTTTGGGGGGTCTTAATGGACACTTTGTTGGAGCAATAGTCTATCCTACTAGAACCCTCACTAGTGCAGTCAACAAATCAAGATTTCCTAAGAGGTTTCGTCACCCAATAAGAATTACAGCACAGAGTAGTCCAAACTTATTGCCCAGAAGCCATGCTTACGCAATTTTGGGCGGCATTTTCTGTTACTGGTTGAACTTCGGTAAACTGTCTTTGGAAGTGTCCTCAACAGAACAAAGCCAGAGGTTTTTTAGCTCTGCACTTGGGTGGCGGCCTAGAACTTTCTCATCAGTGCGCTCTGTTCGCAAGTCCGATCTTAATGAAAAACTCAAGTATTTTTCTCTTTTCTGCACTGGGTTTAGTCGAAGAATATATGGGCAAACGGGGTTTTGCAGGCTATTAACCATTATTAGATTGTCCGACATCTTGCACCCTACTATTAGATGTTAGGGTCATAGTTGAGGGTCTTTTACTCGCAATGGAGATTTTATGATTGATCTTCTCATTTTAATTAGAAGTTAATGCCGATTTTCGTGCGGTTTGCCAAAAAACTGAAAATAATAAATATATTTATCAGCATAAAGCTTCTTAATTTAATAGGAGCTATCAATACATGAAACACGCTAGATGTTTTTAGGGATTTTGGGAGTTAATTTTTGGTTTTCTTGGTTCATTTGTACTAATGGAATTTCGGGATTTTTCAGATCAATATACTCTATTTGACCGGAATTAAATTTTGCTGCTAAAGGTCGCATTTGGGCGAGTACCTTAATTTGTTCAGACAACTGGGGGCCTGGAACGCCGAGATGCACATTTCCTAGTTCTGTTTTCAAAATTAAATTTGTTGGATTTTGGCAATCAATTTCGATCACTTTCACGGAACTTTGGCTGACAGCTTCATGGAGTTGAGTCCAGTAGAGACAGTATTGTTTTGGTGAGCCGATTACTCTGAGATTGGGTAATTTGCTAGTGGGATTTAGTGATGTGTATTTTTCTAAGGGCATCCAGGCCCCACTTGCATCTAGTAAGCCGATTATTACTTTTTT
Organism: Nostoc sp. JL34; assembly: GCF_017114945.1. GTDB lineage: Bacteria > Cyanobacteriota > Cyanobacteriia > Cyanobacteriales > Nostocaceae > Nostoc. The sequence goes on from NZ_JABXKQ010000139.1 coordinate 8,562, forward strand.
GTTGCCACGTGTTTGAGTCACCGCTACAGGGACTCGTTCTTGAATTTCGATGATTAATCCAGGAGGAAACAGGCGGCGTCTCACGATCGCTTGGGCAATAGTTGGTTGTTTCTTCAGAGAGTTAGCGATCGCTGACGGTTCAATCCGCCACAAAGACTGGGGATAAGATAGCACTAACAGTGACTGAGTTGTTTCATCCGACAGTAATTTATTGCCTGATTTCATCACTATTTGCTTGGGAGCTTTTAGCATCCACACTGGCTGGACTGCTACCCACAGCAATCCACCCGCCAAACCAGTAATGGCAAAGGTTCGCCAAATAGCCTGAATAATTTTCAACTGCCGCTGCCGACGTAATTTCTGACGGCGCTGGGCTAGATCCGTGCGGGAAACTGATATTATGCCAGCCATTCAAACCCCTTTCTGGTTGCAATCTAAATTCCTTGACGCGCTCTTATCATCATTAATTTCAGTAAACATTGTTGGCATTTGTTAGTCGCTCTCCTCAAAACTTTTTTATTTTTAGTAACACTTTACAGTAACTACACAAGGATTATGGCGCTAATCATTATTCCGATTAAAGTTTCCGGTGTCCATTTTTAACTGACTGTAGTCTTTTTGACAAGTTATTTTTGAAGATTTTTCTTTTAAAGATTACAAAAGATTAGTTTAGATGTTTCGGATTTTGTTTTCTTGACAAATAGAATGTGAAATGATAGAAAAATATTCCTGAATCTCTATGTACCTTGCTATAATTCATACCAGTCCTCCTCATCAGTTATACAAACTGAGAACTATGCAATCTAGTAGCTTTTTTTACTGATCCACTCAACCTGAAAGGTTTGTGGCAGGTCAAATAAAAGCTAGAGATTGTCAAAACCTCAATAGCAGGTGTAAAAAGGACAGATATGCTTAAGGTTATTAGGGTCAATTAAATCTCTACCATACTACTGACAGTAATCCTGCACCAAATACTGTCTCTTGCAAGACACTACCAACTTGCAAGTTAATCGTATGTCTATATTCAGGGTAGAGATTACTTGTATAAAAAATACGAATTAACTGCATCTACACACACGTCTACATACACCTCTACATACATGAAAACGACATTAAATTTGTCACGTTTTTATAAAGCATGTAACCCAAGCTACACGCTAAATATAAGTAACGGGCTAGATCGTCAGTATTACATAGATTTTGCTGATGTCCGTGGTTGCAAGATTGTCGAAGAATTGCAACGGACTATCGTTCGGATTTCTCCTGATGAGCCAACCTGTCAGTTATTTACGGGTCACATTGGCTGCGGTAAGTCAACGGAATTGCAGCGCCTCAAGACAGAACTAGAATTGGCGGGATTTCATGTGGTTTATTTTGAGTCCAGTCAAGACTTAGACATGGCGGATATTGATATCAGCGATATTTTGCTGAGTGTAGCCCGTCAAGTCAGTGCCAGTTTAGAAGGGATTAGCATCAAACTGAAACCTGGTTACTTTACCAATTTGTTTAAAGAAGTAGGCGATTTTTTGCAAACCCCCATAGAGCTTTCTGGACAAGCAGAGTTGTCCTTGGGTATTGCCAAAATTACTGCGAAAACCAAAGATAGCACCCAGATGCGGAATCAACTGAGGCAATATCTGGAACCACGTACCAATAGTATTTTGCAGGCAATTAACGAAGAAATTTTAGAAAAGGCTGTTGAACAGCTAAAGCTACGGGGTCAAAAAGGACTGGTAGTGATTGTAGATAACTTAGATCGAGTGGATATGCGTCCCTTAGCATCGGGGCGATCGCAACCAGAATATCTCTTCATCGACCGAGGCGAACAGTTACGCCGACTCAAATGCCACCTAGTTTACACAATTCCCCTAACCTTAATTTTCTCCAATGAGTACGAGACACTGAAAAATCGTCTGGGGGGAGGGATTGCGCCAAAAGTACTACCGATGGTATTAGTGCGCCAAAGAGATGGCAGTGACTACGAACCAGGGATGTCACTAGTGCGCCAGTTAGTTCTAGCAAGAGCTTTTCCAGAAGTTCCTTTGAATAGCAGGCTTTTATTAATTACAGAATTATTCGATCACTCCCAAACTTTGGATCGTTTATGTCGCGTTAGTGGTGGTCACATTCGTAACTTATTGGGTTTACTTTATAGCTGTCTGCAACGACAAGATCCACCTTTTTCTAGGGACTGTTTAGAAGCCGTGATTAAGGACTACCGCGACGATCTGCTATTAGCTATTGATGAATCTCAGTGGGAATTATTGTTTGAAGTAGTCCAGCAGCAGAGAGTTAAAGGTGAGTCTGACTATCAGAGCTTACTAAGAAGTATGTATCTGTTTGAATATCGCGATCCTCTAGGGCGCTGGTTTGGCATCAGTCCAGCCTTGGCAGAAACAGAAAAAGTTTTGGCTTGGCAACAAAACAAGTAATAGTGCTGGGTAAGTCAATTGTCATTAGTCAATTGTCCTTTGTCATTTGTCATTGGACTAATAACTAATGACTAATCACCAATGCCCCATGCCCCATCCTCAATGCCCAATAACCAATGACTAATGACAAGCCGCTACGCGTCTACACCAAAGAAAATCAGCATACTTTGCAAAGACTGATTAGAGCGATGGCGCTTTCCGAAGGTCAATTTGCCCTAATTTTAGTTAGATGTAACTATGAGCAATTACGTGAGCAAATGTTAGAGAATATTCGCTCGCTTACCAAAGATATAAATATCAGAGAAATCATTCTCAATCCATCAACGACTTCCTTGCACAGCACAATAGTCTCAGAACTATTTCTCGATAATCCTGCCGTCGTTACAGACTCTTTACCATCTGCTGTGATGGTTTTTGGTATTGAGTCAATTATCGACCTGGAAAACTTACTTACAGGCATCAACCAAGCACGAGATATCTATGCCGCAACTTTTCCATTTCCAGTGGTGTTGTGGCTACAAGATGAAGTGGCATCATTGCTTTCAAGATTAGCGCCTGATTTCAAAAGCTGGGCTGCAACCACTATTAAATTTGAAATGGCCAAAGCAGATTTAATTGCTTTGATCCATCAAGAGGCAGAATCTCTATTTGTCAAAGTTTTAGAAGCAGGTGCTGAAACATTTTTATCTAATGCCTTGCTGGATTTAGATCCTAAGTCACAACACCGCCACGAAATAGAATCAGCCCGTAATGATTTGCTGCGCCTATACGGCGTTCAATTAACACCAGGATTAGAAGCTAGTTTAGAATTTGTGTTGGGGCGAGATAAATACGCTAACGATCAAATTAATGGTGCTTTAGCCAATTATCAAAGAAGCCTAGCATTATGGCAGCAGGAAGCAAGAAGAGTAGCGCAGTGGGAGAGTAATTCTTCTTTTCCCCTCTCATGTCCTCACCCTACCCCTCCCTCGTCTTCACTTAAGCAAGCAATAGTACTATTCCACCTGGGGCTGTGCTACCACCGAATGGCAGACTTATACCAGAATACTAGTAGCTATTGCGAACATGCTCTGTTGTGGTTCAAACAATGCTTGGAGCTATTGGAGGAGGTACAAAGAGAAGACTTAGTTGCTAAATTTATTTTGCCTGCTTGTGAAATGCTGCAACGCCTACAAGCCTGGGATGACTTAAAAGAATTAGCTCAAAAGTCATTAAATCTGCATAAAGCTTATGGAACTCCCGCACAAATTGCTCAAAATTATGGCTTTTTGGCAAATGTGGCGGCTTCTGAGTCGAATTGGATACTTGCTCATGAATTAGCGAATACAGCACTTTCTATCTCCGAAGAAGCAACAGAAATTTATCTGCGAGATGCTTTGCGAACCCGCCGCCAAGAAAGTTGGTATCTTCTCTTGCTAGCACGTACACAAAGGCATCTGGGTGAGTCGGAGGAGGCTATCAATAACCTGGAATGGGCAAGGGTAGTTTGTGAGCTACAACATCAGCCATCACTTTACTTAGAGATTTTAGAGGAACTGCGATCGCTTTACTTTTTTGAGCGTCATGACTATACAGAAGCTTTTAAGCTGAAGCAAGAAAAAATTCAAATAGAACATCAGTATGGCTTTCGTGCCTTCATCGGGGCAAGTCAATTGCAGCCACAACGCCCCAGAATTAACCCAGTACTGCAACCTCACAAAGTACCATTTATTCCTGAAGAAATTGCCCAAGAAATATCTGCTTCTGGACGGCAACAAGATGTCAATCGTTTAATTGAAAGAATTACTCGCGCTGACTACAAACTCACAGTAATTTATGGGCCATCGGGTGTAGGTAAAAGTTCTATTCTCAAAGCTGGTTTAGTCCCAGCACTAAAGGGAAAAGTTATCGGTGAACGCATTCCTATACCTATTGTTTTGTCTGTTTATACTGATTGGATGACAATCTTGATCGGCAGTATAAACCAAGCACTTACATACACAGGAATATCGGTTAATCTTGACTCTACACCCACTATACTACTAGAAAAAATTCGGTTAGTATCTGAACGCAATTATACAATAGTTATTATATTAGACCAGTTTGAAGAATTTTTCTTTGTTAATAATCCTCCCACACAAAGAATAGAATTTTATAAATTCTTGAGTGAATCTTTAAATATTTCATTTGTAAAAGTTATTCTTTCATTACGAGAAGATTATTTACATCACTTGTTAGAATTTGAACGTTTGAGCCAAAAAAATAGTACTGGATTATATGATCTAGGCGTAATCAATAAAAATATTCTTGATAAGGACATTCGCTACTATTTAGGAAAATTCTCTAGCCAAGATGCCAAAGCTATAATTCACAGTCTTACTCAACGTTCCCATTATGAACTGAGTGAGGACTTAATTAACCGATTAGTGAAGGATTTGACAGGAGAACTAGACGAAGTACATCCAATTGAATTACAAATAGTCGGTGCTCAACTACAAATAGAAAATATCACCACATTGGCAGAATATAAGCTTTGCGGTGGCTCAGCAAAATTGGTAGAACGCTGGCTTGGAGAAGTTATCAAAGACTGCGGTCAGGAGAACGAAGAGTTAAGTTGGAAATTATTATTTGAGTTAACTGATGAAAAGGGGACGCGACCGTTAAAAACTAAAGCTGATTTAGCGGTAGCATTAGTTAATAATCATGATATTGATACAATATCAAGCTTTGACAAAGTTGGGGAACTGATTTTAGAGATATTGGTGGGTTCAGGGTTAGTATTGCGAGTTAGAGAAGAGTTAGGCGATCGCTACCAGTTAGTTCACGATTATTTAGTTGAACCAATTCGCCAAAAGAACAACTATGGTATGCTCGCCGAATTAGAAAAAATCAAACTTGAAAAAACTAGAGCTGAAGTAGCCCAAAAGCTTAGTCAAAAGCACTTAAATTTAGTGTTGCAACGAAGACTGCGGGAAGCACGGATAGCAGGTGCAATCCTGGCAATCATGGGGGGAACAATAGCAGCATTATGGTGGCAAGCTGACTTACAGAAAAGAGCAGCAGTCCGCCAAACTCTACGCGCTGAACGCAGTGAAACCAACTTAAAAATTAGTGCGATCACTGCTGCTAGCGAAGCTCTGTTCGCCTCTAATAAAGAATTTGATGCCCTGTTAGAAAGTTTGCGGGCTTGGAGAGGACTTAAACAGGCTGATGGAGTGCAGGCAGATACCCGAATGCGGGTGGTGACAGCCCTGCAACAGGCAGTTTATGGGGTAACGGAGGTTAACCGCCTAGAAGGGCACACTGATATTGTCTGGGGAGTAACTTTCAGCCCAGATGGTCAGTTGCTAGCATCAGGTAGCCGAGATCAAACGGTGAAACTTTGGCGTCCTGACGGAACCTTACTCCAAACCCTCAAAGGTCACACTGATGCTATCACCTGTGTAAGTTTTAGCCCTGATGGTCAAACCCTAGCCTCCGCCAGCCTCGACAAAACAGTGCAAATCTGGCACAAAAACCCGGTTACAAGTAAATTTGACCCTAAGCCATATAAAACCCTGAAAGGACACGGAGATTGGGTTTATAGCGTTAATTTCAGTCCTGATGGCGAGTTATTAGCTACTGGTAGTAAGGATAAAACTGTAAAACTTTGGCGCAAAGACGGTAGCTTAGTAAAAATACTGAGGGGACATCAGGGCTGGGTTAACTGGGTAAACTTCAGTCCCAATGGTCAGTTCATTGCCTCGGCCAGCGACGACAAAACAGTGAAAATCTGGCGACGGGATGGTAGCCTCGTTACAACTTTGCAGGGACATCAGCAGGGTGTGATTGTAGCTGTTTTCAGCCCTGATGGTAAATTTTTGGCATCAACAGGTCGAGATAAAACAGTGAAACTTTGGCTCAGGGAAAGTAACCGCACTAAAGACGGTTTTGAATTTCGTCCTTACAAAACTTTACGGCAGCATAGCAGTACAGTGTGGAGTTTGAGCTTTAGTGCCAATAGTAAAAAGTTAGCTTCCGCAGGTGAAGACAATACCATAAACCTCTGGAGTACCACTGGTAGCTTACTCAAAACCTTCAAAGGACACAGCGATGCTGTTGTTAGCATCGCTTTCAGTCCAAATAACAAATTGCTGGCTTCAGGAAGTTTCGACAAAAGCGTGAAACTATGGAGTTTAGATGCTCCAACACTGTCTATTCTTCAAGGGCATCAGGATCGAGTTTTGAGCGTTACTTGGAGTCCCGACGGTCAGATGCTAGCTTCTGGTAGTAGCGATCGCACTGTCAAACTTTGGCAACGATACACCAGTAGTGGCGAGGTCAAAACCCGACTTTACAAAACTTTGGTAGGGCACACAAATAAAGTTCCTAGTGTTAGTTTTGACCCAAAAGGTAAAATGCTGGCTTCAGCGAGTTATGACAAAACAGTGAAACTTTGGCGGCTTGACGGTACTTTAATCATGACTCTCTACGGGCATACTGATAGTGTGATGAGCGTGAATTTTAGCCCTGATGGTCAGTTTTTGGCATCAGCTAGCAAAGATAAGACAGTAAAACTTTGGAACCGTGAAGGCAAGTTGCTCAAAACCTTAGTGGGACATCATGGTTGGGTAAATAGTGTCAATTTCAGCCCTGATAGTCAGGTTTTAGCCTCTGCTAGTGATGACCAAACTGTGAAACTGTGGCGCCGGGATGGTACTTTGCTCAAAACTTTCTCGCCCCATGACAGCTGGGTGTTAGGTGTCAGCTTTAGTCCCACTGATCAATTGCTGGCTTCTGCTAGCTGGGATAATACTGTGAAACTATGGCGACGGGATGGCACGTTGTTAAAAACCTTATTAAAGGGGTACAGCGATAGCGTCAATGCCGTGACTTTCAGCCCCAATGGCAAATTGCTCGCCGCCGCCAGTTGGGACAGTACAGTGAAACTTTGGAGCCGTGATGGCAAATTAATTAAAAGTCTTAATGGGCATCGGGCTCCAGTATTAAGTGTCAGTTTTAGCCCAGATGGTCAAACACTAGCATCAGCTAGTGATGACAACACGATAATTTTGTGGAATTTACATCTTGATGATCTGCTTGTTCGTGGTTGCAACTGGGTGAGTAATTACCTCAAGCACAACCGCAATCTTGAGAAACGCGATCGCCTTCTTTGTGATGGCATAACCCGTACAAACTCTTTTTAATTACGAATTATGTTAGCGTAGCGTTAGCGAGTCATCGAGCGTCATTACGAATTACGTTGCAGCCTCAATGAGCAACCGCTCTTGGTTTAGCGGTTGATGAGGCGATGAGAGTTGTTAATTCCGAGCCAGAAACTTATTTCCAACTAAATCAGCCGCATGAGCGATCGCTCTCCAAAACTTCGTGGCTATTCTCTTCGGGAGCCTCTTGGGGCAAATTCGCCAAAAATGCTTGTAGTCTCATCCGCTCAATGTAAGGCCAACCTCCCTCAGACTCAATATCTTTCAGCAGTGAGTAGAGTTGGCGACGGTTAACAGGCAAACTCTCTTGAAAAACTCCATCCCGGATCTCTCGGTGTAACTGCTCCAATTGCCTAAGCATTGCCAAAAGAGCTACAGTATCGCCTTGACAATCCTGAACTGCATCATACACCACAGTTGCGATCGCTTGCACTTTACAAGACAACTTCTCCGATTCAATATTTTTGTTATTGTTCATGCCACCCTTTCCGTATAAATGAGGCCAACTCAAATTTACCGGAGATTTTTAATTTTCCCTAGTTTGCCAGCCTAGATTCATTAGCTGTCACTCTAGCCAAGCAGAAAATTAGATATAGCTTCTATAAGCTTTTAGATAGTTTTATTTCTGAACTCTCCTTGTCCCCTTGTCCCCTCACTTGCCCTACTCAGGGGTGAATATAACTAGATTTGTATCTTTATCAAAAGCAATTGCGATCGTTCCTAAAAGAGCGTAGTAACCTTTAGCGTAGCCTCCACAGCAGCTAGATGCGATCAAGGTGAGACTTTCTTGGATTTTGAGTACTTTGATTTTGAGTTAAAAAAAATCGTATGATCTGGCTGATTTACCCATCAAACAATGGGCTGTATGTAGTGGCGTCACATACATGATACAAAAAGACTTGGGCGACGCCGCTTTTGCCATAGGCAAGAGCAAAGTGCGAAGCAAACACCCTTCTTCGCGCTCTTCGAGGCAAGCATTTATGCTGCTCTGTGTGGGGCTTACTCATCCACCCGCCCAACTCGAACAAATGCCACCAACAGTAAAACTGCTGGTTTTTTGCTCCCCTAGTAACACACATCCAAAATGGATGCAGTGTGCTACTTAGTCTGGGGTTTACACCCCAAGCTCAAGAGAGCGACACGTTTAACTACGTTTAGCAGAGAAAAGTTTGAGCAGCGGCTGACAACCTAGACGCCCGAACACTTGCTTCAACTCTCTTAATCAGAGCAAAGCTGTGTCCGACCAAAGGTAGCTTTTCGCAGAGTAGCGGCTTCTCATCAGAGATCAAAGCTTCGATGCAGTTTTACAACTTAGATATTAATTTTTGAGATTGAGGTTGACCATGAGGTATCGCGCTTTAATTGTTGCATTCTTGGCTTTGTGCCTAGGGCTAATAACTGCTTGTAGTGATGCTCCTGCTAGTAGTAGTGGTAGAGATGTACTCACATACGATCAAATTCGCGGCACTGGCTTGGCTAACAAATGCCCCCAACTAGCAGAAACAAGTCGTGGTTCTATTCCCATTGATTCTAGCCAGTCTTATGCCATCAAAGAACTTTGCTTGGAACCAACTAGCTTCTTCATCAAAGAAGAACCTGCTAATAAACGCCAAGAAGCAGAATTTGTTGCTGGCAAATTGTTGACCAGATACACTTCCACTATTGACCAGGTGCAAGGTAATCTAAAAATCAACTCAGATAATAGCCTGACCTTTGCGGAAACTGATGGTCTTGACTTCCAAGCCATCACTGTGCAACTTCCTGGTGGTGAGCGAGTACCTTTCCTCTTCACCATTAAAAACTTGGTTGCTCAAACCCAACCCAGCTTGACCAGTATTAACACCTCTACGGACTTTGAAGGCACCTTCAAAGTTCCTTCCTATCGTGGTGCTGCCTTCCTAGATCCCAAAGGTCGTGGTGTCGTCAGTGGCTACGATAATGCCGTAGCTCTCCCCGCCCAAGCAGATGATGAAGAACTTACCCGCACTAACGTCAAGCGTGCTGAAAATCTCAATGGCAAGATTTCTCTGCAAATCGCTAAAATAGACAGTTCTAGTGGTGAAATTGCTGGTACTTTCGAGAGCGAACAGCCATCTGATACAGATTTAGGTGCTGGCGAACCTAAAGAAGTTAAGATTCGCGGTTTATTTTATGGGCGGGTTGAACCGACTCGTGGCTAAATCCTCTGAAATAACGCAACTGACTGATACTCAGAACGACAATTCTGTAAGTATCAGACTTGATCGCAAAAGTTAACTTATTTACCCTCTTTTTTCAGGAGGGTAGATAAGTTTTTTACAAAGATGGGGAAAAGTTAAAGCCGAGCAAAATTGTGGGCGAAATAACCCTTGCAATTGGGAAAAGTTTAATACCTCGGACTTGTGGGTGACCGAAACAATGCTGAGTCACAAGTAAAATTAGACCGACTAATCTCCCCACTTCAATCTCCTAGATTTACCTATGGGGTAACTCAGTCTTACTGACTTGATTCATCCCTTTAACCTTTTCCCTTTCATTAAAACACTATAGACTTAAGTACAAAAAAGGGTAATATGCCCTTTTTTTTATTAGCTTGCGTAAATATACATAGATTTGTTGAAATATTATTAGTAATTTTTAATTATTGGATAAATTTCAGTCGAATAAACAGGTAATTTTACTGTAAATGCCACTTTTGCTTATCTAACAAAAACCCGATTACTGTTGTTTTGTTTCTATAAATTAACTTCACCATTAATTAATCCAAATTAAGTACAATCTCGGTTTGATATTTAGTAATTAATTTTATATTTTATTCCTATGTAGTTCTAAAAAATCTACAGATAATACCAAAGATAAATAACAAACTAAATACCGATTTCGCCCATTTTAATTTTGCTCAATTCTCAAGCAACCTATGGAATTTTTCTAGAAAAACTTTGTTATATACCATAGTATTTGCTAGGAAATATAACGCGATATTGTCTTTAATATCGTGCGATCGCAGCTTAATTTAAAAGCGAATATTTGATTCTTTATTTGCTCAATAAGCCCGGTGCTATGCCTACCACAGTCACCAATGAACTAAAGCACGAAATTTGGCAGTTGTTGCGAGAATATCAGCAATCTCCGTCAGAAAATATCCGCAATCAACTGGTAAAACTCAATTTTGGACTTGTGAGAAAAGAAGCTCACTACTGGACAAATCAATGTCATGAAACCTACGATGATTTGCTCCAGGTTGGATGTTTGGGTTTAATCAGGGCTATTGAAAGATTTGAACTTTCTAAGGGACATGCCTTCAGTTCCTATGCTCTTCCCTATATTCGCGGTGAAATTCAACACTATCTCCGAGATAAAGGTGTCACCGTACGAATTCCTCGGAGATGGTTAGCGCTCCAACAGCAAGCTATAGGAGTATCACGTTCTTGGCGTGCAAAACACAATCGTCAACCAACTGACTCGGAATTAGCAGCAGCACTGGAAATTTCTCCAAACGAATGGCAAGAAATTAAATTAGCATGGATCAATCGCGCTCCCTTGAGTCTCGATGTGCCAATTCAAGATGGAGAAGAAGGTGCTACCTGCTTGGGAGAATTGGTTCCAGATCCTCACTATCGCAGCTTTCAACTGGCACAAGAAGATCAACTTCGCCTACAACAAGCATTAGTTCAGCTAGAAAAACGCACCCGCGATGTGTTGGAATGTGTGTTTTTGCAAGATTTGACACAAAAACAAGTTGCAGAACATCTGGGCATCAGTGTAGTAACGGTTTCCCGTAGAGTCAAGAAAGGACTGGATTTGATGAAACAGCTTATGGGTGTGGCAGAAGATTGACTACAAACACCAAGCCGCAGTTATGCTAGGTAGGCAGTGCTAAAAATAACCCTTGCAATGTAAAAAATTAGGTTATAAAGGGAACATACTTTGCCTTTGATACAAATTTCAGGCATGTTGATTTTCATTTTTCAATTTTCCAATGGCTTTTGAGAAAGGCTCATGGGCAGAACTTCAAAAATTACAATTGCAGCTATTCTAACTTTGGCGATCGCTGGATGTGCTTCTGAAGATACACAACAAGCCATCAATCCTGTGCCAATTCCCAAAATAGCAAAAAAGTCGCCACCAGTGGCTCAATCCTTTAAGAATCCAGTTATACCTGCCAAACAGGTTTCACAAGTTAATCCTGCATCTGTTAACTTGATTCAATCCACAAATGCTACAGAGCGGGCACGGGAACTTATGTTATCAAAAGATCGAAGTGACCCGTTTGCACAACTTTTCGGGCAGACGGTTCCCGGAATGTCTAAAATATCTGGAAGACCAGTTCCCGTGTTGCCTAAGCTACCTACTGCATCACTAGCAGAACGAAAGCTTCCAAGGCGCACCATAGCTTTAAATCCCAAGAAAAGTAACGTTTCTTATGTACCAAAAAAAGTCAATCCTACTTTGACTTCAGTCTTGCCTAGGGTTTTGCCTCAAGTTGTCCCCAACCCCACTTTAGTTTCTGTATTGCCACCGCCAGCACAACCTGATTTAGCAAAGGCAGTAGTTGTGACTGGTGTAGTTCTAATTAGTAAGGAACCACAGGCAATTATCAAAGTACCAGATGAGCCGACGAGTCGCTATGTACAGGCGGGACAGCGATTGGCAAATGGTGTACTGATTAAACGTATTGAAATGAATCAGGGCTACAACCCCATCGTAATTTTTGAACAATATGGTATTGAAGTTGCCAAAATGGTAGGGGAAGGGGCTGTCAAGTCAACGCCGTCAGCTGCATCTCCTACCGGCAATCCTATTTCAGTGACAACACCGCCCCAAAATTCTTTTAATGTGGGAGCTTCATAAAGATGGAGACTAAGGAAAAAATTGAATTCGCTGGTTTGCCTTTAGCTGTCTATAGAGAAATAGCAGCGCATTTACGTCAAGTCGAAGGGGTGGAAGTGGATTTAATTCCCCAGTCATCCCAAGAGTTTGATTACAATCAAAGTCAAATTAGTGGCTTGAGCTTCTCGTGGACAGCAAACTCTGGTTCAGAAAGTCGGCAACGAGTTAACCAGATTTTGGCTTACTATCAAAATCGCTATATGAATCCTATTTGATTTTTTCATTTGTGAGAATTGCAACCCGCAAGATCCCCGACTTCGTAAAAGTTGTCGGGGATCTTATTGTTCACAAATATAGTTCCAAACTCCTGACTCTGAATTTCCTCCACAGTTTACCCCTGCTGCGATCGCTTTTCTGCTGCTCTTTTTTCTACAGAGCAGCGATCTTGATCTTATTTAACACAGGTTCATAAAGAATACTGTCGAACGACCTCATAACATGCAGCAAGGTGAGGATTTCAAAAAGCAACGTTATGATAATTAATGCACTAATCGAGCTTGGGTCTAATAATAAATAAGTTGGCACAAATAAACCTCCAGAGTACGGAGACGATTAATCGCCTCTGTACAGCAGTCAAAACCATTGCTCTTGACTGTTATTTAGGTACTGTGTCCAACCAAAATCAGCCGTTGTACAAATTTCCATAAGGATAATTGAAGTGACTAGGACTAATTCAGACTTTCTTTCCTCCAGTGATCCGGCGATCGCGGAGTTAATCAACGATGAACTACAGCGTCAACGAGACCACTTGGAGTTGATTGCTAGCGAAAACTTTACTTCCGCCGCCGTACTGGCGGCTCAAGGTTCGGTACTGACAAATAAATATGCCGAGGGATTACCTGGTAAACGCTACTATGGCGGTTGTGAGTTTATCGACAAAATCGAGCAACTAGCGATCAATCGTGCTAAACAGATATTTGGTGCGGCTCATGCAAATGTGCAACCCCATTCTGGCGCACAAGCCAATTTTGCCGTGTTCCTGTCGCTACTCGAACCAGGGGACAAAATTATGGGGATGGATTTGTCTCATGGGGGACATCTTACCCACGGTTCCCCTGTAAATTTCTCAGGTAAATGGTTCCAAGTTAGCCACTACGGTGTAAGTCAACAAACAGAACAACTTGACTATGACCAAATTCGGGAGCTGGCGCTGAGGGAGCGTCCTAAGCTGCTGATTTGTGGTTATTCGGCTTATCCCCGTATAATTGATTTTGAAAAATTCCGTAGTATTGCTGATGAAATTGGCGCTTACTTGCTTGCCGATATTGCTCATATCGCTGGTTTAGTTGCTAGTGGTCTTCATCCCGATCCCATTCCTCACTGTCATGTAGTAACAACAACTACCCATAAAACTCTACGCGGCCCTAGAGGTGGTTTAATCTTGACCAGCGACGCAGAACTAGGTAAAAAGCTAGATAAATCTGTTTTTCCTGGCAGCCAAGGCGGGCCATTGGAACACGTCATTGCTGGTAAGGCAGTAGCTTTTGGAGAAGCCCTCAAGCCTGAGTTTAAAACCTATTCTGCCCAAGTGATTGAAAATGCTCGTGCTTTGGCCGAACAACTGCAAAACCGGGGTTTAAAGTTAGTGTCTAATGGCACTGACAATCATTTAATATTGGTAGATTTACGCTCTGTAAGTCTAACTGGTAAGCAGGCAGATCAGCTAGTCAGTACTGTGAATATTACTGCTAACAAGAATACTATTCCCTTTGATCCGCAATCGCCATTTGTTACCAGTGGTCTGAGATTAGGTTCACCAGCAATGACCACACGAGGCTTAGGAGTAGCAGAATTTACCGAGATTGCAAATATTATTAGCGATCGCTTACTTTCTCCAGATTCTGACGTAGTAACTCAAGATTGTCGGCAACGGGTAGCAGCATTGTGCGATCGCTTCCCCTTATATCCTCACCTGGAAATTCCTGTACCAGCTCTAGCATAATTGGGCATGGGGCATGGGGCATGGGGCATTGGGCATTGGTCAATAGTTTTCTTCCCCTGCTCTCTCCCCACTCCCCACTCCCTACTCCTCATTCCTTAATCTCTTTTCCGAATCTAATGAGTGCAGAAATTATTTGTGTTGGTACTGAACTGTTGCTAGGAGATATTCTCAATGGCAATGCTCAATTTTTAGCGCAACAATTAGCGCAGCTAGGTATCCCCCACTACTATCAAACAGTGGTTGGGGATAATCCAGAACGGTTGAAACAAGTTATAGAAATTGCTATTTCCAGAGCGCAAATTCTCATTTTCACTGGTGGACTCGGCCCAACACCAGATGACCTTACCTGCGAAACCATCGCTGATTTTTTTAAAGTCCCCTTGGTAGAACGTTCTGACATTATCGAAGACATAAACCAGAAATTCGCCCAACGTGGTCGGGTTATGTCACCAAGTAACCGCAAGCAGGCTTTGATTCCCCAAGGTGCAGAAATTCTACCCAATCCCACTGGAACAGCACCCGGTATCATTTGGCAACCCCGTCCTGAAATTACGATTTTTACCTTTCCCGGTGTTCCTAGTGAAATGCATCCGATGTGGGAAGAAACAGCTGTACCATTTCTCAAAAATCAAGGTTGGGGTAAAGAAATTATTTACAGCCGGAGTTTAAAGTTTTGGGGTATTGGTGAATCTGTTTTAGCGGAAAAGGTTGCTTCCTATTTGAACTTGCCGAATCCCACAGTAGCGCCTTATGCAGGTAAGGGGGAAGTAAGATTGCGAGTTTCTGCTAAAGCAACTTCAGAAGCAGCAGCAGAAGCCTTAATTGCGCCCATTGAGAAGCAAATTCAAGAAATCGCCGGACTGGATTTTTACGGTGTTAATGATAATACCCTTGCTTCCGTTGTCGGTCAGTTGTTGCGTGCATCAAAAGAAACGCTTTCAGTAGCAGAATCTTGCACTGGTGGCGGACTGGGGCAAATGTTGACCGATATTTCTGGGAGTTCTGATTACTTTTGGGGTGGAGTAATTTCTTATGACAATTCGGTGAAGGTTGGATTGCTGGGAGTTAACCAGGAAGATTTAGAGAAATTTGGGGCGGTAAGTGCTACCGTTGCAGAGCAAATGGCAATTGGAGTTAAAACCCGCCTTGCAACAACTTGGGGATTGAGTATCACTGGAATTGCTGGCCCAACTGGAGGGACAGATACTAAGTCGGTGGGCTTAGTTTACGTTGGTTTAGCTGGCCCAAAGGATGAAGTAGCAAGTTTTGAGTATCAGTTTGGTGCAGTTCGAGGTCGAGCTTTAATTCGTTATGTGAGTGCGAATGCAGCGTTGGATAATTTGCGGCGGAAGTTGTTGACAAGGTAGGTAAGGGTGCGATCACACTTTTGCGTGAGAGGTTGCGATATCTGACGACAAGCTGCTTTGTGTCTACACACTTCTAGTTTGGCGAACATAGGGTGTAAAAATGTCGAAAAAGCGTAAATTGCTAGAGAAAGTTCTTTCTGGTTCCAAGAATATTCAATTTAATGAATGCGATCGCGCTTTTGCATAGAGGTTGCGATCGCCTCATTTCATACATAGAGAAGACCAAACTTTAGATATCGCTTATTTCATCAAACTCATTCTCATTACGCTCTGTAACTTAATTATTTAACGTTGAGATTTATATATTTCAACAGCTTTATGACAATCTTTTAATGCTGCTTGTATGTTTCCTAAAGAAAAATGGGTAGCTCCTCGTGCCTAATATTCATAACTTTCCTTGCAGAAATTCTATATTAATGTCAACATCTGACTCATTTTTCATCGTTTGAAATGCCATACTTTTGCTGCATTTCCCGTTTACATTCCTAAACGAACGTGTTTTATCTGTGTTTACGTCCTTCGCAATACTGCTCGGTTAAGAATATTCGTAGGTTTGGTTGAGGCAATGCGTTACCCAACAACCCCACAAAATGTTGGGTTTCGTTCCTCAACCCAACCTACCCCGGAGTGCTTTTTTAGGCAAAACCTACGCAGTATTCACGTCCTTCGTAGCTTTGCAAATAGTAATATTTAATACATTTACTCGTTAAGCATCAGCCATCTTATGACTACCCATAAGCACAATTAATCACGGGATCGCTTGCTGTATTGTTTACAATTTGTTACAAAAGTACAAAGAACTTCTAGAGACCCAAAACCACATGTTCGGCGGACTTACTGGTTTACAAGATCCTAAAGGCACAGATTGGGGAGAGCAAATGCTCAACACAGTTGCCAGCCAAACGATTCGCCACCTGTTTACCCAAAGCGAGTCAGTAGAAGTCTTTGTGCGCTGTTATCCCTCCAGCAAACTGTTACAAGGCAGCATTGATAGCTTCAAAATGAGCGGTCGTGGCTTAGTGATTCGGAAAGATTTTGCGGTAGAGGAGATGTCTTTTGAAACCGATGCGGTTGCCATTGATTTCGGCTCGGTTTTAAGTGGCAAACTCAGTCTTAAGCAACCAACTCAAGCGATCGCTCAAGTGATCCTATCAGAAGCAGGTATCAACCAAGCCTTTAATGCAGAACTGGTGAAAAAGCGCCTGCTTAACCTCTCAATACCATCACTGACAGCATTCTCTGGCGGTCAACCAGTTTCCTTTACGGAACTTCAGGTACAGCTATTACCTAAAAATCGCTTACAGCTTGTAGCAAAAGCAGATTTAAACAATGGCGAAATTGTGCCCCTAAGTATGACCTTAACCATAGGCATTGAAAGGTGGCGGCGGGTTTCTTTCAAAGATCCGAAAATTGAACTTGACCAAGTACCAGAAGCACAACGGGAAATCTCACAAACTTTGAGCGTAGCGCTGGTAGAAATTTTAGATAATATGGTCGATTTGGATCGCTTTGACCTTGATGGGGTGAAAATGCGGCTCAACCGATTAGAAACAGAAGGTAAAAAGCTTATTTTCCGTGGATATGCTGAAATTCAGCGTATTCCAAATAGTGCTTAATTATGATATTCTCACGTAAACAAGGTAAGTAAAGTTTTTTCAGCGTGAGTTCGACGAACTCTCCCTGCTTGAAATTTAATTCAAGTTTCTCTCCGAGTCGGAGAAGGGCGGTTTTACGTAGTAAAATTTCTTGTATCAAGTTCGGCTCTGCATCAACCCTAAGCTAATTAGACGGACACTATATAAGCCGTCTAATTCATTTTGTTTTACCGTCTTTGCACGACTCTAAAACAAAATTAAATACCGCCTAAATTGTTTTAGGCGGTATTGTAAATCTTTGGGTTTTTAAGAGAGTTGGAGTTAGGAATTATGGATTATAGATTGTAAGCAATTCTGAGCCATCATTAATCGCTCATCACTCTTAACTATCTATCTTCCCACACCTACATATTGGAATCCTGCCCTTATGAGTGTTTCGGGGTCGAGGAAGTTACGACCATCGATGATAACGGGGTGGGCCATCAATTTTGCCATCTTCACATAGTCGAGAGTGCTGAACTGCTGCCATTCAGTGACAAGTACTAAAGCATCGCAGCCGTCGGCGAGTCTTTCGGCATCGGTTTCTACTAGCACGCCAGAAAGCCCATGACGCATACCTGTTTGGGAAATAATTGGGTCGTAAGCTTTAACTTTGGCTCCCAGTCGGTTTAGCTGCTCAATTAAGATCAGCGCTGGGGCGTCCCTGAGGTCGTCGGTATCTGGCTTGAAGGTCAGTCCGAGTAGTCCGACTGTTTTGCCTTTGAGAATTTTCAAAACTTGTTGGAGTTTCTCCAAAGCAATCAATCGCTGGCGTTCGTTGACACTGACAGCAGATTTCAGTAGCTGGGCTTCATAACCATAGTCATCAGCAGTGTGAATCAAAGCGGAGACATCTTTGGGAAAGCAAGAACCACCCCAACCAATACCAGCTTGTAAAAACTTGTTACCAATGCGGGAGTCTAGACCGATACCTTTGGCTACTTGGGTAACATCAGCACCGACGCGATCGCAAATATTAGCAACTTCGTTAATAAAACTAATCTTAGTGGCTAAAAAGGCATTAGCGGCGTATTTGATCATCTCTGCCGAACTCAGGTCTGTTGCCAGAATTGGCACAGGGGGTAAAGATTGATCCTCAGCGTACTTGCGTTCCACGATTGGGGCATACAGTTGTTGCATTAAGGCTACTGCTCTTTGACTGTTACCTCCTAGTACGATGCGATCGGGATTGAAGGTGTCGTGAACTGCTGAACCTTCGCGCAAAAATTCTGGATTGCTCACTACATCAAACTCGGCTGCAAACTCAGGTAATTTCTCATCAC
Organism: Nostoc sp. JL34; assembly: GCF_017114945.1. Taxonomy (GTDB): domain Bacteria; phylum Cyanobacteriota; class Cyanobacteriia; order Cyanobacteriales; family Nostocaceae; genus Nostoc. The sequence goes on from NZ_JABXKQ010000139.1 coordinate 27,272, forward strand.
TTGGCACTCCACCTGCGGGTATCAGTGTTTTTTGCCGCTCTGCAATCCCATCTAAAACAAGCATTCGCACCCAGTCACCGGAGCCAATGGGTACTGTAGATTTATTCACTATGACTTTATAACCACCGTTGAGATTTTCCCCAATCCCACGGGCTACAGCTTCGACGTAACGAGTATCACTTTCACCAGTGGGTAAAGGTGGTGTTCCCACAGCAATAAACAGAATTTCTCCGTGAGAAACTCCAGCAGCAAGATCACTAGTAAAATGAATCTTCTCTGTTTGAATGGCAGACTGCATAATTTCTGAGAGTCCCGGCTCAAAAATTGGGGACTGTCCAGACTTCATTAACTTAACTTTTTCTTCGTTGTTGTCTACGCAAATTACATCATGCCCAATATGAGCCAAGCAAGCACCTGTAACTAAACCAACGTAACCAGTACCGATAACGCAAACACGCATTCTTTAACTCCCTCACTTTTTTGGGTGTAGTCTTCAAAAAGAAGTTCTCAATATGACACTTATACACTGCCAGGAAACTCAGCCACTAAGCATATTTAGTTATCGAAGGCGAGCCTGCATGAAAATTCAGAGCGACACTAGGCGTCACTCAGGTGATTGAATTATTAACATCGCTTTGAATGCGATCGCGAAAATCTTCTATTGTCAGTTTTAGCCCCTCTTGCAGAGGAATGGTAGGTTCCCAATTTAACCAAGTTTTTGCCTTTGTGATATCGGGCTGGCGACGCCGGGGATCGTCCGAAGGTAGTGCCTCGAACTTGATCTGCGCGTCCGGATTGATCATATTTTGCACAGTTTGTGCCAATTGTAAAATAGTGTATTCACCAGGATTGCCCAGGTTTACTGGGCCAATGTAGTCGCTATTCATTAGGCGGATGAATCCTTCTACCAAATCGGAAACGTAGCAGAAACTACGAGTTTGCGAACCATCACCGTACACGGTTAAAGGATTACCCCGCAAGGCTTGAACTATAAAGTTGCTCACCACCCGACCATCATTTTCTAACATTCTCGGCCCGTAGGTGTTGAAGATCCGCACAACTCGAATATCAACTTTATTTTGCCTGTAGTAATCAAATGCTAGAGTTTCAGCAATTCTTTTACCTTCGTCGTAGCACGAACGTATTCCAATGGGATTGACGCTACCCCGATACTCTTCAGTTTGGGGATGAACTTCTGGATCTCCGTATACTTCACTAGTTGAAGCCAAGAAAAACCTAGCTTTCACACGTTTAGCCAGCCCCAACATGTTCAATGTTCCCATCACATTAGTTTTAACAGTTTTAACTGGGTTGTACTGGTAATGTACTGGTGAAGCAGGACACGCTAAATGATAAATTTGATCCACTTCTAACCGAATTGGTTCGGTAATATCGTGGCGGATTAGTTCAAAGTACGGATGACCTAACCATTTAAAAATGTTGCGTTTGTGACCAGTGTAAAAATTATCCAAGCATATTAATTCATGCCCAGCAGTCATTAGTCGGTCGATGAGATGGGAACCAATAAACCCAGCACCGCCCGTCACCAAAATTCTCATAGTTTCCCAGTTACTTACAAATATTTTCAGTAGCTATTGCACTTACTTTTAGATTACCCAGCTTGGGCACAAAAATACAAAACGAAAAAAAAGAACAAGGCTCAATCAAAAGTATTGTTGAACTTATCTTATTTTTCTACGGTTGTAGTTTTGTGATATTTTTACCTTTTTGCTTAAGAATTTAATTAGCAAAATAACAAACTTAGCCTCAAGATTGTCAGTCTCCTACCGAAAGTTCATCAAATCTTCAACAAGATAAAGTGTTTTTACGATTACTACTGTTCTCAATGGGATACAAAGTAGCGGGGAGTAGGTTGAAACTCGTCCAATTTTAAGGTCTTACCATTAGCATAGTTAAGCTGTATAGCATTTGCTAACATCCGCCCTGCACTTGAGTGCAGAGACCCATACTATTCCACGAAACTCATGCTACAAATATATGTATTTGCAGGGACGTACAACTATACATCTCTACAGCAGATTCATTTGTTGCAAAGATTTTTTTCAATGCTATCATAGCCCAAGTTCACTCAAGTAGACTTGAACTTTGGCTAATATTATACAGCAGATGTAATGCTAGTAACCGCCTTAGAGGTAATTACATTAGTTTGGGTGCGTTGCGGTTCTCCAAGCATGACAATGGAACAGGTGAGTTGTCTGGCTAACTGAGTTGTGACATCGCTAATGGCTAAACCTCCAGGACTGGTACGATTACGTATACAAGGTAAAACGACTAAATCATATAATCGTGCTGCCTGCAAAATTGCTTGGGCAACATTTTCATGAGCGATAATTTGAATTTCTGGGGCATTAGCCAAAGCTAATTGAGATACTAAGAGGGAGAGATGCGATCGCCTCCAAGCAATTTTACTAGAACTAGTGCGGCGATCGCACACATTCAGCACAGTAATGTGGCTCTGATTAGCCTCAGCCAGCATCTGAGCAAATTGTACAGGCTGTAATGTTGGTGCTGTTAAATTTTCTACTGGTACTAAGATGCGCTGAATTTTTTTCGGTGATTCTACTAGACGTGTCACCGCTACTGGACAATGGGATGCCCAAAGCACGCCATCAATCACATTCCCAAATAAACGCGCTCGCAATCCAGTCCGTTTACCCCAACCCATAACAATTAAATTAGCCTTTTGTTCGCGAGCAGCTCTGCTAATTCCTTGAGCAAAGGCATCATCAATTCGCAACATTGGTTCTGTGGCCACGCCAAATACTAGACTTTGTGCCGTGGCTTTAATCAATAACCGCTCACTCCGTTGTAGAGATGCTTCTAACTGCGGTGCATCCATGTGAGCAGCAGCATTAGCGATCGCCAAGGGGATAATTTTGCCCTGAGACTGACGCGCTAACAATGCCGCCATTTCAATCAAATACTGCTGGGTATGAGGATTATACACAGGCACGACTATAGCGAAAGCACTGTCTGTCTCTGGTGTATTTAGGTCAGGTAGAGGTGGTGCTGGATCTTCGGCTGGTGAGGAAGTCAAACCAACAGCTATTCGACTGGTTATCAACGGCCCCAAGGTTGATGTGACAAGCATTAAGACTATCACACTGTGTAATACTGCTAGTGGCAGTAACCCAGCCCGATATCCCACTAATGTTGCGGCTAAGGTTGTAGCTACCTGGGGAAGCGATAGCGACCACATTGTTAGCATTTCTTGCCAGTTATAGCGGTAAACAAGTTTAGTCAACCAAGCTGCGATTAATTTACTGACGATTAAACCAACGATCATTAACAGCGTTAACTTGAGGGTGTTGAGATTGTTCACAAAGGCGGGTAGATTGATCAGTAAGCCAAGATCAACAAAGAAAAGGGGAATGAACAGTACACTGCCAATAAATACAACTTTTTCTTTGACTGGGCCTTCACCCACAGCTTCATTCACCGCCAAACCCGCTAAAAAAGCACCAACAATTTTTTCTACCCCAATCAATTGAGCGCCCACAGCCGCCAGAAACACAGAAAGCAAGACAAACAAAAACTTGTTTCCTTCGTCGTCTCCAGACCGCTTGAAGAATTCTTTGCCTGCCCAATCAAAGCCTGTGACAACGGCAACAGAGTAAATAGTTAACCAACCCGACAAGGTGAGTAGTTTAGCAAAACTGAATACTTCAGTATGAGCAACAGCTACACAAACAGCTAATATCAGTACTGCGCCAATATCTGTAAAAATCGTAGCTCCAATGGTGACAGTAACAGCTTCATTGTTTACCACTCCCAAACGACTGATTATGGGATATGCCAAAAGGGTATAGGAAGCGAATAGAGAGCCAATTAAAATTGAAGTATTCCACCCATAGCCTAAAATCAGCCCTACTAAAGTTCCCATCACCAGGGGCACACTAAAAGTCAAGCTAGCAAACCCAAAGGCACGACTTTTTCGGCGGCGGAACTGTTCTAGATTAACTTCTAGCCCTGCGACAAAGAGCAAATAAATTAACCCAATGTCTGATAGTAGGTTAATCATCGGCGAGTCTGACTGAAATAGATTCCAGCCTGAGGGCCCAAGTACTAGCCCTGAGAAAACCAAACCCACTAATCCTGGTAATCTTAGCCGCTCAAACATGATCGGTATAACTAAGATCACCACTAGCAAAATAGCAAAGGGAACAATGGGTTCCTTGCCAAGAACTTGCGAAGTTGGTTCCAGAACAAGAACTTGTGATATGAGTTCCATAGGTAGGAATTGAAGGGGCTATGGTAAAACTGCGATTACCTTGGGGTCATCGCCTGATTGATATAAATAAATCGAGAAGCCACCTGACGAAAAATCAAAAATCTTAACCTACACTAACTAGGCAATTGTCTCAGAACTAACTACCTACGGGTGGATTTGACTCAAAATAAACCGCAAGCGATCGTAGTCATCTTTAAGTAGGACACTCAAGCTACGTCCAGCTTTAATTAGCCATTCTCGGTCAGCTTTGCGTAACTGGTATACATCTCGAATGGCCGCTGCGGTCAAAGACTCTATTGGTGCACCATTAATACAAAGGAGTGTTCGTAAAAAATCTAGTTCTTCAGTAAATTTAATGATAGCTTCTGGTTCACATCGATAAACAGCTTGATGAATTTGCGGGGGACGGGGTGGAAGATACTGATATACTCTTTGGTTATAACTTTGATTTTGCGAAGATAGCTCAAATCCTACGATCGCAGCCCGGAACTCTGTACGAAGCATGGCAAAAATTTGGGGTTGTTCCTCCCTTAAGTCTTGCAAGGATAACCCCAAGGCTCTAGCTCTGTGTACGGAATCTATGGGCATAGTGGTGGCATAATACACTACAGCATAAATTTGATTACCAGATTCTTCATCTACAGAACAGACCCAACTACCGAAGGGTGGCATGGAGGGAAAGCTCAAATCTTCCGGTTCCAAACACTGAGCCAAAAATTCAGTACTAGTAGTTTCGATCACCTCGGCAATGTGGTTGGGATGGCGATCTCCAGTGGCAAACTGTGGTAGGGGGAGGCGCATAGTAATTTAGTCATTAGTCATTGGTGAGCCAGCGCGGTCTTCTCCCTTGGCGCTAGCCTCTCCCTTTTGGAGAATGGGAGACACCAAGGGCGATGGGGGTTTTCCCCATGAGTGACTGGCGTTCGCCCCAGGCGTGCCGGAGGCATCACCCGTAAGGGTCATTAGTCATTAGTTTTTGCCAAATGACAACGGACAAATGACTAATGACTAATATTATTTGGCTTTTTTACGTCCGGCGGTGGTTTCTACGAGTTCCAATTCGCTCAGGCGAAAGGTAACTAATTTATCCCAGTTACCACCTTCAAATAATACGGCTACTTTGCCATCTGTCAGTCGTTGTACGAGTCCTTCGTAGCGATAATAGGTATCTGCGGGATTCTTGACGCGAACAGTTGCTCCAGGCAGAATCATGTTTTTAGCCTCGCTTGTTTCCTTTTAATAGCTTAATACTTGTCATTAGTCATTAGTTGTTAGTTCTTACAAATGACTGATGATCAATGACAAATGACGAATTAATAATACTTCTGCCTTTGTCGAAAATTTGCTACCGATTCTACTATTCCCAAAGAAATGAAGTTTGTCAGCATAGCAGAACGCCCATAACTCATCCAAGGTAGGGGAATTCCTGCCACAGGCGCTAAACCTACAGTCATGCCAACGTTCACAATCACCTGAAACATGATCATTGACAAAACGCCAATAGCCAACAAGGAACCAAAGTTGTCTTTAGCAGTTTGGGCAACATGCAGTAGACGCCAGCAAATTAAACAGAAAACAAATAACACTACCAAACAACCAATAAAACCGAATTCTTCGCCCACTGCGGAGAAAATAAAGTCTGTATGCTGTTCAGGCACGAAATTTAGTTGCGTCATTGGCCCCTTGAACAGACCCCATCCCCAAACTTCACCAGCACCAATAGCAATACGAGATTGAATTAGGTGATATCCAGCACCGAGAGGATCGTGATCCGGGTCCATGAATACAGTTAACCGATTTTTTTGATACGGTTTCAAAATATGGTTCCAAGCGAAAACTCCTAATTCACCACCCAGTATATTAAGAGTCCACGCACTGATAGCGCCGAAACCAAATCGACGCCAGGGAAGAGTTTGCCAGCCCACAATAGCCATCGCAACTGACCAAATTAGCCCTAATGGGCCAAAAGATAGTTCTTTGAATAAAACTATCGGCTCTGCTAATGGCCAAGATATACTAAACAAAATGGCGGCAACCACTGGAGAAATCATCAGAATTAACCAGCCTGGGTTAGCATTTGCCCAATAAAGCATTCCTAAGACGATCGCACCAAATACCATTGATGTTGCTAAATCTGGCTGTAAAAATACCAATCCCCAAGGTATAGCAGTGATTGCCAGAACGCGGAAAACACTTTCTAAGCTAGAAGCAGTGCGCCTGTGTAGCAAAGCTGCTAAGGTGATGATCATCCCGACTTTGGCAAATTCTGAGGGTTGCACGTTAAAGCCAGCGAGACTAATCCAGCGCTGCGCCCCTTTGGCGCTAGTACCAGCAATCATCACGGCGATTAAACTGAAGTTCGTTAGTCCGTATGTCACCCAGTGCCACTGCATCAAGAGTTCGTAACGGATGCGAGATAACAACAGGGCTATAAGCACACCGATACCCGCTACCAACCAGTGCCACCACCAGTCAGTTACTGGCTGCTTCAGTTCCGTACTGAGAATCATAGTGCCGCCAAAGATACTGATAGCTATAGGCAAACAAAATAGTAGCCAATCTACAGACTGCCAGGGCTTAACCCAAGACTTCCAGCGAATTTTGGGGAGCGATCGTTTTAACAACATTGTGTCAGTTTAGACTTTAGCTTTAATTATTGGGAGTTGAGCATTGGGCGTTGGGCATTGGTTAATAATCAATAATTCTTCTTCCCCTGCTCCCTCATCTCCCATGCCCCATACCCAATCCCTAGTATTCCCAAGCTATAGCCTAGGAAATAGATGGAAATTAAAATTAATTATGTCAAAGCAGCAACTGATACTTTACCAGCAATGGTAAGAGCGATCGCTGTTAACGCTTTTGCCGAAGCCGAATCTGGATCGCCAACGACTATCGGCACACCACTGTCACCACCAACTCGTGTGGAAATCTCTAGTGGTACGCACCCCAACAGTGGTACTCCCAATTCGGCTGCTGTTTTGGAGCCACCACCAGAACCAAAGATGTCATATTGCTTATCCGGTTGATCGGGGGGGATAAAATAGCTCATATTTTCCACAATCCCCAATACCGGGACATTCATTTGCTGGAACATCCGCAATCCTTTTCGAGAATCTAACAGGGCTACGTTTTGCGGCGTAGTGACAATTACTGCTCCTGCCATTGGTACTGCTTGAGTTAAAGTTAACTGAGCATCTCCGGTTCCCGGTGGCATATCTACAATCAAATAATCCAGTTCTCCCCATTGGACTTGATAGAGAAACTGACGAATTACACCATTGAGCATAGGCCCCCGCCAAATTACTGGTTGATCTCGGTCAATCAAAAAGCCCATTGAAACTAATTTGACGCCGTGATTAAAAGCAGGTTCCAGGATATCACCTGTTTCAGTGGAACGCACGACAATTTGGGCATCAGCTAGACCCAGCATGGTGGGGTCATTGGGGCCGTAGATATCAGCATCTAACAAGCCGACTTTCGCCCCAGTTTGAGCTAGAGCCACAGCTACATTTACTGCCACCGTACTTTTACCAACGCCACCTTTACCGCTGGAAACAGCAATGATATTTTTCACCCCAGAAATGCCAGTGCGGTCAGGTAAACTTTTTTGTTGTGGTGTTTCTGCCGTCACTTCTATACTGACATCTGTAACACCTGGGAGTTTTTTGACAGCTTTCTGACAGTCTTCAACAATAAATTCACGTAAAGGACAGGCAGGAGTAGTTAATACTAAAGTGAAACTAACCTTGCCACCGTCAATTGTGACGTTACGGATCATATTTAGTTCTACCAGACTTTTACGGAGTTCTGGGTCTTCCACTGGTCGCAAAACTTCTAGAACAGAGCGGGAATCGAGGACATCGTACATAAAAATTCAAAATTCAAAATGAATAAATACACTTGTGGCGAACATCTTAGCTATTAACTGGATGCTTTCTTAAGTAAGGTCAGCTTAGTGTTATCACTGTCACTGCCGTAATAAAACTTAGTAAATTGCATTATTACCTAATAGAATCTTAACTTTCTTTGGGCATTGGTTATTCCCTCAATCCCCAGTCCTCAGTCCTCAGTCCCCAGTATCTAAAAATCAAAACAACTGTTATTAAGGGATTTTTTCTTCCCAGATACCCCTGGTAATGCCGTCTTTTCTACTGCCTCGACTAAAGACCGTGCAACGCGGTCTGCATAAGGACGGGATAAAGACCAAATCAGGGGCGATAACCAACCCCGTAGTGTTACAGAATAAGACAAACAAGTACCACAAACTGTTGACTCTACTTGATAAGTAACCCGTTCCTCTATTCCAGGAATCGCCAGGACTCGAATACTCAGCATCTCTCTAGGATTGACACGTTCCACAAAAATTCTGATGGGAATAGGCGAAAAGCGTGTTACAGCTTGAAAAATTAATCCTGGTTTGGGTACTAATCCGTGAGGAACATTAGTACTCTTAAGTTGTGGATGCCAGGAAACATCTGTTAAGTCAACCACTTTTTGCCACAGTTCATCTACAGAAGCAGAACTAATCTCTCGATAAGTCCATACTAGAGAAGCGCAAAATCGACGACGTTTGCGGTGGATGAATTTGGATAACCAACCTTGCATTTTCCTAATCCTCTTCCCTAGACACTTTCTGGTAACTCTGGTATGGTGTGCAACTACGCTCAACCCCTAAATTAAAACTTTCTCAAAAATGCCCTAAAAATAGCAAGCCTCGATTCGGTACAGACCCTAACAGCCAACATCAGCAATATGGCACAAAAGTTCTGAGTAGGACAGTCAAACCCTTGATACCTCAAGCTTAAGACTAAAATCTAGTTTTTTTACCAAAATATTCCAATTAAGAATTTCAAACAAAACTAATTCAATATACAACCCTATACGCATTTGAGGGAAAATAACTCTAGTGATGCCCATCAATCGGATAAATGCTTAACCAGTAAGAAAAAAGCGGGTTGGGCAAATAGAGCTAGATTGTTGGCGCGTGTTTCCCCCAAATTTTAAAATGAAAAATTTGTGGCTTTCTGGAAATTGTAATTTAGGTTCGGGAATCTATGTTGACCAACTCGCAAACACAAACTGTAGAACCAGTATCATCCAAGTCTTTGCCAGCAGCTGAGGCCCAGATTAGGGTCAGTCAGTTTATGAAACAACTGCAAGACGAAATTACCGAATCATTGGCAAAACTAGATGGTGTGGCTAAGTTTAATGAAGATAGTTGGGAACGCCCCGAAGGGGGTGGAGGGCGATCGCGCGTACTGCGAGATGGTGCAATATTTGAACAAGCAGGTGTAAACTTTTCTGAAGTTTGGGGTGACCATTTGCCAGCCTCAATTTTAGCCCAACGCCCGGAAGCAGCAGGACATGGCTTTTATGCCACAGGCACTTCAATGGTATTACATCCTCACAATCCTTATGTGCCCACAGTTCATCTAAATTATCGCTACTTTGAAGCGGGGCCAGTGTGGTGGTTTGGTGGCGGTCTTGACTTGACACCTTATTACCCCTTTGCTGAAGATGCGGCACATTTACACAAAACATTAAAGCAGGCTTGTGACCAACACCACCCAGAGTATTACCCGGTGTTTAAGAAGTGGTGTGATGAATATTTCTACCTCAAGCATCGTGACGAGACAAGGGGTGTAGGTGGTCTGTTTTTTGATTACCAAGATGGCCAGGGTGCTTTATATCGCGGGCCAAATCCCAATGGGGAAGCGGCTATTTATAGCAACCAAGTGGGAACACCAGCAACCCGCAATTGGGAAGATTTGTTTAGCTTTGTACAAGGCTGTGGCAGAGCATTTTTACCAGCCTACGTACCAATTGTAGAACGGCGACATGGGATAGAGTATGGCGATCGCCAACGGAATTTTCAACTCTACCGCCGGGGACGGTATGTAGAATTTAACTTGGTTTATGACCGAGGCACTATTTTTGGCTTGCAAACCAACGGACGCACTGAATCAATTCTCATGTCCCTACCACCCTTAGTACGCTGGGAATACGGCTATCAACCGGAACCCAATTCCCCCGAAGCTGAGTTGTATGAAACTTTTCTTAAGCCTCAAGATTGGATCAACTGGACACCTAAATAGTGCTGAGTGGTGAGTGCTGAGTTAGGAGTTAGGAGTCAGGAGTTATGATAATTATCCTGATTTTCCCCTCCTCCTTCCTCTTCCTCATCTTGCCCATTTCAAATTACTACTCACCACTATTTTGGTGAGTTAAACTACTAAAGTTAAGCACTTAGCAGAAAAAGGTGACAATTTTAGCTATAGCTTGTTAATCTCAAGTGACAGCATGAGAAAATTCTGCAACTAGTTAATCTTAAGAGAAATGCCACGGGGAGGGCTTTAGTGATTCATATAGACCAAAAAACTTATACAACCCAAGACGGAAACACCGTTATTATCCTGACACCAGCAGGCCGTCTGGATATCACCACTGCTTGGCAATTTCGCCTGAAATTACAGGAGTGTATTTCCAAACTCAGTCGCCATGTAGTTGTAAATCTGGCTCAGGTAAATTTTATTGATAGTTCTGGTCTTACGTCTTTGGTAGCTGGAATGCGTGATGCTGATAAAGTCAAGGGCAGTTTCCGCATCTGCAATGTCCATCCAGAAGCCAAACTCGTGTTTGAAGTGACGATGATGGATACTGTTTTTGAAATTTTTGAAACAGAAGAGGAAGCTTTAGAAGGTGTACCTCGTAGCATTGCCAGCTAAAAAAGAGTTAGGAGTTAGGAGTTAATTTAAAATTCATGACTCATAACTTTATATTCTTGAATACTGAGTTCGCTTGGTGTAGCGATAAGGCCCCATAATCGCTCCCCAAGTTGCTTTTCCAGTTGCTGGGTCAATTCCTTTGTCGTAGCTGTGAAATTCTGTCGCTGTAGCTGCAAAACCTAAAGAAACATGGATGCTATTGCCAAGATAAGTAAAGCTACAACTAGTCTCTGGTGGTGGGGTAGCGGTAAACTTATAGCGATCGCCAGCTAGGTTTTCCTGAGTAACTGTTAGGATACAACCTGGTAGTAAATCTAATTGTTCAGGTGTCAGTGTGTTCAGTAGAGCCGGATTATCACCTGCGCCTCTTAATACACCTGGATCTTGAGGCATATAATATTGCACTTGCACGGTTGCGTCAGAGTTGCTCCCCTGACGCAAGCGGATAATTCGCTGGCGGTAAGGTTGATCTAGGGTAATAACGTTAGCCTGTTCAGCAAATAAGGTGATGCTATCTTCTGTGAACAGATTAACTGGTCTTTGCCACAGGCACAGATGGACATACCAAACTGGTTCTGCTATGGCTTGTTCCCGATTATCAAATTCCCCAGCTAGGTACTCACCTAAAGCAATTAACTGTGGCGAGAAGTTCATAAATACAATAAATAAATCATTAAGGATAATAATTTGTGGCTAGTTTTTTCGGAGAAAAGGTCTTATCTCCTGTGGCTACCAGTTTATAAAATACTTCTGATGTGTCTATATTGTAAATGAAACCGTCACTCGCTAAAAGCTCAACTTGGCAAAGTAGCCTTTAAGCGAGAAAATAAAGATACGTCGCCCTTAACATTTCTTTTTTCTTTGTGAATAACGTCCGTACAGTCTCTGATACAAAGCGAACTTTCTACAATCTTCACACCCGTCCGATCAACACTATTTATCGTCGGGTAGTAGAAGAATTGATGGTGGAAATGCATCTACTGTCAGTAAATATCGATTTTAGCTACAATCCAATTTATGCCTTGGGTGTCGTCACTACTTTTGACCGCTTCATGGAAGGCTATCAACCAGAACGAGATCAAGAATCAATTTTTAACGCCCTATGTCGGGCTATAGAAAAAGATCCGCAACACTATAGACAGGATGCCCAGAGATTGCAAGCTGTAGCTAAAGGTTTGCCAGTTAAAGATTTAATTGGTTGGCTAGGCCAAACTACTTACTTAGATAGAGATGCTGACTTACAAGCACAACTGCAAGCGATCGCCAACAATCCTAACTTTAAATACAACCGTTTGTTTGCAATTGGTGTATTTTCGTTATTAGAACAGTCAGATCCGGAATTGGTTAAAGACGAAAAGCAACTCACGGAGGCCTTAAAAGCGATCGCAGCCGGTCTGCATCTCTCCAATGACAAACTCAACAAAGATTTGGAGTTATACCGTTCTAACCTAGACAAGATGGCACAAGCACTGATAGTGATGGCAGATATGCTCTCAGCCGATCGCAAAAAACGCGAGCAACGGAAACAACAATCAACTACCCCAGTTGCTCCCCCAAGTTCCAACGAATAGTTAAGAGTTATTCAATTTTAGATTTTAGATTTTAGATTTTATTTCAATCCAAAATCCAAAATCTAAAATTGCCAGAGTTTAAAGTTCCTAATAACTGATTACTCTTAACTCTTAATTTTATACACCCAATAGTTTGTAGATTAAGCTGTTAATTATAGTCAGTGTAAATGCCCCAATAACAGCACTCCAAATGCCATAACGCAAGCGAAAGCCCTCTACTAACCAAGCAGCAATACTAAAACAAACCACGGCAATCATAAATGTGAAAATGCCGGATAATAAATCTAAAGTAAGTAAATTTGGTACTGCAAAAACGAGGCTTAAAATTGGTCTGACTATTGCCGTCACGATCCCAAGCACTGCGGCAGAAAAGAAGGCTTTACTAGGAGTGTCAATTTCAACTCCTAGAGGCAATTTACTAATTATCAACAGGCTGATAGCTGTTACTATCCAAACAATTAAAAGCGTCACGATATTCATGCCACAACCCCTGAAACGTGAATGGCAATTGGTGATAAATTACTTCACTTTATCGGTGGAAAAATCTTTAAAGCTCAACCAATTATCTATAAATTAGCAGGAAATTTTTCTCTAACGAATTTTATTTTAGATATCTTTAGGTTTGGCAAAGACATTGAAGGGGCATGGGGCATGGGGAAGAAGCAAGGGAGCAGAGAGCAGAGGAGTAGGGAGAAGAATTTTCCCCTCCGCCCCCCGCACCCTGCTCCTCTGCCTCTTTCCCATGCCCCACGCCCCTATCTCATTTTTTAAGAGGAGGTTGAGTTTGTCTGGGTGCTACAGGTGCTTGGGATGCTGGTGGGCTAGAAATGCCAGGATTAATAGGATTGATGCCTCGTCCAGTTGGAGGTTGAGCAGTTACTGTGGGCAAAGGTACGGAATTAGGTGCTAAGGGAAATTTAGGGGCAATATTCCCTTCAGGATTGACGCCTGGAACTGGTGCTACACCAGGATTTATTGGGAAAGAGGGGACACCTAACTGGTTAAATGAGTTTGTGGGTATTTGAGATGGACCAGGAATAATTCCCAAAGAAACGCGATCGCCCCCTACTTGCCGCAGCAAGTCCAATGTCTCAATCACATCATTGTAAGTTGCTGTGCGCGAAGCATTTAGCACCACAATAGCACTGGGATTTGCTTGGAGATACTGTTTTAATCTCACTCCCAAATCCTCCCGTTTTACAAGCTGTTTTTCTATGTAAGTATTGCCAACGGCATCGATAGTTACAATCAGACTTCCACTCTGTGACGTTATGCCAGATACAGTACTGGGGCTGGCTTTGGGCAAATCAACATTTATTGCCTGTTGCCGTGTAAATTGTAATGCCGCTAATAAAAAAAACGTCAGGATACAAAAAACAACATCAATTAAAGGAATGATTTGAATTTGGACTTCTTCAATTGGAGTATGTAGATTAACTTTCATGTCTTACTCTAAAATCTGGTTTGGGGGTTGAATTTTTGACTATTAGTTAGCCGTATTCGGGGGTTCAGGAGGTTCAGGAAGCCTAGTCTTTCCTGGCTTACGGGGTGGAGTGAAATTTTCCCGTACAATTGCTGATGTCCGATTGCTAAAATCAGGTGGGGACTGGCGATAGAGCAATTCCATCTCATTTCCTGCCTTCCGAAAAACTTTGACTTGGTTGACTACAAAACTTTGAAATAAGCGGTAAAATACCAAACTAATGATGGCAACTATTAGCCCAGTTGCCGTACTAATTAAGGATTCACCAATACCAGTAGTCACCCCAGCGGTAGATTCAGTTCCCAAATCGCCAATCCGAATTGAGCGCAGAGAGTGGATCAAACCCAAAACTGTACCCAATAATCCCAGCAGTGGCGCCAAGGCAATCACGGCTTCTAAAAGTTTTTCGCCCCGCCGCATCCCAGCTAATTCGTCTTCTGCCGTAGCCTCCAATGCTAGTCTAAAGGTTTCCGTATCACTTTTTGTTAAGCGTAGAGGGGCGTAGAGAAAACGCCCAACAGGCTGATGGCTTGCCTGTCTGGCAATATCGGCAGCTACTTCCCAATTATCTTGGGCAGCATTTAGGATGCGATCGACTATTTGCTTTTCTTGAGTCAAAATTCGCAACCAGAACCACAAACGCTCAAAAATCACACTCACAGCCAGAATCGATAGAACAAGCATTGGCCACATCGCTGGCCCGCCTTTATAAAACAAATCTAAAATATCCACTGTTTAAGCTTCCTCCCTCCATGACTAAAGCAAATGTGCTAAGGCATTTTAATTCTAGAGATTAATGCAAAATGAGGGACTTCCAAAATATAAATTTCTCGAAAACCTCAAAAAACAGGCGTATTTGACTGCGACTACTATACAAACTGGATACTGGGTAAGCAATTGAATGATAGACCGATAATTTCTGGCATAGTTTTGCTAGACTTCCTTGTAACCTGGGTTTCACCACAAGATATTTTCGCGTAAAGGAGAGCAAATTTTGGCAGCAGTCCGAGTTCGCCAGCATGTTAATCCACTTGGTAAAAAGTATCAAACGCCAGCAAGTCCCCAAGACTTGGAAAAAATTTATGTAAAGCCAAATCAACCACTACATTTAGATATTGGCTGCGCTAAGGGACTGTTTTTGTTGAATATGGCCAAGATAGAACCCAACTTGAATTTTCTCGGCTTGGAAATTCGGGAACCGCTGGTAGTCGAGGCAAATAAGTTACGTTCTAAGTTAGGTTTAACAAACCTGCACTATTTATTTTGCAATGTAAATAACTCACTGCACTCACTTTTATCTTCTCTTCCTCCAGGAAGTTTACAACGCATTACAATTCAATTCCCCGATCCTTGGTTTAAAACCCGCCACGCTAAACGTCGTGTAGTCCAACCAGAACTAGTGGCAGACTTAGCTAATTATCTTGCGGTTGGAGGGTTGGTATTTCTGCAATCAGATATGGAATTTGTCGCTGTAGAAATGCGCGATCGCTTTGCTGAAAATCCAGCTTTTGAGAAAATTGGTACAGGAGAATGGTTAGCTGAAAACCCCATGCCAGTGCCCACAGAACGGGAAGTAAGCACGCAAAAAAAAGGTGAACCTGTTTATCGGGTTTTGTTTGAAAGAGTGAAGAGTAAAGAGTAGATACACCGCAAGGATTACCCACTTGTTCAGAATTGAATTGAATAATTCTGACTGCCGAATTGGGAATTTTTCTTATAAAAAGATTTTCGGGACATCTTCCACACACTTTTTGGCGATCGCTAATTTGGATTTAGGAGCGCAGACGCTTTGCCTCCGGTTAGGAGTTAATATCATGTTCGGGTAAAGACTTATCATTTAGACCGCAGGGGTGCAGGAGGCAGGGAGAAAGAAGTTTTCCTGATTTTTGCACGGATGCGGTAATCATAAGTAATTAACCGGACTTGATATAATGCCCTGTTTAGGCAATGTCCCTTTAACTAAATCCAAGAGTTGAACCACATTCGGAGCTTATAACCGTCAGGGGAGAGGGGTAAACCCAAATAAATGGGCATCCAGAAAATAAAAGCAGCTAGAATGATAAAAGTAATGGTGATACCTAGCGCCCGGAGTTGTTGATAATAACTGCGAAGACACTGATCAACAAACCAAGCGATCGCTAAAAATACAAACACTACTGCACACATATAGTGGTAGATAAAAACGCATCTCGTCACCTTCACCCAAGGTAACAAGTTAGCAGCATAATTGATAACTAAATACAAGGCAATCCAAGTATCAACACTAAGAGTTGCTTTAAGAGAAAAACGCTTTTCCTTTACCCAAGGAATTACGATTTTTGAAACCAGCATTCCTATTAAAAACAACATGGCAGCAACACCAAACCACCACAAAAATGGATTGCCCATTGCATGGACATCATAAATAACTTGTCCAGCACCGGCAGGCAAAGGTGGCCCCATTACAGGTAAAGGATCGGTGATCCTTTCAGCCGTTTGATAATAATATGCCATTGGCCGAGTCATCAAAGGCCATTTGTACCAGGCAGCACAGTAAGGATGCACGTTAGGACTGTTGCCACCTAAATGTAAGTGAAACTTCAAAATTTGCTGATGTACTGCAATAAATCCATAAGTTTTATCTAGTTGAAGGTGGGGAATCCAGATGATACTGTAGATAAAAGCTGGGATAATTCCTAGATAAAACAGCATGTGAAAAATATTTAGCTGAGTCAAGTTTTGTAGTGGTGTCTGAGATGAGGGAGATGAGGGGGAATAAGTACTAACCCCTGAATCCTGAATCCTGACTTCTGACTGCTGACTGCTGTTTTCTGAATCTTGACTTATGCCTGCTGCCTCCTTCAAAGAGGGGGATGTAAAAAAGAGTTTGCGGTTAAGAAAAGAATTTATCAAATGAATTACCCAAGCTGCTATCCAAATGAGATAAGCACCTGAGAGGAACCATAAACCGTTCCATTTAGTACCGACTGACGCACCAAAAGTAATGCCAGCAAAAACTAACCAAAAAGAACGTTGCCGATTTTGGTTATCTAATGCCAACAAGAAAAACCAGTGACCTAATAAACCAAAGATGACGATATAAATATTACTTAAAGCATAGCGAGATTCAACTAGAAAAATGCCGTCACAAGCTGTGAACAAACCCGCAAGTATTGCAAAGGTACGACGATAACTTAACTGATAAGCGATCGCAGCCACAACTAAAGGAATAAATGAGCCTGTGAGGGCATTTAACCAACGATAAGTCCAAGGCGATCGCAATGAACCTGTCAGTCCATTGACGGTATCATGCCAAAAAGGAATGTGACTACCAATCCAAATGCCAATACCAATAATATATTGACTCAGCGGCGGATGAGCATTAAAAAATGGCGTACGCGTAAGATAATTATTACCAAATTTGGCAAAATAAACTTCATCAAATACCAGAGTGTTGAATCGCTCCAATCCCCAAAATCGTAAGGCAAGTGAGAGAATAAACACACTCACCATCCCAATTCGGAACCATTTTTTAGTCATTAGTCATTAGTCATTAGTCATTAGTCATTAGTCATTAGTCATTAGTCATTGGGTGTAAGTTATTATCCTTGTGTCCCACACTCCCCACTCCTGGTTCCCCCTCTATTCTTACAGGTGCATCTAGCTGGAACAGGAGTAGTTCAATACCGTAATACTTGTTTGTCCAGCCTATTGGTTTCATACCCAATCGTTCGGTTACACGGATTGAAGCATGATTTTCTGGCTTTACTACGGCATAAATCACTGGCAAGTTCAAAACATTAAATCCGTAGTTGAGCATAACTTGTCCTGCTTCTGTTGCATACCCTTTACCCCAAGAAGCTCGCCGCAAGTGCCAACCTACCTCATAATCTTGAGTGGGTAAAGCATCTTTGTTGGGCAATTGTTTAAGAAGGATAGTTCCCACAATTGTTGTAGTTTCCTTTTCGACAATTGCCCAAGATCCAGTGCCATTGTTGCGTCGTAGACATCGCTCAATATTTTCAATCAAGCGCTGACGCTGTGACTCAATGCTGGTGACGTAAGAAGCTTTACTGAGAAAGTGCGTTACTTCAGGATCACTATACATTACAAAGGCTTGCTCGGCATCGCGTTCGGGTATCCAACTGCGAATAATTAAGCGTTCGCTTTCCAAAAGATTTGTCATCTTGCTTTTGGCTAAATTAAGTCGCTATTCTATCAAGATCCTAAGATACTTATTTCAACAGCAATTTTCTGCGCTATAACACCCCTTTAAGACACCAAAACCCTCTGCAATCAGGACTCAGCACTCTCGACTTTTGCCACTTCCAGCATCGTCTTTAAAACCGAATCTGGATTCAGACTAATCGAGTCAATTCCTTGTTCCACCAAAAACTGGGCAAATTCTGGATAATCGCTGGGTGCTTGCCCACAAATGCCGATTTTGCGATCGCATTTTTTCGCCGCTTCTATGGCCATTTTCACCATTCGCTTCACACCCTGGCTACGTTCATCAAATAACCGGGCCACCAACGCCGAATCTCTATCTAACCCCAATGTCAACTGAGTTAGGTCATTAGAACCAATGGAGAAGCCATCAAATACCTCAGCAAACTCCTCAGCCATAATCACATTGTTGGGCAACTCGCACATCACATAAACCTGCAAGTCATCAACACCTTGCTTTAAACCATTTTTTGCCATCTCTGCCAAAACTAAACGCCCTTCATCGGGAGTGCGACAAAAAGGAATCATTGGAATAACATTCGTTAAACCCATTTCTTCCCTTACCCGTTTGATAGCATGACATTCTAAGGCAAAAGCTTCTCTGTAGCCTTCATCATAGTAACGCGCCGCTCCTCGCCAACCCAACATTGGGTTTTCTTCATGGGGTTCAAACTGTCGCCCACCTAATAAGTTGGCATATTCATTACTTTTGAAATCTGACATTCGGACAATCACTGGTTTGGGATAAAATGCCGCTGCAATTCTACCTATACCTTGGGCTAATTTATCTACAAAATACTGGGGTTTATCGTCGTAAAGTGAGGTAATTTCCGCGATTTTAGCTTTTACAAATTCATCTTTTAACAAGTCATAATGAATCAACGCCATTGGATGAATTTGGATTTGGTTAGCAATAATAAATTCTGTCCGCGCTAAACCGACGCCATCGTTGGGAATTGCTGATAAACTTAATGCTTCTTGGGGATTACCCACATTCATTAAAATTTGAGTCCGGGTGCGGGGTAAGTTCTCTAAGGGAACTTCTTTCACTTCAAAAGGTAATAAGCCTGCGTAAACTTTTCCCTCTTCCCCTTCAGCGCAAGAAATTGTTACCTCTTGACCAGGTTTTAAGATTTCTGTAGCATTGCCGCATCCCACGATCGCAGCTACACCCAATTCTCGCGCAATAATTGCTGCATGGCAGGTGCGGCCTCCAGAATTAGTGACAATTGCACTGGCGCGTTTCATAATTGGTTCCCAATCAGGGTCAGTTCTCTCTGTCACCAAAACTTCCCCAGCTTGGAACTGATCGAGTTTGCGAACATCTAAAATTAGGCGTGCTTTTCCTTGACTAATCGCTTCCCCAATCGCACGTCCCGTAACTAGAGGGATGAGGGATTCGGGAGTGGTGAGTGGGGATTGGGAAGATTTTTCCCCAGTCCCCAGTCCCCAGTCTCCAGTCTCTAATACCAACCGATAACTCCGCAGCACATTTCCCGTCTTCTGCGACTGGACGGTTTCGGGACGCGCTTGCACAATAAAAAGTTGGTTAGTAATGCCATCTTTTGCCCACTCAATATCCATTGGAGTGAATATGCCGTGGACTTGGGAATAATGGTCTTCAATTAAACACGCCCAATTTGCTAGTTGTAAAATCTCTTCATCACTCAGGGCAAATTTGCCTCTTTCGCTGGCTGAAACCGAAACATTTTTCGTAAATTTTGAGCCGTCATCATAGATCATTTTTAGTTCTTTACTGCCCAATTTTTTATCGATAATTGGGCGGAAACCAGCTTTTAAAGTTGGTTTAAAAACATAATATTCATCGGGATTTACAGACCCCTGGACAACATTTTCACCTAAACCGTAGGCGGCTGTAATTAGTGCTGCATCCTTAAAGCCGGTTTCTGTATCAATGGAGAACATCACCCCAGAGGTTGCTAAGTCAGAGCGCACCATTTTTTGCACACCAACGGCAAGGGCAATGCTAAAGTGGTCAAATCCCTTGGTATGACGATAAGAAATGGCGCGATCAGTAAATAGGGAAGCAAAGCATTTATGACAAGCTGCTAAAACTCCCTCAGCACCGACAACATTGAGGTAAGTTTCCTGCTGTCCAGCAAAACTAGCATCGGGTAAGTCTTCAGCAGTGGCGCTAGAACGGACTGCAACATCTGTCTCTGCATGATATCGTTCAGAGAGACTATGGTATGCTGTGGCGATCGCCTCCCGCAATTCTACAGGAAATGGAGTGTGGATTAGTAGCGATCGCGCTTTTTTTCCCCGTTCTCGTAAATTTTTGACATCCTCAACATCCAAGTCAGCAAAGAGTTTGCGTAGCTTTGCTTCTAACCCCGCCGATTCAATGAAATGACGATAAGCGTAAGCAGTGGTGGCAAATCCTGTGGGAACATTAATACCTTTGGGCGTTAGCTGTTGAATCATTTCCCCCAGTGAGGCATTTTTACCACCAACTACAGGGATATCAGCAATGCCAATTTCATCAAACCAGAGAATGAGCGATCGCTCTTGGGCAGATAGAGATAAAGTGCTTTTAGATACTGTGGTCATAAATATTACCTTTTAAGTTTATACTCAATTTGTAAGTGGATAATTGCTACTATATTTTTCCCATATTCAACTTGAGATTTTTGGTTCTGTCGAGTGGTTTGAGATTTGGCAATAAAATGCAAGACTATAGTCAATAAAAATTAACAATTATTCGGTTTAATGACTTTATCAAAATACCAAATGTAATACACGATGGTGCAACTAGAACGACTCCTGAAAATGGCAGAAGATGAGCTAACTGAATACAGCACTGATGCCCGTAAAATGGAAAAACTCCGCCGTAAAATAGGTTTAACAGTGTCGGCAACAGAACAGCAGCAAGTCAAAGAGGCATTACTTGCTACTATGAAATCTAATATAATTACCCAAGTTGTGGAAGAACAAAGACAAGCAGTAGCCTTACCATTTTGGGGAATTGCTGGATTGGGTTTGTTACTGGGAATTTCTTTAAATCAACCAATCGGCTTGTTAGCGTCTGTAGTTGGGACTCTATTAGCTTACAGAATTCAAAAATGGGGTTGGAAATTGCAGGCAACTCGTTTATTGTTACAAACATTGGAAGATATTGAAACGCGTATTGCCCAACCCAATAAGTAACAAAATAGATTGCACTTTATAGATAAACAATCTAGATATATTTGCATTAAAATATACTGATTTTATTGAATAATCACTTAATTTATCCCTCGTTAGCATTTAACAATTCCTTTGGGATCACCATAGCAAAAAAATTAGATATTGGATTTGAGATCAGGTATTTATAATCTTGGTTTGTGGACAATGAATGCTACATGATCCTTCTATAGCAGATATTGTTTCAACTTGAAAGCCCACGCTAGAGAGTTCACTGGCAATAACTGTCGCTTCTTATTGTTCCTTTACTCATCAACAGTTACCCCCTCTGCTTTCAGCGACATTTATCATATTTTCGCCCAATGTTGCCCACAAATAATTTAACTACTACACTATGGTGCATAGTGCGGTTACATATCCTTATTTATGTATCTTTTATTACTTAAAATTCAGAAATAATGAAGAGTGAAGAAGCAAAACTTTAATCCTTCACTCTACCTCATTCTATATTTCTAAGATTCTCTTCCCGATGCCCAGGTATCACGCCATTTAACAGTACCTTCTTTAGCAATCACCCAACGGCGATTTACCAGATTTTCGCGCAGAGGCGATCGCCCTTCTCGCCACATGGCATATTTATAAGCAATCAGCTTACCAGTACTCTCATCAAAGGGAATCTCAGCAGACCAGGTATTCGAGTTGATGTACTCTAAAGGATATGCTTTGCTGATATCCCAGTTACCCAACTCAGGGCAATCTCCTGTCACCACAATGATTTCACCGGGTTGGGTATCTACGCCATTGAGTTGGACGCGGACAATTGTCTGTGCTTTGATTCGTTCGCCAACATGGCTGAAAACAATTACTCCCCGTTCCTCTAGTACTAAGTCATAAATCTTGCCGTCTTTCACTTCATACTTATTGCGAGTCACTACGCAGGTATGTTCCCCATCGGGTAATTCTGTTTCTACTTCTGGTAAGGTGACTTCTCCTCCCCGGTTTAAAGCTACAAAACACAGGGAGTCACGATAGCGACGCACATAACAGTAAATATCAGGGGTGAGATATTTTTGCCAATGGCTACCCATTGACACGGCTGGATTCAGTCGCCGTAAGCCTGAAAGCAGCCTGATGCAACGATAAATCTCACTCTCTGTATCCCAATTTTCCATCATTGGGCGGTTATATGGGTCGTTACCGCCATCGGTGTCGTCATGCAGATACTGTTCTGTACCGTAGTAAATGCAAGGGATACCGCGAGATGTCATAATTAAGGCGATCGCTACCTTCAACATTGCTGGATCGGGGTTCAGCGATTGGAAGCGGCACATATCATGGTTATCGATGAAGGTAACTAGTTCTGCTGCCCCGTTGTAGCGATAATCCTGGTCAAAAATATATTGAATTGTCTGGAATCCCATTTCTGAACCTTGCCCCAGTGCGGCTCGAATTGCCACACACAAACCAAAGTCTAGAAGTGTCATGCCTGAGTGGTTAACAAATTCCACCGAGCGATCGTCACTAGGATTACTGTAAATCCATTCACCAAAAATAAAGACATCTGGTTTGTGATTGCTCATATCCCCAGTGAATTCTTGCCAAAACCAAATGGGCATGTGCTTGACAGTATCCACCCGCAGTGCATCTACACCCCGGTCTAGCCATTGTTTAATTGCTGACTTGATATACTCACGATATTCAGTATTGTTCTCATTAAAGGTTGCTAGACCAGATAGTTCACAGTTCTGTACTTGCCAATCGTCTTCCCAGTTTTGCACTTCCCCATAATGGTGATACCAATGATTGACATCATCATTGAAATCAGCAATTTTGACGCCATCGTCATATAATTCGCCTTTGCTACCGCTGGTATCAGGACTGCTATGGTTGCAGACAATATCTAGCACCAGCTTCATATTCCGCTTGTGCAGTTCTGTAATTAACCGATCAAAGGTGGTATTTTTTTCTTCTTGAGTAGCGTTTAAAGAAGGGTTCTCTCCATCAGCAATGTAGCGAGGATTAATCCGCTTAAAGTCTTTTGTCCAATAGCCATGTAAAGCTGCATTGCCAACAAATAACTCTTCAACTTGCTCGAAGAGTGGAGTTAACCAAAGGGCTGTCACTCCCATGTTTTTGAGATAATCTAATTTATCGATGACACCTTGCAAGTCGCCACCCCAGTACTTACCCCAATCTTTTCTAGTTGGATCGTACAGTTCTGAGTTCGCACCTTCGCTGTTATCTAGATCGCCATCATAAAAGCGATCGACCACAAGAAAATAAATGGTTTCCTGACGAAATTCAATATCTCTGGTGTAAAGAAACTCTAGGTCAATCTCAGTTTCTGATGGTGGTGTTTCTATAATAGCGTCTACTTTTTCTTGTGCAGAATCAACTTTATATTGATCTGGTGAAAACTGAGATGGAGGGGTTTGTACCATAAAAGAACTCAAAATTTAATGTAATTCATAACTTGTAGACTACAACGTTTCGAGTATTGTGTATCGTTACAAGCTTCGGTATTTTGACATCCTGCGCACGATGTAGGTATCTATCGCTAGCTAGTTTATAATTCTATCGGTAGACATAATTCATTTGCTAGAGGATAAAAATAAAGGAATACAGCAGTTATTAACGATTCTTACTTGACAACAAAAATTTACAATATTTTAGTTAAGTTGACTGCGGTAAATATTGAGCCTAGCTCGTGTTTCAGTGTATATTCGAGAACGAATTTTAGAACACGTTAACTCTTTCGGTGTGAAATCAGAATTTGTACTACAAAGTCAACACCTGGTTAACAACTCAATGGAATGCAAACTCGATCGAGTTCATCTTGTCAATTACTACCATTTGAAAGACTCGATTAGCGGTCATTTGGATTAATATGAAAACCTGGACAATGTTGAAACGAAATATCAGGCATCCTGGGGAGAGTAAAGACACCAACGTTACTGATTAGATTCAAGTTTTTACAAAAATATCGTTGAGTGCTTCGGAGTATGTCTTAAATCATTAGAGAGGAAGTCAGCAGTTTGTGCAGCTGGATGACAGCAAGGCTTAACTAGCGCTAGAAATTAGCTGTCAACAAGGTTTTGTTACACCTGAGCAATACTGAGTAAACCACGTCTTAGCCCGCTTTTTCTCTAGAATATTCGCTCCATTGATCGAGAGTGCTGAGTTAAAAGTGCCTTGGCTGAGAGTTAAAAGACCACCCATAAGGAGCCTTGCTCTTACCAAGTGCATCTGTGCTGAATACTTTTTCTGGACTCAGCATTCAACACTGAGTAAGGTAAACTGACCATTGTCACTTTCAATCTGTTATTACTATCAAAGAATTAATTTAGGTAGCAATTATGACAAAATATGACAAGGTTTTTAACTCATCAAAGACATCAGAGGAATCACTAAGTCCAGAGGAAGCGGTGGCGGCGATCGCAACTGTCACTGCGATCGCTGATTCATCGATTGAAGTTATAGATGCAGAAAGTTTAGCGGGTATCCTCTGGGAATTCGAGGTTTTCGAGGAATACTCAGAAGATGAAATCGCAGAAATAGTTGATAGACTCATAGGCATTGCCGAAGAAGAGGGAATTGGGCCCCTGTTTAATGTCGCCAAAGTATCTCTTTCAGATGAATTAGTGCTGGATGGTTTTGCTGCTGGGGTAATAGTGCTTTTAGACGATGAACTCGCCATCCCCAAATCAAAACAAGCCTACCTCAAAAAGCTACAAGCGGCTTTGGAACTTGAGGATGAAGAAGCAGAGGAAATCATCAAAGAGGTAATTGCAGCCTTTAAAGAAGCAGAAGATGAAGAATATGCAGACGACGATGATGATGAAACAGTAGTCATAGAAGATTTTAGTCAACAGACATATCAATCTCCCTTAGGTAACTTTACTGTGCAGATTCCGGTTGATCCCCAGCAGGGAGGTAGAATTCAAAGCCAGGAAGGAGTAGTTGGCTTTTCTGATGACATCGGTACTTTGCTGAGAATCGATTATTATCCTTTCCCCCTGGAACAGTTAGAAGAACTGGAGTCTGTTGGACAAGAAGAATATTTACAAACAATCTTAGTAGACAAGTATGTACCCCAAGCGATTTTCGCCAATGTACCAGATGCTTCTGTGGAGTATACCGAATATCTGAAAGACACTTTGCGAGGCGCTTACTACGTGTTAATCGATATGCCCAAAGGTTCGACGATTTCTAAGCAAGAAAATAATGGAACTGCGATCAGATTAGATGCGTATCGGGGGCTGCTTACCTTTATCAGTGGTGAATTTTTGTATATAGTTAGTAGTCAGCACAGCTTTATCAACGGCGAAACTCCCGATTCTGTTGAAGAAGAAGCCGAAGACATCAAGGAGAGTATTTTAGAGTTTGTTGAGACTATAGAGTTCACTTAGTACAGCATTTCATTCACTCGTAGCGATATTAAATTTGACAAGACTCTGCAATGCCAATACATTGACTTGTATCGTTAATGCGTTGACTTGCATCGTTAATGCGTTGACTTGCATTGTTAATGCATTGACTTGCATTGTTAATGCGTTGACTTGCATTGTTAATGCGTTGACTTGCATCGTTAATGCATTGACTCGCATCGTTAATGCGTTGACTTGCATCGTTAATGCGTTGACTTGTACTAAAAACGCTACGCTTTTACGCAAATGTCACCGCAAAAAAGGGTCGAAATAGAAAAATATTCTTTCTCAAAGTTAAATCGGCAGTTAGAAACCGCGTTTACACAAAGCTTTACCCACCTCTTTGAGTTTAAAACCCTGAATTTTCCTTAATTGGTATTGGGAACGAATGGCATTCTCAATTCAATGTCCATAACTCATCAACTTATCTGATGTACATTTGGAAAGGGCGATGTCTGACGACAAGCCTGGAGAAGACAGGAAATTTCCGGCTCCGCACTGGGTCTCTACACTTGTAATTTTTCATGACAATAACCCTGCTGAACAATCGCTATCAAATTATCCAGATAATCGGCGCTGGTGGGTTTGGCGAAACCTTTCTAGCAGAAGATGTCCACATGCCTTCTCGCCGCCGCTGTGTGATTAAGCAACTAAAACCGATAACCAATAATGACCCGCAAACCTACCAACTTATCCAACAAAGGTTTGAACGGGAAGCTGCAACCTTGGAGTATTTGGGTGAAAGTAGTCATCAAATTCCTAAACTCTACGCCTACTTTTCTGAGAACGGGCAGTTTTACCTCGTCCAAGAATGGATTCACGGCCAAACCCTGACAAAAATTGTCGAAGCCAAAGGATTTGAGAGTGAAACTGCTGTTCGGCAAATTCTCTTGAGTCTGCTTTCAGTCTTAGATTATGTCCACAGTAAAGGCATTATTCACCGCGATATCAAGCCAGATAACATAATTTTGCGTTCTGTTGATAGCAAGCCAGTTTTGATTGATTTTGGTGCAGTCAAAGAAACAATCCGTTCAGTGGTGAATTCTCCAGGATACCCCACGCGATCGCTCGTCATTGGTACGCCTGGATATATGCCTAGCGAACAAGCCGTTGGCCGCCCAGTTTACGCCACTGATATCTACAGCTTAGGTTTAACAGCAATTTATCTGCTGACTGGCAAACACCCGCAAGAACTAGTAACTGATCTGAAAACTGGGGAAATACTTTGGCAAAATCACGCCTCTCACGTCTCTTCCCAATTGGCAGGGGTACTTAATCAGGCAATTAAGCCTCATGCTGGCGATCGCTACAGCACTGCCAGTAAAATGCTACATGCCTTGCAGTCTGCTAGTAATATACCTCCTGAGTCAGTTGCAAATACTTCCACAGTCATTTTTTCTTCCACTGCTACATCGACTCGACAAACCCAGCCATTATATTCCCCACAAAAAAATTCTGCGATTCCTGGGTATTCCCCTCCTGGAAACTGGCAAAAACCTGCTGTGATTGTTGGTAGTTTGCTCATAGGCGGCTTGATTGGGGCAGTAGCAATTCCTAGCATCATTCGTCAGCAACAACCAGAAACAACCATTGCTACAAATCCCACGCAATCGCCAGAATCTTTTCCAACTCCTGCATCTAGCGAACCGCCCGTTTCTTCCCAAACTTCTCCAGTCCCAGTTATTCCTAGACGACAGCCAGTAATTCCCGATCCTTTACCAACCTCTAATCCCCCAGTTGTATTGATCCCACGGCCAAAACAAGAGCCTTTAACTTCAGATACTCCAGCACCAGTAGCACTATCCACACCACAGCCAGAACCAAAGAATGAGACGAGTGCAGTTCCCACTCCACAAAACAACGATCAGCCGCCCAGTAAATTAGCTGCCACAACCAGCAGGCAAAGCGTTCCCGCATTTCCTACAGGTACATCAAGAAGCGCCGTAGAAGCTACCCTCGGCAAACCAAATCAAGATTTAAGAGGCGCATGGGGCAAAACTCGTGCTGTCGTTTACAAACTAGTGCCAAACAAAATTGACCTTGGCTATTTATTTGATCGTAATTCTAAAGTGTTGCGTCAAACTGAGGTATCTTTTGCTCAATCGGTAGATCCGCAGGTAATGGAGGCTACCTTGAATGGAATGTTAAGTGGGCAAGCTACTGAAGAAATTAAGCAGGGACTCAAACAAGTACAACAGCGCCAATCTGATAATTTTAGTTTTAAGAATGGCTCAGTTAAAGGTCAGATTATCCGCCAAGAATGTGATTTTATCTACATCAGCATCTGGGATGTAGATTTACATGATTTTGTGAGTCCATCTACAGCCAAACAGTGTTAACCCCTGAGAAACATCATTCTCAAAATTTAAATTTTTGTATCATACAAGACAGATTCAGTATTCAATATAGTGCTTATGAAACTGACTTTGTTGGGCTACAATCAAGACAATTTCAGTCTTCCCAAGCACAAAAACTCAATTTTTAGAATCAGTGCATTTGTTTTCTAGGTTTTACAATCTAAACCCATGAAAATCGGTCTTTCC
The DNA here is from genome assembly GCF_017114945.1 of Nostoc sp. JL34. GTDB lineage: Bacteria > Cyanobacteriota > Cyanobacteriia > Cyanobacteriales > Nostocaceae > Nostoc. The sequence continues at coordinate 55,623 of NZ_JABXKQ010000139.1, forward strand.
CATGCCCAATTCCCCATGCCCATTTTCAAACTGAGTTTCAAATTCTTAATCTTCATAAAGTTATAAATCCCATTATTAAGTTTTTAATAATACTTGTCTCAGCTTCTACATTCATGTCGTAAATTGCGATCAAAATTGTGTAATCTGAAGACAGCAAAGCTAAATTATTCAATTGAGGTCTGATGACTCCTACAATTATGCGTCAGCTTTGGTCAGTGGTTGAAACCGCTCAAGCCAAACTCCTTTTACAACTGGATGATGCTAGCTTGGTGCAGTGGTTAGTGAAACAAACAGAAACGCAAGTGTTGTTAGATTCTAACGAAACTGATTATCTGTGCCACTATATTCAATCTCGGCTAGCCCTTATACGTGATATCGCTCATGAACGCCAGTGTTCATGAGCGATATCACGATGAATTGATTGATGGTCAAGTGTTATTACTATTGGCTATTGGCTTTTGGGGAAAATAACCTTCTACTAAGCAGTCAGAGCCTACTACACGCCAACGAACACGTTCTAGAGACAATGCCTCAGTCATGGTAGTAAAACCTAAATCACCCACTGGTGTGGGAGCAATGCTACCACCAATAATTTTGGGGGCGATAAATGCCAGAACTTTTTGCACTGCTCCTTGAGCGATCGCACTAGCAGCTAAAGTACCACCACACTCCCACAATACGCTACAAAAACCCCGCTCATATAAGTACGCCATCGCCTTATCTGGTGTAAGTGATGTTAATTTCACTACCTCTACCCCAAGTTTTCGCAACAGTTCTTGGAAATCGGGGTTAGCACCCTCTTCTGTCAACACCAAAGTTGGAGCATCCGCAGTTTGCCAGAGATGGGCACTTTCCGGTAAGTTGAGATGGCGACTCATCACCACCCGCAGGGGATTATGTACCCCCACCTGATGGCTGGTTAAGTAAGGATTATCCTGTCGGACTGTATTACCACCGACAATTATGGCATCACAAGCCGCTCGCAGCTGATGTACTTCACTGCGGGCATCTTGGCTTGTCACCCAGGCGCTATGACCAGAGCTAGTAGCGATTTTGCCATCTAAAGTCATGGCATATTTTAAAATTCCCAAAGGCCGCTTGTAGAGAATGCGATGCACAAAAGCTTCATTTAGCTGACGGCAAGCTGACTCTTCTACTCCTACCAACACTTCGATCCCCGCTGCACGTAAACGGGCAATACCACCTCCAGCTACCAGTGGATTGGGATCAACCATACCCACCACCACTTTTGCCACCCCTGCTTGGATCAATCCTTCCGAACAAGGGGGAGTCCGTCCGTAGTGATTGCAAGGTTCGAGGCTGACATAGATTGTTGCACCACGAGAGCGATCGCCTGCTGCTTTTAAGGCAAACACTTCTGCATGAGGCTCACCTGCACGAGGATGAAACCCTTCCCCGACAATCTCACCATCCTGGACAATCACCGCTCCCACTAACGGATTTGGCGAAGTGCGCCCTAAAGCACGGCGAGCAAGTTCCAAACACCGCAGCATCATGCGAGAGTCAAAGTCAGTTCCTACCTTTTCCTGCGGTGGTGAATTCGAGCCAACTGCTGACTGCACTAGAAGTATATTTTCCTGAGTGTAATTTGGTAAGGATGCATCTGCTTGAGCGACCACTGGGAAATTATCCATAATTTTTAGCAATACTGTAAATATTCTGTACGCGATCGCGCAGCCTTTCCACAGGAGAATCGCGCTTTGATCCTAATGTAAACAGTAATGGCAGGAGTACGGGAAAGCGGAGCAGATATCTCTACGAAACGTTGCGCTATCGCCGGGTAGCTGCCGCCCTCTGCGGGATCTTGCTACAAACTTTTGTCTCCGACACGCTACGCGATATATGGGTTAATTTTATGTTCGCCGATTAACTAGGGTAGCGCTGGCTTGGTCAACAGGCATCAGCACAACTTCATTAATATTGACATGGGGCGATCGCGTCACGCAGAAAAATATCACATCAGCCACATCATCTGCTGTTAGGGGTGTAACTCCCTGGTAGACTTTACTGGCGCGTTCAGTATCTCCGTGAAAGCGCACCTCGCTAAATTCCGTTTCTACCATCCCAGGGTCAACGGAAGTTACACGGACTCGCGTTCCCAACAGGTCTTGTTTTAAACCTTCAGAAATGGCTCTTACAGCAGCTTTGGTAGCACAGTAGACATTGCCACCAGGATAGGTTTGATGTCCAGCAATGGAACCTAAATTTACCACATGACCGCGATCGCGACTCACCATTCCCGGAATAACATAGCGAGATAGATAAAGTAAACCCTTAACGTTAGTATCAATCATGTCTTCCCAGTCTTGAAAGCTGCCTTCATGCAACTTGTCTAAACCGCGACTTAGACCAGCATTATTAATGAGAATGTCGATTTCAGACCAGGCAGAAGGTAGAGTCGCAATGGTAGATTCAACAGCGCTGCGATCGCGCACATCTAGCTGTAATAAATGAATTTCAGTACTAAAATCTTTACTGAGAGTATCTGCTAGCTGCTGCAAACGCTCTAACCGTCGTGCCGCTAAAATCAGTTTTGCACCCGCACCAGCGAAGATTCTCGCGCAAGCAGTACCAATACCACTGCTTGCACCAGTAATCAAAATGATTTGATTTTGTAGGGAAGTCATTAGGATAGTTAGGAGTGAGGACTTAACAGTTATGAATTACGAATTAGCACAAGTTTCATCGTTCATAATTTATCATCAGTCGGTCGATAACTCCTAACTCCTAACTACTTCTTCACCACTTGCAGACGCTGAGTTACCATCGTCATCCCATTACCCCGCAGGATCACAGCAGAAACCCATTGGCTACCAGGAGTAGATGGTGCTTGTCCAACTTTAAATAGTCCACCAGATGTCAGTAATTCCAAATCCACAGGTGTAGGGTTGAGAAATTTATCTGGTTGGATAGTTTCCTCTAGCGCCGTTCCTAGTAGAAAATCCTCACCAAGTGGCTCTTGGACGATCACATCAAAATTATACTTCTGGCCAACTTGTACCTGCTGTGGTAATTTAATATCAATTTGGGGTGGCTTGCTGCCAGACGTAAGTAAGGTGCGTTCTGACAAAATGTCTTGGCGGACGATTTTTCCGCCTTCAATGCGCTGACGTGATTTAATCGTCGCGTTGAGAGCCAACTTATTAGCATTACCAGAGGGTAAGCCAGTTATCTTCGTTTCTGTTTCGGCAATAATCGCATTGCCTTCAGGTTTTGAAGATAGTAGTTTCGTACTGTATTGCAATTTGGGATATCGTTGCCAAAGTGAAGTCAAAGATTTTTCTAGGGTTTGGAGGTTTAATCCATCCCCATGAGTGAAATTGGGACTGTAGAATTGCAACACCCCTTTGACATCGCCCCGACTAGCGGCGGTATCAACTTGTGTCAACAGATTTTTCAGATCGGCTGGTGCATTTTGGGGTGTACCAGCTTGGGATAATAGCTGTGGTGTCGTCGCTGAAGTGCGTTGCCAACCACTTGTTAAACCAATGGTTAGCAGGAATGTAACCAGCCAGATATTTGCTGGAAATCGCAGTTGGCGTCTCACTAAGGCGGTAATAATGTTGGTCATTGGTAAGAGTTTACTGATTTGATTAGAGAAAGTAAGCAAATTGTTTTATCTTAGTTAAGCTAGACGCTAAACGGTAGAGGTTTGATGGCAAACGCACCGATACGATTATTAATAGCTGCCAGTGGGACTGGTGGACACTTGTTTCCAGCGATCGCCCTGGCCCAAAAACTTCCAGATTATCAAATAGAATGGCTGGGAGTACCCGATCGGCTAGAAACTCAACTTGTCCCCAAACAGTATCCCTTGAATACTATTGCAGTTGAAGGGTTTCAGCAAGGGTTTGGACTCTCCTCGATTCGCATTTTGGGTAAACTCGCCCTTTCGATTCTGGAAGTCAGACGAATTCTCAAACAGGGAAATTTTCAAGGGGTGTTTACTACGGGGGGTTACATTGCTGGCCCAGCCGTGATTGCGGCGCGTTCTCTCGGTTTACCCGTGATTTTCCACGAATCTAACGCCTTACCAGGTAAAGTAACTCGCTTTTTTGGGCCTTGGTGTAGTGCGGTAGCCTTGGGATTTGAAGTAGCTGCTAAGTATTTACCCCGTGCTAAAAATGTCTGTGTTGGCACTCCCGTAAGAGAGCAATTTCTGGATGGGGCAATAAATGCACCACTGGATTTAGCTATTCCTGATGGTGTGCCTTTAATTGTTGTTTTTGGCGGTAGCCAGGGTGCAGTTGCAGTAAATAAGTTGGTGCGCGAATCTGCAAAAGCTTGGTTTGATGCTGGTATTTATGTAGTACATTTAACTGGCGATCGCGATCCAGAAGCAGATAGTCTCAAACATCCACAGTACATAGCCTTAGCTTTTTACAACAATATGGCGGCATTGTTGCAACGAGCAACTCTTGCTATTAGTCGTTCTGGTGCAGGTAGTTTGACAGAATTAGCAGTATGTGGAACGCCAGCGATTTTGATTCCTTACCCCTTTGCCGCAGAAGACCATCAATCTTACAATGCAGACGTATTTACTTCATCGGGTGCAGCGTTAACTTTGAAGCAATCAGAGTTGACGACTGAAGCATTGCAAAGTTATGTGTTGAATTTATTGCAGTCACCGCAAGAGTTAGCAAAAATGAGGGAAAAAACAAAGGCGATCGCAGTTCCTGATAGTGCCGAAAAGTTGGCGCAGTTAGTGCGTGAGGTGATAGAAACACCACGTTGATTATTGAGCATTAGACATTTATTTTCCAAGTTATGAATATGTTATTTAGCAAAAAACTTCGCTTTCCAGTGGGTTGTGCTGCTTTATTACTTGTCAGTTTAGTAAGTAGCTATCTATATACCCACTCAAAAACTAAACAAATAGCTCAACAAAATCAGTCATTTACTCAACAAGAAAATTCTGCCCTACTTCAATCAAAGATTTCTCTGACCTCAAATCAAGCTGCCGATCAACTTAACTCAAGGTTTCAAAATGCTTTTTCATCTCGACAGAATTTGTTAGCCGAATCTGCATCCTATCCAGTTGTTGATGAGTTCAAAAAATATAAATTTAACATTAATGGCAGCCAGATTGCTACTCCAGGAAAACTCCCAAATAGTAAGGTTAAATTCAATCAAGGAGATTTATTAGCTGTTCTCGTTAATACTAGAAAATATTTTCAAGATTATGCTTCAGAAGACCCAGATATTATGCGTGCAGGAGTTCTTGCTACTCAAGGAGTTACTGTACCAGATGTCCTCAAAACCTTGGATTTCATGATTGCTGTTTTAAAGGAGGATATTGCTAATAATCGGACTACTCGTTTACAAGACTCTAAATTTATTAATACCAATTTTCGAGTCATTAAATGGTCTGCCTATAACCCCAAAAGTAAACAGCAAAAACAATTGCGAATTACCAAATATGCTGTATTTACTCACCCTGGTTCCCGCAAGAAAACCTCTACTTTTAATATACCAATTTATAGCTTAAAAGATAACTCTAATAACGATAAGTTCTATACTCGATACACAAAGCAAGATGTTTTATCTGGTATTTATGAACCAGGTGGCCGAGAATTTGGAAAAGTTACAACTCTTGCTTATCTAACCAGAAATGGCTTAGAAGAAGCAATTATGGAAGGAACAATTCTAATTAATTTTACAGATGGTTATAAAGTATTTTTTAATGTAGATAGAAACAATGGAATGGCTTATATCCGCGGATTAAAGGCAACAGCACAAAAGCGTTATTGGTATTTTAGAGAAGTTGATGCTATTAAAGGCTATGGGTACAAAATAGATGCAAAAATTTCTATCAAACCCGGAGTTACTTTTGCTGGAGATGTTTTGAATATCGGTTTAGGTAAGGTGGTTGTGATTGAGCATACTCAGGGTGGGCGCAAACATCTACAAATGGGAGTCATCGCCGATACAGGCGGAGCATTTTTACCCAATCTTTATCAGCTCGATTTTTTGGCAGGTATTTTTAAGAATAAAACAGAATTTGGGCAGAATATCAGCCAATTACCGGACTATGCCACAGCATATTTTTTAGTCAAGAAGTAATGCATTGACCTGATGTCAAAAATCTATGCACGGGTTAACAATTCTAAGTTGTGACCATCGGGGTCATAGAAATAGAAGCCACGACCTTCCTTTCTGTGGTTAATTTGTCCTTTATTCTGATGCATGGGGTCGCTACTGTATTCAATACCTGCTTCTTTAACGCGTGCAAAAATTGCATCAAATTCTTCATCACTGACATGGAACGCATAATGATGTGGCTCGAACGCTTCAGCGTCAGCGAAGTCGAGCGTTAATGCATCATTTATATGCACAGCAGCGAAGTAACCAACGGGAAGCTTGACTTCTAAACCAAAAATTTTTGCAAAGAACCTCGCCGATGCTTGTTTGTCATGTACAGGCACTATGGTGTGATTTAAAGTAATTGTCATGTCACACCTTCCCTCCTAATTTTGGTAGTAATCCATATCAACTCTTTATTCAGAGTCGACAACAACAATGTTCCTTATCTATTTTATCTTTTCAGCGCTAACACCAGAGTAAATATATCTAAATTCTGTGTTCTATATATTTGGAACATCCACAAACACTAAACTATGACTCTTTAATAAGCAAACCTGATAACTAGTATCAGGTTTACTGTAGTAACAAAAGTTGATTAAAAAATGTAAAGCAGTGTAAAGTAGTTTCACAGGCAAAAACAAAACCGCCTGATTCATAAATAACCGCAATCATAAAACAATGACAACAACCTTACAACGTCGCGAAAGCGCCAACGTATGGGATCG